>JAUXUN010000018.1 GCA_030680855.1 Aestuariivirga sp.
ATCCCACCCTCCCTTCACCGTCCGGCAGGTTTACCCTGCTCTTCAAATCCATAGTTACGCGAAAATCAACAGGCCCCGCAAGCCAGCTTGCGGGGCCTGCCGTTCATTATACTGTTACTGCAGATCTTCGGCCTTGATGTAGCCGGAGCCAACGAGCAGCTTCTCTATGTCGTCCTTGCCCACGTCATGGGGCGTCAAGAGGTAGGACGGCACGATTTTTACCTCGTTGTTGTAGGTCTTAGTGTCGTTGATCTCGGGCTCCTTGCCTTGCAGAACCATGTCAACCATCTTGGCCGTGACCTTGGCGAGTTCGCGTGTGTCCTTGAACACCGTCGAATACTGCTCGCCGGCCATCATCGCCTTGACCGATGGCACTTCCGCGTCTTGGCCAGTGACGATTGGCATTTCAGGACCGGGCGCATAGCCTACGCCCTTGAGTGACGAAATGATGCCGCGTGACAGGCCGTCGTAGGGAGCCAGCACCCCATGCACCTTCTTGTCGGTGTAGTTGGCGGAAAGCAGGTTATCCATGCGGGCCTGAGCAACCGCGCCGTCCCAACGCAATGTGCCAACCTTGTCCATGCCCATCTGGCCGGAAACGATGGCAATATCGCCCGCGTCGATAAGAGGCTGCAGTACCGACATGGCGCCATCATAGAAGTAGAAGGCGTTCGTGTCGTCCGGCGAACCGCCGAAAAGTTCCACATTCCAAGGCTTTACGCTGGCAAAGCGCTCCTTGAGACCCTTCACCAGTGAAGTGCCTTGCAGTACGCCAACGCCGAAATTGTCGAAGGTGGTGTAGTAGTCAACGTCCGCCGTCTTGGTGATCAACCGGTCATAGGCGAACACCTTGGCACCGGCCTCTTGGGCCTTCCCGAGGATGTCCGAGAGGGTTGAACCATCGATTGCGGCGATGATCAGAACCTTGGCGCCCTTGGTGACCATGTTTTCAATCTGGGCAAGCTGGTTCGGAATGTCGTCTTCGCCGTACTGGAGATCGCTGTCGTAGCCAAGCGCAGTGAATTCCTTCACCATGGATTCGCCATCGGAAATCCAGCGCGTTGACGATTTGGTGGGCATCGAAATGCCAATAAGGCCCTTGCCCTGGGCCATCGCCTGGCCAGTGGCCAAGAGCGAGCCTGCGGCCACCGAAGTGACCAAGAAATTTCTACGCGTAAACATATATTCCTCCCATTGTGCAGCGCTGCTGCGGTAAAGATTTTCCGGGCAGTTTCACCCAGAAACGCTATTGTTAGGATATTGGATGTGGCCACGCAATCCTTATTTGTATGATAATTTGGCCAGATGAGAGACAAGATGAATCCCGGAAAATCACCGCACAAAGCCTCGCTTGCCAAGTCCGCCGGCAGCAATTTGCACCGCAAAGTGGCGCAAAGTATCGGAAATCAGATACTTAGTGGCGTCTATGCGCCGGGTGCTATTTTGCCCAACGAGGCCGATTGGTGCCGCATCTATGGGGCGAGCCGCACCACCGTGCGCGAAGCCGTAAAAACCCTCACTGCCAAAGGCCTGCTCAAGTCCCGCACAAAAATCGGCTCGCGCGTTGAGCCCCGCGAGAACTGGAACATTCTCGATCGCGATGTTCTGGCCTGGCACATGGCTTCCATGAACCCGCAAGAATTCTTCGCCTCGGTGCAGGAAGTGCGGAAAATCCTGGAGCCGGAAGTCGCAGCCCTTGCCGCCCTCAACCGTACGCCTCAGCAATTGCGCGCCATCAGCGAAGCCTTCGAGGACATGCGCAAGGCCAAAGCGGGCCTAAATTCCGTAGGCCCCGACGTGCGGTTTCACCTGGCGCTTCTGGCCGCCGCCAACAATGTGTTCCTCACGCCCTTTGGAATTATGATTGAGGCAGCCCTCACCAATATGTTCGAGTTCACCTCAACCCACAATCCGGAGCCGGACATGTTCATTCCGAAGCATGAAGGCATTTTGAAAGCGGTGAAACGGGGAAGCGCCAAAGCCGCCCGCAAGGCCGCCCTGAGCCTGTTGACCGACACGGACCACACGATTTCGCGAATTCCCGCAAAAGCAAAAAAGCCCAAAAAGATTTAAACCAAAGTCAGGCCCTTGGCATAGCGCTGCCAATTGCGCACATAGCCGGCAGCCGCAGCGCTGAGCCGCGCAATCGCCGCCGCGTCAAGCTCCCGCACTACCTTGCCGGGAGATCCCATCACCAGGGAATTGTCGGGAATGACTTTGCGTTCAGGAATAAGCGTATGCGCCCCGATCAGGCAATTCTTGCCGATCACCGCATTGTTGAGAATGATGGCCCCGATGCCTATCAGGGAGTTTTCGCCAATCGTGCAGCCATGGAGCATGGCCTTGTGGCCAATGGTGCAGTTTGCACCGATGCTAAGTGGCGAGCCCATATCCGTATGCAGCACGCAGCCATCCTGAATGTTGCTGCCTTCTCCCACCGAGATTAGCTCATTGTCGCCGCGGAGAACCGCGTTGAACCAGACACTGGCATTTCGCGCTAGCCGCACCCGGCCAATGACATCGGCGCTGGTGGCAACCCAATAGGCCCCCTCCTCCGGCAGTTCTGGAGCAATGCCGTCAAGGACATGAAGTGCCATAGGGATTCCCGTTCAGATGACGCCAAAGAATTGCGTCAGGATAAATACACCCAGCAAAAAGCTCCAGCCCAAACTTGCAACAACCAGCAGCATGCCCACACTGGCACTGCCCACGTAACGCCAGGCCGCAAGCAAAAGCAGGAGAGGTGCGGAGATAACAACCACCAGCGCGCGCAGCGGCGCAACGGCGCTTGGTTCAAGCAACAGGCCAAACCGCGGCTCTTCCCCCGCCGCCAACGTCCACAGGCTTGCCGTGAGACCAGCCGTAACGATCCCAACGGCTACGGCAAACAGATAGGCCAAATGCACCATATCCATGCTCATCTCCCCTTGGCCTGTATCATTCAGGCACATTCCCGCATCCCTGGGGACTACGCAGCAAGTCATGGACCAGAGGAAAAGCCCGACCTATAGTTTCGCCGCATGGTCAGCCATCACCTTAACTATCTTCTGCAGCGCCGGCGCGAACGCTCCTTGGGGATTATTCTTCTGTTCGTGCTCATGACATTTTTCAGCCTCGCTGGCGTGGTGCTGGCGATTTACTTCGTGCCCAATCCGTCCCTGCTTTTTGGCCGCCCGGAAATCGGCGCACCTTCCACCTCGGTTGTTGTGGCAACCCTGGAAGACACCGAATTCACCCTGCCTGAAACCATCGTGGCGAAAATCGACAAGCCGATTCTGGGCAATGCCACGCGCATTGACCTCCGCCTGCCCTGGCCCTTTGACCGCCAGCAACTCAACATCGTCCATGCCTTGCCAACGGACTTGCAGAACTGGGTGTTGATCACACTGGAACCACGCCTTGGCCGCACCGGACTTGAGGAGCGCATGGCTCCGATCTACAGCGTCTATCTTGATCCAGCGGAAAGCGAGGAAGCGGGACTTGTTCTCAGGAAGTTCAAGGCCGATTCACCCTACACGGATTCCGAGCTTCTCATGGCGCCTACGGGCGAAGTGATCAGGTGTGATAAGATACCGTCCGTGTTGGGACCTATCATTTGCGAGCGCCTGTGGCCGCTCAGCAACGGCGTCATGGCGCGGGTGCGCTTCTCGCGTCAAAGGCTGGCGGAATGGAAAGACATGGATGAGACAGCGCAAATTCTCCTGAAGGAATTCACGCGTTAGGCTTGGCTCTCCACTCTTCTCATCATGCCCGCACTTGATGCGGGCAACTCCCCGGTTTAAAAAAGTTGGCCGCGTCAAGCGCGGCCATGATGAGATTAAAGTGAAGCCTGGCTATTCCAGGTCAATATCCAGAATGGCCATGGAGAAATGGTAGGACAGCTCGCCGTCCTCTTCATCCTTGGAGATAACCCCGATGAACTCTTCGCCGATATAAACTTCGCACGAGTCATTCTTCTGCGGGCGCTTGCGCACCGCAATCGCCGGGGAGCCAAAGGTGTTGCGGAAATAGGTGGTCAGCTTGGCAAGTTCTTCTGGCTTCAAGGTGATGTGCTCCTGACGGTGATTGGCCGTGGTCTAACCCTATTCCGGCTGGCCCGCAACATCTTCAACTTTGTGGTCCATGGCCCGCGCCGGCTCCTCACAACCAGCATAGCCAACGATCTTGGCGGGCACGCCGGCAACCGTGCGGTTTGGCGGAACATCATGAAGCACGACCGAGCAGGCGGCAACCCGCGAGCAATGGCCGACCTCAATGTTTCCGAGAATCTTGGCGCCAGCACCAATCAACACGCCGTGCCTGATTTTCGGATGGCGGTCCCCGCTTTCCTTGCCCGTTCCGCCAAGGGTAACACCTTGCAGAATGGAAACGTTGTCTTCTACTACTGTGGTTTCACCAATCACAATGTCATGGCCATGATCGATCATGATGCCCTTGCCGATCTTGGCGGCCGGATTGATGTCAACACTGGAAATCATCGAAGAGCGGCTTTGCAGATAGCTTGCAAAGTCATGCCGCCCCATGTGCAAAAGCCGGTGCGCCATGCGGTGGGTTTGCAAAGCCTGAAAGCCCTTGAAGTAAAGCAGCGGGTCAACATAGCGGTGGCAGGCGGGATCCCGCTCGAACGTGGCAATAATGTCAGCCCGTGCCGCAAAGCCAATTTCCGGCTCTTCTTCCATGGCATCTTCAAAAGCCTGCACCACCAGCTCGGCGCTCAAATCCACGCTGCCCAGGCGCTGCGCCAAACGGTGCACCAGGGCCCGTTCAAAAGTATTGTGATTGAGAACGGCGGAGAAAATGAAGCCGCCAAGAACCGGCTCCTTGCGGGCAATGTCTTCCGCTTCCCGCCGCATGCGGTCCCAGACGGGATCAATCGCCTGGACGACTTGCGGTTTGGTGGATTGGCGCATGGTTCGTTCTCCTGAATGCCACATATATAGCAGATCCGCTCATAGATGGGGAGTGCCCCGGTTAATTGTCAATTCCCAGTAAATGGGCGCCCAAAAACGTTAAAACCGCTTCCTTGTAAAGTTTGTCGCCCACCGCATTCATGTGGTTGCGCTTGGCTAGCGTGACCCCGGTTGCCCCCGGAATTGCCGCCAAAAGCGGGACAATTTCCCCGGCAACGTCGTCTTTTTCACCCACAACCACCAGAACGGGGATTTTGATGGTTGCGAGCATCTCTGCCGTAATCTTCACCCGTGATGACCTGATGCAGGCCGCCAGGGCCTTCAAATCACCACGGGTTTGCTCCGCAAATACCCGAAAGGTGCGCGCCGATACATCCGTCACGTCCAAAAGCGATGCGGCCTCAAGCGCCTTGGCAATCTCACGGCCGCCGCCAACCCCCGTAATCATCCGCGACGCCAGGCCCGCAAAAACCGCCGACCCCACCCGTGTTGGATGGGCTATAGCCATGAACGCCGCAATCCGGGCGCCCATTGAATAGCCCATGACATGGGCCCGGGGGATTTTGAGGTGATCCAGCAAGCGCCGCGCATCCTCCGCCATTTCCGCTGCCGAATACAGGTCGGGATTATAAAGCTTCTCGCTATCCCCATGGCCGCGATTATCCATGGTGATGACGCGAAAGCCGCCATCCAGCAAAGTATTCACCCAGCCCGTATCGACCCAGTTCACCCGTCCGTTGGAGGCAAAGCCATGGATGAGAAGCACCGGCTCACCCTGCCCTACATCGTCAAAGGCGATTTCCACACTGTCTGAATTGAATTTGTGCATGGCCAGCAAGATATGCTATTTGGCTCCCCTCACAAGCTATTTCGAGGATTCCATGGCAGCTTCTTCCACCCCGCATTTCCAGAATGATATGGGGCTTTCCAAGATCGAGATCGGCGCCAAGGAGTTCATGTGCGTCGGTGCCAAGCCCCCGCTCGATCACCCTCATGTCTTTCTGAACATGGGCGGTGCCGAAGAAATCGTCTGCCCCTATTGCTCAACCCTGTTCAAGCACAATGCCAAGCTCAAGCCGGGCGGGGCCAGGCCCGAAGCCGCCGTATGGCACGACGAGGCCGCATAACCCGCCGCTTCACCATCCGACAATACCGCGACAGCGATGAAGCGCAGGTCGTTGAGCTTGTGCGCGAGTTGCAGGCATTCGAGTCTCCGCTGTACAAGTGGGGAAAACCGCCCGAGGATATTGGCCCCTGGTATTTGGCAGAGACCAAGAAGTGGTGCGTCAAGAACGAAGGTGTAATCCTCGTCGCTGAACACGCCAAATCGCTGCTGGGATATGCAACCATTCTTACCAAATGCGAATCCGACGGAACGAGCGACGAGATTGCCTACACTTACGCCCATGTGGCTGATCTGGTCGTCACAAAATCGGCGCGGCGGCAGGGAATTGGCAAAGCTCTCCTGAAGGCCTGCGAGAAAGAAGCCCGCGCCAAGGGCCGCAAGATTTTTCGCATTGGCGTTCTCTCCCGGAATGGGGGTGCGATGGCAACCTATCACGATTTTGGATTTGCTCCCTATCACCAGACGCTGGAAAAAATTCTGGAATGAAACCCTCCCTTTCCCTCGCTGAAGCCCGAAGGCTCACCCTTGTCGCGCAGGGCTTCACCTTTCCCAAGCGCGAGGGCAAGGCAAACTGGACAAAAATCAGCAACACCATCAACCAGATCAACCTGCTGCAAATCGATAGCGTGAATGTTCTGGTGCGCTCGCATTACCTGCCGGTGTTTTCAAGGCTGGGCCACTATGATCACGCCACGCTGGATGCCCGCAGCTTCAGCAACAAGAAGCGCACCATGTTTGAATGCTGGTCCCATGAGGCAAGCCTTGTGCCACTCGAACTGCACCCCCTCATGCGCTGGCGCATGAACCGCGCCCTGAACGGCAATGGCACCTATGGCTCGATGAACCAGTTTGCCAGAGATGAAAGCGAATATGTGAAGAGCGCGCTTGATTTCGTCAGGCGCAACGGCCCGACCGCCGTGAGCGATTTCCCTGACAGTGGCAAGGGTGCCGGTGGTTGGTGGGGCTGGAGCAAGGGCAAGATGGCGCTTGAAACCCTCTTCGACCAAGGCCTCGTCACAACTGCGGCCCGTCCTTCCTTCGAGCGCATCTATGATCTCACCGAGAACGTCATTCCTTCAGACGTCTTGCAGAAGCCGACACCACCGGAATCCGAAACCTTCCGCAGGCTCATGGAGCTCTCTGCCCTGGCCCTCGGCGTGGGCACTGAGTTTGACCTGCGGGATTATTTCCGGCTTCCCGTGGCTGAAACCAAAGTGGCACTTGCCGAACTCCTCGAAGCTGGAACGCTCATCCCCGTATCCGTGCAGGACTGGAAGCATCAGGCCTACATCCACCGCGACACCAAACTCCCGCGCAAGGCCGGAGGCACAGCCTTGGTTTCGCCCTTCGACCCCCTCGTTTGGGAGCGCGCCCGGGCCGAACGGCTGTTCAATTTCCACTATCGTATCGAGATTTACACGCCCGCCGAAAAACGCAAATACGGCTATTATGTCCTACCCTTCCTGATGGGCGACCGCTTTGCCGCCCGCGTTTGTCTGAAGGCTGACCGGCAGGCGGGCGTATTGCGGGCCAATACCGCCCACCTCGAACCCCATGCTGATGCCACGGAAACAGCCGAGGCCCTGAGCAAGGAGTTATTGCTCATGGCGGAATGGTTGGGTCTGGAAGGTGTTGAAGCCGGAGCCAAGGGAAATCTTGCCCGCCATTTGAAGGCCGCCCTGTGATCCACATTGAAACCGATCGCCTCATTCTCCGGCTCGTGCCGCTAGCCGGGCTGGCCAGCACGGCGGCCGGAAACATCAAGGCCACCCAAGGCCTGGTCGGCGAACAGCTGCCGGAAGAATGGTTCGATGATTCCTGGGTTTACAAATTGCGTTACGATCAGTGGCTGGCGGATCCCATCTATGCGCCATGGTCCATCCGCGCCATCGCCTCAAAGGAAACCGGCGATATTGTCGGCAGCATGAATTGCCATCACCAGCCCATGCCATTCCTATTGAAGGGTAAGGAACGCCTGGCAACCGAAATGGGCTATACCATTTTCGAAGCCTACCGCAGGCAGGGCATCGCCTTCGAAGCCATCAATGCTTTCATCGCCTGGGCCAAGACCCAGGGACTTGAAGGCGTCATTCTCTCAATCCAGCCCACCAATGCACCCTCCCTGGCGCTTGCGCTGAAACTGGGAGCAACCCAGATCGGCTCGCAAATCGATGAGAGGGACGGTCGGGAAGACATCTATTATTTCGATATAAGTTAGAGCGAGATCAACCTTCCTTGAATTGAAATTCCTCTATTTTCCTTCTCCCCGGCGGGGAGAAGGCGGGGCCCAAGCGAAGCTTGGGAGGATGAGGGGGAGCAGGTGATTCAATTGCGGCACCTGTTCCCCCTCACCTTCCCAACACTTGCGTGTTGGGCCCTTCCTTCTCCCCCAAGGGGCGAGGAAAAGTGGTGACCATCGCTGCACATAAAGTTGATCACGCTTTAGCAGGTTGCTGAAAAACTCACAATTTCATGCGAATGTTTGCTTGTTGAGGAAAGTTGGGCAGTTTTTGACATCGGCTGAGTGTAGCTCTTCGGCTTTGGGGCGGTTTCTTGCGGCTGCCTGATGTCGTTTTTCATGCGGCCGCCAGCAGCAATTTTGGAAGGCGGATGATGTTGTAGGTGGCCATGGTGAAGGTGAAGGCGGCAGCGACCTTTACAAGTCCTCGGACCTCGACTTGTGCGATGCCGCCGATGGTTTTGGCCCAGCCGAAGCCTTCCTCAATGCGTTTGCATCTTTGACAGCACCTCCTCGACCAACGCACGGATGGCCCGCAGTGGATGATCAGCGGCTATCCGTTCCTCAAGGCGCACATACGAAAACATCCCCTCAGTCCGCTTGTCGTCTCCGCGCATCGCAAATCACTCCAGCTTCACAACCAGACTGAATCACATTCCAAAACCAAAATCGACGAGTTTTTCAACAGCCTGCTAGGCCCCTCAATTCCCGCCATGTTGCATCGGACGCGCGATTGCGGGCAGCAAACCGCCCTTCACCAGGTCGTGCGTCACCTCTTCAATTGCGCCGTGTAACGTATCAACGAGAAAATCTGCCTCACCCATGCTGAGGGTTAGCGGCGGCGACATGATATCAAGATGACCCAGCGGCCGCACCAGAAGCCCGCGCTGCTCGCATAGGCTTGAAATGCGCTTGGAAATATTGATCTCGTCGGGCAGATGGACCTTCGTCACCTTGTCCGCCACATATTCCACGCACATCATCAAGCGCTTGCCGCGCACATTACCCACGAGGCGCAAACTTTCCAGTTCCTTCAGGCGCTTTTCAAAGTGGTCGCCTACCACTTTCACGTGGTCGAGCAGGCCTTCACGCTCAATGATCTCGATGTTCTTCAGTCCCACCGCGCAGCACACGGGATGCCCCGAATAGGTGAAGCCATGAGCAAACCAGACGTTTGGTCCGGGCTGGCTGATGGACTCATAAACCGCATCGGAAAAAATCGTGGCGCCCAACGGCAAGTACCCCGACGTCAATCCCTTGGCCGAGACAATGATGTCGGGCTCGACGCCGAACACATCATAACTCGCAAACCAATGGCCTAATCGGCCAAAGGCTGTCACCACTTCATCGGCGATGAACAGAATACCGTTCTCCTTGGCCACTTCCCACATGCGCTTCAAATAGCCGGGCGGAGGTGTGACGACGCCACCTGAGCCCTGGATGGGCTCCGCAATGAAAGCTGCGATATTCTTCGCACCCACTTCCAGAATCTTCGCCTTGAACTCCTCCACCAGGAAATCCGTGAACTGGTCTTCCGTCATGCCTTCTGGCCGGCGATAGGGATAGGGCGCTGAAAGGTGATGAATGAAATCCGAGAGATAGTGGAAATTCTCCGTGCGGTCACCATCGCGGTTGCCAATGGAAATCGTCAGATAGGTTGAGCCATGGTAGGAATTGTGCCGGGAGATGATGTGCTTGCGCGACGGCTCGCCGCGCCGCGCATGATAGAAATGAGCGAGCCTGACCGCCGTGTCGTTAGAACAGGAACCGGACGTTGAAAACGCCACATGGTTGAGCGACCCCGGCGCCAGTAGCGCAAGCTTGGCGGCAAGTTCGGCAGCGGGTGCATTGCTCATGTCCACAAAGGCATTGGCATAGGGCAGCAGCAGCGCCTGTTCCGCCATGGCCTCGGCCATTTCCTTGCGGCCATAACCCACATTCACGCACCACATGCCGCCGAGCCCGTCGAGGTAACGCTTGCCGTTCACGTCCGTGATGTGCGTGCCTTCGCCCTCCACAATGAGCAGGGAACCTTCCTTTTTGAAGCTGTCGAAGTGCGTCCAGGGATGCAGGAAGTGATCGTGATCCTTCTGCCACAGGTCTTTGGCGTTGAAGCGGTTGCTGGCCGGGTTCAGCATAGTGGTCTCCTCTATTGAATGTGAATTCAATACATATTAGCCCGGGGCTTAGGCCGAAGCCACCAGCAAATGCCGATAACGCTTGATGAAGCTTTCAAGGGCACCCAAAAGCCGCTGTGTGTCAGGCGTACCGACCACCAGGGAAAGCGCCATGAAGCCACGCTCCGCAATGTAAATACCCTGGTCCAGAAGATCGAGATAAAGAAGCCTTTTCAAACGCTTGTCTGCCCTCTCCGCATCTTCTGGTTTAACCACAGGCCCGGCAATGGGATGCAGCGTAATCATCGATCCCATCCCCGTAGCCTGCAAGGCAGCCTGATAGCCCATGCAGAGGTCATTGATCGCATGGCGCAGCGTCTCGCCCCGCTCATTGAGCGCCACGCAAGCTTCCGCCGTAAAAATCTCCGTAAGCCCCGCATGGCCCGCCGTCATGGTCAGTGTATTGTTGTTGAAGGTGCCCGCATGGGGCAGCGCATCGGGCCGCGAGGGATCAAATTGTTCCATGATGACCCGCTTGCCGCCAAAGGCCCCGAAGCTCATGCCGCCGCCGATATATTTGCCGAGAGTTTTGAGATCGGGTTGAATGCGATATTGCGCCGACAGGCCCTTGGGATGCAGCCGCGACGACATCACCTCGTCGAAGATCAAAACAATCCCGCGCTTGGCCGTCTCCTCACGCAGCATTGCGAGGAATTCCGGAGTGGCCGGAAGACACCCGCCACCGCCCAGCATGGGCTCGAGGATGACAGCAGCCAGATCATCCGCATGCTGAACAATGAGCGTGCGGGTCTTTTCAATGTCGTTGAAGCGCGCCAGCACACAGTCGAAGGGCGCATTCACCGGCGAGGCGCCATGGCTGAAGTAGAGCGTGCCGCCATGATAGCCGCCCTCCATCGGCATGATCTTCTTGCGCTTTGTAAAACAGCGCGCAGCCGCCAGCGCCATCATGTTGGCTTCCGTGCCGGAATTGGTGAAGCGGATGAGATCAAGGTCAAAGCGCTTTGTCACCGCCTCGGCAAAAACCACTTCGCGGGCGTGATGCGCCCCCAGATTAAGCCCCTGTGCCAGCGCCTCAGCCACCGCTTTATGGATGCGCGGATTGGAGTGCCCGTAGATGCCAGCCGAATATTCGCCCACCAGATCAAGATAGGAATGCCCGTCCACATCCCAGATCGTGGACCCCTCGGCCCGCTCAGCGCGGATGGGAAAGGGTGCCGAATACAAAACCGTGCGCGTGTTGCCGCCGGGCATAACGGCCTTGGCCCGCTCATGCAGCGCCGCCGTTTTCGGGCGCCTGGCCACAAAATTGGCGATAGCGTCGTTGAGCGCCTCATCAATTGTCATCACAGCGCGGGCTCCAATACATTTTCAGATTGCATGCTACACATTATCGGACGCCTCAATCAGCGCAGCCACGCGTTCCTGGAGGTCCCACAGATGATCGTCATGGATGCCGTTCGCATCGAGCGACAGCACGGTTTGATGCAGATAATCGGCGCAGCTTCCCCAATGCCCGCAAGCCCGCGACAGCGTCAAGGCAATCTCGCCTGCTGCAAGTCCGCCAATATAATTCGGGCTTTCCGGATTTGCCGTGAAGGCGATGGCTTTCGCAGGCTTCCCCTCGACCATGACGTCAATCCAGCGTGGAAAATTGCTCGGCGGCTTGTTCGTCATCTCGCGCCGCCACAGCACAGAAAGGTCTTCCCATTCGCTGGTGGTTGCCACTTGCTGAACCAGACCCTCGCACTGGCCGCCGCGGTCAATCTGCATCATCAGCCCCGGCTGCTCCGCCGTGCCGCGGAACCGCACGATCTTCAGGCAAAAGGCCCGCTGCCATCCCAAGGCGGTAGCCCGCGCGGTGGCCACCGGTTGAAACACCGGCTTCCAGATCAGCGAACCGTAGCAGAAGACAAGGAGTGGCCCTTCAGGCCGCTCCTTCAGGAAGGCGCTCAGGTGCACATCGTAATCCTCCTCGGAAAACACCACCGAAGACATCAACGGCCCTGTATCGGGCACCTCCCTGTGGGTGCGGCGGACATGATCTTCCGTAAGGCGCAGGCGCTTGCTCATTTGGGCTTCGTCATCGCAGTAAGCTAAGGTCGATGCCCACCATAGGCGAATTCACAAATGCATCAAAATTGAAATGAGCTGCACACGCCGCATGCGCCCCTGCCGAAAAAAAAGGCAGATCCCTCAATATGCAAGAGATTCACTGCAAGTGTGATTGACAACCCCTGAACGGCTCTTCAACATTGAATTTTCCTTTTCCCACGAGGAGAGCACCATGGCCCGCAGCCGCGCAATCGCCGCAAAAGAAGAAACCTTCGAGGGAATGGGTGGCCTCAAGATTTTTCTGCGGTCGTGGAAGCCCGCTGCGAAGCCCCGAGCCGTGATCGTCATCTGCCACGGCGTAAATTCCCATGGCGGCCAGTACATCAGCGTGGCCGAACAATTTGCGGCAAGTGGCTTCGTCACTTACGCGCTGGATTTGCGCGGCCGCGGAAAGTCCGAAGGCGCGCGTTTCTTCGTCAGTCACATCAACGAATATGTCAGTGACGTTTCAAACACCTTAAAACTGGCAAAAGCGCGCGATCCCGGCCTGCCGGTTTTCCTGCTCGGCCACAGCGCCGGCGGTGTCGTCTCTTGCACTTATGCGCTCGACAATCAGTCCGAGATCACAGGCCTCATCTGCGAAAGCTTTGCCTTCAAGGTGCCCGCCCCCGATTTCGCCCTCGCCATCATCAAGGGCCTGAGCCGTATTGCGCCGAACCTGCCCGTCCTCACACTCAAGAACAAGGATTTCACCCGCGATCCTGTGGCGTTGCAGGCACTGAACAATGATCCGCTCATCGCCAAGGAGGTTCAGCCGGCCCTGACCGTCGCGGCCCTGGTCCGCGCCGACGAGCGGCTCAAGAAGGAATTTCCGCGCATTACCCTGCCGGTGTTCATACTTCATGGCACGGCCGACAAGGCCACCGTCCCAAGGGGCAGCCAGTTCTTCTATGATACGGTCGGTTCAAGGGACAAGAAGCTGAAGCTTTACGAAGGCCACTTCCACGACCTCCTGAGCGACATTGGCAAAGAAGAGGTCATGGCCGATATCACGGACTGGATCGAAAAGCGCCTTTAGATTTATTGGCTCAGCTCACGTTGGCTTTCAGCTTCAGCCAGGTCAGGCGCACGTTTTCCTTGACCTCCACCCATTCGCTCCTGGCAACGTCCCAGTTGACGATGGCGCGCGAAGTGCTGGCGGTCGTGCCACCGGCAACCGTCGAAGTCGCCATGGAATCATGGACATAAACTACGCCTATGGTCAGCAAGCAGCCGAGAATCATTCCAAAAAAAGTTCGCATGTTGGTCGTCCTCCTTCGCCCATAACGCATTTGGCCCCGTTAGGTTCCATTGGCAGGCACCAATCCCGCTTCGCTGCGCTACGCCGGACAGGCTTCATGCTCGTTACTACTTCGGCTGCGCCAGGCGTAGTCCGAAGCACGAAGCCTGGTGCGGGCGGCCGGACGCGAACCGGCACGGAATTTCTCCCAATGGATTTTAATTCCATTATGCAGGGCCGTCTCTAAAAGAAAACCTGAGGTTCTTTACAATCGCACCGCAAACAGCGTTCTCGACGCGATGCTGAACATGCAATATCTTCTCATTGCGGGCAACAAATTACTCTGGAAACGCAACTCACAATGACTATACTGCCGACGGGGGCGGGAGATCACATGGCAAGTTCAATAAAAGGTTCAACACCCCGCTAAAATCGCGCCGGCCTCAAGTATTCAACTCATTTCGAAATTGGTTCAAAAATGTCTAATCCATTTCGAGGTTTCTATTACCTCCTTTTTTTTGGTGTTCTGTTGTTGGGTGTTGTCGCGCTGATGCGCGTTGCCTACCAGGTGCCCATCATATTCTATACACGTGACATAAGCGTTCTCAGCAGATTGCACCCCCTTGCAGGAAGTGTGTCAAGTTTGGGGGCTTTTGTGTGGGGCGCCTCTGCCAGCACATGTTTTTTTACCGTTTTCGTCTTTCGCAGTTTGGGATTTCGATACGGTTATGTTTTCTTGCTCTGTTCCGGATTGCTGTCACTTTATCTTATGCTGGATGATTTTTTCGTAATTCATGAGGCATTGGCGCCAAGTTATCTCGGCGTGCAGCAAATGGTAGTCGTCGGTGCGTTGGTGCTAATTGTTCTCGTCTACCTGATTGTGTTTGGGAGGTTAATTCTTGCATCGAATTTTGTCATGCTCCTGGCGGCACTGTCATTTTTTGCGCTGTCTGTGGTAATTGACCAGTCGCCGCTGGCAGGCGTTTTGAAATCAAATATTGGCGACTGGGAAGATTTCATCGAGGATGGCGCCAAGCTGTTGGGCATTCTCTGCTGGTATGCCTACTTCATCGACACTTCGCGATGGCTGCTGTTAAACCAGGAACGGTTGGCCGGGCACAACTGAATGCCAGCATGATAGGCACGGCGATTGCGACCGCCTTGGCCCCTGAGGCCCTCCTTGCGGCGCCAGGCAAAGACTGGTGCGGGCGGCCGGACTCGAACCGGCACGGAATTTCTTCCAACGGATTTTAAGTCCGTTGCGGCTACCATTACGCCACGCCCGCCAAACCAATCGTCTCAAGCCTTCGCGCCGTCCTGTAAAGGCGGCGTGAACTGCAGGCCCATGTCCCAGGGAAGATAAATCCAGGTATCCTGGCTCACCTCGGTTACAAAACTGTCAACCAGAGGGCGCCCCAGGGGCTTGGCATAGACCGTGGCGAAATGCGCTTTCGGCAGGATTTCCCGCACCACCCGCGCCGTGGCGCCCGTGTCCACCAGATCGTCAATGATCAGGACCCCCGCCCCCTTGTCCGAGCCCACGACCTTCTCGCTCACGGTCTTCAAAATGCTGATGGCGCCCTGCTTGTCATAATCATAGGACGCCACACAAACCGTTTCGATGACCCGGATGCCAAGCTCGCGGGCAACAACCGCAGCCGGAACAAGTCCGCCCCGGGTGATGGCGACCAACGCCTCAAAAGGCCCCGCCGTTGACAGGCGCCAGGCGAGGGCGCGGGCGTCCCGGTGGAACTGGTCCCAGGAAACCGGAAAGCTTTTTTGCCATTTTTCGTCCATTTCGCACCCAAATCCGCATAATACCGAAGAATCCTTATGCCCGCTTGGTCAATTTGGCGCAATCCACCACTTGCCCGTCAACCCTTGCTTCACACTTTCGGGGCAAAACTGGAAAAAAAACCGGGTTCCGGAGCCTCCTGAATGACCAAGACTGCAAATCCCGTTTCGCAGCTGATGAATGCCTTTGAGCTGGCAAACATCGAAGCCCTTGCGGTCTTGCTTCCGACAGCCACTGTCGCCGAACTGACCACGGCCGCTATCCGCAAATGGAATTGCGCCCGCAGCGACATCGTAGGCCGTCAATTGGTGAAATACGGCACGGGAACAATTTCGGCCCGCTACCTCTCCGCCAAACCAGGCGAAGTTTTTCCAGACGTTGAGGTGACCTACGCGCCTCCCCTAGCCGTCCAAAAAGCCTCCTCCTTCAAGCAGCAGCAATGGAGCGATGGCATCAGCGATTTCATGATTCTCATTGGCCAGCATGCCAATGAAGAGCAGGCGAACCATGCCATCAAAAATGAGCAGCGCTTGAATCTGGCCCTGCGCTCCGGCAGCTACGCCGTATGGGACCATGATTTTGTCACTGGCGAAACTTACAATTCGCCGGAGATGTATGAAATCCTTGGCTTGAAACCGGAAAGCTCGGATTTGAGTTTTGAAAAGTTCAATGCCCGCATCCATCCCGAAGACGCCGACAAGACCTTGATGGCCATGATCAAGAAAGCGCCGTTCGGCACCGAGCTTTTTCAGTCGCGCTTCCGGATTCGCATGCACAATAACGAATATGTCTGGGTCGAATCGGTGGCCTGCGTGGTCCGCGACCCGGCAAGCGGGCGGGCGATAAAATGCGTTGGCCTCTGCCGCAATGTGAGCGACCAGATGGCGACCCTGGAACGCATGCGCAGCTCCGAGAAAAACCTCAAGCGCACCCAGGAAGCGGCAAGGCTCGGCAGCTTTTCCCTGCGGGTGGAAACCAACGTGTCGCGCCTCTCAACCGAAATGGCAAGCCTCATCGGCATGCAGGAGGCCATCGTCCATCCCAATCTCGCAACCTTCATGGACATGATCGAGGCGGGCGACAAGGAAAAATTCGCTGAAGGCATAGAGCTCGCCAAGCTCGGGCAGCAAATAACTGATCTCGAAATTGCCGTGCGACTTAAGTCCGGTGACATTGAATTCTTCCAATGCACCATTGAACCCGAGCGCAATGCGGCGGGCCAGGTTGAAACCCTCTTCGGTTCCTGCCAATGCGTGACTGAGCGCAAGGCGCTCGAGCGCAAATACCTGCAGGCCCAGAAGATGGAAGCCGTAGGCCAACTCACCGGCGGCGTGGCCCATGACTTCAACACCCTCCTCATGGTTGTGATGGGAAATCTCCAGCTTGTCGAGCAACTGGTGAAGAATGATGAGCGCGCCAGCAAACGCATCCGTGCTGCCCTCGAAGCTGCCGACAAGGGCTCTGACCTCACCAAACGCATGCTGGCCTTCTCACGTTTACAAACCTTGCAAAACAAGGAGATATCGGCAAACGAACTCATCCTGAAGATGACGGACATGCTGAAACACGCGGTGAGCGCCACCGTTGACCTCAAGATCATTCCGCAGGAAGACCTCTGGCTTATCAAGGCCGATCAGACCATGCTGGAAACGGCCATTCTCAATCTTGCCATCAACGCCCGTGACGCCATGAAGCCCAAGGGCGGTAACCTCATTATCGAAACGGCGAACCGCCATCTGGATCAAGCCTATTGCAACGAGCATGAGGATGTCGCCATTGGCGATTACGTGGAAATCGCCGTCACCGATACGGGTGCTGGCATCGCGCCGGAAAACATTGAAAAGGTTTTCCAGCCCTTCTTCACCACGAAAGGTCCAGAGGCCGGCTCCGGGCTGGGCCTTTCCATGATCTATGGATTCGTAAAGCAATCCGCCGGCCACATCAAAATCTATTCCGAAGTGGGCCACGGAACAGCGGTAAAAATTTATCTCCCCAGCTTTAAGCCAAATGCGGCTGCTAATAGCATCATCCGGCCGTCCGAACTCCAATCGCATCTCGCCCGCGAGCTGGGCGTGAGTCCGGAAGACGCCGCCAATGATTCGCAAACCGTCGAAGTCCCGGCCAAGAAGCAGGTCGTGCTGGTCGTCGAAGACAATGATGCAGTGCGCGACATCGCCGCCGCCATGATTGAGGAAATGGGCTATGAAGCCATTGTCGCTTCGAACGGCCCCAATGGCCTGGAGATTATAACGGCGCGTGACGATCTTGCCCTGGTGCTGTCCGACGTGATCATGGCCGGTGGCATGAACGGGCCGGAGCTTGCCGCCAAGGCCCTCAAGGTGCGCCCGGGTTTGAAGGTGCTCTTCATGTCCGGCTATGCGCCGGGCTCCGTGCGCCAGATGCAGGACCTTCCCGACACGATTGATTTCGTGAACAAACCCTTCACCCGCAATGACCTCACCGAAAAGGTCCGCCGCGCCCTTGCGGCTTAAGACCAGCCCCTGGCCGTGCCCTCGCGGGTCATCTTTTCAGCCAGCGCCTTGACCTCCGCCTCGGCCTTTTCGAGCGACGCCGGAACACGCGACCGCAGAACCAGATTGGTTGCAAATCCTCCCACCCCTTCAAAGGGATAGGAGCCAATGAACACATCTGAATAACGCGCCTGGATTTCACCCAACGGCTTGGCCACATCGCCTTCGCCACCCTGCAAAGCCACGCTGCGCGATTGCATGGGTACGCCCTTGTCCAGCGTCGGCGCGATCGCTTCCATCATGGCCTGCATGATTTTGGGAACCCCCGCCAGAACAAAAACATTTCCGATCCGGAAACCCGGCGCCTTGGACACCGCGTTTTCAATCAGCGTGGCGCCTTCCGGCGTCCGCGCCATGCGCAGGCGCGCCTCGTTGGGCTCCCGGCCGATCTCCTTGAAATAGGCCAACAGGATTTCCAGCGCCCGCGGGTGATGCCCAATGGGAACCTGAAATGCCTTGGCCACCGCATCGGCCGTGATGTCATCATGGGTGGGGCCGATGCCGCCCGTGGTGAACACATAGGTATAGCGCGCCCGCAAGGCGTTCAATGCCGCAACAATATCGCCCTCGTCATCGGCAACACAGCGCGCTTCCTTGAGGTCAATGCCAAGGCCCACGAGATAGTCCGCGATAAATCCCAGGTTCTTATCCTTCGTGCGCCCGGACAGGAGTTCATCGCCAATCAATAATACGGCAGCAGTCGGAACGGATGTCATGGTTACCTCAGTCAATATCTAGACATCTGCCACCGCTTCAGTCCACTGTCAAAACCATGAAATTCAAGAGCCCCCTTGTTCGCGGAAAATTGATCAAACGTTACAAGAGGTTCCTGGCCGACGTTGTGCTGGATACCGGCGAATTGGTAACTGCAGCCTGCGCCAATACGGGTTCCATGCTGGGCCTGACCGAACCGGGGAATGCCGTTTGGCTGTCGCGCTCCGAGAGCCTCACCCGGAAATATCCCCATAGCTGGGAACTGGTGGACATTCCGGATATTGGCCTGGTGGGCATCAATACCGCCCAACCCAATCATATCGTGACCGAAGCCATTATCGCCGGAAAGGTGGCTGAGCTGAGGGGCTACGCCAATCTGAAAAATGAAGTGAAATACGGTGTGAACAGCCGCATCGATATTCTCCTGGAGGACGCAAAGCGCCCGCCCTGCTACGTGGAAATCAAGAATGTCCATTTCTTCCGGAAACCCGGGCTCGCCGAATTTCCCGATTGCGTCACCGAACGCGGCGCCAAACACCTTGTCGAGATGTCAAACATGGTGAAGGGCGGGGGCCGTGCCGTCATGGTGTACCTCATTCAATGCCATAATCCTTCGCGCTTTGCCCTTGCCGATGACAAGGATCGCACCTATTTCAATGAATTCAGAAAGGCGCGAGGTGCGGGCGTCGAGGCTTTGGCCTTGACTTGCCGTGTCTCGACAAGCGAAATAACGGTTGACCGGGCCATTCCGGTCTTGGAAATCTAAATGAACGACGTTCAGGAAACCGCCTCGTCCCGATCCACCCGCATTAAATTGCACAAGCCCGAAGACTTCGTGGGCATGCGCAAGGCGGGAAGGCTGACGGCTGAAGCGCTGGATCTGATCACCCCACTGGTAAGGCCCGGAATCACCACGGATATGCTGGATCGTTTCATTGTGGAGTTTGCCCGCGACAACAAGGCTATCCCTGCCCCACTCAATTATCGCGGCTACACCAAGTCGATTTGCACCTCGATCAATCACGTGGTCTGCCACGGCATTCCCAATGACACCCCCATGCGCGAAGGCGATATCGTCAACATTGACGTGACCCTCATCGTCGACGGCTGGTTTGGTGATTCGAGCCGTATGTATCCCGTTGGCGAAGTCAGCCGCAAGGCTGAGCGCCTCAACGAAGTCACCTACGAATGCCTGATGCGCGGCATTGCCATGGTGAAGCCCGGCGCCCACCTCGGCGATATCGGCTATGCAATCCAGACCCTCGCCGAAGCCGAGCGCTGCTCCGTCGTCCGTGATTTCTGCGGCCATGGCCTTGGCCGCGTCTTCCATGACCATCCCAATGTGCTGCACTATGGCCGCATGGGAGAAGGCGTCGAGCTCAAGGAAGGCATGTTCTTCACCATCGAACCCATGATTAACCTGGGCCGGGCCCATGTGAAGGTCTTGAGCGACGGCTGGACCGCCGTCACCCGTGACCGATCGCTTTCTGCCCAGTTTGAACACACTATCGGCGTGACCAGGGCGGGCTGTGAGATTTTCACGCTGTCGCCCCGCGGCCTCCATTGCCCGCCTTACAAGGTGTAGATCATGTCGAAGGGTTTTGACGAGGCCTCCTCGAAACCCCACTTCCTCGGCCATCGTGAACGCTTGCGGGAGCGTTTCCGCGAAGCAGGCCCCGAAGCCCTGCCCGACTATGAACTCCTGGAAATGATCCTGTTCAGAGCCATCAAGCGCGGCGATACAAAACCTTTGGCAAAAACCCTGATCGCCAAATTCGGCAGCTTCGCCGAAGTCATCAGTGCCGCGCCGGAGCGGTTGAAAGAAGTAGATGGCGTTGGCGAAGCCATCACCACGGAATTGAAACTCATCCGTGCTGCCGCACTGCGCCTGATGAAGGGTGGGATTGTCAACCGCACGCTGCTGTCGTCATGGAGCGCCATTCTGGAATACTGCCGCGCCTCCATGGCTTTCCAGAGCAAGGAACAATTTCGCATCCTGTTCCTTGACAAGAAAAATCAGCTCATCGCCGACGAGGTGCAGCAGGAAGGCACCGTTGACCACACGCCGGTCTATACCCGCGAGGTGATGAAGCGGGCGCTGGAACTTTCCGCCTCCGCCATCATTCTGGCGCACAATCATCCCTCAGGCGATCCCACTCCCTCCGTCGCTGACATCGACATGACGCGGAAGATCATCGATGCCGGACTGAAGCTCGGCATCACCGTGCATGACCATGTGATTGTCGGGCGTGAGGGTCACACCAGTTTCAGGGGATCAAAGCTGATCTGATATCCTGCAGCGCCTGCGGAGTATCCACGTCAACCAGCACGGCCTGCGTCTTCACTTCAATTTCCACCACCTCATCGGACAGCGCATCCAACAGCAGCCTCGCTCCCTGGTCGCCTTCAATCTCGTCAATCGCAATGAAATGCTGCCGCCCCCACAACACCGGATTGCCGCGCTTGCCCTCGAACGTCGGCACGCAAATCGTGCGGTGCTCGGCAACATTAAACGCGGCCACCAACCGGTCAATTGTCTGCGCATCAACCAGGGGCATGTCGCCAAGACATACCAGAACGGCATCAATCTCTGCCGGCACGGCAGCAAGCCCACGCTTTAGGGACGTCGACAATCCTTCGGCGAAATTCGCGTTGTGAACCAGTGTAACGTCAAGCGGCTTAAGGGCGGATTGGACCCGCTCCGGCTCGTTCCCCGTCACCACGATGATGTCATGAACGCTGGAAGCCATCAAAGCCTCCACGCTGTGGCGCAGCAGGGGTTTGCCGTTGAGGTCAGCCAGAAGCTTGTTGCTGCCCATTCGCGATGATTTGCCCGCCGCCAGAACAATGGCCGCAATTTTTGGCGCATGCTGGGCAAGCGGTTTGCGGTCACGCGGCGATGGCCGGCTCGAAATCTCAGCCAGCAATCCCCCTGCTCCCATATCCATGATATCGTCGGCAGAAAGCGTAATCCCGGCCAGCACCCGCTCCAGCGCCCAATCAAAGCCATTCACCTTGGGCGATCTGGCACAGCTCGGCACGCCCAGAACCGGAACTCCATTCAAATCGCCCAGCATCATCAGATTGCCGGGATCAACCGGCATGCCAAGATGAACCACAGTACCACCCGCCGCCGAAAGTCCCGCAGGGATCACATCTTCCCGGTCGACAATCGCCGATGCCCCGAACAGCAGAATGGGATTGCAGGAGAGCGCCGCCAGTTCTTCCACGGATTTCCGCACCGCTTCAATGGAATGGTCGCAAACCCTGACCTGCGCCAGTACGCTGCCCAGCGCCTTCACCCGGTCACGCATGGCAGTTTCCGATTTTTCAATGAGCGACTGCCTGCTGCCAGCCACTTTGGTGATCACCAGTCCAACACGTTTCTCTGCCAGGGCCTGAACATGGACTACCGGCGTGTTGCCGATCTCTGCCAGCGCCTTGTTGAGATTTTCTTTCCCCACTGCAAAGGGAATGATCTTGATCGTCGCAATCATCTGCCCCTTGTCAACGACATCGTAGTTGGGAAGTGTTGCCAGCGTCATGCTTTCATGCACACGGTTTATCGCGTTGACGCGGAAATTATCGACAATCACAAGCCCGCGCTGCTGCGCATAAACATTGGACCGCCCCGTAAATGGTTCTTGGGCTGCGGCCCCAGAGCCAGCAATCTTTCCTGCAATCGCTCGCGCCGCTTCATCCTCGGGAACATCATCCGCATCCAACCGCGCCACGAATATTTTGGAAATGCCCGAGGTTGCCAGAAGTTTCAAATCATCCGCCGCCAGCTTCCTGCCCTTCTTGAATACACCATCCGAATGGCGGACCGAATGCGCCAGGATACAGCCCAATGTGTCTTGCAGCGGCAGTTCGGCAAATTTCATGTCAGTTGCCCAGGCGCAAGCTGCGGGTCATTTCAGCCATGATGGAAATGGCGATTTCGGCAGCGCCCTTGGCCCCTATGGGCAAGCCGATAGGCCCATGGATCCGGCCAATCACTGCGTCCGAAAACCCCATTTTCTGCAAGCGCTCAACGCGGCTCGCCTGGGTTTTCTTGGAGCCCAACGCGCCGATATAAAAGCATTCGGATTTAAGCGCGATGGAAAGGGCCGGATCATCAATCTTCGGATCATGGGTCAGCGCAAGCAGCGCCGTGCGCGCATCAACGCCGAGGGCCGGTAATACGTCCTCCGGCCAGGTGGTATGCAGCGTGATATCAGGAAACCGTGCGCCCGTCGCAAAGGCCCCGCGGGGATCAACCATCGTAATGTCATAGCCTGCTTGCCGTGCCATCGGGATCACACCCTGCGCGATGTGGACGGCCCCTATGATAACGAGCCGCAGCGGCGGATTATGAATATGTACAAATTCTCCGCCATGAAGGCCCGATTGATCGAAGCGAAAGGCTTCTTCGAGAACGGCACCAAGCGAATCACTCCCGAAGTTCTCCTTGGCCACCAGCCGTTGTTGGCCGTTCTCTATGGTTGTGATCACGGCAACCGCCCGGCGCTCCCGCTTTGCGTCAAGCACGGCTTTCAAAAGCGCCCGTTTCACGGTCCCACCGGCTCCACGAACACCCGTATCTTGCCGCCACAGGCAAGGCCCACCTGCCAAGCTGTTTCATCGGCCACGCCAAAGGCCAGCACTTTCGGCTGGCCCGAGGCAATGGCATCAAGCGCTTCGCTCACCACCGCACCTTCGACACAACCGCCCGAAACGGACCCGGCAAAATTGCCCTCGCCGTCAATGGCCAGTTGACTGCCCACCGGCTGCGGCGCCGAACCCCAGGTTTCAATCACAGTTGCAAGGGCAACTTTCCGGCCCTCCGCCAGCCAGGTGGAGGCCTGTTCAAGTACGTCACTGCTAGCCAAATTGCCCTCCAGTCTCAAACCTCAGGTGAAACCACACAGGACATGCCCTCGTATACGTGTCAAGATGCTCATATTGCGGGAGGCCCATGATGCTTCGTTCTGTCCTCGCTGCCGTGCTTTTGGCCTTCATTTCGGTTGCTGCCTTCGCTCAGTCCATAAGTGAGACTGAAAAGACCGAATTTCAACGCATTATTTCCGCCCAGATCACCGCATTCCGCGCCGATGATGGCCCAACGGCCTACAGCTTTGCAGCGCCCGTGATCCGGAACATTTTCCCCACCCCGGATATCTTCATGTCCATGGTGAAGCGGGGCTACAGCCCTGTGTACCGTCCGCAATCCTTCAATTTCACCGAAGCCCTGATCGACCCCATCGGAAGGCCAGCCCAGAAAATGCGCGTCGTTGGCCCAGACGGCAAAACCTACGAGGCGCTCTATTCCATGGAAAAACAGCCTGACGGCACCTGGCGCATCTCCGGCTGCACCCTGCTCGAAATTCCAGGCCTCGACGCATAGAACAAAGTTGCTCAATACTGAACTTCACGAATTTTTCCTCTCCCAAAGGGAGAGGAAGGGGCCCAAGCGCAGCTTGGGAAGGTGAGGGGTTGCGGTGCTAGAAACCCAACACCGTAACCCCTCATCCTCCCACCGCGTTCCGCGGCGGGCCCCGCCTTCTCCCTATGGGAGAAGGAAAGTCGCATTCCAACAATTCTGTGAGCGATGAAACGCTCTGGCAGTCGAAGTATCGTTTATGCCAATCTACCTCCCATGGAAGCTGATTCACAAAAACTATCAAGAAAAGAACGGCGGGGGTATCTCGCGGCGGCTGGGATCATACTATCCATCGCCATCATTCTGTTGGCCATGGGCCGGGAGCCCATTTGCAAATGCGGCTACGTGAAGCTCTGGCATGGCGTGGTGATGAGTTCCGAAAATTCCCAGCACCTCAGCGACTGGTACACGCCGTCCCATATCATACACGGTTTTCTTTTCTACGGCCTGTTCTGGCTCGTCGGGAAAAACTGGCCCTTCACATTGCGCCTCTGCCTTGCCCTCATGATCGAAGGCGCATGGGAAATCTTCGAGAATACGGATTTCATCATCAACCGCTACCGCGAAGCCACGATCTCCCTCGATTACTATGGCGATAGCGTCATCAATTCGCTGAGCGATGTCATTGCCATGGCCGTTGGGTTCTACGCCGCGTCCCGCCTGCCCGTGTGGCTCACCATCATTCTGGCGCTGGCCATGGAACTGGTGGTTGGCGCGGTAATCCACGACAACCTCGCGCTGAACATCATCATGCTCATCTACCCGCTTGATGCCATCAAGGCGTGGCAGGTTGGAAGCTGACTCAATTCAAGCAAGTGACACGGCTGAAAGCCTTGCCAGCCTTTTTGTTGGTTTTGCCTGTGCCAATCTGGATGGTAGGCGTTATGCCGCTGACATACTTGAAATCCTTCGCACCGCTGAAGCCCTGTTGCGCGCACCAGGCTTCTGCCGCTTTCTTTCCGCAACCGGCTTCACCGCTGAAGCACCAGTTGAGCCGAACCCGCTCATGCATCGGGTTCTTGAACATTTCGCTCGTGGTTGCCGCAACAACCGGTGCCGCTGCTGGAATGCCGACATCTGCCGCAGGCGATTCCGGTGTGGTGGGAGGCGGCGCTGTCGGCAGCTCTGCCGTGGCACAGGTAATGGAGGCAAAGCCATCGCAATAGCTCTGGTCGCAGACTTCGCCCGTGGCGATCAGCTTCGTTGGCGCTGATGCCCCGATATCAGGGGCCTGTTGAACAGCAACGGAGTGATCATAGGCATTGCTCTTGCACCAGGCAGTCGCCGCCTCCGCGCCACAGCCTTTGCCCCAATCCACGCACCAATCCAGGCGATTGGTGCCGATCATGGGATTCTCGAATGTCTTGTTCTCCGCTTCAGCAGGGCCAAGGAAAAGCCAAAGCGCCGCCAGCGCAAAAATGGCACGCAAACAATTCCGCATCAGGGCCTCCAGTTCTCGGGAAACATCCTCTGCCCCAAACTGCTGTCTGGACGCAAGCTCTTAATGGCCAAAGGCGCGATCATCCGGTTTTTTCGGATCGACTGGTTCGATCAAATAGTAAGCCCATTGCGAAGCATGGGTCTCGCCATAGACAAGCACCTGGCAGATATCCCCATCAAGGGAGGTAACGGGCCCTTCGCGGCCATCCGGAATCATCACCATATGCCCGACCTTGCACCAGTTGTTTGGTGAGGGCGGAGCCACCGGCTCTATCGCGGTGGGGGCCGCGGTAGCAGTTGCAAAAAACACGGTCGCCAGGAGTGTTTTCATCGCGCTGTCCCAGTTCGCCAGTTTCCAAAAATCGGCGATTTTCGCCAGAAACGCAAGCCCGCCTGCCAGTCAATCAGGTCTTTCGCCACTTGGACGGCGGTCTGCCAAATTTTACCTTAAAGCTGCGCGAAAATTGGGACAGCGAGGAAAATCCTGTGGCAACAGCAACTTCGCGAACGCGCAACGTGGAGTAGTTGATCAGCCGCTCGGCTCGCTCGAGGCGCAAATTCAGATAAAATCCCATGGGCCGCTTTTTTAATGTTGCAGCAAATAGTCTTTCCAGCTGTCGCACCGAAAGTCCGGCCCGATTCGCGAGATATTCTATTCCGCAGGGCTCTTCAATATGTTCTTCCATCGTCGCGATGCAGGACAGCACACGCGCATCCCGCGTGCCATAACGTTCCGCCGCCGGAATGCGGGCCTCGCCTGGCTGTTCGGCAAAACGCGAATGAACCAATTGGTCGGCAACCGTCACCGCAATCCCAGCCCCCAGCCGTTGCCTGATCCATTCAAGCATCATGTCGATCACCGAGGATCCTCCCGCGCTGGTCATGCGGTCGCGGTCAACTTCAAACAGCGACTGCCTGACCTGCACCCGTGGAAAACTTTCACGAAAACCCGGCAGGCTTTCCCAGTGGCATGTTGCCTGGTAGCCATCCAGCACCCCGGCGCTTGCCAGAATAAAGGGCCCCGTATCTATCCCTGCGAGCAGAACTTTTGCCGCCGCCAGCTTGCGCAGGGCAACAAGCGTCGGTTTACTGATGCCTTTCTCGGGCTCATAGCTTGCGCTTACCACCAGCATTGTTGGACGCCCCACTTCCGCCAGACGGCCTGATACCGAAACCGGTATGTCATTGGACGCCGACACTGGCTGGCCATCTGCTGAAACAAAGCGCCAGGAAAATACCTGTCCCGCAAAGCGGTTGGCCAGGCGCAAGGGTTCAAGCGCCCCAAAAAGCGATATCATCGAAAAGCGGGGGACCAGGTGAAAGACAACATCTACAGGGGACATGGCGAAAAACATCAAATAAATGGCGAAAAAAGTCAAACTTGGAAATAGGATAAGGCTAACGTCGCCGCAAACGGAGGATCCCCATGAACCCCAAGATCATCATTACCTGCGCCATAACCGGCGCTGGCGACACAGTGGGCAAAAGCCCGAACGTACCCGTAACGCCGGAACAGGTTGCCAATTCCGCCCTCGAAGCCGCTGCCGCCGGGGCAGCCGTAGTCCATTGCCATGTGCGTGATCCCAAGACCGGAAAAGGCTCCCGCGGCGTCCATCTCTACAAGGAAGTCATGGAGCGCATCCGCGCCAGGAACAAGGAAGTGATCATCAACCTCACCGCCGGCATGGGCGGCGATCTTGATGTGGGACCCGGAGAGACCCCGATGAAGTGGGGTGCCGGCACTGATCTCGTCGGTCCTGTTGAGCGCCTGCTGCATGTTGCAGAACTGCGCCCCGAACTCTGCACGCTGGATTGTGGCTCACTGAACTTCGGCGATGGCAACACCATGGTCGTGCAGACGCCGGCCCAGCTGCGCGAACAGGCCCGCCTCATCAAATCCTATGGCGTGAAGCCCGAGATGGAAATTTTCGATTCCGGAAATCTCTGGTTCGCCAGGCAGCTCTACCTCGAAGGGCTGATTGACGGCCCACCCCTGTTCCAGCTCTGCCTTGGCATTCCCTGGGGCGCGCCCTACGACACCGAAACCATGGCCTACCAGAAGGCCCAGCTTCCCAAGGACGCGATCTGGGCTGCCTTTGGCATTGGCCGTAACGAGTTTCCGGCCGTCGCGCAGGCGGTGCTGCTCGGTGGCCATGTGCGGGTTGGCCTTGAAGACAATCTCTGGCTCGAAAAGAGCGTCCATGCCACCAACGGCAAGCTTGTTGAAAAAGCCGCGAAGATCATCGAGTTGCTTGGCACCAAAGTTGCCACACCCGATGAGGCCCGCGCCATTCTGCACCTCAAGCCAAGAGCCTGATCATGTCCAAAATCAAAACTGTCGGCATCGCCGGAACCGGGTTGATCGGTGCTGGCTGGGCCGCTCGCCTGCTCATCCGCGGCTTCGATGTCGTGGCCTACGATGTGCATCCCGCCGCCGAAGCTAAGCTCCGCGCCGCCATCGATGTGGCCTGGCCTTCAATGTCTAAGCTTCTGGGCTCGTCCGTCAAAAAGGGAAAGCTCAGTTTCACCACTGATCTCAAGGAGATGGCCTCGAAAGCTGACTTCATCCATGAAGCCGCCCCCGAACGCGAAGACCTCAAGGTGAAGCTCTTCCGCGATATCGATGCCATCGCAGGGCCCGAGGTGATCATTTCATCGTCGTCCTCTGGCTTCCTGCCCACCGTGCTGCAATCCCAATGCGAACATCACCCCGAACGCGTCATCATCGGCCATCCCTTCAACCCGGTCTATCTCCTGCCCCTCGTTGAAACCGTTCCGGGCGCCAAAACCTCCAGTGAAGCCATGGACCGCGCCGGCGTCTATTTCGAAGCCATCGGCATGCAGGTGCTGCGCCTCAAGAAAGAAATCGAAGGCTATATCTGCGACCGCCTGCAGGAAGCCCTGTGGCGCGAGGCTCTCCACATCCTCAACAAGGATATCGGCACCACCGGCGATATAGACGATTCAATCGTTTATTCCGCCGGCATGCGCTGGGCCTTCATGGGCTCATTCCTCACCTATCACGTGGCCGGCGGCCCCGGCGGCATGCGGCATTTCATTTCGCAGTTTGACCCAACGCTTGAACTGCCCTGGACGGACCTGAAATTCCCCAAGTGGAATGACACGCTCGAAAAGAATTTGATTGAAGGTTGCGAAGCCCAAAGCGCTGGCCAAACCGTGGCCCAGATCGAAGCCAAGCGCAATGACGTGCTGGTCGACATGATGCGCCTGTTCAAACATCACAAGGTAGGCGCTGGACTGGTTCTGGCGCGCGACGAAGCCAAACAGGGAACCAAGGCCAGGCACTGGAAAAAATCCGACAAGCTTGATGGCCCGGTAAAGCTTCACAAGGGCGAAGTCCTCTCCGCCTGGCTCGACTACAACGGCCACATGACCGACGCGGCCTATCTCATTGCTTTCGGCGATGGCCTCGATGCCTTCTTCCGCTACATCGGCGACGATGAAGCCTACCGGGCCACCGGCAACACCTTCTTCACCGCCGAAACCCACATCAACTACTACAAGGAAATGAAACTCGGCGAGACTTTCGCCATTGAGACCCAGGTGCTGGGTTGCGATGAAAAGCGCATGCACCTGTTCCATCGCATGTACCACGGCAAAACCAAGGAACTCGTGGCCACCAACGAGATCATGCAGTTGCATGTCAACCAGAAGGCTGGAAAAGTTGTCCCCATGCGCAGCGACCTGTACGATGCGCTCTCCGCCGTTGGAAAAGCTCACAGGAAACTGAAGAAACCCAAGGAAATGGGCAGCGTCATGAAAGTCAAAAGGAAATAGCATGCCACAACGCGTCATGATCACCGCCGCCGCCGCAGGGATTGGCCGCGCCGTTGCCAAGGCCTTTTATGATGAGGGCGCGAAGGTCCACATCTGCGATGTCAACGAAGCAGCACTCGCCGCCTTCCGCGAGGAGTTCCCGGAGATTGCCGCAACCCATGTGAATGTGGCCAACGAGGCTGAGGTTGACGCTTGGTTCGATGAAGCGTTGGAAGATTTGGGCGGGCTCGATGTGCTGGTAAACAATGCGGGCATCAAGGGCCCAACGGCCCCCATTGACGATGTGGAATACGCCGACTGGAAGGAATGCCTGGCAATCTGCTTGGACTCGCATTTTCTTTGTGCAAGGCGTGCCGCTCCGGTCATGAAAGCCCAGGGCTCCGGCAACATCATCAATCTTTCCTCCACCGCCGGCCAATATGGCTTCGGCAACCGCACACCCTATGCCGCCGCCAAGTGGGCCGTGATCGGCCTTACCAAATCACTGGCCATTGAACTCGGCCCCCATGGCGTGCGCTGCAATGCCATTTGCCCCGGTGCGGTGCGTGGCGACCGCATCAACCGCGTCATTCAAGGCGAAGCCGACGTTCGCGGCGTTGCCTTCGACGTGATCGCCAGGGAAATGACCTGGTCCCAATCCATACCGCGCTTTGTCGAGCCGGAAGAGATTGCCGACATGTGCCTCTTCCTTTCTAGCCCCGCCGCCAAGATGGTCAACGGCCAGGATATCGCCGTCGATGGCCACCTTGAAACCATGCACATCAGGTAGGCCCCATGGATTTCAAGCTCTCCGAAGAACAGGACATGATCATCAAGACGACGCGCGATTTCGTCATCAACGAGCTCTATCCCCATGAAACTGAGATCGAGAATACTGGCGTGTTGCGCCCCGAACTGCGCAAGGAAATCAAGGCCAAGGCCATCGCCGCCGGCCTCTACGCCGCCAACATGCCAGCCGAAGCAGGCGGCGCCGGCCTCGATACGCTGACCTGGGTTCTCTACGAAAAGGAACTGGGCCGCGCCAACTACGCGCTCCATTGGAACTGCGTCGCGCGGCCTTCAAATATCCTCATGGCTTGCGTGGGCGAGCAGCGCGAAAAATATCTCTTCCCCGCGGTTCAGGGAAAAATGGTGGATTGCCTTGCCATGACCGAACCAGGCGTTGGCTCCGATGTGCGCGGCATGAAATGCTTCGCCAAGCAGGATGGCGATAATTTCATCGTCAACGGAACCAAGCATTTCATCAGCCACGCCGACGAAGCCACCTTCACCATTCTCTTTGCCGCAACCGGCGAGGAAGACACGCCGCGCGGCAAGAAAAAACTCATCACCGCCTTCCTTGTGGACAAGGGCATCAAGGGCTTCACCGTGCGTGACGGTTACAAAAATGTTTCACACCGTGGCTACAACAACTGCATTCTCGAATTCAACGATTGCCGCCTGCACAAGTCGCAAATCCTGGGTGAATTGCACAAGGGTTTCGAGGTCGCCAACGAGTGGCTGGGCGCCACGCGCCTGCAAGTCGCCTCCACCTGCATTGGCCGTGCCGAACGCGCCATGGAACACGCCACGCAATATGCCGTGGACCGCCACCAGTTCGGCCAGCAGATCGGCAAGTTCCAGGGCGTATCCTTCAAGCTCGCCGACATGGCCATGGAATTGAAAGCTGCCGAGTTGCTCACCCTCGAGGCCGCCTGGAAATTTGACCAAAAAACCGTGACCGACATGGACATGGCCATGGCCAAACTGAAGGCCACCGAAGTTCTGGCTTTCATCGCCGATGAAGCCATCCAAATTCACGGCGGCATGGGCCTGATGTCCGATCTCCCCCTCGAGCGCATCTGGCGCGACGCAAGGGTTGAGCGCATCTGGGAAGGCACCTCGGAAATCCAGCGCCACATCATTTCCCGCGCCCTGCTGCGCCCCTTGGGTGGCTGATCTTGACGCGTAGCCTCACGCCCCTGCTCAACCCAAAGTCCATCGTCTTCATCGGCGGCAACGAATGCGATGTCGCGATCCGCCGAACACGGGAACTGGGTTTTCCCGGAAAAATCTGGGCCGTTCACCCCAAGCGCGAAACCCTCGGCGGCGTTGCCTGTGTCAGATCGGTTGCCGATATCGACGGCGCGCCCGATGCCGCATTTGTGGCAATCAAGCGCGAACCCACCATCGAAATCGTCCGTGAACTGCGGAAAAAGGGCTGCGGCGGGGCGGTGATCTACGCCAGTGGTTTCGCCGAAACAGGTGATGCCGATTTGCAGGAGGAATTGCTTGCGGCAGCGGATGGCATGCCGCTCATGGGCCCCAATTGCTACGGCTTCGTGAACTGCCTCGCCCGCGTCGCCCCCTGGCCCGACGAACATGGCATGGAAATCATCGACAAGGGCGTTGCCATCATTACCCAGTCGGGCAACATCGCCTGCAACTTCACCTTCACCCGCCGCGCCCTGCCGCTGGCCTGCATCTTTGCCATCGGCAACCAGGCCGACATTGACATGGCGCAATTGCTTGAGGAACTCGCCCACGACACGCGCATCACCGCCATCGGCCTCCACATCGAAGGTCTCACCGATGTGGCCGCCTTTGCCCGTGCCGCCGAGGTTGCCCGCAAACTGAAAAAGCCGGTGATCGCCCTGAAAACCGGCCGCTCCGAGCAAGGGGCAAAGGTGGCCATGAGCCACACATCGTCGCTCGCCGGCGCCGACACCCTCTATGATGCGCTGTTCGAGCGTTACGGCATCGCCCGCATGAAGTCGGTAACGTCCTTTGTGGAAACCTTGAAGTTTCTCCACCACGGCGGGCCCTTGCCGGACAGCCGCATTGTCTCCATGAGCTGTTCGGGAGGCGAAGCGGCCCTCATTGCCGATATGGCGCTGGAGCGGAAAGTGAGCTTCCCGCCCTTTGATCCCAAAACCAAGGCGGAAGTGAAAGCCACCCTCAATGAATATGTCTCAATCGACAATCCGCTCGATTATCACACTTTCATCTGGGACCAGTTCGACAATTTGACCGCAACCTATTCAGCCGTGCTGCGCGGGCGTTTTGATGCGGGCGTGCTGATCCTCGATGCGCCGACTCACAAGGGAAGCAATGCCGCCGCTTGGGTCGTTGCGGCAAAAGCCTATGCCAATGCGGCCAATATTGCCGGTGCGCGCGCCGTTGTCACCGCCTCGCTTCCCGAATGCATGCTCCCCGAGGTTGCCGCTGACCTCGCTGCCAAAGGCGTTGCCCCCATGATGGGCCTCGATGACACGCTGGCCGCCTTCGAAGCCGCTGCCCTTATCGGCAGGAACTGGGCCCGCAACGAAGTGCTCCCTGCGCTGGCCGCACCTGCCGTAACCGGCAAGAGCGAAATCATCCCGAGCGAACATGACGCCAAGATTCTCCTGAAAAACTTTGGCCTTCCCGTGCCCGAAGGGCGCGTCTGCAAAACAGCTGAAGCCGCAAGCGTCGCCAAGCAGCTTGGCTTCCCCGTCACGATCAAAACATCTTCCTCGGCCATTGCCCACAAGACTGAAGCGGGCGGCGTGGCCCTTAACATCAAAACCGTTGAAGAGGCCGAAGCCGTTGCCCACAGAATGGCAAAGCTGGCGCCCGATGTTCTTGTCGAGCGCATGGTGACCGGTGCCGTGGCCGAACTCATCATCGGCCTCAAGAACGATCCGCAATTTGGCCCAGCCCTGATGATCGGTGCCGGCGGCATTCTCACCGAACTCCTGAAGGACAGCATCACGCTGCTGCTGCCAACCTCGCGTGAGGAAATCACCCGGGCCCTGAAATCATTGAAGGTGTGGAAGCTGGTCGAAGGCTTCCGTGGCAAGTCAGGCGATCAGCAGGCCGTGATCGCGGCGGTCCTCGCCGTGGCGGACTTCGCCAAGGCCCATCGCACCACAATCGAAGAGCTCGACGTAAACCCCCTGCTTGTTTTGCCCAATGGCGCTGTTGCCGTTGATGCCTTCATCCGTATGCGGAGAAACTGACATGACCTCACCCATCACAACCGAACGCCGCGGCGCGGTGCTCGAAGTCACCATCAACCGCCCCAAGGCCAACGCCATTGATGCCGCGACCAGCCGCATCATGGGCGATGTCTTCGCCAAATTCAGGGATGATCCGGAATTGCGCGTGGCCATCCTTACCGCCGCCGGCGATAAATTCTTCTGTCCCGGCTGGGATCTCAAGGCCGCTGCCGAAGGCGAAGCTCCCGATGCCGATTATGGCGTGGGCGGCTTCGGCGGCCTGCAGGAATTGCCGGGCCTGAACAAGCCGGTGATCGCCGCCGTGAACGGCCTGGCCTTTGGCGGTGGTTTCGAAATCATGATCTCGGCTGATATCATCATCGCCGCTGAACACGCGACCTTTGCACTGCCCGAAATCAATTCCGGCACCCTGGCCGATGCCGCCACCATAAAACTTCCCCGCCGCATTCCCTACCAAGTGGCGACCGAAATGCTTTTCACCGGCAGGCGCTTTACATCAGCCGAAGCCAAGCACTGGGGCATCATCAATGAAATCGTGCCCGCCGCAGATCTGATGGCCCGGGCTCGCGCCGTAGCGGCCATGCTGGCGGAAGGCCCACCGCTGGTTTTCGCCGCCATCAAGGAAACACTGCGCGAAACCATGCACTTGTCCGTGCAGGAAGCCTTCAACCTGGTCACCAGACGCAAGCTGGCAACGGTAGACAGGCTTTATTCCAGCGAAGACCAGTTGGAAGGCGCCAAGGCCTTTGCCGAGAAGCGCGCGCCCGTCTGGAAGGGACGTTGATTTCCCTGGTTCGTCATTCCGGCACGAGAGCCCTCATCCGGCCTGTCGGCCACCTTCTCCCATTCTTCGAACGGGAGAAGGCAATAGCCATTTAGCGCCTTCTCCCGTGCTCTTGCATGGGAGAAGGTGGC
>JAUXUN010000028.1 GCA_030680855.1 Aestuariivirga sp.
CACGAGGCCGAGCGGTTGCGCGACGAATAGGCCAGCAGCACCGGCGCCTCATAGCCCGGAACCAGCCGCTTGTAGCTGTTGGTCGAAGGGTTGGTGAAGGCGTTCAGCGCCTTGGCATGCTTGATCACGCCGCCGATGAAAAACAGGCACAACTCCGAAAGATCGGCATACTGGTTGCCGGCCATCATGGGCTTGCCCTCTTTCCAGATGGAGAAGTGGCAATGCATGCCCGAACCGTTGTCGCCGAACACCGGCTTTGGCATGAAGGTCGCGGTCTTGCCATAGGCATGCGCCACATTGTGGATCACATACTTGTAGATCTGCATGTGGTCGGCGCATTTGGTGAGCGGCTGGAATTTGGTGCCAAGCTCATGCTGGGCGGACGCCACCTCATGGTGGTGCTTTTCGGTGTCCATGCCCATTTCGCCCATGACCGAGAGCATTTCGGAGCGCATATCCTGGGCCGAGTCCATCGGGTTCATCGGGAAATAGCCGCCCTTGGTGCGCATCCGGTGGCCCATGTTGCCGGTCTCGTAATCGCGGTCCGAGTTCTTCGGAAATTCGACGGAGTCCAGTTCAAAGCCGGTCTTGTAGGGGTTGGTCGAGAACTTCACGTCGTCGAAAATGAAGAACTCGGCTTCCGGCCCCACGAATAAGGTGTCCCCGACTTTTGTCTGCTTGAGATAGGCCTCGGCCCGCTTGGCAATCATCCGCGGATCGCGGGCATAGCCTTCGCCGGTTGAGGGCTCGAGCACGTCGCAGAATACCGCCATGGTGGCCTGGGCATAGAACGGGTCCATGTGAACCGATGATGCATCGGGCATGAGCACCATGTCGGATTCATTGATCGCCTTCCAGCCGGCAATTGACGAGCCGTCGAACATCAGCCCGTCGGCCCAGGCGTCTTCGCCCATCTGCGACACATCCATGGTAAGATGCTGCATCTTGCCGCGCGGATCGGTGAAGCGCAGGTCGACGAATTTCACCTCCTTGTCCTTGATCATCTTCAAGGCTGCTGCGACGTCTTTTGTCTCTTTGGCCATTATGTTTTCCTCTTGTGTTTATGGCTTGAATTACAATGCGTCCGCGCCGGATTCGCCGGTGCGGATGCGGATGGCTTGTTCGATGGCGGAAATGAATATCTTGCCGTCGCCGATGCGCCCGGTCCGGGCCGCGGTCTGGATGGCCTCTACGGCGCGGTCGACAAATTCATCGGCAATGACGATCTCGATTTTAACCTTGGGCAGAAAATCCACCACATATTCGGCTCCGCGGTAAAGCTCCGTGTGGCCCTTCTGGCGCCCAAAGCCCTTGGCCTCGGTCACCGTAATTCCCAAAAGGCCGACTTCCTGCAGCGCCTCCTTCACCTCATCAAGCTTGAAAGGCTTGATGATCGCTTCGATTTTTTTCATGGATGTTTGAGCCTTTTCTTAATGTCCCTTAACGATTGCATGACCTGTGCCAAGTAGTGATTGCTGCAATATCAAATACTTAGTCTAAAATTACGCAGTCAAGGCATAAGCGATTGCACAAAAAATAATCATTATGATTAAAAATACGCCATGACAGTTGATCGTGGAGTTGCCGCAAAACACAGAATGTGGCATAAAATAAGAATTCGCCATAGGAGATCAATGATGGCAAAATCCCCCGATCAACCGGGTTTCGCCGAGGGTCAGGCCAAATACCTGGCCACACCCGAAGTGCCGCAACGCTGGACGTTGAAAGTGGCATCCGATGGCCGCTTCGTGATCCCCGCCGCCGCCCGCGCCGCCATGGAACTTGGCGAAGAAGGAAAAGTTTCCGTCTATGTGGAGGATGGAATTCTTAAGCTTGTCACTCCTCGTGTTGCAATCAGGCAGATCCGGGAGATGCTGAAACCGTATCGCAGCGAGACAGGTTCAATCGTCGATGAGTTTATAGCCGAAAGACGCGCCGAAGCAGTACGTGAAGAGCAGGAAAATTGACCTGGGTCCTGGATAGTTCGGCGATACTCGTTGATTTCTTGAAGGAAGCAGGCAGTGATATCGTCCACGCCAGTCAGGGGTCTCACATTGTGAGTGCCGTCAACTTTGCAGAAGTCTACGCGAAGCTAATCGAGCGCGGACTGACAGTTGAAAAAATCGGAAAACTGCGCGCGATTGAACCTTTTGATGTCGTGGAGTTTGACCGCCCGCAAGCCATACTGACCGCTCAGCTTCGTCCAATGACCAGGCATCTCGGACTCTCGCTCGGTGACCGCGCCTGCCTGGCCCTTGCAATCAGGGAAAAGGCAGCCGTCATCACGGCGGACCGTTCCTGGGCAGGGTTAGACCTCGGCATCGAAATCAAGGTCATCCGCTAGTCTGCAGGTGCGGTTTCGCCTTCACCACACGTTTCAAAAGTTCCGCGAAGAGGGTGCGGACTTATCTAATCATGTTATGCTTGTTGACATGACAGCTCCCAGCGCCCCCTTCAGCTTTGAAACTGGGCGCCTGTTGCTCAGGCCGCGTACGCTGGCTGACACAGACGACTGCCTCAATATGGATCGCGAACCGGAGGTGCTTCGCTTTGTAAGAGGCCCGTGGTCCGACCCGTCCGCTCATCGTGCGTTCATCGAGCAGCGCACGTCCCGTCCCTAGCCACCAGGCATGGGGTATTGGACGATCTTGTTGCGGGAGGACGCGGTTACATTCGTTGGATGGGTGATCCTGATCCCTGCAGACGCGGTCGGCCCGGAGATCGAGATCGGATGGCGGCTGCGAAAACAGTTTTGGGGTAAAGGCTTCGCCACGGAAGCCGCACGCTTATTTTGGTTCATGCCATCGAGAATCTCGGATTGGATGAAGTCGTCGCTGAAATTATGTCCGAAAACCTTGGATCGCTGAAAGTTGCGGAGAAGATTGGATTAAGGCGAAGAGGAGTCGTGGAGCATAAGGGAACGCCGGCAATAAGGTACTCGCTGAAACCGACCGAAGTTTCGCAGGCTCCCTATGGGTAAGGGAATCACTGGGGCGAAGACCGGTGTTCAAACTGAGACTCCAGTAAACGCCATGTCTGGCATCGCCGTTGTTTGTCTTGTAGGAAGGGCGCTGAATTTGGAGTTGTCCATGCCCAAACAGAAAATGGCAATGCTCACCGCCGGTGGCCTGGCGCCCTGCCTCTCCGCCGCCGTGGGCTGTTTGATCATGGAATATACCAGGCGCGCGCCCAAGGCCGAAATCATCGGCTACCGCTCGGGCTATGCCGGGCTGCTCAAAGGTATCTCGATCAAAGTGACATCCAAAGCCCGCGCCAAGGCGCCGCTGCTGCTGAAGCATGGCGGCTCACCGCTCGGCAACAGCCGCGTAAAGCTCACCAACGTCAAGGATTGCGTAAAGCGCGGACTGGTGCAGGAAGGCGAAGATCCGTTGAAGGTGGCAGCCGAACAACTGGTGCGCGATGGCATCACCATCCTCCACACCATCGGCGGCGATGACACCAACACCACAGCGGCCGATCTCGCCGCTTATCTTGCAAAGCACAACTACAAGCTCACCGTGGTGGGCCTCCCTAAGACCATCGACAATGACGTGGTGCCGATCAAACAAACCCTTGGTGCGCTGACGGCGGCAGAGCAGGGCGCCATCTTCTTTGAAAACATCATCAACGAGCAAAGCACCAGCCCCCGCATGCTGCTCATTCACGAAGTCATGGGCCGCAACTGCGGCTGGCTCACCGCGGCAACGGCCGAAGCCTACCGCAAGCGTCTGAAGAAACACAGATTCATTCCCGAATTCAATCTCGGGCTTGATCACAAGGAACTTGACGCGGTCTATGTCCCGGAACTTGCCATTGATCTTGAAGCCGAAGCCGTCCGCCTCACAAAATCCATGGATACCTATGATTGCGTGTCGATCTTCCTGTCGGAAGGGGCGGGCGTGAACGACATCGTGGCCGAGATGCGTGCCCGCGGCGAAGAGCCCGAGCGCGATGCCTTCGGCCATGTGAAGATCGACAAGATCAATCCTGGCGATTGGTTCGCCAGGCGCTTTGCCAAAATGCTCGGCGCTGAAAAAGTCCTGGTGCAGAAGTCAGGCTACTTCGCAAGGTCTGCCGCCGCCAACAAGGAAGACCTCGCCCTCATCAAGGCCATGGTAAAGCACGCCGTGAAAAGCGGCCTCAAAGGCGAAAGCGGCGTCGTCGGCCACGATGAAGGCCGAAACGGTCTCCTCCGCACCATCGAATTTCCCCTCATCAAGGGCGGCAAGGCCTTTGATACAGGTGCAAAATGGTTCACCAGGCTGCTCAATGACCTGGAGCAGCCGAAAGGCAAATCCGTAGCCGTAAGCCATGGCGGCGATGACTGAACTTCTCACCCCCGCCCAGATGTACCACGCCGACGCGTTGGCCATCGCTTCCGGCATCACCGAAGCGCAGCTCATCGAGAATGCCGGGCGCGCCGTGGCGGAGGAAATCACCAGGCGCTACGGTGCAAGGAAAACCGCCGTCCTTTGCGGCCCCGGCAACAATGGCGCGGATGGAATAGTAGCCGCCCGTTATCTCAAGCAATGGGGCTGGCCTGTCACCGTCTCCGATGACATCACAGGCGCTGCGCTCATCATAGATGCGCTTTACGGCGCCGGCCTATCACGCGATTTTCCCGCTGAACTGGCCGACAAAATAAACCGCGCCGGCGTTCCTATCGTCGCCATTGACATTCCCTCCGGTCTAGATGGCCTGACCGGATTCCCGCGCGGCGCCTGCGTCAAAGCTGATCTCACCATCACCTTCTTCCGCAAGAAACCCGCACACCTCTTGCTGCCCGGTCGCATGCTCTGCGGCGAAGTTGTTGTCGCCGACATCGGCATCCCGGAAACGGTTCTCCCGGAATTGAAAATTCAACTTCGGGAAAATACTAAACCCATCCTCCCCAGTTTCGATTCCGCCGCCCACAAATACATGCGTGGCCACGCCGTCATTGTTTCCGGGGCGAAGTTCAACACCGGCGCATCACGCCTTGCCGCACAAGCCGCTCTAAAAATTGGTGCAGGGCTCGTCACCATCGCAGGCAATGCGGATGAACTCCTTGTCCATGCCGCCCACGCCACCGCCCTCATGCTGGCGCAAACCGAAACCGCTCTCGCCCTCGGGCTGCTCCTCAACGACAGGCGCCGCAACACCGTCTGCATCGGCCCCGCTGCTGGTGTGGGCTCCGACACCTCCGCAAAAGTCCGCGCCGTTCTCGCCAGCGGTGCTGCAACCGTGCTCGATGCCGATGCCTTGACCTCCTTCGCCCAGAATCCCGCCGAACTCTTCGCCGCAATCGCCGAACTCCCGGACCGCCCCGTCATCCTCACCCCACACGAAGGCGAATTCGCCCGCCTTTTCAGCGACCTGGCCAATGTTCCGGAAGCGAAACATGAGCGCGCCCTGAAGGCCGCAAAGCGCGCCGGCGCAGTCATCATCCTCAAAGGGGCAGACACGGTCATCGCCAGTCCCGATGGCCGCGCCGCAATCAACAGCAATGCCCCGCCGTCGCTCGCCACCGCCGGCTCCGGCGATGTGCTGGCGGGCCTCGCCACGGGCTTGCTGGCCCAGGGCATGCCCGGCTTCGAAGCCGCCTGCGCCGCCGTCTGGCTCCATGGCGATGCCGCCAATCGGCACGGCGCGCGGCCGCTCACCGCGGAAACCCTTCTCGATCATCTCAGCGGGGCCGGATGAACCGTCCACTTCTTCTTCTCCTCGGCACCGGCATTGCCCTCGGCCTCAATTTCCCTCTCGGAAAACTCGCCATGGCCGCCGGCATTTCGCCCGCCCTCTGGGCCGCTCTTATTTCAGCGGGCGCCGGGCTTGCCATGCTGTTCATTGTCGCCGTCATCGAGCACAAGGATCTGTCGCGGCCCTCCACCCTCTACTTCGCGATTGTCTCCAGCTTCCTCTCCTATGTCGTGCCGAGCGTTCTCACCTACACGGTCATCCCGGAAATCGGCAGCGGCCTTGCCGCCATCACGTTCGCCCTCTCGCCGGTGGTGACAGCACTGCTCTCCGTAATTTTCCGTGTGCGCCCGCCAAACCTGATCAGCGTTTTCGGAATTATCCTGGGCCTGGCCGGCGCCGGGATCATCATATATTCGCGCAACACGGATTTTAGCGGCGGCGGCCTTCAGTGGATTCTCCTGGCCTTGCTAATTCCGCTTTTTCTCGGCGTGGGAAATATCTTCCGCACCATGGCATGGCCCTTTGGCGCCAGTCCCAGGAAGCTCGCCGCCCACACCAACCTTGCCGCCGTGCCGTTCCTCGCGGTGCTGGTCTATGGCCAGACCGGAACCATCGATGTGATGCCCTTGGCTGGCATCCCCGGGCTGGTTGCTTTGCAGCTCGTTGTTTCCATCGTTATGTTCCTGATGTTTTTCCGCCTCCAGCAGGTGGGCGGCCCGACTTATCTCAGCCAGATCGGCTATGTCGTCGCAGCCGTGGGCGTCGTCATAGGCGTTTTCTACTTTGGTGAAACCTATCCCCAAAGCGTCTGGGCGGGCGCTGCGGTCATTGCGATTGGAATTGCCTTTTCAACCCTCGGCCAGGCCAAACAGGCCTAGGCTTTGTTCCGGCCTGCATGCCGGCTGGCAATCAGGCTCAGCAGTTCGAACATCATCACCATGGCCACCTGCGCCGTGATCTGGTTCGGGCTGTCCTTGGTGGGCATCAGGCAGACAACATCGGCGCCGATGATGTCGAGCCCGCGCAACCCTTGCAGAAGTCGCGTCGCTTCGCGGATGGAAAAGCCGCCAAAGCCCGGCTCGAGGTTTGAAACGCCCGGCGCCACCGAAGGGTCAAGGCAATCCAGATCGAAGGTGATGTAGGCCGGCCCATCGCCCACCCGCGCGCGGATCAGCGCAATTGCTTTCTCGATGCCCAGTTCCTCGAACTCCGCCATGGGCACCACGCGGTAGCCCAGCGCTTCGCTGGCACTGCCAACTTTCCCGCCGTGGATCAGGCTTGAGGGATGGCCGCGCATCCCGATCTGCACGCTGCGCCCAGGATCAACCGAACCTTCGCGCACCGTATAAGCCGCCCAATGTGCCGCCGAGCGTTTCGCCCCCAGCCAGTGCGGCATGTTCTCATAGGAATCCGTGTGCGCATCAAAATGGATGAGTGCGCAGGGTTTGCCCTGTGTCGTCTTGCGTGAAGGCCCCGCCAAAGCCTTGATGATCGGCCCGGTGATCGAATGGTCCCCGCCGATCGAGACGGGCCGCGTGCCCGAAGCATCCAGCCGCGCGAAATAGCTTTCGATGTCGCGCACGCAGGCCTCGTTGTTCATGGCCTCGGGCAGGGGAACATCGCCCAGGTCATGGACGCGCGCCACCTCGAACGGCGCAAAATTATGAATGCCATGGGCCCGCCGGTAGAAGCCCGAAACATTGCGCACGGCGCGCGGCCCAAGATGCTGGTCGCGCTCGGTCGAGCCGTTGCCCGAACTGTGCGGGACGCCCACAAGCGCAATATCGCAGACCGCCGGATCCTCATTCCAGTCACAGCGGAAAAATGTCGGGATGCCCCACCAGTACCAGTTCTTGGCGCTTTGCTTGTCGGTTTCCAGTTTGTCGCCGGTCATCTGATGCGATCCCTCATGAACATGTGAAGCGTGAACTCTGCACATCCATGAGGGAAATCACAACGGTTGTTTGGGCGGCCTAGATCCAGAACCAGAACCAGACCCAATAGGGCTCGCGGCGGCAGCGGCGGCGCCAATGGCCATTGATCCGGCGCCAGCGGCACCTGTTGCGCCAGCGGCGCACCCGGCGGCGGCGGCGGACGTGCGCAAGCCGGAAGCCTTCCTCCAGCTCGTCTTGCTCGCCCAGCTCATCCAGGTCTTCCGGCTCATACGGCCCGTCTGCCGGCGCACTCAGGTCGGGAAGAATGGAATTGGGCTTGGGCCCCATCGGAACCGCGGCCAAAGCCTCGCGGGGCAAGACAGCGGCGATCCCCGCCGCTCCCGCCGCGCCAAGCAGGCCTGTTACAAACAATCTTCTGTCCATCTCTTTCTCCTTTCAGTCCTCTCAAGTCTCGTCGGTCAGCCCGCTAGTAGGAAGCCATCCTCCAGCGCAGGCCTTTCGAGCCGCTGCGGGCATCGATCATCTTTTTGCCGTGAGCCGTCATGACCTGAACGATCATGCCGCGGCCGCTGCGCTCGGCCCTGAACAGGTGATAATTGCCGCCGCAGCGAAGCGTTTTCGCAACGCGGTAGCCATCCTTTTTAAGAAGCAGGCGCGCTTGCTGACAGCTTATGTCGCTGCGCGGCGGGATAAAGATGTAATGGTCGGGGTTGGCGTGGCTGGCGCGGGCCTGGGCAAGCGGCGCCAGCGCCAAAAGGCCGAGTGCCAAACTCACAGGCAGGCGAAGCTTTTTCCACATGGCGCAACCTCATCCGATTAAGTGATAATCACCGGCGGGAGAATTTGTTCCACTTCGCAATCACTATATTCTTCCGCTCAGGAGCTGGCAACCAATCCTGGAACAGCGCATGGGCGCCAGCAGCGCTTGGCGCTGCATCTAGGCGGCGCGGTTTTTGGCGACAGTGGCCTCGACTATTTCCGGTGCGCGTTCAATCGTGGCCATGAGAATGCTTGCGGCCACATCAAGTTTGCGGCCCTGTTCCCAACCTTCAACCGTGCGGGCAGGGATGCCAAAGCGGCGCTCAAATTCCTTGGGGCTTTTGGCAAGAGAGGCGCGGATTGCTTTCACCCGCCGCGCCGACATGGAATCCACAATGCGTGTGGGCAAGGCGGTTTCACCGCGCCTGTGGGCCCGCACCTCTTTCAGGGCGGCAATCAGGTCTGAACCAAATTTCGTGTCTTTCTCGCTCATTGCAGTTCCTCGATAAAAGCCAATATGTCCTTGCGCTGTTTTTGCGAAAGATCGGTTTGTTTCGATTTGCCATAGGCCAGCAGCAAATAAATGGTCTCGCCCAATGCAAGCACCAGGTAAATGCAGCGCCCGCCGCCGCGCTTGCCTTTTCCACCCGTGGAAAAGCGGATTTTGCGAACGCCCCTCAGCCCCTGGATAACGTCACCCGCCTGAGGATTTGTTGCAATTTCAGTTTCCAGCGCATCAATCTCGGCTTCCGTCACTTTCAGCTTGGCGATGGCCTTGGTGAAAAAAGGTGTACGGATAAGCCCCGTGAAAGGGCTATACGCTAATAGCGTATAATGTCGATTTTGAAAATTTGTTGGGCTTTGCTCGGCTGTCCCCGAACTTGATCCGGGGATCAGCCCGGCCAGCCAGCCTTATGCAACGCGGCACACATACTCCCGAAAACACTATGGCCCCAGAACATCTGGGCAGATGTAGTCTCTGAGGCCATAGTTTAGGCAGGCTGCCACGTTGTGCTGGCAACCCGCACCCTTAACGCGGTGGTGGGGCGATGGTTCCGGAGCGTCGCTGGCTGTTCAAAAACCGATGCTTTGGCAATTTCCCTTGCAGGCCGTCTCGTGTGCCGTCTCCGTCAGGCTGCAGGAACTCTCCGCGAATGCCGCATCTCTGACCGAAAAAAGAATGAGAATCCCGTCAAACCAAGCCCGCGGCGGCGCGCCCTCGCTCGCCGGCAGGCGCACTGCGGCAAGCACCGCCTTCCTGCTGGCGGAAAATTTCAGCGCCGGGGTAAACGCGCCCGAACTTGGCGCCGCGGAAAGTTTCAGGAGAAACGCCTTGCAGAAGCTTTCACCTTCCGGAGCATTGAAGCGGTAAATGCTCTCTTCGCCTGAAACATCCGGCTGCCGTTCTTCCTTCGCGCCAGCAATTAGCCCCGCGTTGCCGCCCGCCTGCAGCAGTTTTTCCGTAAGAATTGTCAGGCAGTGATCGATGCCGAAGCAGTCGGCTACCGTGTAGGCGGGCTTGCCCGGGTCGCGCTTGGGATTGAAGCGCACCACCAGCTGGCTGTAATCCGTGGCGGGCTGCCCTGCCGCCGCAACCGGGGGGCCAAGGATCGCCAACGAGAGAATGATCGACACCGCTGAAGTGGACCCAAGCAAACGCCTCATGTTTCGGCCCTCCGCCGGCTGCAGTTCGCAAGGCAGCCATAGCACGATTTAGCTACAAAAGTGCTTTCAGAATTATGCCATTTTCGATTGTGATGAGAAGCGAAGGGTTGTGCTTCAGCTTGTGTCCGGCTTCATCGCCTCCCAGGCCAGCCCGTGGCATTCGGTGAGGATTTCATCGACCTCGTGCGTGGGTTTCCGGCGGGAACCGGGCGGACGGCCCGGACGCAGCGGCGAGCGGAATTTTGGCGCTTTTTCCCTCTCGCGCCGGAGCCGCCAGCGGGCCAGGCGCTTGGCCTGGCGCGGCAGATCATCGAGCGCGAGTTTGAGGGCCTCAAGCCTGCGGGCGATGCGCTGGGCATTCACCAGGCCGTCTGGCGGCGCAGCAGCGGGCTTGGGCGGACGCGAGGGCCACAGGTCGTCGACCTTGGAACCGGGCCCGAAGAAGTGGATGCGCGGGGGATACTTGCAATGCTTTACCCGGGGCTCACGCAGCTCCGGAAAATCTTTCCGCGTATCGTAGAGCTGGAAGGCAGGGAGGGAAGGTCCGCCGCCCTTTCCGATGACAAGTCCCTTGGGCATGGGCCGCGACGGCGCCAGCTCCACCACGACACCCCGCGCCGCGATGACAATCAGGCGGCGCAGGGCGGATTCCGCGGGTCGCAGCACCCGCAGCACGGCGCTATGAACTGAACGGGGAAGCCGCGAAACCGTCTCGCCGCCGGCAAGCCCCAGCAGGGCGAAAAGACCCACAACGATAACCCTGAGCGCTTCACTGTTGCGTTTGATGGCCAGGTCCCAGTCGATCTTCCAGTCCATGTGGTTCCAATCCTTGGTATAGAACAAATCAGGAACATACATGGCATGATAGGAATATAGGTGTCAAGAGAAAAAATGAAACAAGTTTTCAAACGCTCGTCACGCCTGGTCCTGCACGCGGCAGCCAGCACACTTCGCCTTGACCTTTTGCCCCCACTGGGCAGAGTGGCTAAATGATTCAGATATTCGAATCCTATCTGCTTAAACTCAGAAACACCGCGGTTAAGGAGCAAACCGAACACACCAGCCGCGCCGCATTCAAATGCTAAGACCTAATGGCTCAGGTTAAAGAAGGACGCAATTGGGCCAGATAGCTAGTACTGTTAGTCTGATGCAAAGTTGAATTCCCCAACCAGAGAAGTCATACAAACGCAATGAGTAACCAACGAAATCGCGAAGAAGCCGTCAATACTCAGCTTGCAATCTTGATTTCAAGGTATGGCGTTACAGCTGATGCTGAAACTATTCTGGTTCATGGCAAACACCGCCCAGACGTATTGTTTGAACTTCGAGGCCTCAGGGTTGTCATTGAAGGCAAATTTTCTGACCATTCAAACTGTGAAGAGATCGTTCAGACTGATGCGAGAAAACGCGTTGGTGCGGGCATAGCTCATATAGCAGTCGCTGCAGTCTATCCAATAGCGTTAAGATCCACTCCTACAACAAAAATTGAAGACGTACTTGCAAGTTCGCAACTCAAGTATCGGATCATTACTGAATCCGGTGAAACGGATTGGCTGGAAGGCAAACCGTCCTCGCTCATGGACGCTTTGCGTCGTGCACAGGAAACGCTGGTTCAAGACGACATCGTCGAACAAACTGCTAAGTCCCTTGCTGTTCACCTTGATAGCATTTCGAAGCTCTGGATGGCGCTGCCCGGCGCATGTGATCGACTTTCCGAACATTTGAAAATGGGCATACCTAAAAAAGAGGACAAGAAAGCCGCGAACGAAAGGCGCGAGACCGCCGCCAAGGTGTCGGCGCTGATTCTCGCCAATGCCTTTATTTTCCAGGAACAACTGTCGCGTAGTGACGAAAAAGTGGAGACGCTTCGCAAGTTGCGCAAGAGTGATGATCTTGTCGGGGCAACAGCAGAACATTGGGAATGGATTTGGAAAAATATCAACTACGTTCCCATTTTTCAGTTGGGAGGCCGCATTCTCGAAGAACTTCCAGCGAGCCCATCGACAACGGAAAACGTCAAGTCCCTTCTCGATGAAGCCCATAGAATTTGTGCGCAGCAGGCGGCCCTCCGGCACGACTTGATGGGGCGCATATATCATTGGCTTCTGCATCACGCCAAGTATCTTGGAACCTATTATACGTCTGTGCCCGCAGCCACTCTCTTGCTGAAATTGACTCTCGATCTCGATTGGAATGTTGATTTCGGCAACATGAAATCGGTCGCCAACTTCAAGGTTGCGGATTTGGCCTGTGGCACGGGAACCTTGCTCATGGCTTCAGCACAAGCCATAACTGATAATTTCGTCAAGGCGCGCGCCGACAGCGAGAAAAGCTTGACAGAAAAAGACCTCGCGAACTTGCACAGTACACTGATGCAAAACACGCTGCATGGCTATGATATATTGCCTTCTGCAGTGCATCTGACGGCTTCAACTCTTGCGTTGCTTGCGCCGGAAGTGGCATTCCGCCAAATGAATCTTTATGTCATGCCGATCGGAATGAGTGGAATTACCCCGAGATTGGGCAGCCTGGATTTTCTTGAGAGTGCAACGGTAAGGACCCAGTTTTCCCTTGATGATTCTCAATTGGACACTGTCCGCACAGGTGCTGCAAAAACAATGTATACCAATGCGACTGTTCCAAAACTGAATCTTTGTGTGATGAACCCTCCCTTTGTCAGCAGTCGCTACGGAAACTTGTTGTTTGGCTCTCTTCCCGAAGAACGCTCAGCATTGCAAAAGGAACTTTCAGCGCAAGCCAAGAAGATCGGCGTCAGCGCTACGGCAGGTCTGGGCGCCATGTTCGTGCCTTTAGCTGACAAATGCCTTGCAGACGGCGGCCGATTGGCTTTCGTCCTGCCAATCGCATTGGCAACGGGTGAAGCGTGGAGCAAGGTGCGCAATTATTTGGCGCGGCGTTACCATTTAGAACTGGTAATTACGAGCCATGATCCAGAGCGGACAAATTTTTCGGAAAATACTGATCTCTCCGAAATTCTGTTTGTGGCCCGCAAAAGGAAGCCGGAAGAAGACGTCGATTTGACCGTTTATGTGGGGTTGCGCCGCAACCCGACGACGATTCATGAAGCCTTGGACATGGCGTCGCGACTTTCAAGCGGCATCAGGAAACTCAAGAATAAAGCCGGAAGTTTGATCATTCGAAACGATGTCAAAACACTGGCCAGTTTGGCTAGTCTGCCTTCTCCGCTGGAAAATGAAAATTGGACAAGCGCAGTTTTCTCGCAGGATGCCTTGGCGAAAATTCACTTCAACTTGACGCGCTATTCCACATTGAGTTTGCCGGGCGACCCCAATTTCTATGACCTTGACTTGTGTCATCTCGAGGAACTTGGAACGATTGGTTATGACGTGCGCGATATCACTGACGCATTCGAAGTGGAACGTGGTACCGAGAACTGGACGGCTTATCCCGGATTTTGGGATCATGCCGCAGATCAGGTTGTGCAAATTGCGCAAAAGCCAAACGCGTTCCTCACGCCAAGAACCGAAGCAATTGAGGGGCGCAATCTAAAGAATGCGGCATCAGTTTGGGCAAAGGCTGGCAGAATACTTTTGGTTTCGCGGTTGTGGCCGATCACACATAAAGTGCTCGCCACAGATTTTGAAAACAAGACGCTTGGAAATACGTGGTGGGCTTTCGATGATTCCAAGCTAACAGAAAGTCAGCACAAAGCTCTGCTTCTTTGGCTGAATTCTGGTCTGGGTTTGGCGCTGTATTTTGGACGAAGGGCGATAACCCGAAGCGCCTGGATGCAGATGAAAAAGCCTGCATGGGAATCGATGCCGGTGCTTGACGTACGCAATCTCACGAAAGCCCAATTGCAGAAATTGGCAAAACATTTTGACAAGTTGTCCGTTCAAAGTCTCTTGCCTCTCGCACAGCTTGATGTCGACCATGTGAGAAAACAGATTGATGCAGCGGTTTGCGAGGCATTGGATGTTCCAACCCTTTCAGTGATTCGTGAACTGCTTGTTCGGGAGCCTGGCCTCACAGGGCAGGTCTACGTTCAGACAAACTAGACTTTTCAACAGCTTGTCAGACGCGGCGCAGTTGACTGGCGGTCAGGCGCTTTAGCGTGTAAAAAGTGCTGGGAGATTTAAATTTTGTCCAGCGAGCAACAGCACGACCTTTTCGGCGAAACCGAAATTCCGCACAAGCCCAAGAGTGTGTTTCGCGTCAACCCGGTCCACGTCAAATTCAAACTTGGTCAATTTCTTGATGAGTTGCGGGACCTTGAAACTTGGCCTTGGACCAAAGAACAGGTGAGGTTGCTGCAAGACATGACGTGGCCAAATCTCTACCGCAAATTAAATGATCCCATTGAAGCCGAAAAATGGCGAAGCCTGCTGGATGCCGAATGGGCTCGGTTAACTGCCGCGACAGAATGGGAAGCCTAGTCGGTCCATCAACTGGTGACGACCAGCCGGACCTGTTTGGCGGCAATCAGCCCAAGCAGCCAGCCCATCAGGTGAACCCGCAGCACGTGCGCAACCGCTTCATTGATTTTCTCGCACAGATGACCGCCGCCAAAACCTGGCCCTGGGACGAGGACCATGTGGAAACGCTCCGCGAACGCACCTGGCCCTATCTCTACGCCAAGTTGCCGGATGCCTCCGAAGCTCTTGAGTGGAAGGCCAAGATCGAAGCTGAAGCGGCAAGGCTGGATGCGGCGCGGGCCAAAGCGGCCTGATTCCGACCCCAAAATTTCGAAAAATTCGCCCCTAACCTCCAACTCTTTTCTCCACTGGCATCCCCCAAACCCCTCTGCTATAGACCGCCCGGATTAGGAAGCGCAGCGCGCGGACGTGGTGAAATTGGCAGACACGCAGGATTTAGGTTCCTGTGGGGAAACCCGTGGGGGTTCAAGTCCCTCCGCCCGCACCAATGCGCCGCGCGGCAAGATTTTTAGGTCAGATCGGAAAGACGAAAGACAATGCAGGTTACAGAAACACTGAGCTCCGGGCTCAAGCGCGAATTCAAGGTTGTGGTGGGCGCCGCCGAACTGAGCAAGCAGCTCGATTCGAAGCTCCACGAGATGGCCGGCCGCGCCAACATCAAGGGCTTCCGCCCCGGCAAGGTGCCCGTGCCCCATCTGAAGCGCATGTATGGCAAGGCCCTGATGGCCGAAGTGGTGCAGAAAACCATTGATGACCAGTCCAAGCAGGTGCTCGCCGAGCGCAACCTGAAGCCCGCCTACCAGCCGGAAGTGAAGCTTCCCGAGGAAGAGAAGGAAGTGGACGCCATCATGGCCGGCGAAAGCGATTTTGCCTTCTCCCTGGCCTTTGAAATCATTCCCACTTTCGAATTGCAGGATGTTTCCGGCGTCGAACTCACCCGCCACATGGTTGAAATTTCCGATGCCCAGGTTGATGAGGCGCTGACCCGCCTCACCGCTCAGTACAAGGCCTGGGAGCCCAAGGAAGGCAAATCAGCCAAGGGCGACAAGGTCACCATCGGCTTTGTGGGCCAGGTTGACGGCAAGGTTTTTGACGGCGGCACCGCCGAGGATGTGCCCCTGGAGCTCGGCTCCGGCCAGTTCATTCCGGGCTTTGAGGACCAGTTGATCGGCCACAAGGCCGGCGACGAGTTGACGGTGAAGGTGACCTTTCCCGCCACCTATGGCGTCAAGGACCTGGCGGGCAAGCCAGCCGAATTCGCCGTGAAGGTGGCCTCCGTCGAAGGTCCCAAGGAGGGCACCGTTGACGATGAATTCGCCAAGAAAATGGGCTTTGAGGACCTTGGCAAGCTGAAGGAGATGATCCGCGGCCGCCTCTCCCAGGAATATGCCGCCATGACCAGCATGAAGCTCAAGCGCGACGTTCTCGATGCGCTCGACGGCCTCTACAGTTTCGAATTGCCCCAGCGCCTGGTTGACGCCGAATTCGGCGGCATCTGGAACGCACTTGTCGCGGAAATGAAAAAGGCCAGCAAGAGCTTTGCCGATGAAGGCACCACTGAAGACGCCGCCCAGAAGGAATACCGCGCCATCGCCGAACGCCGCGTGCGCCTCGGCCTGGTGCTCGGCACCATGGGTGAAAAAGAAGGCATCCAGGTCAACGAGCAGGAGCTTCAGCAGTCGCTCATGGCCCGCGCCCGCCAGTTCCCCGGCCAGGAAAAGCAGGTCTTTGACCACTACCGCAAGAACCCCAGCGCCCTCATCGAATTGCGCGGCCCCGTGTTCGAGCAGAAGGTCGTCGATTTCCTCGTGTCCAAGGCCAAGGTCACCGAAAAGACCGTGAGCCGCGAGGAACTGCAGGCCATGGTCCAGGATGACGACGAGGATCATTCCGCCCACGATCACGATCATGGCGACCACGATCATGTCGATCATGACCACGCACATGATCACAGCCACGATCACGACCATGCCGAGGCCAAGCCGAAGAAGAAACCGGCCGCCAAAAAGGCCAAGAAGGCGGACTAAGACCTGATCTTCGTTGATCGAGGCAACACTGCAGTGTCCTCATCCGGCCTGTCGGCCACCTTCTCCCATGCCTAGAGGCACGGGAGAAGGCGACAATCCCAAAAAGTTTTGCCTTCTCCCGTTCGAAGAATGGGAGAAGGTGGCCGACAGGCCGGATGAGGGCCCTTTTTTCCGTTTGAAACAAAGGGCTTCCCGAAGCGCCATGCGTCACCTATCTATAGGGAAGCAAATTCATCTGATTCACCCAAACCGAGGACTAGTATGCGCGATCCCGTCGATTATCTGACCCAGGCTTCCTTTTGGCCGTCGGTCATCCAGCAAGAGGCCCGCGGCGAGCGCGTTTATGATTTGCCGTCGCGCCTGCTGCGCGAGCGCATCATCTTCATCACCGGCCCGATTGACGACAATGTCGCCGCCTCCGTCTGCATGCAGCTCCTCTTCCTGGAAGCCGACAATCCCAAGAAAGAGATTTCCATGTACATCAACTCGCCCGGCGGCGTGGTGTCATCGGGGCTCTCGATTTACGACACCATGCAGTTCATCCGCCCCAAGGTTTCAACCACGGTCATGGGGCAGGCGGCCTCCATGGGCTCGCTCCTGCTCACCGCCGGCGAGAAGGACATGCGCTTTGCCCTGCCGAACGCCCGCATCATGGTCCACCAGCCATCCGGCGGCTTTCAGGGCCAGGTGACCGACATTCTGATTCACGCCAAGGAAGTTGAAAGCCTCAAAAAGCGCCTCAACGAAATCTACGTGAAGCACACCGGGCGTGACATTAAAGCAGTCGAGGAAGCCCTCGAACGTGATAATTTCATGACGGCGGAAACCGCCAGGGATTTCGGGCTTATTGACAAAGTTTTGGAAAAGCGGGCGGAACCAAGCGATTCCAAGTAGTTAACTTGTGTTTTTTAGGGTAAATATGGTTCCAGTGAGTGGCGTAAAAGGCTGGCTATCAATTTTTGATTAACTCTGGCGGCGCATGCTGGATTGAGTCGCGTTAATTGAGCTAAGTTCGCCTTGTTTGTGACAGTTGAGTGATATCCCGTTAAAGGCCTGGCATGTATATTGCTGATGGATTGCCAGGCGGAATGTTCAAGGAGAAACCATGAGTAAGGCAAGCGCGGGCGACAACAAGAACACGCTGTATTGCTCTTTCTGCGGAAAGAGCCAGCATGAAGTCCGCAAGCTTATTGCCGGACCAACTGTATTCATCTGCGATGAATGTGTTGAACTCTGCATGGATATCATCCGGGAGGAGAACAAGTCATCGCTGGTCAAGTCCAAGGATGGCGTGCCTTCGCCCCAGGAAATCCGCAAGGTTCTGGACGACTACGTTATCGACCAGGTCTATGCCAAGAAGGTCCTGGCCGTAGCCGTTCACAATCACTACAAGCGCCTGAACCACGCCGCCAAGAACAATGACGTGGAACTGGCCAAGTCCAATATCCTGCTCGTGGGCCCCACCGGCTCCGGCAAGACCCTGCTGGCCCAGACGCTCGCCCGCATCCTCGATGTGCCCTTCACCATGGCCGATGCCACGACGCTCACCGAAGCGGGCTACGTCGGCGAGGACGTCGAAAACATCATCCTGAAATTGCTCCAGTCCGCCGACTACAACGTCGAGCGGGCCCAGCGCGGCATCGTTTATATCGACGAAGTGGACAAGATTTCGCGCAAGTCCGACAACCCGTCGATCACCCGTGACGTATCGGGCGAGGGTGTGCAGCAGGCCCTTCTGAAAATCATGGAAGGCACCGTTGCCTCCGTGCCTCCCCAGGGTGGCCGCAAGCATCCCCAGCAGGAATTCCTCCAGGTCGATACCACCAACATCCTGTTCATCTGCGGCGGCGCCTTTGCCGGCCTTGAACGCATCATCAACCAGCGCGGCAAGGGTTCAGGCATCGGCTTCGGCGCCGAAGTCAAATCCGTGGACGACCGCCGCACCGGCGCCATGCTGCGCGATCTGGAGCCCGAGGATTTGCTGCGCTTCGGCCTCATCCCCGAATTTGTCGGCCGCTTGCCGGTCATCGCAACCCTGGAAGATCTGGACGAGGCGGCCCTTATCCAAATCCTGACCGCGCCGAAGAACGCCCTGATCAAGCAGTATCAGCGCCTGTTCGAAATGGAGGGCGTGAAGCTCACCTTCCCGGAGGAGGCGCTCCGCTCCATCGCCCGCCGCGCCATTGACCGCAAGACCGGGGCTCGTGGTCTGCGCTCCATCATGGAGCTGATCCTCCTGGAAACCATGTTTGATCTTCCCACAATGAACGGCGTGGAAGAGGTGGTAATTTCCAAGGAAGTGGTTGATGGCGATGCCAAGCCCTTGCTGATCTATGCCGACCGCGACAAGCAGGGCAACGCGAAGCTGGCGCCCGCTTCTGCCTGATAAGGACCGAAAAATGGCCAATTATGGCCATTGAAAAGTTAACACCGGACCTCCATTTCTAACCTATTGGTTCGGGTTGTTGCGTGTGTAACGCGAGAGTTGATGCGTGGTGGCCCGAAGGCGCAAGTAGACCGTAGCCCAACTCCTGGGGGCGGTCGAAAAAAGCGGCCAAACCCGCGAAAGGAATAAAAATGACGAATAAGGTTTCAAAGGCCCCGGCAATCCCCAGCACAGCGGAAACCCTTCCCGTGCTGCCGCTGCGCGACATCGTGGTTTTCCCCCACATGATCGTGCCGCTGTTTGTGGGCCGTGAAAAATCCATCAAGGCGCTTGAGGAAGTGATGCGCGAGGACAAGCGCATTCTGCTCGTCGCCCAGAAAAACCCGGCTGATGATGATCCATCAATTGATGCCATCTATGAAGTGGGTACGCTTGCCCAGGTCCTGCAGCTGTTGAAATTGCCCGATGGCACCGTGAAGGTGCTGGTCGAAGGCACCGAGCGCGCCAAGGTCGAGCGCTTCACCAGCCATGCCGACTATTTCGAAGCCGAAGTGAAGCTGCTGCCCAATATCATCGCCAACGAGCAGGAAACCGAGGCGCTTGCCCGCACCGCCATTTCCCAGTTCGAGAGCTATGTGAAGCTGAACAAGAAGGTGCCGCAGGAAATTCTCGCCACCCTTGGCCAGATCACCGATCTCGGCAAGCTGTCCGATACCATTGCGGCTCACCTCGCCATCAAGATCACCGAGAAGCAGGAAATTCTTGAAATGCAGTCCGTCCAGGCCCGGCTTGAGAAAGCCTTTGCCGTGATGGAAGGCGAGATTTCCGTGCTGCAGGTTGAAAAGCGCATCCGCAGCCGCGTCAAGCGCCAGATGGAGAAGACCCAGCGCGAATACTATTTGAATGAGCAGATGAAGGCCATTCAGAAGGAATTGGGCGACGGCGAAGAGCGCGACGAAGTCGGCGAGCTCGAGCAGAAGGTCAAGAACACCAAGTTCTCGAAGGAAGCCCGCGAGCGTGCCGAAGCCGAAATCAAGAAGCTCCGGCAGATGAGCCCGATGTCGGCGGAAGCCACCGTCGTGCGTAACTATCTCGATTGGCTGCTGAGCCTGCCATGGGGCGTAAAGAGCAAGGTCAAGCGTGATCTGCCCTTCGCGCAAAACGTTCTCGACGCCGATCACTTCGGCCTCGACAAGGTGAAGGAACGGATTGTCGAATATCTTGCCGTGCAAAGCCGCACCAACAAGATGAAGGGGCCAATCCTCTGCCTCGTTGGGCCTCCCGGCGTTGGCAAAACCTCGCTCGGAAAATCCATTGCCAAGGCAACCGGCCGTGAATTCATCCGCATGTCGCTTGGCGGCGTGCGCGATGAGGCCGAAATCCGCGGCCACCGCCGCACCTACATTGGATCGATGCCCGGCAAGATCATCCAGTCGATGAAAAAGGCCAAGAAATCCAATCCGCTTTTCCTGCTCGATGAAATCGACAAGATGGGCATGGATTTCCGCGGCGATCCTTCATCGGCCTTGCTTGAGGTCCTGGACCCCGAACAGAACTCGACCTTCATGGATCACTACCTCGAAGTGGAATATGACCTGTCGAACGTGATGTTTGTTACCACCTCGAACACGCTGAATATTCCGCCAGCTCTTCTTGACCGCATGGAGATCATCAGGATCGCCGGCTACACCGAGGAAGAGAAGATGGAAATCGGCAAGCGCCATCTTGTTCCGAAAGTGATGGAAAATCACGCTTTGGAAAAGAAGGATTTCGAAATTACGGATGACGCAATCTACGAGACCATTCGCCGTTATACGCGCGAAGCCGGGGTTCGTAATCTTGAGCGTGAGATCAACACCATTGCCCGCAAGGCCGTGAAGGATCTCATGATGACCAAGAAAAAGAAGATCAAGGTAACCCCGGAAGTGGTGAACCAGTATCTTGGCGTGCAGAAATTCAAGCACGGCGAAGCCGAGCGCGAAGACCAGGTGGGCGTCGTAACCGGCCTTGCCTGGACGGAAGTGGGCGGTGAACTTCTCACCATCGAAGCCCTCATGATGCCGGGCAAAGGCAAGATGACGGTAACGGGTAACCTGAAGGACGTGATGAAGGAGTCGATTTCGGCTGCTTCCTCCTACGTCCGCTCGCGCGCCCCTTCGATTGGCGTCAAGCCGCCGGTCTTCGACAAGAAGGATATCCACGTGCATGTTCCGGAAGGGGCAACTCCCAAGGACGGCCCGTCGGCCGGTATTGCCATGGTAACCGCGATTGTGTCGGTCATGACCGGAATTCCGGTGCGCAAGGACGTTGCCATGACGGGTGAGATTACGCTCCGTGGCCGTGTGCTGCCCATTGGCGGCCTGAAGGAAAAGCTCTTGGCGGCCCTCCGTGGCGGGATCAAGAAAGTGATGATTCCGGAGGAAAACGCCAAGGATCTGGCGGAAATTCCGGATTCGGTGAAAAATGGCATGGAAATCATTCCGGTGGCCATGATGGACGACGTCCTGAAGCAGGTGCTGGTTCGCATGCCTGAGCCTATCGAGTGGGACGAAGTGGCCGAAGAGGCTGCCGCGGCCGCCAGGGCTCTGGCTGAGAAATCGGGCGAGGGCGCCCGGGCGCATTAAGTCCTATCCGAATCACTTTTTCAAATAATCCGCAGGCGGAGCATCCTTGCTCCGCCTGCTTTTATTTGGGCCGGACCATAAGCCGTTGATCTGACTCTCAAATATATTTTTCTTCGCCGGACTCTTGCGAATCCCACGCAATTTGTCGTTTCCTGTTTGCACGGCATTTGGTGTACGGGCTTTCTTCCCCCTTTAGTTCCCGGGAGCGCGAGGACATGAACAAGAACGAGTTGATAGCCAAGGTCGCCAAGGATACGCGGCTTACGCGGGGCGAGGCTGGCGAGGCCATAGAGGCCACAATCGAGAACATCATGAGGGCACTGCGCCAGGGCGACGATGTGCGCCTCATAGGCTTCGGCGTCTTCACCGTGACGCGCCGCAAGGCGGGCGAGGCGCGCAATCCGCAAACCGGCAAAGCCATCAGGCTTCCCGCCTCAAAACGGGCGAAATTCAAAGCAGGGAAACTACTTAAGGAGGCAGTTAACGGCTAACATCTGACGGCGTTTTCAAAGCTATCAGCCCCGTGCGCCCTCAGAATCGCGCGGGGTTTTTTAATGCCCTTGCAAAGCCCAAATCATCTGGCTATTAAGCGCCCACCGGGAGATTAGCTCAGTTGGTAGAGCGCTTCGTTTACACCGAAGATGTCGGGAGTTCGAGTCTCTCATCTCCCACCATTCCCAAGCAAAAATATTCAATCGGGGCAGAACGAAATGCCCCTGTTTGCGTCTTAGCTGCCCTGAATGCCGCGAAGCGCCAGGAGCCGGTCGGCGATGTCCGAGAAGCCATCGGCGAAGACTTCGATGTGCCGGCGATTTTCCTTCTCGGCGTGAGCTTCAGACCGCGTCAGGCGAGCTTCGAACACGGCGGCGATCTTGTCGTTGTCGGCGCGGGTGTTTGCCGCAAGCTCCTGGATTCGCCGCGACAGCTCGGTGGCCAGCATCTGGTTGTCCTGGCCCGTTTTCTCGGCAAGTGAATCAATTTTCTGGTTCAGTTCGGTGGTCAGCTTTTCAAGCTGCTTGTCAAACACCAAGAACATCTCCGACAGCATCTGCTGCTGGGCTTCATGGCTCTTCTGAAGCTCCGAATTCATGTGCATGGTCTGGTCCTGAAGCCGGCGCTGCGTGTCATCCGAGGCAACAAACAGCTTTTCGCAGCTGCGCGCCAGGTCGCCGTAGCGCTGCTCAAGCGATGCAAGGGACTGCTGGGCGTTGCGATCGGATTCCTCGAGTATCGCGATCACTTCTTCCATGCGGGCTTCGTGAAGGCGGCGCGTTGGGCCAACCAGAACACGGCGAATGTCGGCCAATGATTTTGCCGGATCGATATCCTCCGACAGCGCATCCAGGACTTTCTTGCTGAGCACCGATTCACTGTATTTCGAACCACCCGGGAGCCGCTCGATTGGCGTAAACCGCGGCTGCTGGCTGGTAAGCGGATTTTTGGCCGGAGATTTCTGGGGCGTGCTTTGTTCGCCTTGAACCGCAGGCCTGGCTGACGTTTCCTCGTCCGAGGCACCTGGGATTGCGCGACCCGAAGATTGACCGGTATGTTCGAGGTGTCTTGTCGTCACGCTAATCTCCTTCGGCTCAATGACTGTCGTAAGCTTGTAGTGTCCAGAACGCCGCGTAAAACCACCGGAAACCGTAAAGTGGAGATCGCTGAACTCTTTCATCTCGCTTTTCTTACTGACAACTAACAAAATCTGCAGGTAGTCTAATATTCGTTCACGTAAGGAATTGGGGCTTGTACCGTCACGATACAATCCAGTTCACAAAAGTTCGAAACCGGGGTCAGAACTGTTTGCACTGCCAAACATGCAAAACCCGGGCCACATGCTTTCTCATTCAATATCAGGTTTTCTAAGGTTTAATTCCACTTGTAACTATAGGATGGGTAAAGATTTAACCTTACTTGGCCACCCAACCAGGTAATCCGGCTTTGTGCCGTTAACCGTGTCAGGCAGCGAGATTTCGCCCACCCATGAAGGCCATTCCTCCCGAGTTGAAAGCGGCAATTGACCGGTATCTCGCTGAAAATGTCACGGGTTCGCTGGTGGAAAAAACCACCCGCATGTCCGAGCGCTACCGCCAGGGCAGGGGTTCCGACAGCGCATTGGATTTTGGTGCCTATCTCGTCGCGCGGCTGCCGGCCACCTATGCGGCAGTGACTTTCTGCCTGGCCGAACTCGCCCGGAGGCGCCCGCAATTTTCGCCCCAGACCCTGCTGGACGCAGGCTCTGGCCCCCGGCACGGCCGCCTGGGCGGCGATAACCGCTTATCCCGGAATTTCGGCTGTCACATTTCTGGACAATAACCTGCCATTTTTGAAACTCGCCAGCAGCCTTGCCGCCCAAGGCGGCCACGTGGCCCTGCAGGCAGCAAGGGCGCTGAATGCCGACCTGGGCAATCTGCCCGGTGAAGCATCAGTCGATTTGGTTATTGCCGCCTATGCCCTGGCTGAGGTGCCTCTTGCCAAGGCAAGGGAAACCGCTGTTGCCCTTTGGAAGGCCTGTGAAAACACCCTTCTCGTCATTGAGCCGGGCACGCCGCAAGGCTTTTCCCGAATCCACGACGTGCGTGTTGCCCTCCTGGCCGAAGGCGCGCATCTGATTGCACCCTGTACCCACGTGAATGCATGTCCTATTCAGCCTCCCGACTGGTGTCATTTTTCGGTCAGGCTGGCGCGCCGCCGCGAACATATGCATGCCAAGAAAGCCACGGTACCCTTCGAGGACGAAAAATTCAGTTACCTGATCGCCTCGCGCCAGCCCGGCGTACTGGAAGGCGCCCGCGTCCTGTCGCCACCGGCTGAGAGCAAGGCTGAAATCAAGTTCAAGCTTTGCGCCGAAACCGGCCTAACCCAGCAAAGCATTGCGAGGCGCGGCAAGGCGGAATACAAGCGGGTTCGCAAGCTGGAATGGGGCGACCTTTTCTGACGCCGCCTTCGCAATCTAACTGAGAGTGGAGAATACCAAATGACGAGAAAGCTCATTTCCTCGGGCTCGAAATTTGAAACGGAAATGGCCTATTCCCGCGCCGTGGTGGACGGCGACTGGATCTTCGTCTCCGGCACCACGGGCTTCAACTACGCCACCATGGAAATATCCGACGATGTGGCGGCACAGGCCGAGCAGACCTTTCTGAACATCAAGGCCGCCATGGAGAAGGCGGGATTCGGGCTGGAGCACATTGTCCGGGTTCACTATATTTTGCCGAAGCCGGAAGAGTTCCAGGCCTGCTGGCCCGTATTGCGGAAATTCCTCGGCGAAATCCGCCCGGCGGCCACCATGTTTGTGGCAGCGCTGGTCGATCCGCGGATGAAGATCGAAATTGAGGTTACAGGCAAAAAGCCCTCCGCTTAGCTTGACACGGGGGGAGGGCTACTTTATCCACCGCGTCATTGAATTGCGGGAGTAGCTCAGTTGGTTAGAGCGTCGCCCTGTCACGGCGAAGGTCGCGGGTTCGAGCCCCGTCTCTCGCGCCATTCAATGAAACAAAAAAGGGCTGCAGAAATGCGGCCCTTTTGCTGTTCCGGACGCGGTTTTCCAGCCATGCGGGCTCCTCAGGAAGTGCGGCTTTCGTAGCGCTTGCGATAGCGCCCGCGCTGCGCTACCAAGCGGGTGAATCTGGCGCGCCCTGTGGCGGGCTTGAGATGGGGTAACATGCCTGAACTGCTGAAAGATTACCTGCCGATTGCCATCTTCATGGGCATAGCCGCCGCGATTGGCCTGGCGCTGATGATTGCTCCCATTTTGATCGCCGTGCGCAATCCCGATCCGGAAAAGCTTTCAGCCTACGAATGCGGTTTCAACGCCTTCGACGATGCGCGCATGAAATTCGATGTGCGCTTCTATCTCGTCTCCATCCTTTTCATCATTTTTGATCTCGAAGTGGCGTTTCTTTTTCCCTGGGCCGTGAGCCTGAAGGAGATTGGAGTTCTTGGATTCTGGTCCATGATGGTGTTCTTAGGGATTCTCACCATCGGCTTTGTCTATGAATGGCGGAAAGGAGCCCTCGAATGGGACTGATCGAGAGGGCCGCCCCCGAACAGCGTGAGTATTTCACCGAGATCAATGCGGAACTCGCCGACAAGGGATTTCTCGTTACCTCCACCGACGATCTTATCAATTGGGCCCGCACCGGTTCGCTGATGTGGATGACCTTCGGCCTGGCCTGCTGCGCCGTGGAAATGATGCATACCTCCATGCCGCGCTATGACGTGGAGCGTTTCGGCTTTGCCCCGCGCGGCTCGCCCCGTCAATCCGACGTGATGATCGTGGCCGGCACGCTCACCAACAAAATGGCCCCTGCGCTGCGCAAGGTCTATGACCAGATGCCTGAGCCGCGCTACGTGATCTCCATGGGCTCCTGTGCCAATGGCGGCGGCTATTACCACTATTCCTATTCCGTGGTGCGCGGCTGCGACCGTATCGTGCCGGTCGATATCTATATTCCAGGCTGCCCGCCGACCGCGGAGGCGCTGCTCTATGGCATTCTGCAATTGCAGAAAAAAATCCGCCGCATTGGCACGATCGAGCGCTGACCATGGCTGAGAACCTGACTGCATTGGGCGAGCACATCGCCGCCAAGCTGGGAAGCGCCGTAACGGGCCATGCCGTTTCCTTTGGCGAACTCACGATTCACGCGGAAGCTGCCGAAATCAACACGGTCCTCACCTTCCTGCGTGACGATCCGGAATGCCGTTTCGTCTGCTTCATCGATATCTGCGGCGCCGATTATCCGGCTCGTGAGAAACGCTTTGATGTGGTCTACCACTTGTTGTCGCCATACAAGAACCACCGCGTCCGCGTTAAGATCCAGGCCGACGAGGACACCCAGGTGCCAAGCGCAATCCCGGTCTTCCCCGCCGCAAACTGGTACGAGCGCGAGACCTTCGATCTCTATGGCGTGCTGTTCTCCAACCACCCGGACCTCCGCCGTATTTTGACCGACTATGGTTTTTCAGGCCATCCGCTCCGCAAGGATTTCCCGCTCACCGGCCACGTCGAAGTCCGTTACGACGACGAAGCCAAGCGCGTGGTCTATGAGCCCGTGAAACTCGTGCAGGAATTCCGCTCCTTTGACTACCTGTCGCCTTGGGAGGGAACGACTTACATTCTTCCCGGTGACGAAAAGGCGAAGTCATGACCGAGGCCACCGTCCGCAATTTCTCGATCAACTTCGGCCCGCAGCATCCGGCGGCGCATGGTGTTTTGCGCCTCGTGCTGGAACTCGATGGTGAAGTGGTTACCCGCGTCGATCCGCATATCGGCCTGCTTCACCGCGGCACGGAAAAGCTGATCGAATATAAAACATATCTGCAGGCCATACCTTATTTTGACCGGCTCGATTACGTGGCGCCGATGAACCAGGAGCATGCTTTTGCCCTGGCCATTGAAAAATTGCTTGGTATTTCAGTGCCCAGGCGGGCCCAGCTCATCCGGGTTCTCTACTCGGAAATCGGCCGCCTGCTGTCCCATCTCCTAAATGTCACCACCCAGGCCATGGACGTCGGCGCCTTGACCCCACCGCTCTGGGGCTTTGAAGAGCGGGAAAAGCTGATGGTGTTCTACGAGCGCGCTTCCGGCTCGCGCATGCATGCGGCCTATGTGCGCCCCGGCGGCGTGCATCAGGACCTGCCGCAGAAACTTGTCGATGACATCGGCCACTTCTGCACGACACACCCCAAGGTGCTGGACGATATCGAAACGCTGCTCACCGGCAACCGCATTTTCAAGCAGCGCAATGTGGACATCGGCGTTGTATCCCTTGAGCAGTGCTTCGCCTGGGGTTTCTCCGGCGTCATGGTACGGGGTTCCGGCGCCGCCTGGGATTTGCGCAAAGCCCAGCCCTATGAATGCTATGCCGAAATGGATTTCGACATTCCCATCGGCAAAAATGGCGACAACTACGACCGCTACCTCATCCGCGTTGAGGAAATGCGCCAGAGCGTGAAGATCATGAAGCAGTGTGTTGCCATGCTGAACAGCCCGGCAGGGCAGGGGCCAATCTCGTCCAGCGATGGCAAGATCGTGCCGCCCAAGCGCGCCGAAATGAAGCGCTCCATGGAGGCGCTCATCCACCATTTCAAGCTTTACACTGAAGGCTACAAGGTGCCTGAAGGCGAAGTCTATGCCGCCGTGGAAGCGCCCAAGGGCGAGTTCGGCGTCTATCTCGTGAGCGATGGCTCCAACAAGCCTTACCGCTGCAAACTCCGCGCCCCCGGCTTTGCCCACTTGCAGGCCATGGATTTCATGTGCCGCGGCCACATGCTGGCCGACGTCTCCGCCGTCCTGGGCTCCCTCGATATCGTGTTTGGTGAGGTTGATCGATGATGTCACTCAACGAAGACCTTCGTGACGAATTGGCGGGCTATTTGGATCAGGGGTGGTCAGTAGTCGGCTACAACACCCAATTGCTTGCAATGGGTAACGTTACTCATTTTATCCTCATTCAGAATGAATATGCCCTCAAGTCTATCACGTTTGTAATGGATCGCGGAAAGATCATGGGTTCTACGATCACTGACTTGGCACCCGCCGGAGCTGCCCAATGAGTGTACGTCGTCTTGATCCCGTACAGCCGGAAAGCTTCGCCTTCTCAGCGGAGAACATGGCTTGGGCGAAAAAGACTATCGGCAATTATCCCGTAGGCAAGCAGGCTTCGGCGGTGATCGCGCTTCTCTGGCGCGCCCAGGAGCAGAATGCCGGCTGGCTCTCCAAGCCCGCCATGGAATATGTGGGCCAGATGCTCGATATGGCCTTCATCCGCGTTTATGAAGTAGCCACGTTCTATACCATGTTCCAGCTTTCGCCCGTGGGCAGGAAAGCCCACATTCAGGTGTGCGGAACCACGCCCTGCATGCTTCGCGGCGCGGAAGATTTGAAGAAGGTCTGCCAGCGCAAGATTCATCACGATCCGCATCATGTGTCCGCCGATGGCAATTTCTCCTGGGAAGAGGCGGAATGCCTGGGGGCCTGCGTGAATGCCCCCATGGTGCAAATCTGGAAAGACACTTACGAGGACCTGACGCCCGAAAGTTTTGAAAAGCTGCTGGATGATTTGGTCGCCGGACGAAGCGTGAAACCCGGGCCGCAGAACGGTCGCCAGCTCTCGGCTCCGGAAGGTGGCCCAACCTCGCTCAACGACAAGTCCCTCTACAACGGCAATCGCACATTCAAGCGGGTTGAAGCGCCGCCGCCACCGCCCGCACCACCAGCCGCAGCTGCTCCAGTTGCAGCGCCTGTCGCGGTGGCCGCCGCTCCGGCACCCAAAGCGCCTGCTAAAAAAGTTGTTGCCAAAAAGACCGCGCCGGCCAAAACGCCTGCGAAGAAGAAAAGGTGAGGGAGGAAAACATGAAACTGTCCTCACGCCCATTCCTCACCCTGAGGTGCACTGCCAACGGCAGTGCCTCGAAGGGTCCGCCACATGCTCGGCATCCGGCTGATGCTTTGGGGCGCACGCTATGCGCACCTCAGCATAAGGGTGTCCCAGGAGTGAACCATGCTCGCTGACAAGGATCGCATTTTCACCAACCTCTACGGCCTCCATGACTGGGGCCTTGAGGGCGCAAGGAAGCGCGGTTGTTGGCTGGATACCAAGTCCTTCATCGACAAGGGCCGCGACTGGCTGGTGAATGAAATCAAGGCAAGTGGTTTGCGTGGCCGCGGCGGCGCGGGCTTCCCCACCGGCCTCAAGTGGTCCTTCATGCCCAAGGTTGTTGGCGAGCGGCCGCACTATTTGGTCGTCAATGCCGACGAGTCGGAACCCGGCACCTGCAAGGACCGCGAGATCATGCGCCATGATCCGCACCTGCTGGTCGAAGGCTGCCTGATTGCCGGGGCTGCCATGGCCTGCAACGTAGGCTACATCTACGTGCGCGGGGAATTCATCCGCGAGCGCGAGCATCTCCAGGCCGCCATCGACCAGGCCTATGAAGCGCGCCTTATCGGCAAGAACAATATCCACGGTTGGGATTTCGATCTCTACGTGGCCCATGGCGCCGGTGCCTATATCTGCGGCGAGGAGACGGCCTTGCTCGAAAGCCTTGAAGGCAAGAAGGGCCAGCCCCGCATGAAGCCGCCGTTCCCGGCCAATGTCGGCCTCTATGGTGCGCCTTCGACCATCAACAATGTCGAATCCATCGCCGTCTGCGGCACAATTCTCCGCCGCGGCGCCACCTGGTTTAATTCCATCGGCCGTCCCAACAATGTCGGCACCAAGCTGTTCTGCATTTCGGGCCATGTGAACAAGCCCTGCAATGTCGAAGAGGAAATGGGCATCACCTTCCGCGAACTCATCGAGAAGCATTGCGGCGGCGTGCGCGGCGGCTGGGATAACTTGCTTGCCGTCATTCCCGGCGGCGCTTCGGTTCCCTGCGTGCCCGCAATCCAGATCATCGATAGTCCAATGGACTTCGACTCGCTGCGCAATCTCAAGTCCGGTCTCGGAACGGCCGCCGTCATCGTCAAGGACAAGTCCACCGACATGATCCGCGCCATTGCCCGGCTAGCGCAATTCTACAAGCACGAATCCTGCGGCCAGTGCACGCCCTGCCGCGAAGGCACCGGCTGGATGTGGCGGGTGCTTACCCGCATGGCCGATGGCCGCGCCGAGAAGCGCGAAATCGACATGCTCCTGGAAGTGACCTACCAGATCGAAGGCCACACGATTTGCGCCCTTGGCGATGCCGCTGCCTGGCCCGTGCAGGGCCTCATCCGCCATTTCCGCCACGTCATTGAAGAACGCATCGATCAGTACAGCCACAATGCAGACCATGAGGGCTCCTTGGCCCGTGTAGCGGCGGAGTAGGAACATGCATCTCGCTGAACTCAATATTGGCAAGTTCAAGTATCCGACAACGGATGCGCGCATGGCGGAGTTCATGGACAATCTTGATCGGGTAAATGCCCTGGCTGAACGCTCGCCCGGTTTTGTCTGGCGCCTCAAGGGTGAAAACAACAATGCCACCGAATTCCGCATTGGCGATGACAACGCCGTGAACCTGTCCGTTTGGGAAACGCCCGAGGCGCTGGAGCATTATGTTTTCAAAACAGTTCACGTGCAGTTTTACAAAAAGCGTACCGCCTGGTTTGAGCTGATGGAAAAGCCCCACATGGTGTTTTGGTGGGTTGAAGAAGGCCACCAGCCAGACTTGCAGGAAGCGCTGGACAGGCTTGAGCACTACCAGAAAAATGGCGCGACCGATCACGCCTTTGGCTGGGCTGAAGTGATTGACAAGGAGCGCTGGCACGCCCAGCGCTGCGCTTGAAAGGCGAAGCAGGATGCCCACGATCAAAATAGACGGCGTTGAAATAGAGATCGAGAACGGCACCACCTTGCTGCAGGCCTGCGAACAGTCCGGCGCAGAGGTGCCACGCTTCTGTTTCCATGAGCGTCTGTCCATTGCCGGCAACTGCCGCATGTGCCTGGTTGAAGTAAAGGGCACACCGAAGCCGCAGGCCTCCTGCGCGATGTCGGTGAATGATTTGCGCCCCGGCCCCAATGGCGAGCTGCCCGAAGTTTTCACGCGGACTCCGCAGGTCAAGAAAGCCCGCGAAGGTGTCATGGAATTCCTGCTCATCAACCATCCGCTGGATTGCCCGATCTGCGATCAGGGCGGCGAATGCGATTTGCAGGACCAGGCCATGGCATATGGAAAATCCTACAACCGCTTCGTCGAAAACAAGCGCGCCATCGAAGACAAATACCTCGGCCCCCTGGTCAAGACCGAGATGACCCGCTGCATCCAGTGCACCCGCTGTGTTCGCTTTACGACGGAAGTGGGCGGCGTTGAGGAACTGGGCGCCACGGGCCGTGGCGAGGACATGGAAATCACCACCTATCTCGACAAGGCCATGACCTCTGAACTGCAGGGCAATGTCATCGATCTTTGCCCCGTTGGCGCGCTCACCTCGGCTCCCTATGAATTCAAGGCGCGGCCCTGGGAACTGCGCAAGACCGATACGATTGATGCCATGGATGCCGTGGGCTCCAACATCCGCGTTGATGCCCGTGGTTCCGAAGTCATGCGCATTCTGCCCCGCACCCACGAGGACGTGAATGAGGAGTGGATTTCCGACAAGACGCGCTTTGTCTGGGATGGGCTGAAGAGCCAACGCCTTGACCGGCCCTATATCCGCGAGTTAGGCAAACTCCGGGCCGCATCATGGTCCGAGGCCTTCGCAAGGATTGTCCAGCGGGTAAAGGCAGCTAAGCCGGAGCGCATGGGTGTCATTCTTGGTGATCTTGTCGGCGCCGAGGAAGCCTTCTCGTGGAAGCAGCTTGCAACGTCCCTCGGCATCAAGAGCATTGATTGCAGGCAGGATGGCACGCCGCTGGGCGAGCAAGGTGGCCGCGCCGGCTATCTCTTCAACTCCAGCATCGCAGGCATTGAAGAAGCAGACGCCATCATGCTCATCGGCACCAACCCGCGCCTCGAAGCCCCGGTCCTCAACGCGCGCATCCGCAAGCGTATCCTGAAGGGCGGTTGCATCATTGGTGTGATTGGCGAAAAGGCTGATCTTACCTACAAGTATCATTACATGGGTACCGGCGCGGAAAGCCTGGCAACACTGGCCGAACATGCGCCGGCAAAAGCCCAGAAACCCATGTTCATCATCGGGCAGGGCGCCTTGGCCCGTTCTGATGGCGCGGCCATTCTCGCCCTTGCTGCCAAGGCCGCAGCCGCAATCGGCGTCGTGAAAGAAAACTGGAACGGCTTCAACATTCTCCACACCGCCTCAGGCCGCGTTGGCGCACTCGATGTTTGCGCGCTTCCGGGCGAAGGCGGCAAGAGCACCAGGGGTATTCTTGCCGCCGCAAAGAAGGGCGACCTCGACGTGTTGTTCCTCGGCGGCGCTGACGAAATCAATACAAATGAGTTTGCCACGACCTTTGTGGTCTACGTCGGCACGCATGGCGATGCCGGCGCCCACCGTGCCGATGTGATCCTGCCTGCAGCCGCCTACACGGAAAAGTCGGTGACCTATGTGAACACCGAAGGCCGGGCGCAAATGACCACCCGCGCCGCCTTCCCTCCCGGCGAGGCCAGGGAAGATTGGGCAATTCTGAGGGCGTTATCAGAAGCGCTCGGCGTGACGCAAGCCTGGAACAGCCTGGAAGAATTGCGTCAGGCCATGTATGCCATCGCACCGCAATTGGCCGCACTTGATCAGCTTTTCCCCGCCGATGCAGCTGCCCTTTCGGAGCTTGGCCGCGGCGAGGGCAAAACCTCTTCGGCGGCCTTTATCTCGCCGGTCAAGGATTTCTACATGACCAACCCCATCGCCCGCGCCTCGCGCACCATGGCGGAATGCTCGGCCGTGAAAAACGCCAGTAAACTTCAGGCGGCGGAGTAGATCATGAATGAGATGGTTGCTCTTGTTGGATTGATCGCGCTGCAAAGCGTGGCCCTGCTTGTTGCCTTGCTGATCGTTGTCTCGTTCCTGATCTATGCGGACCGCAAGGTGTGGGCCGCTGTCCAGCTTCGCCGTGGCCCCAATGTGGTAGGACCCTGGGGCGTATTGCAGTCCTTTGCCGACCTACTGAAATTCGTTTTCAAGGAAGTGATCATTCCAGACGGCGCCAACAAGGGCGTTTTCGTGCTGGCTCCCATTATAAGCGCTGCCCTGTCGCTTGCCGCCTGGGCTGTGATACCGGTGGCGGAAGGCTGGCAAGTCGCTGATCTCAATGTGGGTATTCTCTACCTCTTCGCGCTTTCCTCCCTTGGCGTGTACGGCATCATCATGGGCGGCTGGGCTTCGAACTCGAAATATCCCTTCCTTTCGGCGCTGCGCTCTGCCGCTCAAATGGTCTCTTATGAAGTCTCCATCGGCTTCGTGATCATTACCGTTCTGCTCTGCGCCGGCTCAATGAACCTCACGGAAATCGTCAAGACCCAGGAAACCGGCCTCGGCACCATGCTGGGCCTGCCAAATTCCTTCCTCGACTGGTATTTCATTCCGCTTTTCCCGATGTTCATTGTGTTCTTTGTTTCGGCCCTGGCTGAAACGAACCGCCCGCCCTTCGATCTCGTCGAAGCGGAATCGGAACTCGTGGCCGGCTTCATGGTGGAATATTCCTCCACCCCTTACCTGTTGTTTATGCTCGGCGAATACGTGGCCATCACCCTGATGTGCGCCATGACCACAATCCTCTTCCTCGGCGGCTGGCTGCCCATCATTGACGTGCCGGTCCTGAACTGGATTCCCGGCGTCTTCTGGTTCATGGCAAAGCTGTGTTTCGTCTTCTTCATGTTCGCCATGGTGAAAGCCATCGTCCCGCGCTACCGCTATGACCAGTTGATGCGCCTGGGCTGGAAAGTGTTTTTGCCCCTGTCGCTCGCCTGGGTGGTGATTACGGCCGGCGCCCTGGTGGCCTTCGGGTGGCTGCCATGACGTACAATCTGTTCGGCGCCCTGGTGTTTCTCGTAATCGGCTTGGTTGATGTAATGTTCATGCAGCGCATGGTTTATCCGCAGATGCGCAAGCGTTATGAGGAAGCCAAGGTGACCGGCTCGCAGGGCAGGGATCCCGCCCTGTTCATGAACGGCATAAGGTTCTTCAGCCTTGTCCTGCTGCCTGTGGTAGGCTTCATGATGGGCGATACTTTTGAGGCAATGTTTGGGTGAATGACCGATGAAACTTGAACAAGCCGCCCGCGCCCTTTTCCTGAAGGAATTTGCTTCAGCCACCTGGCTGGCGCTGAAATATTTCGTCAGCCCCAAGGCCACCCTGAACTATCCCCATGAAAAAGGTCCTCTCAGCCCGCGTTTCCGGGGGGAGCATGCACTCCGCCGCTATCCCAACGGCGAGGAGCGCTGCATAGCCTGCAAGCTTTGCGAAGCCATTTGCCCGGCCCAGGCCATCACCATCGAAGCAGGCCCGAGCCGCAATGACGGCACCCGCCGCACCACACGCTACGACATCGACATGGTAAAATGCATTTATTGCGGCTTCTGTCAGGAAGCCTGCCCGGTGGATGCCATCGTTGAAGGCCCGAATTTCGAATACGCCACCGAAACCCGCGAGGAGCTTCTCTTCAACAAGGAAAAGCTTCTGGCCAATGGCGACCGCTGGGAACGCGAAATTGCCCAGAACCTGGCGCTTGACGCGCCATACCGGTGAGGGAGAGACAGTAACATGGTAGCAGCTCTCTTCTTTTATCTCTTCGCCAGCGTGGCCATAGCCTCTGCGGTGATGGTCATATCCTCGCGCAACCCCGTGCATTCCGTGCTGTTCCTCATTCTCTGCTTCTTCAATGCGGCGGGCCTGTTCATTTTGTTGGGGGCCGAATTCCTCGCCATGATCCTGGTCGTGGTCTATGTCGGCGCGGTGGCTGTGCTCTTCCTTTTTGTGGTCATGATGCTCGACGTCGATTTCGTCCAGCTCCGCCAGGGCATGCTGAATTACCTGCCAATTGGTGGAACCATCGGGCTCATTGTTCTGGTGGAACTGGCGCTGGTTGTCGGCACCTGGGCAATTTCCTCCGAGGCCTTGACCGCGGCGGGTGCGCCCTCATCGGGCAATGTCACCAACACCGAAGCATTAGGCCAGATTCTCTACACCAAATATGTCTATTTCTTCGAGGCCGCAGGCCTTGTGCTTCTCGTGGCCATGATTGGCGCCATCGTCCTGACGCTCCGCCACAAGCAGGGCGTCAAACGCCAGGATGTTTCGGTTCAGGTGGCGCGTAATCCGGCAACCGCCATGGAAGTCGTCAAGGTCAAGCCGGGGCAGGGGATCTGATCATGACCATTGGCCTTTCGCATTATCTCACCGTTGCCGCCATCCTCTTCACCATTGGCATTTTCGGCATATTCCTGAACCGCAAGAACGTCATCGTCATCATGATGTCGATTGAGCTGATGTTGCTGGCGGTGAACATCAATGTCGTGGCGTTCTCGGCTGCCCTGCATGATCTTGTCGGGCAGGTATTCGCCCTTCTGGTCCTCACCGTTGCCGCCGGGGAAGCAGCCATCGGCCTGGCCATTCTTGTCACCTACTTCCGCAACCGCGGCTCCATCGCGGTGGAAGACATCAATCTCATGAAGGGCTGAAGCGAAAACCAATGTATCAGGCCATCGTATTCCTCCCCCTCATCGGTGCTCTCATCGCGGGGCTCGCGGGCACCAAGATTTTCCAGAATCTTGGCCGCGATGCGGATGTCTATGGCGATCACACCGCCCATGCCGATCACGCCCATGACGATCACCACGGCCACTATGAAGGCCCAGCCTGGCCCATGTATCTCACCACGGGCCTGCTCTGCGTATCAGCCGTTTTGTCATGGATCGTGTTTCTTGGCTTTTTGCATGAGGGCCATGACGCGAAAGTCGAAGTTCTGCGCTGGGTGAATTCCGGCGCCTTTACCGCCAATTGGACGCTGCGCATCGATACGCTGACGGTCGTCATGCTTGTGGTGGTGAATACCATCTCGGCCCTCGTGCATGTCTATTCCCTTGGCTACATGAGCCATGACGAGCATCAGCCGCGCTTTTTCGCCTATCTCTCGCTTTTCACCTTCGCCATGTTGATGCTGGTCACCTCCGACAATCTCCTGCAGATGTTCTTTGGCTGGGAAGGCGTGGGGCTTATGTCCTATCTGCTCATCGGTTTCTGGTACACCCGCGAAAGCGCCAATGCCGCCGCCATCAAGGCTTTCGTGGTGAACCGCGTTGGCGACTTCGGCTTTGCGCTCGGCATCTTCGGCTGCTTCTACGTGTTCCAATCCGTTGAATTCGATACGATCTTTGCGGCTGCAAGCACGCAAACGGGCAAGACCATTCATTTCCTGAGTTGGGAGTTTGATACGCTCACCACGCTCTGTTTGCTGTTGTTCATGGGAGCCATGGGCAAATCAGCCCAATTCCTGCTCCACACCTGGCTGCCGGACGCCATGGAGGGCCCAACGCCGGTTTCCGCCCTTATCCATGCCGCGACCATGGTGACCGCCGGCGTGTTCCTCGTGGCCCGCCTGTCACCGCTCTATGAACTGGCCCCCCACGCCAAGGAGGTTGTCGTCATTGTGGGCGCCATCACCGCCTTCTTCGCCGCAACCGTGGGCCTCGTGCAAAACGACATCAAGCGCGTCATCGCCCATTCCACCTGTTCGCAGCTCGGTTACATGTTCGTGGCCCTGGGGCTGGGCGCCTATGGCATCGCCATCTTCCATCTCTTCACCCATGCCTTCTTCAAGGCACTTTTGTTCCTCGGCTCAGGCTCGGTCATCCACGCCATGTCAGGCGAGCAGGACATGCGCAAGATGGGTGGCCTGGCGCCACATATCAAAAAGACCTGGATATTGATGGTGATCGGTAACCTCGCCCTCACCGGCTTCCCGCTTACCGCCGGCTATTATTCCAAGGATGCCATCATCGAAAGCGCCTTTGCCGGCCATAGCACATTTGCCTTCGCGCTCCTGGTCGTCGCTGCCTTCTGCACCTCGTTCTATTCCTGGCGCCTGGCCTTCATGACTTTCAACGGCAAGTCGCGCGCTGACGCGCATACCATGGAGCACGTGCACGAAAGCCCGAATGTGATGCTGGTGCCCCTCTATGTGCTTGCTGCGGGCGCTTTGCTCGCAGGCATTATTTTCGCACCTTATTTCATCGGACATGAGGAGGCGTTGTTCTGGGGATCGGCCATTTACCGCGGCCCTGAAAATCAAATCATCCATCACATCCATGATGTCCCGTTCTGGGTGAAGGCCGCACCCTTCGTGGTGATGGTTCTGGGTTTTCTGCTGGCTTTCCTGTTTTATATCCGTGACACCTCACTGCCACAAAAGCTCGCTGCCATGAATTGGCCCCTGTACCAATTCCTGCTCAACAAGTGGTACTTCGACGAGCTCTATTGGCTGATTTTCACCCGTCCTACCATGTGGCTCGGCCGCTTCCTGTGGAAGAAGGGCGATGGCTTTGTGATTGACGGATTGGGGCCGGATGGCGTTTCAGCCCGTGTTATTGACGTCACGCGCGGCGTGGTGCGCCTGCAAACCGGTTATGTGTATCACTATGCCTTCGCCATGCTGATTGGCGTGGCCGCCCTTGTGTCCTGGTTTACCTTCGGAGGGACACACTGATGTCTGGCTGGATCCTGTCCTTTGTCACCTTTGCGCCACTGGTCGGCGTCGCCTTTATCCTGATTGCCCGCGGCGAGGATGCCGTGGCCAAGCGCACCATCCGCTGGACGGCGCTGTGGACCACCATAGTCACGTTCATCGTCTCGCTGCTGATTTGGCTCAACTTCAACCCGAATGAATCGGGCTTCCAGCTTGTTGAGCGCCATGAATGGCTGGGCGGCATTGCCTCCTACCAAATGGGCGTTGACGGCATTTCCATGTTGTTTGTCATGCTCACTACATTCCTCATGCCGATCTGCATTCTGGCGAGCTGGCATGTGGAAAAGCGCGTGCGCGAATACATGATCGCCTTCCTCGTGCTCGAGACCCTGATGATCGGCGTGTTCACCGCCCTTGATCTGGTGTTGTTCTATGTCTTCTTCGAAGCTGGCCTCATCCCCATGTTCCTGATTATCGGAGTCTGGGGCGGCCCGCGCCGCGTCTATGCCAGCTTCAAGTTCTTCCTCTATACCCTGCTGGGCTCGGTGCTGATGCTGATCGCCATCATCGCCATGTATTGGCAATCTGGAACTACGGATATTGTGGCGCTGCTCTCGCGCAGCCCCGGTTTCCCTCCTGAAATGCAAACCTGGCTGTGGCTTGCCTTCTTTGCCTCCTTCGCCGTGAAAATGCCCATGTGGCCGGTTCACACCTGGTTGCCTGACGCGCACGTCGAAGCGCCTACCGCTGGTTCGGTAATCCTGGCTGCTATCCTCCTGAAAATGGGCGGCTATGGTTTCCTGCGCTTCTCGCTGCCCATGTTCCCGGACGCGAGTCTCTATTTCCAGCCCTTCGTCTACACGCTCTCCATTGTCGCCATCATCTACACCTCGCTCGTAGCCCTGATGCAGGAGGACATGAAGAAGCTCATCGCCTATTCATCGGTCGCCCACATGGGCTTTGTCACCATGGGCATCTTCGCCATGACGCGGCAGAGCATTGACGGCGCCCTGTTCCAGATGATTTCCCATGGCCTTGTCTCCGGCGCGCTCTTCCTTTGCGTCGGCGTTGTCTATGACCGCATGCACACCCGCGAAATCGCCGCCTATGGCGGGCTGGTCAGCCGCATGCCGCTTTACGCCTTTACCTTCATGCTCTTTACCATGGCGAATGTGGGACTGCCCGGAACCTCCGGGTTTGTCGGTGAATTCCTCGTCCTGCTGGGAACGTTCCAGAACAACACCTGGGTTGCCTTCTTTGCCACAACCGGGGTTATTCTCTCTGCCTGTTATGCGCTCTGGCTCTATCGCCGCGTGGTCTTCGGCAAGCTGGAGAAGTCGTCGCTGGCCCATATCGCGGACATGACGCCCCGTGAACTTGCCACCCTTGCTCCGCTCGTCGTGCTCACGATCCTGTTTGGTGTTTATCCTGCGCCGATCCTTGATGTATTCGGCGCCTCCGTTGAAAATCTCATGAAGACGGTGCAAACCGCTGCGGCTGCGGCCCAGGCGCTTACAACCGCTTCGCTGCAATAAAGGCCCGCCAATGGATTTCCTGCAAAATTACGATGCCGTGGCAAGCCTGCCGGAAATCGTGCTGGCGTGCCTCGCCATGGCCTTGCTGATGTACGGGGTATTCAAGAAGGGCGATGCCAATGACAACGTCACCCTCGGAGCCGTTGTTTCGCTGGCCCTTGTTGCCGCACTTGTCATCTTTACGAGCGAAGGCAAGGTAACGGCTTTCGGTGGCGCCTTCGTGGTCGATACCTTTGCCCGCGTGATGAAGGTCATGGCGCTTTTCGGTTCGGCCGTGGCGATAGTCCTGTCCAGCCATTTCATGAAGCGTGTGAAAATGGCGCGTTTTGAGTATCCGATCCTCGTCATGCTGGCGAGCGTTGGCATGATGATGATGATTTCCGCCAATGATCTCATCTCGCTCTATGTGGGTCTCGAACTGCAGTCGCTTTCGCTCTATGTCGTTGCCGCGATTGACAGGGACAGCACACGGTCTTCCGAAGCGGGCCTCAAATATTTTGTACTCGGCGCACTTTCCTCAGGCATGCTGCTCTACGGCGCCTCGCTTGTCTATGGCTTCACCGGCACGACGACCTTCCCGCAGATTGCCACGGCACTCAGCGCCAGTGGTTCCAGTCTCGGCCTGGTTTTCGGGCTCGTATTCATCATTGCAGGCCTTGCCTTCAAGGTTTCCGCCGTGCCGTTCCACATGTGGACGCCTGATGTCTATGAAGGCGCACCGACACCCGTAACGGCTTTTTTCGCCGCTGCTCCCAAGATCGCCGCCATGGCGCTGTTTGTCCGGGTCATGATCTCGCCCTTTGCCGCCGTGGTTCAGGACTGGCAGCAGATCCTCGTCTTTGTGTCCATTGCCTCGATGGTGCTTGGCGCCTTTGCGGCAATCGGCCAGAACAATATCAAGCGCCTGCTGGCCTATTCCTCCATCGGCCATATGGGTTTTGCCCTCGTGGGGCTCGCCTCGGGAAGCCAGGAGGGGGCGCAGGGCGTGATCGTCTACATGATGATCTATCTCATCTCCACCCTTGGCGTGTTTGCCTGCGTCCTCGCCATGCGCCGCAAGGGCCAGCATCTTGAGCAGGTCTCTGACCTAGCAGGCCTCGCCCACAACAATAAGGCGCTGGCTTTCGTTTTCGCCATGCTGATGTTCTCGCTGGCCGGCATTCCGCCGCTTGCCGGCTTCTTCGGCAAGTATTTCGTTTTCCTCGCTGCGGTGAAATCAGGCCTCTATGCCCTGGCCATCATCGGTGTCGTCGCCAGCGTGGTGGGCGCTTACTATTATCTCCGCATCGTGAAGATCATCTATTTTGATGAGCCCGCCGAAAAATTCGATGCCCTCGATGGAGAGGTGAAATGGGTAGCCTATGCCAGCGGCGCCTTTGCCCTGCTGTTCGTGGGCTTTGCCAATTATCTGGTGAACCTGGCGGAAGCCGCCGCCAAGTCGCTCTATTG
>JAUXUN010000055.1 GCA_030680855.1 Aestuariivirga sp.
TATTACCGGCGCGTGGATCACTCAATTTGCCAAAACAACTCTCAAGACAGGCCATCGCAGTTCTCCTTCAAACTGCAACCCTACTGAATCCCTTCCGCGCTGATCCGCAACCCCAAATCGCCCATATGCGATTCCCCTGCCGCAAGGGGGAGGGGAAAGGGGCCCGTCCTGCGAAGCAGGATGGGATAGGTGAGGGGAGCGAGGTCAAAGTGCCCTCATCTATCCCATGTCATTACATGACATGGGCCCCTTTCTTCTCCCGCTTCGCAGGAGAAGACTAAGTAAGTTCCTCACGCCGAGGTGCATCGCCCTTGCGATGCCTCGAAGCGCCCTTTTCCAGCAGCCCTTCGAGGCCTTGCTGGCGCAAGGCAGCTCAGGGTGAGGGAGAGCGCTACAAAATCCGCGCCCGCGGCTCAGTCCGTCTCGGCAGAGTCAAATTTTTGACAGATCGACATACATGACCGGAGACGGCCTCTTATGGTTTGCCTCCGTGTCGAGCATTGTGAATCCGCATTTTTCATAGAACTTCACAGCGTCTTTTTTCGAGTCGACCATTACGAAGCGGCAGCCAACATGGGGACAAATATATTCTGTTGCGATACCCAGGGCCAATTCAACCAGTTGCCGGCCAATGTTTCCCTTTCGACTTTCAGAGTCCACGGCGAGCCTGGCTATCTTGACCGCGGGATAAGTCGAATAGCGATAATCTATTTCGGTGCCAACGAGCTGGTCGCCATCGGTGAGTACTTCTCCGCAAAGTATCGTTATATACGCGCAAATTTTGTTTTTTTCGTCAAACGCGCCGTAGGTCGTTGCCAAAAACCCGTCTTGATACTGCTTGGCGTGCTTCTGCAGGAATGTTTTGAGAGGGGTAAACTTATGGTCACCAAGAGAAAACCCGGTGAGTTTATCACCGGGTTCAATTTTACGGACTGTTATTTCCATAGAATCGCTTTTAGCGAGACTGCGTTTTCAATACGAAATGACTCTTACCTGACTTGCTCATGTCCCGCACCATGGCAACTCCGCGCTTCACACTTTCCTTTGCGGCAGCTTTTGGCTTCCCATAAGTTACCTGATCACGAAACTTTTTTGCGTCTGCGCCGGTCAAAGTCACTCGTCCAAACGCATTGGACTTAATGCTCATAACTGGCTCCTTTCTGATTTGGTCCTTTGCTGTCTTAATGCAGCTTGGTTAAGTGTGAGTTATAGTCTCATACTGCAAATTGCAAATATAATTTGCACCAGCGCGACAACATTTCCGTACCAACACCAACTTAACTAATTGAAATATATCAGTTATTTTTATATCTCAAAAACCCCGTCCGCAGCTTATGTCTGCCTGCGATCCACAAACAAGTCCCTCACGGCTCGAGGTGCATCGCTCTTGCGATGCCTCGAAGCGCCCGCTTCCACCAGCCCTTCGAGGCCTTGCTGGCGCAAGGCACCTCAGGGTGAGGGAGAGCGCTACAAAATCCGCGCCCGCGGCTCCGTCCCTCCACCCCTGAACCGTAGCGGGTGTTGGACCTTTTGGCGCGCCATGCTAGTTCTGTTTGATGTTTTTTCTGGCCGTATCCTTTGCAGCAGTCGCCATCCCGTATGGTTTCGAGCGACTCTATTTTATGAAAACATTTGGGCCGTTTGCAGTTCTCTTCAGGCTGTTAGTTTTTCAGTGGAGTATTTTACTTGCAGGAGAAGTCATCCTCGACAATCGATTGGGCCAGTCATTGCCCAGTTGGGTCAAATCCGTCGGTTCGGCAGTTGGATTCATCTCTTTCATAGCGATTGCCATTACGCCGCTCGTTGCGTTCGTAGCAGCTTTGGTGGCCATGATCGTCATTGCAGCCGAACGGTACCGGAGAAGGTCTTGGAAAAGTCCAGATTGAGCCACTATTTGTTTCACTAAAGAATCCTCACCCTCGGCTCTGCCCGTCTTCGTAGCATCAGGTCGCTCACGGCCCAAACCAGGGCGTCGAGGCGGTCGGGGCTTTTCTGGCCTTCGCCGATGGCGGAGCACATTTCATCTTCCAGCGCAGCGAAGGCGCCGACGTGGGAAACCCTGCCCTGTTCATACAAAGCCGCCACCGGCTCCGCCCTCGCCTGTTTGCCGCGCGTGGCGTGCACGCTGCGGAACGGCAGGTCCGGGTCCACCTCGCGCAGCACCTGTTCCACCATGGCGCCGCCCTGGTTTATTTCGGCAACGATGCGGTCGGCATCGCGCGCATGGTAAAGCGCTACAATCTTCCTCGCCCATTGCGCCGGCCTTAATCCTTGGGCGGAGCAATCATCCAAAACATAGCATCTGCCATCAACGCCGAGGCCGGCGCAGACAATGCCACAGGCGTTGTTCTTCTTGCCGAAGCCCGCCGGCGGATCCACCGCCACGACAACACGTTTCAACTCAGGCGCACATGAAACCCGGGCGTTCTCAATATGGTCGCGCTTGAAAATCGCGCCGGGATCATCCTCAATCAGTTCGCCATGCAGCTCCTGCCGCCCCAGCGTGGTTTCGCCATAGCGTTTCAGCACCTCGTCGAGAAAAGGTTTTGCCAGGTTCCGGCTGTTGTCGAAGGTCGTGGAACGGCTCGTCACCGTGCCATCGTCCGCCAGCAAGCGTTTCAACAGCGGGATGGGCCGTGGCGTTGTGGTAATCACCGCCCTTGGATTTTCCCCCAGCCGCAAAGCGAATTGCAGCATATTCCAGACATGCTCGTTGTGTTTCCATTTCGCCAGCTCGTCGCACCAGGCCGCATCGAATTGCGGGCCCCGCAATCCGTCGGGCTCTTCCGCCGTGAACACCTGTGCCACACAGCCATTGGGCCAGGTGAGCAGGCGCTTCGTGGGCTCGAACACGGGCCGCCAGCTTTCGTCGTGAATGGCAAGCAGGCCCGACACGCCTTCGATCATCACCATGCGGGCCTCATCGAAAGTCGGCGCCACAATTGCAATGCGCTGGGCCAGCTGGCCTGTATCAAGTCCCTGCCCCGTGGCCCGCGCCTTCACCCATTCCGCTCCGGCCCTTGTCTTTCCTGCGCCACGCCCGCCGAGAATGAGCCAGCTTCGCCAATCGCCCGGCGGCGGCGTCTGGTCGCCGCGTGCCCACAGTCCAAACCAGTCGTGGTCAAGTTCGTCATGCTGCAGTGGTTCAATTTCTTTAAGAGCTTCCGGCACTCTCCCAAGAGTCCGCAAGCGCTTCAAGACGCCTTGCAAGCGCAAGCCTGGTGGCATCGTCGATGATGAGACGTCCAGTTCGCTCTGCGTCATCGCGCCGATTTTCCCTGTGTTCGATATCGAGAATCTTGACGGTGAGGCTGGCGAGCTGGTGCAGGCCGCGCAGCGCGTCGTCCGTATCAATTTTTTCGCCCAGCGCACGGCGCGCTTCGAGCCCGGCAAGGGTGCTGGTCACCAGGTCGCGCAACCGCTTCGTGGTTTTCACCGGGCCGCCGGCGCCAAAGGTTTTTGGCCTTCGGGCCCGCCAGCTTTCACGGTGGGCCACGCTATAAAAACTGTCTGCGCAAATGCCGTGGCGCTCGCATATATCCCGGACTGTGAATTCCCCGCTTTCATATTCAAGGCGGACGCCCGGCCAATCCACCCTGCGCCTTGGTGGAAAGGCGGCAAGTCCGCGCGCAATGCGGGCGCGATTGCGGCGCGTGGGCCAGTTCTCTTTTCTGCGTCGCAGGGCCATGGCGCTTATGCTGGTGCCATATTGCACGGCGACAACAGGAAGCGGATCGTCGCCGTCTTCATAGGCCTTGCGGATTGCGGCCCAGTCGGGAGCGGGCAACGCCGGCATTTCCGGTGCTGTCATTTCTTCTAACCCAATTGTGGAGAATAGCCGTTTATAGCGAAACGACCGTACGGTGTCAAGCACTGTTTTCCTATGAAAGGAATTTTATTTTTGGACTTGCGTAGAGAATGCGGGAACCATTTCGGCCAGCCGCAGTTTCATGGGGAACTTCCCGGTCCAATTCCCGCAAAACTTGAAAAGGACCGGGTGTTGCCGCCGCAAACAATCCTGTGGCGCTGATTGCTGGTTTTACAGGTCCCCACTTGGCCCGCAATCTAAAGAACCCCGTCACCGAAAAGTGGCGGGGTTTTTCATTGCAAACTCAGAAGAGCTGCGCTCAGGCGTCCTGGTTGCGCATTTCCTCGATGACGGCTTCCGGGTTGGAAACATCATTGGCGGACTTGCGGCGCACCACTTTCGGTCCACCGCCGGTGTTCTCGGGAGTCTCCGCCAGCCCCTCCTCGGCCTTAGACGTTCCGGATTGCGGCAGGCCCTCATCCACTTCGAGATCCTCGTTTTCCTCGCGCTCGATGCGGGTTTTTGGTTCTTGCCTGCCGGTCATTTCACAGGCTCCAGCTTGCCTTGCCAAGCCACGCGCCATCCACCTTCTTCCACGATACGCCCATGAAGGTGGCCTTGGTCATGCAGCCAGACTTGTTCTTGAGGCGCGAGAGAACTTGCGGGAGCTTGCGCTTCACCGGTTTGTTTTTCTGCGCGGCGTGTTCGCGCTTGTGGAAAAGCTTGAGGGCGGTCACATATTCCTCGGGCGTAATGTTGGGCCAGCGCGCGTAAAGCCCCTTGATCTGCTCGTCGTGCGGCAGATGCCGGGTTTCACCGAGGTAATCCGCCTGGCGGGCCGCATCATCCATCCGGTTTGCGCTGCCCATTTTTTGATCTCCCTGTATTCGCATTTGAAGTGTCATGAACAACGCGGCAATCAAGAATTCGTTCCGTTAGCCCCGGCGCTTGAGGAGTTCAACGGAGACGCGGCGTTGCGAAGGGATTTTTCCGACAATTTTTTTCCAGAATTCAAGGCCCACTTCCACGTCGGCTGCTGCCTCGTGAATGGCCCGCAGCATGGGCAGCCTTCCGCCGTCCTGGCAGAACAAGCCATCCCTGGCTGAAATCTCGGAATGAACCAGGTTACTTCTCATTGAATCGCTTTCAAACAACGAATTGCATTCGCGGAAACCCGCAGGATCCCGCCTTCTTCCACATTAACCATTTTGCGCCGGCTTGGTTCCCTGGGCTGCAAAAATTCCAATGCGCCCGGAGCAGTGGAACCAATTTTAGGATCATGCATTTCAAATCCGGTATCAAAAACCGAAAGGAATACATACCATGAACAGCAATGACAAAAAGCCAGATCCCTGGACCAGCAACATGAACGAAAGCTCCAACAGCACAACCATCGCCATTATTGTTGCTGCCCTCGTTTTGGTTGTGGGCGCCTTCATATTTTTTGGCAGCACCTCGACGACGGCGCCTGACGGGCAGCAGTTGACACAGAACAGCATGCCTCCGGCGCCGATCACCGAGCCTGCTACGCCGCTGCCTGCGGAGCCCCCGGCGAATGAACCTGCAACAGCGCCGGCCACACCGCCAGCCGATGCGCCGGCTGCCGACCCCTAGGTTGATGCAACCAGCTGTCAATTAGCGCAACTCGGGGAAAAGCCTTCATCCAAATGATGGGGGCTTTTTCGTTGCAAATGAGGGGGTTGGAACCTTTCAGGCTCTCCCGCGTTATTGCTGCTCAGAAGGGGTTTTTTCTATACTTAACAAACATAAGGAGTTTTCCCATGAAAAGTTTCTTCCTCGCCTCCGCCGTTGCGGCAACGCTGGCGCTTGCAATGCCAACCGCCGCTGATGCCAAGACCAACGTCCAGATTTACTTCGGCGTGCCGCACTACGGCTACCAGATGGGCCCTGATTACCGTTTCCGCTCGGGTTACGGCTGGTACCAGGATCGCAATTACTATAACCGCGGGCGCCTGTCCTGCGGTGAAGCCAAATGGCGCGTACGCGATAAAGGCTACCGGAATGTGGCCACGATTGAATGCCGGGGCGCTACCTACACGTTCAAGGCGCGGCGTGGCGGCAACCGGGTCACCGTCTACGTGAATTCCTGGAATGGACGCGTCTGGCGCGGCTAGAAACGTCGCAAGGGTCGGCGGGCTCCACGTGAGCCCGCTGACGCAGCGCGGTCAAATTTCATAAAATTGGATTTGTATATTTCAGCGCTCCTTATACCTTGGAAAAAGGAGCGCAGCCCATGGAAATGCCCTTTACCTTTGAAAGCGCTGTCGTTCGACGCCCGACCGGCTATTTCAGCCCGGAGCGGTTGACGACGCTCAAGAACATTTTCGAAACGGTTTGCGATGAGGCCGCGATTCCCGTTGACGCCAGCGGCGACCGAAATGCCCTCGCCACCAAAATCCTGGTCACGAGTGAAACCATCGAGTCGGAAATGATGCTGGTGCTCGCAGCCATGCAGGCCGCCATGGATGGCCGGCGCTAGGATCACAGCTTAATCAGTTCGACTTCAATTCCGTGAACCGCGGTGCTGTCGGCGATGTCGGTGCGCAGGCCTGGGTTCAGGATGTTGATGTTGCATTCCCCCTTCGTGAGACTGGGCCAGCGGCTTTTGTGGGCAAGGGCCACGCCTTCGGGCACGTCGGCGGAAACATCCACGGCAAGCTCGATGCTGCCGGCCTTGGTTGAAAGCCTGACGATGTCGCCCTGCGCCAGTTTCCTTAGCGCCACGTCGCGGGCGTTAAGGTGCAGCTTGGCAGAGCCGAGTTGTGCGGCGATTTTGGGGTCGTTGCCGTAGCTTGAATTCATCAGCCACTCGCCGGCGGGGGTGAGCAGGCGGAGGCGGCCTTCTTCCGGCGCTTCGTCGGCATGGGCCACGGGAACTGCCGGATGCCCCTGCTCCGCGAGCCTTTCGCTGCGCACTTCGATACGGCCGGACGGCGTTGCAAAGGTGAGCCCTTCAAATTGTACGCGCGGCACCGGGAAAAGCCGCGCCGTGCCCATTTCCTTCAGATCGTCGAATGTTCCTTCAAATGAAGTCTGCTTCAGCAGGCGCGCGATCATGGACTCGTCGCTTTCGAACAGCTCAGGCTCGTTGAAGCCCATGGCCGCAGCCAGCCTGCGGAAGATTTCCTGGTTGGGCAGCGACTGGCCGTGGGGTTCCGCCGTTTTCAGTTGCGCGGACACCGTGTCGTGGAAATAGGGGAAGATGATATCGTCGAATTCGAGGAAGCTGGCGGCGGGCAGGACATAGTCGGCGTAGACGGCCGTATCGGTCATGAAGAGGTCTGCCACGACGGCGAACAGGTCCTCGCGCGCCAGGCCTTCGCGGATGGCTTTCGTGCCGGGGCTGGAGGCCACGATGTTATTGTTCCAGGTGAAGAGTGCCTGGACTTTTTTCGGATCGTTGAGGTGCGCGGCCAGATCCATGTGGCTGACGGTGGCCGCTGCGCCGCCCGCAATGAAGCCCGCATCCACGCCGCGGGTTTCGCTGCCGTTCATGTAGCAGAAGCCGGCACCGGGTTTGCCCAGTTGCCCCGTCGCGATATTGAGCAGCGGCAGGGCGCGGAACACATTGCCGCCCTTCGGCTGGCGCTGCACGCCCTGGCCGAGCCAGAGCAGCGAGGGCCCCTGCGCAAATACAAGCGCCGCCTTTTCGATCAGCGCCGCGTCAACGCCCGTCAAGGCTGCGGTGTGCTCAGTTGTGGCGGCGTCGATCTCCGCTTCGACGTCGTCAAATCCCAATACATGCTTCTCGATAAAGGCCCGGTCAAACAGGCCCGTCTTCTTGATGACATGCAGCATTCCGAAGGCCAGCGCCGCATCGCTGCCCGGACGCAACTGCAGGTGAATGTCCGCGAGTTTCGCTGTGCCGGTGGCAATGGGGTCGACGACAACGAGCGCTGCGCCCGTGGATTTTACCCAGCCTGAGTGCATGTGCGGCGCGCTGTGCGAAGGGTTGGCGCCCCAGATCATCAGGCAGCGGGCATTGGCAATCTGCTCGGGATCAAAGCCCGACAGTGAGGTGCCGAACATGTCAGCCAGCGCCACATGGCCTGCCTTGTTGCATACGGTGTCGGGGTCCACTTCCGTGGCGCCGAGGCGGTTGAAGAAGCGGCCGGGAAAGCCGCCGGCGATCATCGACAGGGTGCCGGTGTAGTGGGTGTGATAGATCGTGCGCGGATCGCTGATCTTTTTCAGCCGCGCCGCGATATCGGCAAGTGCGGCATCCCAGGAGACGGGCTCGAAAACGCCAGCGCCCTTTTTGCCAACACGGCGCAGCGGCACCGAGAGGCGCCTTCCGGCATCGCGGAACACGCCGTTATAGGCAATGGCGCATTTCCCGCAGAGCTTTCCCCGGCTCACGTGATGCTCGCGGTCGCCCATCACATTCTGGATCACGCCGCCCCGCACCCGCACCGACATGCCGCAGGCATCATAACAATCGCGCGGGCATGTGGTTTTGATGAACGTGTCGGTTTCGGGCATGGAAGGCTCCTTAAGCAATTACCCTAAGGCATCCCGGCGCGAATGTCTCGCCCAGGCAAAAGCCGGCGCCCTTTCGGGACGCCGGCTTGCATTTATTTACTGCGTCAGCCGTACGGGCTGTTGCACTGGTTTACATTGCCGCTATAGGCCACCCAGGTGTTGGTGCGCGGGTTATAGGAGCGGTAACGGTCAAGGCACCATTCCACGTGCCGGCTGCCATAGCCGCCGCCATCATAGTTGTTTTGCGCGGCGAAGCTGCCGCCGATGATCAGCGGCAAGGTCCACCATGGCGTTTCATAGTAGTGGCCGCGATAGTAATGGCGGCAGTTGCCAAAGCGCTTGGAACAGCGTTGGCCATCGCGCTTCCGGTCCCACCTGTCGCGCATGCGGCGGTCCCTGTCGCCTTGGGCAACTTTAATGATGCCGTCAATGCCGGCATTCTGCTGGCTCTGGGTCAGCGGCTGGAACGGCTGCAACGCCGCAGCGGATGCGCCACCGCTGGTCAGCGCCATGGCGCCGAAGCCCAAAGCGGCTCCCAAAACCACCAAACTTAAATTCTTCATCATCGTCTCCTTTTTTCTCTTCATTTGCCACCGTGGCAGATTTTCTTTCTGCTGGTGGTTCAATGAGCAAGACGGCCGGAAGTTTCGAATCCGGTCCACACGAATTTGTGTTGGGCATTATCCGCCTACGGAGCTTTCTTGCAGATTTGTAATGGAACAAATTGCGATGGCAGGCGTTCGCGCGGATTATCCGAATCGGAAGATTGTGAAGCTGGTGCAAAACACAAGACGGGACATTATCAGTAGGTCGCCCGGCCACCGGTCAGGTCGAAGGCAAAGCCGGTGGTGAAGGTGCATTCGGGCCCGGCAATCCAGCTCACCATGTTCGCAACTTCCTCTATCTGCAGCAGGCGCCCCATGGGGATCTTGGCGCGCATGGCGGCAATGTGTTCAGGCGTCATTTCGGCAAAGAGACCGGTTTCGACCAGGGCGGGGGCGATGCAGTTCACCAGCACGCCATCAAGCGCCAGTTCCTTGGCAAGCGCCTTGGTGAAGGCAATGACTCCGCCCTTCGCGGCGGAATAGGCTGATATGCCCGGAACGCCTTCCTTGCCGGCAATCGAGGCGACATTGATGATGCGGCCGGATTTGCGGGCGCGCATGTGGGCAAGCACACTCCTGCTGCAGAAGAAGACGCCGTTCAAGTCAATGGCGATGACTTTCTCCCAATCCTCCACGGGATAGTCCCAGGCGGGAAGCACGGGACCATTGATGCCGGCGTTGTTGACGAGGATGTCAACGCGGCCAAACCGGTGCATGGTTTCATTGAATGCCTTTTCCACCGAACGGACGTCAGACACATCGGTCTTGACGATAACTTCGGGTGAGAATCCTTTTGCCGCTTCGCCCCATGCGGGCGTCTCGCGGTCCCAGATGGCGATTTTTGCTCCCCGCTCATGCAAGCGCCGGGCAATGCCAAGGCCAATGCCACGCATGCCCCCGGTGACAATGGCGACCTGTCCTTCCAGGTATTTCTCGGTCATGACGGCTCCAGCGTGAACAGGCTCAGAGGCCTTGGTATCCAAACATGCGCGGCAAGGCAAGAACGAGGTCCGGGAAGACCGCAATCACAATCAACGCCAGGAAGAGCGCATAGAGGAACGGCAAGCCTTCCCGCACGATGTCCTTGATCGGGATGCCGGTGGTGCCGTTCACGACGAAGAGCAGCATGCCATAAGGCGGCGTGATCATTCCGATCATGCAGTTGACGACGGAGACGACGCCAAAATGAATGAGATCAACGCCAAGGGCGCGCGCCGAGGGCAGAAACAGCGGGATGATGACAAGGATAATCGTTGTGGCATCCAGCACGCAGCCAAGCAGAAGAAACAGCACCATTGTAAACGCAAGAAACCCGGCCCGCGTCAGTTCAAGCCCGACCATAAACTGCGACAGGGTCTGTGGAATGTTCTCGATGGCCACGATATAGTTGAAGATCAGGGCCGAACCGATGACCAGTCCGACCGACGCCGAGGAACGGGCCGAGTCAACGAAGACACCGTAGAGCGTGCGCGGGGTGAGAGACCGGTAGAGAAGCCCGGCCACCAGGAGCGCATAGAATGCCGCGACGGCCGCCGCTTCCGTGGGAGTTGTGGCCCCGCCATAAATGCCCGCAAGCAGGATGACCGGCATCAGCAGCGCCGGAAGCGCCCTTAGCGTAACGCCGGGAATCTTGCGCAAGGGCACGGCGTCCTCGGCTGGAATGTTGCGGCGATGGGCTATGATGGTGTTCATGGACATCAGCAGGGCCGTCATCAGCAAGCCCGGAACGACGCCGCCAAGGAAGAGATAGCCAATCGAGGTGTCAGACACGAGGGCATAGAGCACCAGGGGAATGGATGGCGGAATGATCGGGCCGATGGTTGCTGACGCCGCCACGACTGCGCCGGCATAGCCCGGCGTATAGTGGCCGGTCTTGATCATCATGTTTATCGTGACCTTGCCCACGCCAGCGGCATCGGCCACGGCGGAGCCCGACATGCCAGAAAATATCAGGCTGACCAGAATATCCACCTGTGCCATGCCGCCCTTGAAACGTCCGACGATGGCTTTGCAGAATTCAAGCAGCCGGTCGCTGATGGAGCCGACATTCATGATGTTGGCTGCGGTGATGAACAGCGGCACAGCCAAAAGGACGAAGCTGTCATAGACACTCTGAATGAATTGTTCCGAGGACAGCGCCAGATCCTGGCCCGAGAGCAGGAGATAGGTAACGGCTGACGCCACCATGGCGAAGGCAATGGGGGCACCAATGGCTGCCATAAAGGCGAGAATGAAAAGCGCAATGCCGAAGGACGAAGTCACATGACGCTTCCTTCGTCGTGACGGACGTAGGACGTGATTTTGCCCTCCACCTCCTCTTTTCCGCGCACGAAGTTGAGAAGCACACCGGAATAGCGCACCACAACCACAACCATGAACAGGAGGTAGATGGAGAATACATAGTGCAGGCGGATGCCCAGCGTGTTGCTGCGCTTGATCTTGTAAAAACTCACGTAATCGAAGGTTGGCAGGAAGGCTACGGCGAAGGCGGCGACGATCATGACCGCCGAAATGGCGCCGAAGATGCGCTGCGTCGGGCGGTTGACCGACAGGTAAAGCACGTCAAAGCGGATGTGGTCGGCAGGGCGTAGGCAAAAGGCCCCGCCCCAGAAGACGATCCACAGCCACAGCGTGAGGCAGACTTCGACGGTCCAGCCCATGGGAACATTGAACAGATAGCGCGCCGCGATCTGCACCAGAAAAACTAGGAACAGGGCAAACAGCATGGCCGCCGCCACGCCATCGGCGGCATGGCGCAGCCCTTGAAACAGCTTCTTCATGGCCAGACGGGCCTGCTCGGCCTACTTCGCCAAGGCATTAACGGCGTCAACAACGCCGGCGGGCCAGGTCTTCGAGAAATCCGAATCCAGGTAGGCCTTCTGCACCGTGGTGCGGAATGCTTCGAGATCAGGCTCGTAGATCTTGAGGCCCTTGTCCTTGAGGCCTTCAACCAGTTCCGCTTCCTTCTTGAGCTGGTTCTGGCGGCCGAATTCGCAAGCCTCGTCCGCCGCCATCTGCAGCTTGGCCTGGTTTTCCGGCGAGAGGGAATCCCACGCCTTCTTTGAAACCGTCAGGTAGTTGAGGTCGACGAGATGCGAGGTGAGCACGATCTGCTTGGTCACTTCATAGTATTTGGCGTCCATCACGGTGGGAAGCGGATTGTCCTGGCCATCCACCGAACCGGTCTGCAGTGCGGTATAGAGTTCAGGGAACGGCACGGGCACCGGGTTGGCGCCCAGGGCCTTGCCGAGGAACTGCCAGGCGTCGGACGGCGGCATGCGCAGCTTGATGCCGGCGAGGTCGGCGGGCGTCTTTATCTCCTTGTCGGTGCGCAGGTTGATCTGGCGGCGTCCCAGATACATGATCGAGAGCAGCTTCACGCCCAGTTCGGCTTCAATCTTGTCCTTGAACGGCTGCATCAGGGGCGCGTTGAACACGGCCACCTGGTGGGCCGCGTCGCGGTGCAGGTAGCCTGCCGAGAAGACCGAGAATTCCGGAAAGAAGTTGGCGATTTCCTGGGCCGAAGAAATCGACATTTCGATATTGCCGCGCGAAATGGCTTCAAGCTCGGTGCCCTGCTTGAACAGCGAGCCGCCCCAGTAAGGCTCGAACGTGGCGAAATCGGCGATGGCCGGGCCAAATTTCTCGATAAGGGCAATGGCGCGCTGGTCAGTGACCGAATTGACGGAGGACAGGCGCAATTTGAGCTTGTCCTGGGCAAGGCCGGCGCCCGCGCCAAGGGCCATGCCAGCGGCGATGCTTGCGGCCATCATGCCGCGACGGTTCATCTTCAATGTCATTGGGTTTTCCTCCCTAATCAGTCTCGTTTTCCGCCTCTCTCGGGGAGGCGATTCACTTGAGATTTGCAGGTTTTGGGGTTGATGTCTACGAGGCGGCTTCAACAGTCCTCGGCGCTGAAGGTGCCGCCGGATTTCTCCATGCTGCCGGTGCATTCTTCTTTCTGGGCTTCGTCGCGCAGGCCGTCGAAGAGCAGCTTTGCGGGCTTCCCCCTGAGCTGGAATGACAGAACGCACGTGTCGGACTTCACGCCACCGGCGCAATCCGGATCGCCAACGAAAGCGCCAAGGAGTGCGCTGCCCTCCAACGGGACTTCATCCGCGGCAGCAGCCGGAGACAGGAAGAGAAAGATGAGCGCCAGGTGGCGGAAGCGGGCCATTTCTTGTTTCCCGAAGTTTGAGCTTCACGGCAGTGTGCAACAGCAGACATGGAGTGGCAATCCGGCCTTGGAGGCCCCATGTAAGCCGCAGCAGGTTTGGGGCCTATTGCTGGGTTGCGCCGGTATTCGGGCACAGGTATGCTCAGTATCGTAACTGCTTGAAAAGAGGAAGTATTGTAGCGGGCGCCGGCACAAGAATGTGAAAAAAAGGGCATCTAGATGCAATCGCAGAACGATATCAATCAACCGGGTGGCGGCCCTTGGGCCAGGCAAACCAGCCGCATGCCTGACTTGGGGGACATCGCCCGCCAGTTGCAGGGCCAGCTCCAGCAGTTTTTGTCCGGCGGCGGCTTTCGCGAGAAAATCATAATTTTTTTCCTCATCCTGGCAAGCTTCGTTGCGTGGACGTCCTTTTACACCGTGCCCAGCGATTCCGTGGCTGTGGTGCAGCGCTTCGGCGCGTACCTCAAGGAGGTTCCCCCGGGGCTGCACTTCAAGATTCCGCTGGGCGTTGATGTGGTGACGATCGTTCCGGTCAAACGGCAACTGAAGCAGGAATTCGGATTCGCCACGCCGGGGGCCAGCGATCCGTTCCAAAGCCCACGCGGCGGAGAGAAAGAACTGCAACTGGAAACACAGATGGTGACCGGCGACCTGAATGCCGCGCTGGTGGAGTGGGTGATTCAATACCGCATCGCGGAGCCTACCAAATTCCTGTTCAAGGTCCGGGAGCCCAGCGAAACCCTGCGGTATGTTTCCGAATCGGTCATGCGCGAGGTTGTCGGCGACCGCACCGTGGACGAGGTGATCACCATCGGCCGCCAGGAAATTGAGTCGGAAGCGCTTGTCAAAATGCAGGACCTCTCCTCCAAGTACGAGATGGGGATCAGCATTGACCAGGTGCAGCTGAAAAACATCAATCCGCCGCAGCCAGTGCAGCAGTCGTTCAATGAGGTCAACCAGGCCCAGCAGGAGAAGGAGAAGCTGATCAACGAGGCCCGGCGCGACTACAATAGGGTCATCCCGCTGGCGGAAGGCGAGAAAGACCAGCGCATACGCGAGGCGGACGGCTACAGCCTCAAGCGCATCAACGAAGCGGAAGGCGATATCGCCCGGTTCAATGCCCTGCTGGAGGAATACAGCAAGGCGCCGGAGGTAACCCGGCGGCGCATCTATATCGAGACCCTCCAGGAGGTCATGCCGAACCTCAGGTCCAAGATCATTGTTGACGAGCAGACACGCAGCATCCTGCCGCTCCTGAACCTCGATCAGCTGAGGGGGAGGTAAGCCATGAAGCGGCTCATTGCCTACATCCTCGCCGTCATCGTCGCTGTCGGGGCCGCAGTCGCGGCAAGCGCGCTTTACACAGTAAGCGAGGTCGAGCAGGTGATCATCACCCAATTCGGCAAGCCTGTCGGCGCTCCGGTGACGACGGCGGGCCTCAAGCTCAAAGTTCCGTTCATCCAGAATGTCAACTCGATCGACAGGCGGATTCTCGAATGGGACGGCAATCCGTCGGACATGCCGACCAAGGACAAGCTTTACATCGCGGTTGACCTCTTCGCCCGCTGGCGGATTACCGATCCCCTGCAATATTTTCTGCGGCTGCGCGATGAACGCAGTGCCCAGTCGCGGCTGGACGACATTCTTGGCAGCGAAACCCGCAATGCTGTCGCCAAGCACGAACTGATCGAGATCATCCGCACCACCAGGGACCGCGCGCCGCTGCGCGAGGCGCTCTTTACCAACGCGGATCAGGATGTCGGGATGTTGGTGCCCATCCAGAAGGGGCGCAAATTGGTCGAGCGGGAAATTTTTGTCGCGGCTGCCGAGAAAGTCCGGGTGTTCGGCATCGAACTGCTCGACATAAGGTTCAAGCGCATCCACTATAACGAGAGCGTGCGCCCGAAGATCTATGACCGCATGATCAGCGAGCGGCGGCAGATCGCCGAGCGCTTCCTGTCGGAGGGCCACGGCGAGGCCGCCAGGATACGCGGCAACCGCCTGCGCGACCTGAACAAGATACAGTCCGAGGCCTATCGCCGGGTCGAGGAAATCCGCGGCGCGGCTGATGCCAAAGCCACGGAGATTTACGCCAGCGCCTATAACCAGAGCCCGGAGGCGGTTGAGTTCTATGAGTTCACCCGGACGCTGCAGGCCTACAAATCCATCATCGGGGCAAACACGACTTTGGTTTTATCGACGGACAGCGATCTCTTCAAATTCCTGAAGGGCATGGCCCCGGCTGGCCAAGGCATCCCCATCCAGCCTCCCGAAACAACCGGCGACGCGCCGCGCTAGTTGAGGGCGCTGCCCTCCAACGGGACTTCGTCCGCGGCCATTGCCGGAGACAGGAAGAGAAAGATGAGCGCCAGGTGGCGGAAGCGGAGCATTGGGTGTCTCCTGAAGTTCAAACCTCATGGCAGTGTGCAACATCAGGCATGGGGTGGCAACGGGCCCAGGTCCCGGCCTTCCGCATCACCTGCTCTTCGTTCCTTGTCGGCTTTCCAACTGTCGGCAAGCGCTTCAAGGCGGCGCGCAAGCGCCTCGCGGGTGGCGTCGTTGATGATGAGACGGCCGGCGGCGGCTCCGTCATCGCGGCGTTTTTCCTTTGCCTCGATGTCGACAACTTTCTCCAGCGCCCTGGCCAGGGTCAGCATGCCCGTGAGGGGTTCGGCCGGATCAATTTTTTCATCAAGTTGCAGGCGCTGTGCGAGGGTCTCAAGCTTCTTGTATAGCAGCACCTTGAGCCGCACCGCCGCATTCACCTTGCCGCCGGCGCCAAAAGCCCTGGGATAAGCGGGGCGCCGCGGTTGCCAATTTTCCTCCAGCCGGCGCTGGTTAAGGCCGTACTTGCTGCAGCCATGGAGCTTGCAGATTTCGCCAATGGAGCGTTCGCCGCTTTCATAGTCGCGCCGCACCTCCAGCCAGTCCGCGGCGCCCTCTTGCGGGCTTGCCCCGGGCGCCATGGCGCCGCGCGCCATGTCACGGCGCGTGAACCAGCCTTCCTTTTTCCGCCGGCGCTGGATGGTGCGTTCATTGACGCCATGCTGAAAGGCAATGGCGGGAAGCGGATCAATGCCAGCCTCATAGGCGCGGCGAACCGCCACCCAGTCAGCCGCCCGCGGCGGTTTCTTGTCCGGTGCTGTCATGTTGATACCCAATTGTGGAGAATAGCCGTTTATGGCCCAACGACCGCACGCTGTCAAGGGTTATTTTCCTAGGTTGTGACTTTTAGCAACCGCTAGGCCGGAGCGTGCCTTCGCTGGCCGTTTTAATCGCTCCTGCCCAGAACAATTTTAAGCTGGCCGGCCATCTTGTCCCTTGCCTTCACCGAAAGCTTATCAAGGTTGATCTGTTTCCAACGTACTGCCGGCAGGTTGGCGGCATCCGGCAAATCGAGCAAAGTCCAGTCCGGTGTTCCCTGCTTGAACCCCATAAGAAATTCCCGATGCGCCTCAAGCATATCGCTGATGATTGCAGCAACCAGCGCTTCCCGCGCCTTAAGCAATTCCGCAAGAGCCAGAGGTTCCGCCGTCATGCCTTCGAAATTTTCGGAGAACTCAGTGGCAAGGTCTTTCCGTCGCGCATTCAAAACTTCTGAAATCGGCCGGTCATGGCTGACGAGATAGACAATGAAAGCCCTGCGCAAGCCATCGTCTATTCCCTCTTTGGCCAGCAGGCCGCGAACGTCGAACAGGTCGCGCGGGTGCTGGCGGTCAAGTGCGGCCATGATCTTGCCCGCATAGAGGTCGGCAAATGAGACGACCCGCATTTCAGCAAAACCAAACTGCTCTTCAACTGATTGGGAAACAGTTCGCAATTCTGGAGCGAAAACGCTGCCGCGCAGAACCGGGGTTACTTCAATCTTGATTTGGGCTCTTCCCAGCTGAACAATCAGACGTATGAGCGGTCCGTCGCCTTGCGTGCGGCTCTCAACCACACGGATGCTTGCAAAGTTTGTCTCAAGCCTTTGTTTGATCCTTAGAAGCGCTTCCTCAATTGCAGCAAGCGATTCCTGCCATGGCATAACAGGGAGAAATGTGAGGTCGATGTCGACCGACAGCCGGGGCATATCGCGGATAAAAAGATTTATGGCGGTTCCGCCTTTTAAGGCAAAGCAATCTTCTGCCGCGATCGCGGGAATCGTCCGGACAAGGAGCGCCGCCTGCTGGCGATAGCGTTCACTTGGTGCCATGGAGTTCTTCCGGCACTGTGATCAAGTAACGCTGGTCAAGCTTTCCGCCGCGCGCCAGCATGCGTTTGCCTGTCCCGAGATTGACCGCGGCCGTATCGAGGTGCTTGAGCCAGCCATGATGATGGCGGGCAGCGAAGAACAGAAATAGTCTTTTGACTTTGACGCTCTTGCAATCGGCCAGCAGTTTCTGAATGCGCCGGGGGCTCAGGCTTGCCAGGCCTTCCATGAATTTGTCCGCCTGATCGAAACTCTCATGCTCCGGCAGGTCATCAAGGAGTTCGAGAATGGCGCGTTCCGGGGTGGAGAGTGTGAGAGGCCAATCCCATTGCCCCCATGGCATGATGTTAAATCTGCCGTGGACCGGATCGGCGCTAACAGAGGTATTTTCTTTCTGAATCCAGCTGAGATGCGTCAGGCCGCGCGTTATAGGATCATCGCGAAACAGTGTTTCGCTGTTGTGATAATGAAACCGCACCTGCAACGGCAGCTTGTTCAGCCAGGTGGGCATGGCCTTGGGGCCATAAAGGTGCACATCATTCACCTCGCGCGGAAGGTAATGGGCGAAGCCTTGCAGGGTCAGGGCAGTTTTGCCGCCGACAACGAGGGGAAATTCCAGCAAGGCCTGAAGCGATATAACAACCTGCTCCCAAACAAGCTTCCCGCCGGGGCGCTTGTAAACACCCTGTGCAAGGCGCTCCAGCCAGCCGCTTGCCACATACTTGTTGCAGAGCTGCGGGGAATAGCCCTTGGCCACTAGCCAAGCGGCGCTGGCGAGCAGCCCCTCGGGCAAATCGCGCTGCAAGCGGTTTAGTTTACCTGTTTTTTCTATACTCATGGTTTATATATAGCGCAGAATTCAAACCAATGTCAAGTTTGAAATTTATTCTAAAACTAAACCATTGGTTCACTTAACATGAATCTTTCAAACTAAACCAAAAACTTCTACGTTGAAACAAAGAGAGAACACAGATACAGGGTGAGTCAAGGGCCACTGTATTCTACAACCAGCTTGACGTATGCGATATTTGAATGAGGGGTCGGAGTCGATGGCCGCGAATGAAACTCGAGCTAGAAAGTATGTCATGGGATGGCTTGGCAACAATTGGCTACAGCTCGCAAGCATCGTCGCCATTCCTGCTTTGACAATCTGGTTGGGACTAATTGCGCAAGACCGTCAGACCCGGCAGCGCGATTTTGAACTTGCCGTGCAAATTGAAAGCCAGCGTGAGAAGCATGGAGAAAAGGCGAAGAAATGGGCAGAGCAAGAAATCGCGAGGTACACTGGAACTTCACAGATTACGCTGGGCTCTTTGCCACCCGAACTGAAAAAGAGGCTTTGTTTTGCACCTAGCGCCAAATCACTAGAGCCCTTCAATTATAAGAAAATAGTGTCCGTTGAAGATTTCGAGAATTTCGTTAAGGAATTCAAAGTCGGCGGAGTACTTATGGATGGAGAAGATCTAATCGCGAAGTACGAGACGCTGTTGTCTGAAGTCAAAGCCGGATGTGAGGCAGTTCAACAAGCGCAATGACTTGATACAGAAAAAATGAGCAATTGAATTCAATGAAGGCTTCACGAGACTTAGAAATTTTGGTAGCCCGAATTCAGCAGCAATTGGCTCCAAATGCCGAAGTGTTACATGACGTGAAACTTGATGGCCGAAGTAGCAAACGGACTCGACAGGTCGACGTTTTGGTTACCCAGAGTATTGGTCAATACAAAATACAAATTGTTATTGAATGCAAAGACTATGCGAAGCCCGTCGACGTAAAAGGCGTGGAAGAATTTTACGGGCTCCTCTCCGACGTTGGCGCACAAAGAGGGGTACTTGTTTGCCCCAAAGGCTTCTCTGCAGCAGCAAAAACGCGGGCGGCGGATTTGCAAATTGATCTTTACAGTCCTGTCGATACCGACGCTCATAAATGGCAAGCCAAGCCAACAATCCCGGCATTATGTGATTTCAGAAGTGCGGTAATGGCATTCAAACTTCAAATAAGTTCTCCTGTACCTTTTGAAATGAAAATGGATTTCTATAGCAAAAACATCATTCATGACATGGAGGGAAGAGCACTGGGTACTTCGGCGGAAATCGCAATTGCGAAGTGGAATGAAGGCAAGTTCCCGTTAGATGTAGGGGAACACCGAGACCTCCAAATATTCGACATTCCAGAGGTTAAAATGGACAATGGGTTTGGTGTGCTCGTGCCGGTGTCAATCACCGTACGCGCACGTGTTTCGAGGCGACTTTACTTTGGTCAGTATCCCGTTCTGGAAATGTCGGGGTTCAAGGACCATTTGTCGGGCAAGGTACTAACCAACGCATTTACTATTGGATTGCTTGATCCCGAAATCATCGAAAAGGATTGGCGATTGATTGAGAAAGAGGAGGACGCTCCTATCAAGCCCGTAATTATGTTGCAAGGACTTATCGGGTGGGCAGATTAACTCTGCAAAAGCTCTATAAATCAATAGAATCAAACTATGGAAAACTTTGGTGTAGGCGGACGGACTCGAATCGACACGAAATTTCTTCAAGTAAGAATTTTTAGTCCGTACCGGCTGCCATTTCGCCACGCCCTCCCAAACAATTGTTTCAAGCCTTTGCCTTCCCCGCCCTTCCCCGCTAGCCTGCCTCCCCATGGACATCCGTCAAATTCAATATCTCGCGGCTCTTGCCCGCGAGAAACATTTCACCCGGGCGGCGCAGGCCTGTAATGTCACACAGCCCACGCTTTCGGGGCGCATCCGCCAGCTTGAGAAAGCTGTTGTTACCTTGCGGGCTGAGGGCTGGCGGGCTGGAAGGTAAGATCGTGACATCACGCAGGGTAGGCCAGGAGGAGGCGAGCTATCGATGAAGAGGCATGATTCTGGAATCAACTTTGATCGCTATGCCATTGGTGCCTTGACCGTTATTGCCCTCCGTGACGGATACGTTGACCTGCCAGCAAGCCGTTTGCGGCAACCGGATAATCGCCCGTTCAATTCGGACCTCCCAACAGAAGTTGAGTTGGTGCAGGGAAAGCTGCGGCTGTCGGTCAACGTGTATCTAGTGATTGACGGTGACCAGCACGTTCTCATCGACACGGGGGCTGCCAATTCGTGGGACCCGACGATGGGTCTTTTACCTCACGCATTGGCCGAGGCTGGCGTGAATCAAAATGAGATAACTACTGTTGCTCTTACGCACACCCATGAAGACCATGGCAATGGCTTGGTTGCGGCGGACGGGTCTGACACATTTCCCAATCTTCAGCGCCTGCTCGTTCCAAAAGAGGAAATTGGGCTGTTTGATGACAATGAACGGCTCCTTCGCTTTCGTGAGCGGCGTTCTCCCATCACCGACGCTTACGAAGTGAGCCCCCACATCACTGCACGTGCGGCACATGGGCACGAGGTTGGTCATACTGCGTATGAAGTTTCAATCTCGGGAGAGACGCTGCTGATTTGGGGCGACATCGTCCACGTTCCCTCAATTCAGTTTACGAGACCGGAGATAACTTGGGGGGCAGATGCCAATCAAGATGAGGCACGTGCGACGCGACTCAAACTGCTTCACAGAGCGGCTCGTCCGGATTTCCATGTGGCCGGCTCGCACCTGGAGTTTCCGGGCGTCGGAGCGGTGAGCGAGCACGAAGGGTCATATTCATTCAAGCCTTTTTGAGCCTCATCGTTTGCCAACCATAACAACCCGCCCCTTTGCCTTCCTCCCCCTTCCCCGCTAGCCTGCCCTCCATGGACATCCGTCAAATTCAATATCTCGCGGCTCTTGCCCGCGAGAAGCATTTCACCCGGGCGGCTGCTGCCTGCAATGTGACGCAGCCCACGCTTTCGGGGCGCATCTCATTCTCGACAGTCGGCAGCCGATGCAGCTCAAATCCGCCGGCTTACTCGGGATCAAGCCGGGACCACTCAATGTAGACCCGCCCGGTATCATGGTTCACGCGGACCATGGGTGCGCTCTCACCCGGAGCCAGCACGTATTGCACCATTTGGGCGGTGGGCCAGTCCTTGTAAAAGACCTTCAGGGTGAAAGCATTGTACTGGTCAGGCGAGGTGTTCTTGGCATGCCAGACCTCATCGTCGGCCACGTGCGCCGCGGACAAGGAAAGGAACTTTGATCCATCATCGCTTCCATCGTTCGTCCAGGCCTTGACCCAATCGACCACGACAAAATCACCCAAATGCTTGAAGGGTCGCTTCGTCTTGCGCCAGACATGATAGACTTGCGTTCGGATGTATTCCTCACCGTTGAAGAAGGCCAATCCAATGGTGTGCGGTTCATTGCAATTGTTGAACACCTCGGGCTTGTCGGTTTTCAGATTTCTAAAACTGATGCAGGCGGGGCGGATGTAAGGCACGACCTCGCCAACCGGCTCCGTTTCAACAGCGACTGCTGCCGTTGACAAGAGAGGAAGTCCAAGAACCATTCCGAAAAGCGAGGCGAGATTTAATGCACTTCTCATGCGGACCTCCCTGCTAAAGCGCTTCGAATTTATACCCTCTCGAGGAAATATGCCAGAACTCAAGCGCAATCGCGTTGCAGCAACTTGAGCCCGCCCCTTTGCCTTCCCGCCCCTTCCCCGCTAGCCTGTCTCCCCATGGATATCCGTCAAATTCAATATCTCGCGGCGCTGGCCCGCGAGAAGCATTTCACCCGGGCGGCTGCCGCTTGCAATGTCACGCAGCCCACGCTTTCGGGGCGCATCCGGCAGCTTGAGCAGGAGCTGGGGGTTCCCATCGTCGAGCGCGGCCAGCGCTATATCGGGCTCACGCCGGAGGGCGAGCGCGTGCTCAAATGGGCCCATCTCATTCTCGACAACTGGCAGTCGCTGAACCAGGAGCTGGCGCAGATCAAGGGCAGACACGGCAATCTCGTCGGCCGCCTGGTGCTCGGCGTGGTGCCCTCGGCGCTGCCCATGGTTTCGCAGCTCACCAAGGCCATGCAGGCGGCGCATCCGTCGGTGGATTTTTCCATCCTGTCGCACTCCTCGGAAGAGATCATCCGGGCCTTGCATGATTTTTCCATCGAGGCCGGCATCACCTATCTCGACAACGAGCCGGTGGAGGGGATGCTTACGACGGTGCTTTACCGCGAGCGCTATTGCCTGTTCGTGGGTGCTGGCCATGAGCTGGCCAGGGCCAGGAGCGTCACCTGGTTCGAGGCGGCGCAGATCCCGCTCTGCCTGCTCACCCCCAACATGCAGAACCGGCGGATCATTGACCGGGCGTTTCTCGCGGCCAACGCGCAGCCCTCGCCCCGGCTGGAAACCAATTCGATCATGAACCTGTTCTCATCGGTGCGCAGCATGGGCCTTGCCTCGATCATGCCGGAATATTTCCAGAATGCGCTGGGGCCGATGGAAGGGGTGAAGGCGGTGCCCTTGGCCTCGCCCACGGTGGAACATGCGGTGGGCCTCGTTGCGGTTGCCCGCGAGCCGCTGTCGCCCCTGGTGGCGGCGCTGTTTGCGGCGGCGAAGAAGATGATGGCGGGCTAGCCCGCCCGGGCCTCAGCCGAGGCGTTCCCTGATCAGGTGATCGAGCGAAGCACGTCCCGGGCCCCAGGCCATGATGCCAAGCGCCATGGCAGCCCAGGCCACATGCAGCGGCCAGCCACCGGGCACGGTGAGTTGCACAACAAGTGTCATCAACAGAAGCCCCGCCGCGGCAAAGCGTGTCGCCAGTCCGAGAACGAGGAGTATGGGCAGGAGGATTTCCGCCGCACCCGCCGCAAACGCCATGGCGGCGGGGGCAGGAAAGGGATAGGGGCCGCCCGGCAGATGCAACTGGAATTCCGAACTGAAAAGCAGAATGGCAACGTCGTTCAATTGAAGAAAGCCATCCCATTTGTTGACGCCCGAGCGCCAGAACGGAACCGCGAGGCCAAAGCGCAAAACAAGCTGGGTGAGAGAGGGCTGGGCAATGGCGCGTACTATGGCGTTTGCGCGCTCGATAAGCCCGCCCAACCTGTGCTGACCGTTCCCGCCGTTTTGCCGCTCAATGGCCATCGTGATCAGTCTCCCTGCCTTGCCGCCGTGAAGGCCCCCGCCCCAATCATTCCGGCGATGCTGGCCGAAAGATCAAATTGCGGATAATCGGAAAAAGCCGCCGCGGCGGCCGCGCCTAACGTTTCGCCCGCAATGAGGCGCAGCAGGAATACCGCCCCGCCCGGAGGCAGATGCCGGACGGCCACTTCGAGGCCGGGCCTGGTTACCAGCGCATCTTCCGGTGCGGTTGCCTCAACCGGGCTCTCGGGTCCTTCTTTCCGGTTTGCCGCGAAAATGCTGACTGCCGGAAACCGTGAGCGCACGATGCGCGTCGCGGGATGCGGCGTAAAAATGGTATCCACCAAATTCTCAGGAGGAATCAAAGCCAAGGCCTCAGGCGCCAGCGCCGCTTCATCGGCGGCATGATAGGCATCAAGCCAGGCGCGCTCAATCCGCGCAACATCGGCAAGCCATGGCATTGGCTTGGCGTATTCGTAGCGCTCAATGAAAGCGGGAAATCCGTGGCCGTATTCGAAGAGAAGCGGCGAGGTAGGCGGTGTGGCGCGCGCATGAAACCTGGCCATCGCGCGGAAGAAATCCACGCCGGTAATGCGCTGCGTTGCCGGAAATGCCGCCGCCAGCGCGTTGATCAGGCTTACCGTGACGTTGTTTCTATAAACATTGTAGCGCTTGCCCGCGGCCTTGCCGTTTGGCCCTGCGACGATTGCCGGCGGCGGGCGCTCCGGATCGAGCAGTGCGGGCGTAAAGCCCGCCGCATAGTCAAGGCGGCTACCGAGATGATGGATTTTATGGTCAACGGGCTGCATTGGCTCTGCCGGACATTGATCCTTGCGCATGGCGGTCGAGGATTGCCTGGGCGGCAATTGCCTCCGCCTTGAGAATGGGCCAATCGGGAATGGCGCTGTCCCACTCAACCAATGTCGGAATTGGCCCGCACCGGCCGATCACATTCTCGAAAAGAATCCAAACCGCATTGGCGACCGGGCCATCATGGCTGTCAATCAGCAGCAGGTCGCCCTCGTCATCGGCCTGTGTGGCGTGTCCGGCCAGATGGATTTCGCCGACATGATCGAGCGGGAAATCCGCGAGATAGGCAAGCGCCGAATAGCCGTGGTTGGTGGCGGAAACAAAAACATTGTTGACGTCGAGAAGCAGGCCGCAGCCGGTGCGCTGCGCCAGCGCCCGGATGAATTCCGTTTCGCTCATGGTTGATTCGGGAAAAACCACATAGGTTGAGGGATTCTCAAGCAGGATCGGGCGGCCAATCGACTCCTGCACCTCATCGATGTGAGCGGCGACGCGGGCAAGCGTTGCGGGCGTGTAGGGCAGAGGCAATAGGTCGTTGAAGTAGGTCGTGTTATGGGTCGACCAGGCGAGATGCTCGGAAACAAGTGCCGGCTCGTAGCGGTCAACAAGCGCCTTGAATCGCCCAAGATGCGTCTTGTCGAGCGGCTGTGGTCCGCCAATCGACATGCAGACGCCGTGCAATGACACTGGGTAATCGCGGCGAATGCGGGTCAGCGCGTCGTGCGCCGGGCCGCCGGCACCCATGTAGTTCTCCGCGTGGACTTCGAAGAATCCTCGTTGCGTATCATCGGCGAGGATCGAGGCAAGATGCTGATGTTTCAGGCTGGTGCCTGCGAGACCTGCAACGGGGTGTGCCGGAAAGCGTGAAGCCGCCAATGAGCGCGCGGCTCGATGAATAGCCAGTTCGTTCATTGCGGTCTCCGCTTTCCGGCAAATTGCATGTGATTATGCCGGGACGTCGCGTGTCAGAGGCTCCGGCGAGCCGCTGCGGTCGCCCGGCACCTTGATCGAGGCGCAAGTTCCGCCTGCCGCGAATTTCCAGGCGTTGCCCTGGAAGTCAACGGTTGAAGAGCCCTGGCACGTCGTGCCCGGACCCGCCGCGCAGTCGTTTTGGCCCGCGAGCGCGATGCCGTAGCACTTCTCCTTGCCGGCAGCCATCGCCGCCTTGCCTTCCGCTTCGGTCAATGGACCTGCGGCCGCAAAGGACGCAAGGGCTGCGGTAACGGCACCGGCCAAAATGGCCGCGCCCACTGTTGATCTTGTCGACATGTTTTTCATCTCCCATGGGTTTGGACTGCACCCGCTCACCGGGCGCATAATGATTAATTCGATCTGAAGGGCCTGATGTTACATCCCGTGGGTGACACGATTTCGTGATTGGCCGCCCGTGGCTTGGACAAAATTTTTCCCAATTTGTAACAGTGAGTCTTCCATATCCACAGTTCCAGTCATGGAAACCAGCTATGAAGCTCAGCATTGATTGGTCTAATTAAAAAGTCGCGCATTAGGCGTACTTGCATGCCCGTCGAATCCAATTGCCGATCTCGAGTCGGCAAAAACGGAAGAGCCGGCAGAACTTCTGCCGGCTCAAGTCGTCACGGTTTGATGAGGAATAATCTAGTGGCGACCTTGATTGTTCTCAATCGAGAGCTTCATCATGCGATCGAAATTGGTCATTGTTCCAGTGTCACCGGAAACCGCCAGGGCAGCGCTGCTGACGGCGGAGGCTGCGTTGTCCTTTAACTGCGTCGAATACTTGCCAAAGTATGTATCTGAATCGCGCAGATCCCAGCTGCGATTTTCGCCGGCAAACGATACTGTTGAAAGTGCAGCGAGAGCGGCAATGGTGAAAATGATCTTCTTCATGGTAGTCTCCTGTTGAGTTTGCAGTGGTTCAATCTGTTGCCGGGTTGCGATCATCGCTTCCCGATGACTTCAACTTAAGCCTTTCCGAGGCTAAATCGAATCAAGTCCAGTTACATATTGGAGAGCAGTTTCCCTAATTATTTCAATCTTTTACCCGTGTTACAGGTGAGAGAATTCAACTCCTGTTCACGATCACAAAACTGAACACACTGCGCTGTGAACAGAGGAGCGTTCTTCGATACCTGCGACCATCTCCCCGAGGAAATGAACAGATGCTGATTGAATCAAGGAGTGCTGCGCACCACGCGGTGAAGGCGAGGTTCAGGACTGGATGATGATGGGCCGGAGGGCCCCTGCCCGGTAGACGAGTAACCGCACAGGGCCGCGCGACTCGCTGGCCAGGCGGTCGCAGACTTGCTGAGTGGCGGCGAACTCATTGTTCACGGCGACGATCACATCGCCGACCATCAAGCCGGACAGCGCGCCAAGTGAGCCCGGAAGCAACTCGCGGACGATCATGCCTTTGACATCTTCCGGAAGCTTGTCGGCAGGCTGGATGGGCCGGATGAACACGCCGAGCGAGCTAAGCCCGGACACAAGAGGCGGCTTGAGCGGCTCTGCTTTGACCGCAACGACTGTCTCTTCGGCGCGCCCGCGCTTATAGGTAATCTCAAGCGGGGTGCCGGCCTGGCTCACGCCAATCCAGGTGCGCAGGCCTCCGGCGGATTTGACGTGGCGCCCGTTGTACGCCGTGATAATATCGCCTGGCTTCAACCCGGCAGCCTGCGCAGGCGATCCAGCCTCGACCGAGACTACCAATGCGCCATCCCAAGAGTTGATTCCGGCCGCAGCCGAAGCTGCCTCAGAAACATGATCAAGCACCACGCCGATTGCGCCGCGCCGCACTTCGCCGAATTCCGCAAGCTGATCGGCGACTTGCAACGCCACGCGTGACGGCGCGGAAAATCCGATCCCGATGTTCCCGCCGGACCTCGAGAGGATCAACGTATTGATGCCTACAAGCCGCCCCTGGCTGTCAAGCAGAGCGCCGCCGGAATTGCCGGAATTGATCGCAGCATCGGTCTGGATGAAATCGCTGAGGCCAGCCCCGCCGCTTGAACGGCCAAGCCCGCTGATCACTCCAAGTGTCAGGGTCTGCTCCAACCCCAGCGGATAACCGACGGCAAACACCAGGTCGCCGACGCGCGCCGCATCGGAGTCAGCCAGCTTGATCTCCGGCAGGTGCTGCCCCATGGCGCGGAGCAGCGCGATGTCGGATGGCGTATCGCTGCCAACGAGCTCGGCAGCCAGCCAGCGGCCGTCGAGAATCTGCACGCGGAATTTCGCGCCGTCCGCGACGACATGGGCATTGGTGAGAATCAGGCCCCGCTACGCATCGATGACAACGCCGGATCCCGAGGCGTTCGGGGTGAACCCCCCGGAACCGGATTTGACACTCACTTCGATCAGGACAACCGACTTGAGGGCGGGCTCCAAAATCTGGCTGAAACTCATTACGTTCCGTGAGCTGTCGAACGGAACCGGGCCTTCAGCGAGAGCACCCGAATGCGCTTCCCCGATACCGGGGGGTACGAGCAACCCTGCGAAAAACAGCAATGCGATAAGCAATGTTCTCATGTCAGCGACCGTCATCAATGGTTCAACTGCCAGCAGGATGGGCCAACAATGATGCAGGCTGGCGTTGTCATTTGAGATTACTCTATTCCACATGCTGCTCGCACACACATCAATTTCAAACGCGATTGTGTGATCTGCTCCGCTGGCGCTGGACTATTTGGCATGAGCATGGGCATGATGGCGCTAGTCATGACGTTGGTTCTTCATGTCATTTTCGGTGCCGTACTCGGGATTGCTTACGAAAAGCGGAGCAGTTTGGCCTTAGCTTGATTGAGGTGACAGCCTTCATGACCATTCGTATGCCCGGTAGCGTGCCAAGATGGAAACCACCAATGATGTACTGGATACGCGTTCTTTGTTTTGCCGCCGCCACATCACTCGGCGCATTGCCCGCATTGGCGGACCCCGAGGCATGGAAGGCCGAGGGCTGGAACCTGACCGACTTTGGCAAGACCGCGATTCCCTGGGCCGAGATCAAGTCCGGCGGCCCTCCGAAGGACGGCATTCCGTCAATCGACCAGCCCTTATTCCAACCCGTGGCAGAAACCGAGGACCTAGCGGCCAACGATCCTGTCATCAGTGTTGAGATTGCAGGCGATGCGCGGGCTTATCCGCTACGGGTCATGATCTGGCACGAAATCGTCAATGACACAATGGGCGGCTTACCCGTGACAGTGACTTATTGCCCCTTGTGCAACGCCGCAATAACTTTTGACCGCCGCGTAAAAACCCGTGTGCTTGACTTCGGCACGACCGGCAAGTTACGGAATTCAGATCTCGTTATGTATGACCGCCAAACGGAAAGCTGGTGGCAACAGTTCACAGGCGAAGCAATCGTCGGTGAAATGACGGGAACGGCCTTGCGAATGCTGCCGGCGCGGCTGGAATCCTTTTCAGACTTCAAGTCACGCCATCCCGGCGGGAAAGTGCTGATCCCAAACGACCCGGCGGCGCGTAACTATGGCAGTAATCCCTATGTCGGATATGATTCCAGTTCAAATCCCTTTCTTTACCAGGGAGACTTGCCCGAGGGAATCGATCCGATGGAGCGGGTCGTTGTCGCACGGCTTGAACAGCAGGCGCCGGTTATCATTTCGCTTTCTCTTCTCCGCCAGAGCCGCACGCTGCGCGAAGGAGCGCTCGAATTCTCGTGGAAACCGGGCCAGTCCTCGGCCGTAGACGAACCAAAGATTGCCGAGGGCCGCGATGTCGGCACGGTCGAGGTATATCGCATATCGCCATCGAATGAGCGTGAGCTTGTACCCTATGACGTGACTTTTGCGTTCGTTGCCCATGCCTTTCATCCCGATATAAAAATCAGGCAGCAATTATAACTCTGTGGAAATCAGCTACTTTGCAAGCCGCGTGGAGATCGCGGATTGCGCCTTGAGCGTTCTGTGCACGGGGCACTTGTCGGCGATCTCGAGAATCTTGTCTTCAAGCCCGGATGGCACACCGCCATCAATTGCAATTCGACGTTCAAACCGGTCAATCAGGCCTTCCCTGTTTTCGCACTCGGCGCAGTCATTTGCATGGACCTTGCCATGTGACACATCCACGGTAATTCTGCCTAAGTCGATTCCCTTGTGTGCCGCATAGATGCGCAGTGTCATGCTGGTGCAAGCGCCTAATGCCACTGACAGGTAATCGTAAGGTGAAGGCCCCATATCAAGACCGCCAACAGATGTTGGCTCGTCGGCGGCAAGCTGATGAATTCCGGCAAGTATCTTTTGCCCGAACTTTCCCACCCCCGATTCCGAAACGCGCACGCCATCAGCAAAGCCTTTCACCTGTTCGGCGTCATTGATCCGGCCAGGCCCTTCGATATAGCGCGACGCCCAACTTGCCAGGATGCCAGCGACATAGACAGCATCCCGCCTGCGAGTCAGCATGTGATCAGCGCCATCAAGTGACACAAAGCTTTTGGGATGGCGCGCCGCGCCAAATATTGCTCCCGCGTTCTCAATGCCAACAAGCGCGTCGCCGGGGGCATGAAACACCAGAAGCGCCGCTTTCATGGAGCCGATACGCTCAATCAACCTCTGCTCTCGGACATCTTCAAGGAAGTCCTTACGGATCGTAAAACTCCGGCCGGCGAGCGTTACATCAGCCTCTCCATCCCGTTCGATGGCCTCAATGTTCATTCCGAACGACTGAGTGACGTGAGCTGCATCTGACGGTGCATTGATCGTTGCCACGGCTCGAACTTCAGGAATTTCACCTGCGGCAGCAAGAACTGCTGTGCCGCCAAGACTGTGGCCCACGAGAAGCTGCGGCGCCTGAAAGTTACTCCGCAGATAATCCGCGGCCTTGACGATATCCTGAACATTCGAGGAAAAATCCGTACTGGCAAACTCCCCCTCACTTGCGCCCAAGCCGGTAAAATCAAAACGGAGCACGGCAATGCCATTTAAAGCCAGAGCCTCGGCTATGCGCGAGGCAGCAAGTATATCCTTTGAACAGGTGAAGCAATGTGCAAAAATTGCAAATGCCTTGGGCGCAGGTTCCGGCAGATCAAGGCGCGCCGCAAGCTGCGCATTGCGGCTTCCGTTGAATGAAAGTTTGACTGATGAGGCGGGCATGGTTTCTCCTCGTTATGGGGACGCCGGGCTCAAATATGAGCCTGCTATCCGAGTCTGAAGAATAGCTGATGCGCAGTGTTATGATTGCAGCTTTTTGCCAAACTGCTGCCAACCCCAGTACCAGCGAAAGACGATGGTGAATCCCGCCATGGCAGAAAACGAGTATGCCAGATAGGGAAACGAAGCCGGAAACATGCAAATGGCTGCGAAAAAGGCAATTGTTTCCGCTCCCTCGGTCAATCCTCCAATGAACTGGATTCCTTTACCCGAATAGGCATGCACTGCTTCATTGCGCTTGTGGCTTATTGCCGAATAGGCCAAGAAACTGCTTCCTGTTCCTATGAATGCAAGAAGAAGGGTCGCCGCAGCCAATGCGTTGTACTCAGGTTCTGCTATCGCAAAACCCAGCGGAATTGCTCCGTAGAAAACAAAGTCCAGTGTGATATCGAGGAAGGCTCCGCGGTCTGTCGGCCCTCGAAGCCTCGCGACGCTGCCATCAAGACCGTCCATTATCCGGTTGATAAGTATGCAAGCCAGTGCAGCAGAATACGATGAAATCGCAATCAGCAGCACTGCCATCAATCCAAAACCAAAACCCAGAAGTGAAATCCAGTCTGCTTTTGCGCCTTTTTTGACCAGGAAGTGAGCAATTGGATTCAGCAGACGAGCCTGGTATGGGATGATATGACGATCGAACACGAATTTTCTTTCTGAGAAGTCACCCGGCGCGCAAATTGATCAAGTTATCGAGCGGCCCGTTATCTTCCAAGGGCTTGGACAGCGCCCACACTTCGGAGGCATGATGGTTAATTCGGTCCGAGGGGTCCGATGTTACCTCCCGCGGGTGACACGATTTCGTGATTGGCCGCCAGTGGCTTGGACAAAATTTTTCCAGCCATGTAACATTTGGCCGTCCACCGGCGAAATTGAAGGAAGGAAGATTTGGAACGCAGGGACGAGGCAGAACTGGCCAGGCTTATGCGCGCCGCTATTTCAGGAGACGAAAGAGCCTATGGCGATTTCCTTCAAAAGGCAGCATGCCTCGTGCGTCACTTGGCCCGTCGAAAGATCGTGCATGGCGGGATCGACCCGGAGGACATTGTGCAAGAAACGTTACTAGCAATTCACTTGAAGCGTCACACCTGGCGCCAGGACGCGCCCATCCTGCCGTGGCTCTACGCCATCGCCAGGTACAAACTCATCGATTCCTTTCGCCGCCGCGGACGCCGGCTGGAAATCGAAATTGGCGAGATTGCCGAGACTTTTGCCGGGCCCACATCTGAAACCCTGAACGACCGGGAAATCGGCCATGCGCTTACGGCGCTCGCACCTGGCCAGCGCTCCGTCGTGGAGTCAATTTCAGTCGATGGACGCTCGATAGGCGAGACGGCAAAATGGCTGGGCATGAGCGAGGCAGCCGTGAGGGTGGCCTTCCATCGCGGCCTAACGGCGATCACGGGGCGGTTTGGCCAGAAGCAAAATGAATACAAGTGAACTTATCAAGAAGCTGGCGGCGGACACGCGACGAACCTCAATTCCGCTGCCGGCAATGTGGTGGGGCGCGGTTGTCATTGCGGTTTTTTTTGCCGCAGGCGTGTTCTTTGCGATTCTCGGTCCGAGGCCCGATATTGCGGCGGCGGCGGCAACGGCCCGATTCCTGTTCAAGTTCCTGTTTGCGACTGCACTTGCCGCAAGCGCATTCGGCTGTGCCGCCGCGCTCTCGCGGCCGGGTGCGAACTGGCATAATGCGGCTCTCGGTATTTCGGCAGCGCCAACGCTCCTGGCCATGGCGGTCATCGCCGAGCTCTTTGCGCTTTCGCCCGCTGCGTGGCTGGCGGCGATGATTGGCCGGAACGGCCTCGTCTGCATGACCTACATACCGCTTATTGGCCTGGGCCCGCTCGCAATCTTCCTGTGGATACTGCATCGCAGCGCCCCAACGCGGCCCGCTGTTGCGGGTTCCGTCGCAGGACTGTTGGCAGGCGGGATCGGCGCCTTTGCCTATGCCGCGCATTGCAACGACGACTCGCCGCTTTTCGTCGCCACGTGGTATTCGCTTGCGATTGCAGGGCTTGTGGCACTTGGAGCTGCCGGCGCCAGCCGATTTGCCCGCTGGTAAAATCCGGACCGGGTAAGCCGGTGCGATTTGCCTCTGCGAAAAGAATGGCGCGGTGAACTTCTTTGCCCAAGGTTTATGGCCGGTTAAGGAGCCCGGCCATTTTGGCTCAAAAACCCAGGAAAAACCGCGCATTTAAAGCACTTCGGCGCGTCAAATTGTGCTGACCTTGTTAATCTTCGTTACGGAAATTGAGCGTAAATTCAGGCTGACAGCTGATTACTCGAAGCTGGCACAAAAAACGGTCCCGGCATTATACAGCACCGCCGGGGCCGTTTTTTAAATTGCAATTCCTCTCAGCCTCAGGCCGCCTTTGCCTGCCTTACAGTGGCGCTGGCCAATGCCTGGTCGAGATCGGCGATGATGTCGCTGATGTGCTCCATGCCCACCGGGTTGGCAAAGGCTGTCATGAAAAGCTTCCTTTCAAGAACCTGCCTGTGCGGATTCTGGATTGGCAACGGGCGTCAGCCGCGGATGTGGCGGTCGCGGATGGCCGAGCGGATGCTGCCGCGGGTGAGGCCGATATCCTTGAGCATGTGATCGTCGAGATTCGAAAGTATGGCGTGGTCCCGGCGTGCCGCCAGCAGGCCGGCAAGCATCTGCCAGGGCTGGAAGGCGATGGTGAAAAGGCTTGCGCGGCGTGGGCGGTGGCTGGCGGCGGTGTCGTAAAACATGTTTTTTCCTTGCAGGGGTAACAGGGGTAAGGGGGCGGCCGGGCGAGGGATTTTCCCGGCCGCAGTGATGCATTATTCTACTGATGGGCCACGGGACTCATGAGCCTTGCCGCCGCGACCTTCCTGGGCGTTCAGGTTCATGCGTTCGAAGGCGGTCAGAGGCTTTTTGCGGCCCTTCACGACGGCGATGGCGTTGCTGTCCGTGGCCAGGCTTTCCATCTTGTGCTTGGCAGAATACTTGCCGAAGTAGGTGTCGGAGCTGCGCAGGTCGTCGCCACCTGCGGCAAGGGCTGCGCCCGAAACGGCTGCGAGGGCTGCGAGGGATACGATAAGGGTCTTCATTCTAGGTCATCCTTTGTTTCTAGGTTAACGTTTAGGCGGACGCCGGCTGCCGCCCGTGACCGTCACGGGCGCTTCATCCGGGTTCGCTGGCTTTGTGCGCACCGGCCGGAATTGGCCGAAACGCGGGTTCAGCGGGGCTCATCAGCGCCGCCAACCAATGGCGCTTATCTAGGTGAAGGCATACGCCACGTGAATGACCGTACCGCCGGATGGCTTGACTGATCGTCCGGCATTCACTTAATGACCCCCTCATGGATACGCTGTCGGAAATTCTGCGGACGGTCCGGTTGAAAGGGGGCATTTTTCTCGACGCCCGCTTTACCCCCTCGTGGAGCGTTGCCTCCGCACTCACCCCCGACGACCTGCTGCCCTACATGGCAAAGGCGGAAGTGCTGTGCGCCCTGCATTATGTGATTTCCGGCGAAATGTATGTCGAGGTCGAGGGCGAAGAGCCACTCCATGTCAAAAGCGGCGAGCTTGTCCTGCTGCCGCGCAATACGCCGCATGTGATGTCGAACAGGCCCGGCCAGCGTCCCATCGATTCCGGGGAACTGATCCAGCCAGGCACTAACGGCGGGCTGTCGAGCATCGTCTACGGCGGGCCTGGCGGCCCACTCACCAACATCATCTGCGGCTATCTCGCCAATGAGGAAATGCGCAATCCGCTGATGGCAACGCTGCCGACGGTCCTGAAGGTCAACATCAACGAGGGCGCCTCGCGCGACTGGATTGAATCGTCGGTTCGCTACGGGGCGCAACAGCTCAGCGATGGCCACCTTGCCTCATCGTCGATCATAGCGCGGCTGTCGGAGCTGCTGTTCGTCGAGGCGGTTCGGGCCTATTCCGAATCCCAGAAGGTGCACGAGAAGCACTGGCTGCACGGGCTGAAAGATCAATATGTGGGACGCGCCCTTGCCGCCTTGCATGACCGCCTGTCGCACGGCTGGTCGGTGGCCGATATGGCCGAAGTGGCCGGCCTGTCGCGCAGCGCCTTCGTGGAGCGCTTCACGGCAGCCATGGGATCGCCGCCGATGCAGTATCTTGCCAAGTCGCGCATGCTGTTGGCCAAGGAGCTTCTGGCGGAGCGGCAAAAGTCAATCAGCCAGGTTGCCGCCGCCGTGGGCTATGGCGCGGAAGCCGCCTTCAACCGCGCCTTCAAGCGCGAGTTCGGCCTACCCCCTGCCCGCTGGCGCGACCAGCAGGCGGCGGCGTAACGCAAGCGCCGCGCAACGGGGCGCGGCGCCAACTTCTCACGGAGCGGCTTGGCCTCAGTCCGGCATTGGGCCGAGGACTTCGATGCCGTAGCGTGCGGCCGTCGATACGACCCGCTCCAGATCTGGCTCGGAAGGCGGTGGCAGTTCGTTGCCGGCAGCCGGTTCGCTGATTTCGCGAACGAACTCGGCGAAGTCCCTGTCACCTGTCATCATGAGCAAACGCGCCGGGCCGGATCCGGTAACGCGGTAGCCGTGCGGGACGCCGCGCGGACCGAAGGCGTAGTCGCCGGGCCGGAGCGCCACACGCGTGTCGCCCACCTGGGCGGTGACCTCGCCTTCGAGGATATAGAAATACTCGTCATGGGTAAGATGGTTGTGCCATGGCGTCGCCCAGCCGGCGGGGGCCAGAATCTCAATCAGGCTCTGGGTGCCGGCAGTTGCGGCTCCGTCGGCCTTGATCCAGACAAGGGTGTTTAGGAACTCGCGCGGCGGCACGGCGGCCAGGGCGGTTGCGTCGTCGGTCTTAATGGGGGTCATCAGCATTTTGTATTTCTCCTTATGGACATTGGGTTGATAACGATATAGTTTAGTGAGAGGCATATTTCACGAAATAATTATCTCGTCAATAGGAAAATCGGAATGGCTGAAAGAAAATATCAGATGCGGAAGCGGGCCGAGGGCCAGGATGCCACGCGCGAGCGCATCGTCGAGGCCACCGCCGCCCTGCACTACGAGCATGGTGTGACCGCCACGTCCTATATTCAAATCGCCGAGCGGGCCGGGGTCGGCGCGGCTACGGTTTACCGCCACTTCCCAACGCTCGGTTCGCTGGTCGAGGCCTGCGGCGCGCATGTCAATGAGTCGATGCAGCCACCGCTTCCGGAGAATGCGCAAACCGTCTTTGCAGGCCTGGGCATGCGGGGGCAGCGCCTGGAACGCCTCGTCGCCGAGCTCGATGCGTTCTACGACCGCGGCGCCGTCTGGCTTGGGATCGCGGCCCGTGACCGGGGCCGCGTGCCCGAGCTCGACGCGTTCCTGCGGCAGGTCGAGGCCGGGGTGGAGGCGCTGGTCCGGGAGGCGATCGGAGCCGGGTCTTCGGAAGCCGTGGTCCGGCTCACGACGGCGCTGGCCGACGTTTCAGTGTGGCTTTCATTAAAGCGGCTCGACGCGCCGCCAGCGGAGTTCCGGCGCACAATGGCCGGCCTGCTTGACTGTGCGAACGCGCTCGCCGCGCACGCTCACGAAAGTCCTGCGCGACCCTGAAGCTGCCTTCAAGCGCGAATTCAGTGTGCCCCCTGGCCGCTGGCGGGGCCAGCAGGTGGCGGTGTAAGCGGGTTTACGCTTTCGAATGCTGCCCAGTCGTGGTCTTCACACCTCTTCATTTTCCAGCCGGGCCAGCCAGAAATTGACGTTCTTCTCGAGCTTGCTGATGTCGTCAATGTGTTTTTCAGTGTCTCCGATTTCCCTGCTGACGTCCTCCAGCAAGGTTTCGCAGCATTCCTGGAGCTCCAGATGCCTGATCTTGTGATGGATGGTTCTTCTGCCCTTCAGCATGGGCTCCGCGTCCTGCAATTTTGAGCTCAAATCGATAAGCGTAGTGCGCATGTTTGTCCCATTCACCTGCATCCGCTCCATCTCCTCAATTATTACCAGCTCATTTCGAAAACTCGGCTTCCTGGGCAATTGCCCGGATTTCCTCTTCATTGAGAACGCCCCCACCGTAGTCAATGCTCAGGCCGTAGTAATCCGCGGGAGAAACCTGCGAGGCAAATTCCAGGACCTTTGAAAGCTTTCCGGCCGCAATCGGCACGGAAGGGTTGTTTTCGACTGCAGGCATCTTGAATGCCCTCAGGATTGAATATGATTTCAGGTCAGGCTTATTCATCGCGGCAGGCCCAGGCAGCTACTGCGCGAGGCCGAAAATCTTGATCCTGCCCAGTTCGGCGGACTGCCCTGAACCCGCTTCGAGGGCTATTCCGACAAAACAATTTCCGATGCGCAGGTTTGTTATCTTGCGGTCCTTGTTGTCCCAGTAAAGCTTCTCGCCGATTTCCCAGACCTGTTTCGGGCATTTCCTGACATCAAAAACCCCGGTTGTGACCACTTCGACAGTTTCGCCAAGTGATGCCCAGGACTTCGCCACCCCAAAAATCGCACCAATCTGCACACAGTCCCCGCTGTTGACTTCATAGGGCGCGGAAAGCGAGAGCGTGTTTCCCGGATGAATATAGTTGTTCATGTCCTAACCTTTTCTTTGCCAATTCATAAAAAATCCGCGCCTATTGGCTGGCCCAGATCACGCGACCGAGAAACTCGATATCAGACGCCTTGATCAGGGTTTCCTTCCGCTTCTGCCCGCCAAGGTTGATGCCGAGAAAATCTTCCGCCTTGTGAAAGAGCGTCCCGCACAATTGGCGCTTGTCCCTCGTTTCAATAATGACCCTGTCGCCGATCCGCACCGGAACCGTGGCCGAAACGATCAATTGGTCGCCATGGCGATACAGCGGCAGCATGCTGTTGCCGTATACGTTGATTGCCTTGGCATCCTGAACGGAAAGCAAATCCAAATCGTCCCTCCACATTGCAGCGATGATAGCGCCTCCGAATCCGGGGGACATAGGTAGCTCTACCTATTGGCCGCCGGGGCGGGAGGACGCACAGTGGAATAGTCCCCGCAGCCTGGGTAAACCGAACCCAGAAATACCAATCGGGCAATACATGGACCGCGCGTCAGCTCCCGCACCCCCCCTCAATGACTGGTGTGCGGTCCAATAATTTCAAGGCACGGGGGCAATCTGCAAAAACAGCGATTCGCCACGGAGACTGTTCAGTTTCCAGCCATCAGACGCCGTAATGCCGCAGCCCATCCAGAATGCCGGCGGCGTTGGCCTGCTCTGAAAAATACACATCCTTGGACTTTTTCAGAACGCCAACTTCCTTGCTGTAATTTCCCACGACTATGCCCCGCGAAAGCCCGCGCAGCATGTCGATGTCATTGCCGGAATCGCCAGCGGTGAGGACATGGGACATATCGATGCCAAACCGCCAGCTCACATAACGCAAGGCATGCCCCTTCGAGGCGCGAACCGGGAGAACATCAACACACCGATTTCGCGAGACGACGACCCTTGCCTGCAATGAGCTCTTCCGCAAGAGCGTCTTGATCGCGCGTGCCGCAGTTGGCAGGGGCCGATCCAGATAGTAGCTGATCTTGTCGTGGGTCTGGGCTTCGGGTTCCTGCGGCTCGAGCCAGTCAATCTGGCTGAGGAGAGCGCGGATTTCATGGGGCTGCCAGCGAAACTGAATATGCCGGTGCCAGTGTGTATCCTGGTTGAATCTGCCAAAATTATAATCAATCCGCGTGCCCACCGAGGTAATCAGCAAGCTCGGATCGGGCAGCCTGCTTTCCTCCATGAAAGCCCGGGCGCTCTGCAGGTTCCGGCCAGTAGCGATTCCGAACAGTATATCGTCGCGGTCATTGATAAGGTCAGTCAGCTGCCGCATCGCCCGGTCATCACCGGTCAAGGTATCGTCAATGTCGCAGACGAGATAGTGCCTGGCGGTGGCGAACTGCTTCACCCGTTTTCGAACGGAAGGCGCCGCCCTCCGGTCGGGGGTAAGCTGCTTCACCAATCTCAGGTAGCTCGCAATATGCCGCTGCCATGTGTAGAAACGCGAGACGTTCTTTTTGCCAGCGGCGGACAAGGCGCGCCAGCGGGCCGGATCGGCAATGAGGCCCGAAATGGCCTGGGCGGTCTCCTCGAAGTTTTCGGGATCGACAGTCAAACCGTGACCGCAATTCTTCAAGACATCACTCATCCCGCCGGCACCCGAACTGACCACAGGCACACCCGCCGCCGCGGCCTCGACCAGCGTCAGCCCAAAATTTTCGTGCTTGGACAGCGCGAGAGAGACACCGCGGGTGTTGCGGGCATGCTGATACAGCGCTGTGACAAGCTCGGGGCTATGCGTTTTCGGGTACGCGACGCTGCCGTGGAGATCATAGAGATCAATCAAATTGAACATTTCCAAATACAGGTCACGCTGCGGCTGGCCGATGGAATCCAGATCGGTGCGCAGGCCAATGAAAAGATACAAATTGGCCACGTCCTTCAGGTTGGAACGGCCAAATGCATGGATTGCGGCAGCCGTGTTCTTTTGCGCGTCAGGCCTGGCAATGACAAGCAGCGCAGGCTTGGCGGGATCGGCCAGGAACTTCGTTCCAATGCTCCTGAATTCCTTCAGGGCCGATGCGGACAGCCGGGTCCTGAGTTTTTCTATCTCGCACCCCGGAGGCAAAATGCGCATCCTGTCCTTGTCATAATGGTCGTATCTGGCGTACTGGGTCTCCACTTCGTTGCTGGTGCTGGCAATGACCAGCTCGGCATTCTCCAACGTTTCTTCTTCCGCCTCAATGCGCTCGCGAAAATGGAATTTGCGTTCAGAGGCACGGGGACTCATTCCCTCGGAGAGGATTCTCTCCCGCTTGAACCGCCCCAGCGAATGCGCCGTATAGAAGACTGGAATGCCGAGTATCTTCGCTATTCGCGTGGCGACAAGGCCGCCGTCAGCATAGTGCCCGTGAATGGCATCCGGAACCTCGCCCTGATCGCGAATATAACGAAGCGCGTTGTCGATGAATTCCTGCAGGTGGGGCCAGAGCTGCTCCTTTGGCAAATAGCGCTCAGGACCACAGGCCAGGCGCACAATTCGTGCCCGGTCGGCCACCACCTCGATTTTTTCCGCGTAATCAGCGGAAAGCCGGACGTCATTGATCTTCCGGGTGAGAAGCTCCACGCGATGCACGCTGCGCGCTTTCCCCAGCCGCCGCAAAAGCTCCAGAACATACTTGGTCTGCCCGCCGGTATCGGCATCCACGCCGATCTCCGGCGATTCAGAACGAAAACGCCCATGAATGCTGACGTGCAGAAGGTATAGACCTCTTTGCGAAGGCGTGTCTTTTGCGCTCAAGTTCACGTACGATCCCCGGATTGCATTGCCATTGAAGCAGGCTCCATTAATTGCCGGCATTTCTGTCGGGAACTGAAATGGAACGCTGCCATGAATATTGACTGCCTGGCATCCTGAACGGAAAGCAGGTCCAGATCGCCCCATCAATTGCGGCAATGATAGCGCCAGCGAATTCCGGGGACATAGGTAGCTCTACCTATTGGCTGCCGGGGTGGGAGCAAGCAGAGTGGAATGGCCCCCACAGTCTGGGTATCCCGCACTCAGAATTACCAATCGGGCAAAAATGGACCGCGCATCAGCTCCCGCCCCCCTCAATGACTGGTGCGCGGTCCGGCAAGTTTAAGCCTTGCAGGCCGCTCTCCTGAGCGGATGCCGGCGAGAGCGCGTCGCGCAGCGCCATGCCGTATTGTCGGCCATCAATGCGCAAGTGGCCTTCCTTTGTTGTCCAGATCGGTATTGGATCCGATATTGCGCCCACAAAACTGCCGTCGGCCCGGTGATTCAGAAATGCCATGAACACGGGCTTGCCTTCCCGTGTGCGGAGAAAGCGCCCGCCGTAAAACCGGCCCACCGAGTCGCCTCCAAAAAAACTGTCTTCGACCAGTTCAAAGGGGCCCGACGGCGATCTGGAGCGTATGTAATGTGTTCCCGTCACGGCTCCGGTCTTGCCCGTCGCCAGGTAGGTGGGCGCCATGTGCCGTGATGCATTGCTGAAGAGGCAAAACCACCAGCCATCAAGTTCAAATATCTGGGGCACCTCCATCTCGCCGTAGTAACCGATCCGGAACAGGGGCTTTTCGACTTTCCAAGCCAATAGGTCCGGCGATGTTGCCTGGCCGATTACCCCGCTGCCGCCGGGATGCCCGTCCTTCTCGCGCGCCGTAAATATCATGCGCCAGCCGCTGCCGGACGGATCCGGATAGACCCATGGATCGCGAAACGCCTGGTCATGCCAGCGGGAGATATCATAGGTCTCGTAGATGTCGGGATCAATTTCCAGCAACGGACGGTTGCCAAGTTTGACCCAGACAAAGAGATCGTCAGAGACGGCCGCCCCGATACGCTGGTACTTTCTTTCTTCCGACAGCATGGTGCCGGTATAGAACATCATCCATTTGCCGTCGGGCCGCTTCACGACCGAGCCTGTCCAGGTTGTTCCGTCGTCCCAGTAGGGCGGATCCGATGGCTTAAGCACGATTCCTTCGTACTTCCAGTTGATCAGGTCCTGCGAGGTGGCGTGGCCGATCCGCGCGTGGGGATGGCGGAGATCGGCATGGTCACTGGTTTTGGGCGCGGTGAGGAAGAACAAGTGAAGTGTCTCCTCGTGCCATGCAAACCAAAAGTCCCATACATAGCTCCCGGGTATTTCAAAGGCCATTCCATTCCCTTTAGTTTCAGCTTAGGCATTGCTGTAGTTGAAGTTCAGTGGGTCAAATGTTTGGCCAATTTAAGGATTAAATTCTGTAGGTGCCAGTACCCATAACGCGGCACGCCGGTTTTGCCTATAGCGCCTGCGCGCGCGGCCCAATGAATTCAGGGCTTGGGCGGCAATATCACGAGCAGGTAGCGGATGAGCTGGGGCAAGGATGTGGCCTGCATCTTGGCCAGGACGCTGGCCCGGTGATGGTCCACGGTGCGCACGCTGATGGAAAATGTCGAGGCAATGGCAGCACTCGAGTAGCCTTCGGCCACCATTTCGGCCACGGATTTTTCACGCTCGGTCAAAAGCCCAAAGCGCGCCATGAGGGATTTTTCGTCCGGCCCGGCGCTTGCTGTCGGCTTGCGCTGCTCGATGGCGCTGGTGATGGAGGCAACGAGCTGTTCGTCGTCAACCGGCTTCTCGATGAAATCGAAGGCGCCGTTGCGCATGGCCTGCACCGCCATGGAGATATCGGCGTGGCCAGTTATGATGATCACCGGGAGGCCCGCGGCGGTTTGGGCCAGCATGCGCTGCAGGCTCAAGCCGTCCATGTCAGGCATGCGCACGTCCAGCACGACGCAATCGGGAGCCGATTTCTGGATCCGCTCCATCGCATCTCGCGCGTTGCCGCTTGATGCTGTCTTGAAGCCATAGGTGGCAAGGACCGAGGAGAGGGACGTGCGCACCGATTGCTCGTCATCGACAATCAGTATCTTGTGCTTCACTTGGCCTGCTCCAAACCGGCGGACAGGGGGAGCGTGAAGGCAAAGCGGGCGCCGCTGGAGACCGATTCATCGTACCAGATATCACCGCCATGGGAGCTTATGATGGTGTTGCTGAGCGAGAGCCCCAGGCCCAGGCCATTGTCCTTTGAAGATTTCAGGGGCTTGAACAGCATGGCTTTCACCTCAGGCAATATGCCAGCGCCCGAATCCGTGACGGCTATTTCCACATAGCCGGGACGGGAGTCGAGAGACACGTCAAGCTTGATGTTCCGTGCCTTGCCGCGCCCCTCCAAAATGGATTCCTTGGCATTGCGCACCAGATTGAGAACGACTTGTTGAATCTGCATTGCATTGCCCATGACTTGCGGAAGTTTTTCAGGCAGCCGCAAATCCCAGCTGATCCTGGAGGCGCCCAGTTCAGGCCCAATCAAGTCAGAACAGGTCAAGAGAAGTTGCCGGAGATTCAGCTTCTCCTTGGTGACATCGCCGCGCTCGAGGAATTTCCGGGTTTCCCGGATCAGGCTGGCGGCGACGTCAACTTCCTTGACCGCCGCGTCGATATCCGACTTCAACTCCGCGTGCTTCACCCTGCCCTTGTCGAGCTTGCGCCGCGCGGCGCGGATGAAGCTGCGGATTGATGACAGGGGCTGGTTGATTTCATGGGCGAGGGCCGCGGCCATTTCGCTGGCAAGCGAAAGCCGCGAGGCCTGAAGCAGCGCTGCCTGGCTGTCACGCAGGCGGGCGTGGCTTTCCTCCAGCTCGAGCGAAATGCGCCGGCGCTCGGAGATTGTGGCCCCGAGGACAAGGCCGGTGGCGGAAAGCGAAATCATCAGCACCTGGAGTTCGGTGGCGATGGAGGGCTCGGACACACGCCAGAGCAGAATGGCGATCATCGCGGTGTCGCTGAGGAGAATGGAAAAGGCGGCCCCCATGAACCCGTCCCTGATGGCGAACACCAGGACGGGAAGGAAAACCAGGTAGAAGAACTTGAACTTGTCGGTATCCTGAAGGCCAAAGACGATGAAGGACGTGAGCAGGATCGCCAGCGTGGAAATCCAGTGGAACAGGGTGAAGCCGGCAAAATAGCGGATCCAGCCGCGCACCGGCGAGGCCACGAAGAAAAGCGGCACGATGGTGAGTACGCCGACAACATTTCCGACCGAAAGCGTCATGGTATAATTGATCAGGTAGACCGGCGATATGTTCAGCGCCAGGGCGGCAATGACGAGGCGGGAAATGGCCGAGGCCAGCGTCACGATCGCGGCATAGATGATGAAGAGAACAATGCTTGCCGTGGTGGTGGTCTGAAGCGAGGGCAGGAATTTCCGCATGGCTGCCGCCGAGCCGGCAAAAATCAGGGCATTGGAAACAGCCGCGACAATTTCCCAGCCGAGCGTCAGGATCGAGGGATTGGTCAGTTTGCTGGCAAGCGACGCCAGGAAAATGACCGGAAGGCTCGACCAGCCCAGAACAATGCCGCTGACGACGGCTAATCCCGCCTCGGGGTTCCACGGCGTGGAGCGAAGATCGGAAATCTGGAATATGTAGGAAATCCTGAAGAGCAACACATAGGCCAGAAAGAATGCAACATGCAGGGCGGCCTGGCGCGCCAAAGAAGGGCGCACGCCTGACGGTGCGGAGAATGCGTTGCGTGCCAGTCCGGTGAGCACTGTGTGATCCCTGTTGTTGACCCCGCCCAAACTACCTTATGCGGCGGGCAGTGCCAAACGCTGATTACCGAAGAATTATTTGGCGCTTCTTGGCTTCTTCGCGGCGCGGGCGGGAGAGGTTTTGGCGGGCTTTGCCGTGTTCAGCGCCACGGCGGCGCGAATGAGCACCTTGAAGGCAGTTTCATTGATCTTGCCACCCTCAGGAAAATCAATGGCGCGCCGCACCTTGCCTTCAAGGCTGGAGTTGAACAGGTGTTTCGGGTCCACCAACGAAGCGCCCCTGGCGAAGGTGGTCTTCACCGCAGCCTTGTAGGTCTCGCCGGTGCAGATGATCCCGGCATGCGACCACACCGGAATGCCCCACTTCCACTCCTCGGCCACTTCCGGGTCGGCCTCTCTGATGAGAGCCCGGATGCGGGCGAGCGTCACTCCACGCCAGTCATTGAGCTCCTTGAGGTGAGCGTCGATCAGCTTGGAGGGAGGGGTTTTTGCGTTACTCTTTGCGACAGCTTTCTTCATCGTTCTAAGCCGCATGCTTCAGTGTGCGGCGGACAACGCCGGGGTCTTTGCTCAGCATGGTGAGCAACACGCGCGCCGGGCCATCCGGCATGCGGCGGCCCTGCTCCCAGTTCCGCAGTGTGGCGACGGAGACGCCGATCTCACGGGCGAACGCGGCCTGGCTCAGGCCCGCTTTCGCACGGATGGCAGCCGCATCGATGGCACGCGGAATGTGAATGCGCCCGCCTTTCAGCTTTCCCGCGCGGACAAAGCCGCTCGCTTCCTTGAGACCCTTGATCAGGCCGTCAAAATCGGGTTTCTTCATTTCACGCTCCTGAACTGCCTCAAACAGTCCGTTTCGAAGCCGGGACAAATACGCATGTCCTATACGCCATTGGCGGATATACGTCAATGGCGTATACTACTCAAGCGTTGGCGCACCGGAAAGTTGAGCGGAACCGAAACCAGTAAAATCCGACGCCATTCCCACCGCGCGGCGTGAATGCGTCAGAGGCGTTTTGGGTTGCGGTTAACGCTCTGCCAATTGCACATTTAAATGCATGTGAATGGCCATTTTTTCTCGGTTTATGCACCTTACGATACCTTCTAACTAACATTCGAATCGCTAATTACTCACTATAACGTCATATAAAGTGGATTTTAAACCGTGATTTTAAGAATTAAAATTGATTATTGTCAATATGTTATGTCTGTATTCATATTTTTTTGTTGCATTTATCCAAATTTCATACAATTATATTCACGCTGTGACAAACGCAAGGAAGTTGCGGCATCGGACATTCACAAACAGAAGGAAGTGAACCATGGCTACAAATATTGCTACTATTCGCCCGCCCTCGGCTGAGAAGGCGGAACGCAAGATCAAGGCTAATATGCCGCTCGCCGAGCAAATCGCGACTCTCGGAGAACTGATTTCCCACCCGCCGACTAACAGCCGTGTCATTGATTTTGGTCCCAAGCTGGCTGAGTATGTGTTGACTGAGCTCAATCCGCACAACCGGCCAATGAAATCGGCTAAGATCAAGAAATACACGTCCGATCTTCTCGAAGGGCGCTGGGGCCTGACGGGTGACACGATAAAGTTTGGGTCTGACGGATTCTTGAAAGACGGACAGAACCGCTTGGCCGCAAGCGTTCGCGCGGGCAAAGCACTAACAACGCATGTGGTTTTCGGAATCCAGCCCGACTTGTTTGCCCGAATGGATATTGGCAAGAACCGCACGGGTGGCGATGTGTTCGCAATTGCCAAGATCAACTATGCCGGTCATGTGGCCGCTGCGGTGCGCTGGTTGCTCATTTTGACGAGCGACGATGCGGCGGATCGCGGCGCACAATTCTCAAACGAAGAACTGTTGACTGCCTATCGCGAAAATTTTGACGCCGAGCGGCTCGAACATTCGATCATCGCCGCGCTTGCGGTTCGCAAGACTTGTGGTCACCCAATTGGTCCGCTCGCGGCCCTTCACTACCTCTTCGCTGATCGTGACGAAAGGTTGGCGGATGAATTCTATGACCAATGGGCAAGCGGCCGCGCCAAGAAGGTCCGCGCTCCTACGCGCTCTTTGCAAAGCCGTCTCGTCGAAATCGCCGCCACTAGCAACAATCGCGTACATGAGAACGTCCGCAACGCCCTGATTATCAAGGCATGGAATGCGTTTAAGCAACGGCGTACGGTTACGAAGGCTGAAATGCAGCACTCAATTAGTGATCCAATGCCGGAGATCGCGGGCTAGTCTCGCGCGGTGTGCCCGCCGGATGTTTTGTTCGGCGGGCGACTTCAGTCGCTCCATCGTCATATCGAAGTTGATCGCCGATATGAACCGTTGCCGATTCTTGGCGACCGTTCAAGTCAGGTGCGCCTCGCACTGGTTATCACTTACAGCTTTTCTCCAGGCAGCTTGCTCGCCTGTTTCACCCAGGCAGTGAACTGTTTTTCGTCGAGTTGATCGTCCTCGCGGATGTCGAGGTAGCGCACGTGCTGTTGCTTGGACTTGCCGGGCGGGACGGGGCTGAGCGAGGCGCCGCGGAAGAAGGCCACTTTCACGTAGTTGGTGAAGACATGGATGCCGAGGAACCATGCCCCCTCCTCCACTCCGTAGAGCGGCGAGTTGTATTTGACTGCCTTGTGTACGCCGGGGACGGTGCGCGTGATGAGCTTGTCGAGCTTGCGGCCGACCTTGCTTTTCCAGCCCGGGATGGCGGCGATGTAAGCCTTGACGGGCGCATTGCCGTAGCCTTTGGCGATTTGCGGGTTGCCGCCTGAGAGAAGTTTCGCCATCCCGTTGACGCCTTTATCCGGCTTCGGCGCGGATGGCGCGCACGACAATTCCGAGCCCCTCGGCCAGGTCGCTTTCGGCGATGGTGAGCGGCGGGCAGAGGGTGAGGACATTTCCGCCGCCGTTCTTGAAGCTGAGGTTCTCCGACAGGCAGCGATAGAGCACGCGGCTGGCCAGCCTGGCGGAAGGTTGTCCGCCGTGATCCTGAAGCTCCACGCCGAAATACAATCCAAGGCCGCGCACGTCGCGCACGGCGGGGTGGCCGTCAAGCTCGCTCCGCAGCCAGCCGAGGTATTGGTCTCCAAGGTTGCGGGCGCGCGCCGCCAAGCCTTCGCCTTCGATGACATCCAGGGTGGCCAGGGCCGCGGCACAGCCAACGGAACTCTTCTCATGGGTATAGTGGCCAAGCGCGCCCGCCGCTGCGACGTCGAGATCGCCCCGGCCAATCATCGCCGCCATGGGCATGATGGCCCCACCCAGCCCCTTGCCGATCACCAGAATATCGGGAACAGCGCCCACCTGCTCGCAGAGGAACATGGTGCCGCTGCGGCCCAGGGCGCTGGGTATCTCGTCGAAGATCAGCAACGCGCCATGGCGGTCGCAGGAGGCGCGGACGCGGGGCCAGAAATCAGCGGGCACCGGTTCCACCGTGGTCCAGCGCATGGGCTCGGCCAGAACGGCGGCAACATCGCCCTGCACTTCCAGCACATAGTCGATGTAGTCAGCCAGCCGCTCATGGGCATGGCCGTCATTGCCGAAGAATCGCGCGGCCAGTCCCGGCGGCGGCACATGCTCCGCACCCGGCATGAGCGGGCCGGCATTGGCGCGAAACAGCGCCTCGCCACCCACGGCAATCGAATCCAGGTTGGCGCCATGGAAGGAGTCCCACATGCTCACGGTCTTGTGGCGGCCGGTGGCACAGCGCGCCAGCTTGAGCGCCATGGAAATGGCCGCGGCCCCGCTTGGCGCAAACAAAACCTTGGCATTGGCCATGGGGGCAAGCTGCGACAGGCGCCGCGCCAGGTCAACGGCATGGCGGTTGGTGTAGCGGCGCGGCGAGAACGGGAGTGCATCAATCGCGGCCTTGACGGCGGCCACCACCGTGGGATGGCCATAGCCCACCTGGTGCACGGCGTTGCCATGGAAATCGAGAATGCGCCGGCCCTGGCTGTCGATGAGGTGGCTGCCGCTCGCTCCTTTGAGCGCATTCAGGCAGGGCGTGGAGAGCGACTGGCGGAAAAAATAGCGCTCGTCCTCATCGAGCAAGGCCCGGGTCGCGGCGTCAATATGCGCATCGGACCATTCCCGGCGCTCGGGCGCCAGGTTGATGTCACCCTCGCTGTGGAACGCGCCGGGTTTGCCTTCCGCCATGTCAGCGGGCCCGCCAGGCCTGGGTGCGCCTGAGCAGCCCGCGCGAGGCGAGATAATGCAGGCCCCGGGCGGTGACGTTGGTATAGAAAATCATCATGCCCATGGCGGCGGCGGAGGCCACGTCGCCCGCGTCGTCCATGTTGAGCACCGCCACGGAGGCGAGCTTGGTTGCGGGTGAATAGAGAAACACCACCGCCGACACGGTGGTCATGGCATTGACGAAGAGATAGATCGAGATGTCGAGCAGCGGCGGCATGCAAACGGGCACCGTCACCCGGCTGAACAGGCGCCACGCCGGCTGCTTCAGCGAGGCCGAAACGCTTTCGAATTCCGGATCGAGCTGTTTCAGCGCCGTCACCGCCGTCAGGTGCGAGACCGTATAGAAGTGGGTGATCGAGCTGATGACGAGGATGGCCATGGTGCCGTAGAGGAAGTTCAGCGGGTTGGCCGGATCGTTGAAGAAGAAGATGTAGGAGAGGCCGAGCACCATGCCGGGCACCGCCAGCGGCATGATCGCCAGCATGTGCAGCAGGCTGCGGCCGGCTTTCATGCCCTGGAGCTTTTCGACGATGTAGGCGCCGATGAAGACGATGCCGGTGCCGGCCAGCGCCACATAGAGCGCCATGCGCATGGAGTTGAAATAGGCTTCCCAGCCGCCGCCGTCGGTGCGGCTGAAATCATAGTTCCGGAGGCCGAAGCTCAGGTCATAGGGCCAGAGCTTCACCAGGGCGGCGAACTGGCAGACGAGCAGGATGCCGGCGATGAACACCGCCACCATTATGCAGAACAGCAGCGCCATCCGGTCGGCAAAAGCATTGGGCGTGGGGGCGAAGGGCACCGACCTTGCCGACAGCGTGGACTGCTGGCGGCGCTGGACAATGCGGTCCACGGCGAAGGCAATAACCGCGGGGATCAGCAGCACGACGGAGACCACCGCACCCATTTCGAAGTTCTGCTGGCCGATCACCTGCTTGTAGATATCCACCGCCAGGACGTTGAACTGGCCGCCGATCACCTTGGGCAGGCCGAAATCGGTGATGACCAGGGTGAAGGTCACAAAGATTGCCGAGATCAGGCCATAGCGGGCGCCGGGCAGCGTGACGCTGATAAAGCGTTTCCACGGGCTGGCCTTGAGCGCGATCGAGGCTTCATGCAGCCTGGCATCGGACAGCGACAGGGCGGTGGCGATGATGATGAAGGCGTGCGGAAAGGAAAAGAACACCGAGCCGATGACAATGCCGATGGGGCCATAGATCGAATGGCCCATGAGCAGCGGCGTGAGAAAGCCCTGCTTGCCGAACATGTAGACCAGCGCGATGCCCGGCAGCAGCGACGGCACCAGAATCGGAATCATAACAATGAGCCGGAACGCGCCCTTGAACGGCATCACGGTCATGGCGAGCGCATAGGCAAAGCCGAAAGCCAGGACCACGGTGAAGGCCGTGGTAATGGCGGCGATGAACAGCGAGTTGCTGATCGAATTGACCAGCGTGGGCGTGGAGAAATAGGTGACGTAGTTGTCGAGGCCGCGGCTTGGGGCGGGCCGCATCATGACCTTGCGAAACTCATTGGCCGGATATTCATGCCAATCAGTGCCGGTAATGCGGAGCGAGCCGGCGAGATGGAATGCGCCCTCCTCCGCATTGCGGAAGCGGTAGACCTCAGTGCCGCGGAAGCTGTAGCCTGGGACAAAGTCAACGACCGCGAGGCGGCCGTCGGTGCCGGAGGTGAGCTTCGGCAGCTTGGCGGGATCAAGTTGTGCCGCAAGCTCCGAGATCTTCCGGGCGGGCTGCCAGCCTTGCCCTGCATCCACCTGCATTTCAAAGGATGCAAGGTTGAAGCGATATGTGGTCATCGACTTGGACAGCATCGTGTAAAGCGGCCAGGCCAGCGTCAGGATCAGATAGAGGGCAATCACCGCCATGAAGACCAGCTGCAGGATCCGGTCGCGGTCGATGGCCAGGGCCGGGCGCGCCGCCGGGGCTATGGCGCTCTCAGCCACGGCGGCCCTCCGTGGTGAAAACGTGAACGCGGTCCTGCGGCAGCTGGATGGAGAGGTTAGCGCCTTGGGAAATGTCCAGCCGGCGCACGGCGTTGATCGAGAACTGGCAGTCGATTTCGGCCCCGCCAAAGGCCTCGGAGGTGAGCCAGGCCCGCCAGTGGGAGCCGAGGAACTCCATGTCGCGCACCTTGACGGGATAGGCGTTGACGGCTTTGGCGGCATCAGCACTTTCCAGCGGAATGACATCCTCGGGGCGCAGCGCCAGGATCGCGTCGGCCTTTTTGGGCAGGCCATGGCTGCGGCAGGCAAGCGTGGCATTGCCGATTTTCACATGGGTCTCATCGGCGACGGTGACCCGCAGCTTGTTCATGCTGCCGATGAAGTCGGCGACGAACAGCGATGCCGGTTCGCGGTAGATTTCGGTGGGCGTGCCGATCTGCTCGATGACGCCGTCGTTCATCACCACGACTCGGTCGGCCATCGAAAGGGCCTCTTCCTGGTCGTGGGTCACCATGATGGTGGTGACGCCGAGGCGGCGCTGCAGCCGCTTGATCTCATGGCGGAGATAGCCGCGCACCTTTGCGTCAAGCGCCGACAGCGGCTCGTCGAGCAGCAGCAGGCCCGGCGAAATTGCCAGGGCGCGGGCGAGCGCTATGCGCTGCTGCTGGCCGCCCGAAAGCTGTGCGGGATATTTGGGCCCCTGCTCCGGCAGGCCGACGAGGGCCAGGAGTTCGGCGGTGCGCGCCCTGATCTTCGCCTTGTCGCGCTCGACGCTTTGCAGGCCGTAGGCAATATTCTGTTCGACCGTGAGATTGGGAAAAAGCGCATAGGACTGGAAAACGATGCCGAAATCGCGCTGCGACGGCGGCAGATTTGAAATGTCGCGGCCGGCCTGCTCAATGCGGCCCGCGGTCTGGGTTTCAAGCCCGGCGATGATGCGCAGCAGGGTGGTCTTGCCGCAGCCGGAAGGCCCGAGGAAACACACGAACTCGCCCAGCGCCACGTCAAGGGAGACGTCTTTCAGCGCCGTGAAGGTTCCGAAATTCTTGGTCAGATGCGCGACGCGGAGATACGCCGCTGGTCCACCGGTTTGCGATGCGGTCAATGTGCTGGTGCCCAGACAATGGAGCGGCGGCCGGAGCATGGCGCCCCGGCCGCCGGCCCGAACAGCTTACGACTTCGGCTCAGACTTGGCGTCGTAACGCTTCTGCCATTCCTTGAGAATGGCGGCGCGGTTGTTGGCAGCCCACTCGAAGTCGTTCTTGATCATGCGCGTGACGGCTTCCGGCGGATAGTTTTCCACCGGCTTGGCAACGCCCGGATAGGCAACGACGGCATAGCCGACATTATACATCTCGTTGGCCTTCTTGCTGATCGACCAGTCGACAAGCGTCTTGGCCGCTTCGAGCTTCGAGGTGCCCGCTATGATGGCGGTCGCCTCCATGTCCCAGCCCACGCCCTCGGACGGGATAATGACCTCAACCGGGGCACCACCGGCTTTTTCCTTGGCGCCACGGAAGGCGAAGGAAATGCCCATCACGGTTTCGCCGGCGCCTGCCAGTTTGCAGGGCTTGGAGCCGGAATGGGTGTAGGAGGCAGCGTTGGCATGAAGCGCATCCATGTAGGCCCAGCCTTCAGCCTCGCCGAACAACTGCAGCCAGCTCGATACATCGAGGAAGCCGGTGCCGGAGGAATTCGGGTTCGGCATGACGATCATGCCCTTGTATTCGGGCTTGAGCAGGTCCTTCCATGACGTAGGTGCCGCAACTCCGGCCTTCGCGGCCTCGGCCGTGTTGAAGCAGATGGCGGCGATCCAGGCGTCCATGCCAACCCATTGGGGCGGGCTGGCCGAATCGACGAATTTCGGATCGAGTATCTCGACACCCTTGGGCGCGTAGGGTTCGAGCATGCCCTCGGTCTTGAGGAGCATCAGCGAGGTGGCCGCCAGGCCCCAGACCACATCGGCCTGCGGATTGTTCTTTTCGGCCAGAAGCTTGGCGGTGACCACGCCGGTCGAATCACGGACCCAGTTGATCTTGATGTCTGGGTGGTCCTGGTTGAAGGTTTCGGCGTAGCGCTGAAGATCTTCCGCTTCCACGGCGGAATAAACGGTCAGTTCGGTATCCGCATAGGCTGCGGTGCCCGCCAGCATTGTGGCAAATGCAGTTGCTTGAAAAATTCTTCGTGTCAGTTTCATGTTTCTCTCCCTGCCAGACATCGCGACATTCACAGCATAATTGTGACAGTCTGATTACGGCGGGGCCAGATTGCAGAATTCCGCCCCATGGAGTCAAGCTAATCCCGTCAAATGCGAGGGCATCGGGCCGGGGTCAACCCCCAGTCCAGTTGCCCGGGTCATCAGGCAATCTAGCCGGATCATTCTTGGGAAGCGCGTCGCAAGACCATTCCATGCGCTTCCAGGCGGGAACGGGCGTGGTGACGTCGGTGCGGGGCACGAAGTTGGAGCGCTCCACCATCTGCATCTTGTGGATGTAGCGCGGGCAGTTGGGAAAGACCTGGGTGACGTGAACCTTCACCACGAACTGCGCCTCCAGATATGCGGGCTCAATGGATCCAGCCGGCACGATGCTTGCGGTGCCATTGAGCCGGAAGCGTTTGCGGTTTTCGAAATCGATAAACAGCAGGCCCACGGCCGGATTTTCCAGTGTGTTGCCGGTGGACAGATACATGCCGTTGCCGTCGTAATTCGGGAAGGCCAGGGTCTTTGGGTCGAGGACGCGGATGAAGCCGGGATCGCCGCCCTTGTAGGAACAGTTGGGGCGGCCTTCGCTGTCGGCGGTGGCCAGGAAGAACATGTCCATGCGTTCGATGAAGGCCTGGTCGTCGGGCGTGATATGTTCGTGGAACAGGCGCTCCTCGATCCGGTTGGCCAGGCGCTCGGTATCGAATTCACGCTGCAGCTTGCGGTGGCTTTCGCCGTAGAGCTTGGACATGGCATTCCTCCGTAATTTCAGTTCCCAAAATCATCATGTGGCAGGCGTCAAGGGCCACACCAGCGGCACCATCACAATGGCGATGGCAAAGATCAGCACTGTCAGCGGCAACCCAACCTTGACGAAATCCGCGAAGCGGTATTTCCCGGGGCCATAGACCATCAGGCTGGAGGGTTCGAGCGGCGTCAGATAAGAGCAACTGGCGGCAATTGCGATCATCATGGCAAAGCTGCGTGGATTCAATCCCAGCTGGCTTGCTGTTTCAAAAGCGATTGGCAGAATGACAATTGCCGCCGCCTGATTTGACATGGGCTGCGTCAGGGCAACCGTCAGCAGGAAAAACGAGCCCAGCACGAAAACGGGATCCTGCGCGCCGATGACCGCTATCAACTGGGCGGCAAGATATTTTCCGGTTCCGGTTGCTTCCATTGCCGCGCCAAGCGACAGGAGCGAGCCAATGAGGATGAGCACCTTCCATTCAACCTTCCGATAGGCTTCCTCGGGGGAAATGCAGCGCGTCAGCAGCATGAAAAACGCGCCACCGATCCCCGCCACGGGAAAAGATACAAATCCGAACGTGGCGGCCATCAGCGCAGAGGCGAATATCATCACGGAGAGCGCGGCGTGCGAGGATTTCTGCCGGACGGCATCGACGCCGCCGAAGATGCTGAAGAGATTGCCGCGATCCATAGCGCTGACGTTTTCAGGGCTTCCCTGCAACAGCAGGACGTCGCCGAGCCTCATCCTGATGCGGCTCAGCTTGTGCGCCAATCCGTAACCGGCGCGGTTCAATCCGAGGACCTGCAAACCGTAACGGTCATAGAATTCGGCGCTGCGGAGGCTCTGCCCGATGAGCGGCGAGCCGGGCATCAGCACGCCTTCGACCACCACGGCATCCTCAGGCCGCAAATCCGGATCCGCGAGATGCACGTCGGCCTTGATTTCGATGCCCTTGATGTCCTTCACACGCAGCAAATCGCGCCTGGTTCCTTCAATCACAATTTCATCGCCTGCCGCCAGAACGGTTTTGGCGGCTTTTGAATCAAGGGTTTTGCTGCCGCGCAGCAGCTTGACGACCGAATAGCCGGAATTGGCCGCAATAGGCGACTCGGCAATTGTCTTGCCGATGAGCGATGATCCATCAGGAATCACGAGGTCGGCCTGGTATGTCCGGTTGCCGACGTCTTCCATCGAAGGACCGTCTTTTTCGCGATGGGGCATCAAACGCACGCCGATCGTCAGCATGTAGATGATGCCTGCGATGGCGATGGGAATTCCAACGGGCGCAAGTTCAAACATGCCCATGGCCGGCTGTCCGGACCGCGACATCAGTTCGCTGATCACAATATTGGTCGACGTGCTGACGAGCGACACGGAGCTGGTCAGTATGGAGGCGAAGGCCAGCGGCAAAAGATAGCGCGATGGGCTGGTGCCGCGCTTGCCCGCGAGGCCCAGGACAATCGGAATGAAAAAGGCAGCCGCCGCAGTATTGCTGATAAAAGCCGACAGTGCCGATACGGAGACCATGACAACTGCAATCAGGACCGTGGGATTGCTCCCGACATGGCTGAGGACCGATCTACCCACGATGTCGACGATCCCGGTGTTTGACAGCGCCGCGGTCATGATAAACAGGCCCAGGATCATCACAACCGTGCCGCTGCCGAAACCGGCGAAGGCTTGTTCCGTGCTGATCAGATTGGTGCTTACGACGGCGAGGAGTACGCCGAGCGCCACCACATCGGCCGCTATCCGGTCCCAGGCGAAAAGCGCCACGGCGGCGATCAGGATGGCGAGGCATAGTGCAATGTCCGGCGTCAACTGCATTGAATCGGCATACCTTCGGCGGTTTAACGCCAGTGTAGACGGTTCGTTCCGGATTGAAAGATCGTCGCAGTCTATTCCTTTTCATCGAGGTCATAGGGCTTCGTCGGCAAGCCTGCGGACTTCCATCCGGTAAAGCCACCCTCCATGTCCGTGGCAAAGGTGAGGCCCAGGAGCTGGAGATTGGCGGCGGCCAGAACCGACTGGTAGCCCTCGTTGCAGAACAGGATGATTTTCTGCCGGCGATCCGTAACGCTGGGATGGCGCCAGGGAGACACGGGATCGCAACGCCACTCCAGCACGTTGCGGCGAATGACCAATGTGCCGGGAATGAGGCCGTCGGCACGCTGCTGTTCGTCGCCGCGGATATCGATGACCAGGGCGCCGGCATCTATCTCCTTTGCCGTCTCCGTTGGCGTGCATCTATAAGGCAGCAATGCCCTGGCCTCATGGAGAAGCTGTTCGACCGTCTTCATTGATTTGCGTCAACCAGGAATTCGATGCCGATGGTTCCAGCGTGGCGAAACATAAGACGCGCCGGATAGGCACCGACGTCGGCTTCAAGGCCCTTTGGAATGTCGCTGAGAAAGAGGCACCATTCGTGGCGGTGCAGGTCAAGTGTGGCGCCTGGCGCAATCGCAACTTCGGACGGCGCGCTGATGTCATGTTCGCGACTTGCGACATGAAGCAGCCGCGTATTGCTTGCAACGGCAATTTCGGCGCCGAGAAAATATTCTGTTTCAGAGCCATGGTTGACAATCGTCACATGGGCGCAGGTACAATCGGAATTTGCCTGCGGCACCATGATGGCGGGATGCAGGATTTCCAGATGGCCAACGCGGTAGGAATGCGCCTGTGCCGCGCATGTACCAAATAGCATGAGAGCAATGGATACTGCCGTTCTCATGGAAAACTCCGTGGCGCAGGAACAGTGATCATGCCCCTGCGCCAGCGTATTCTATTCCACCGGAACCATGAGGTGTTGATAGGGCGTCCCTGACCACATCACATATGGCCTGCTGGTGTCGGGTTTCGCATCCGCCGGGTAGCCCGCCATCATGTCCATGGCATTCATGATCATGACATGGCGGCCCGTCGTGACCCAGTTGTTGGCCTCGGTTGGCGCCGTCGCAAAGGGATCGGTGTTACTGGCATCCGAACCGCCGGCAAGCATGTAAATCAGGCCCACTTTGCCCTTCGGCGGATCTTTCTTGCTCATCCATGCCATCGCCCATTCCATCGAATTGGCATCGCCGCACATCGGGTCGTTGCCCGGCGTGTTGGGATCGTTTGGCATGCACCAAAAGCCGTTCTTGCTTTCGCGCAAGGTTTTCATTGAACCGTCGGCTTGCGGCGCATAGACCGCCGCGCCAGCGCCTACGGCAGCGGGAGCCGCCGATTCGGCGTTCTTGATTGTCTCAGCGTCGTCAGCCCGGGCACTGAGCGAGGGGGCAAGGCAGAATGCACATAGGCTAGTCGTCAGTATTACAAATTTCTTCATGATACGTCTCCCTAGAATGTGGGCAGTTTTGGAATCGCCCTACTCCGAATGTGCTTACCTATTGATAAGTAACTTGTCAACTAGTAGATAGAATTGTAAGAGGTTTTAAGAAAACCACGAATCGATGAAACGTCATTTCCAAAGGATTTTAGTGCCAACCCATGGATCACAAAACAGACCCGGTTCATACGTCACAACAAATATTGGAGATCGCCCAGCGGCTGGTGCAAACCCGCGGATACAATGCATTCAGCTATGCCGATATTGCCAGCGAGCTGAGAGTTTCGAAGGCCAGCCTCCACTATCATTTCGCTTCAAAGCATGAACTTGGCGTCAAGCTCATCGAACGTTACGAACTTGGAATGGAGCGGGCCCTTGGCGAAATCGATGCCAATGGCGGGGGGGCAGCGGTGAAGTTGCGGCGCTATGTGGATATCTATGCAAAGGTCCTGGCGGACGAACGGATGTGCCTGTGCGGCATGCTGGCCGCGGAATTTGAGACGCTTCCGAAGGCGATGCAGACGGCATTGGAGAACTTCTTCCAGTTGAACGAGCGCTGGCTCACCGGCGTGCTCAATGAGGGACGCACAAGCGGCGTCCTGCGCTTCGATGGCCCGGCTGCGGAGGCATCGCAGTTTATTATCGGCTCATTGGAAGGCTCGATGATGATGGCGCGTTCCAAGGGCGGCATGGCGCGATTTGACTCCGCTTCAAGAAGAATCCTCACCGAGTTCGGAATTTGACAGGAAGCGTGGACCCGTTTGCATAGGCAACCGGGACGCGTCTGCGCTACGGAGTTTGTATCATGGAAATCAAAGCCGCAATCTGCCAAAGACCGCCCGTGCTGCTCGACAAAACGGCGTCGATAGCGGCGGCACTGGCCATGATCGCGGAAGCGGCAGGCCAAGGCGCGAAACTGATGACATTTCCCGAGGCATTCCTGCCGGGCTACCCAACCTGGATATGGCGTCTGCGCCCCGGAGGCGACATGGCGCTGGGAAACGAGATTCATCGCCAGTTGCAACGCAACGCAATCGACATCGCATCCGGCGACCTCGATCCGCTTCGCGACGGAGCCGCCAAACACGGCATGGTCGTTGTCATGGGAATGCATGAGCTCGATAGCGCATTCAGCGGCTCAACGCTTTTCAACACCGTGGTGGTGATCGGCGATGATGGCACAATTCTGAACAAGCACCGCAAGCTGATGCCCACGAACCCGGAGCGGATGGTTTGGGGGGCGGGCGACGCAAGCGGCTTGCGCGTCGTGGACACGAAGTTCGGCCGCCTCGGCTGCCTGTTATGCTGGGAAAATTACATGCCGCTCGCCCGCTATGCGCTTTATGCGCAGCAAATGGACATTCTGGTGGCGGTTACCTGGGATTGCGGTGACCTGTGGACCGCCAGCATGCGGCACATCGCCAAAGAGGGTGGCTGCTGGGTCCTGTCATCGGCAACGGCCCTGCAGGGATTGGATATTCCAGCCTCATTCCCGGGCCGCGGCCAGCTCTTCAAGGACGCGGAATGGATCAATCCGGGCGATGCCATCGCCGTCAAACCCGGCGGCACTCTCGCTGCCGGGCCTCTGCATCAGGAGAAGTCGATCCTCTATGTCACGGTTGATGCGGACTCGGCCCGCGCCGCGCGCAAGTCGCTGGACGTTGCGGGCCACTACTCCCGTCCGGACGTTTTCCGGTTGAACGTCGACCGGCGGAAAAAACCGCCGGCCATGTTCCGCGATTCCGATTAGCGCCCCCTGCCCCCGTCATCGTTGCGGACTCCGCGTTCATCCCGGGTTGCGGGCCGTGACCTTCCAGGAGCTTGAATCCATGATGATCCCGTTCGGGCGCTGGAACCTGGCGAGTTCCACCCTGAGTGCGGCGGCAATCTCTGCGTGACGTTTTTCAGCCAGCTCGCCAGCCTCACGGTAAACTTCCCCCGCCGGGCCGATCGCGAGCTGAAAGGCAACCGCATCATCAACGTCGTTGCCCACGAACAGCTCAGCGTCGACCTGTTCAAACTGGATGTCCCTGTAGCCGGCGATTTCAAGCTGCCTGGTGACCAGGCCCGTGTCCGCCATGGAGAATGGGCCGGGACCGCAGGTCGCGGCATTCTCACCGGGCGGCGGCAGGAATTTCAATACGACATCCTTTGCGTGCCCGAGCCAGGGGTTATCTTCGATGCCGCGCCAGACCACCATGGTCATGACGCCGCCAGGCTTGAGCGTGGCGCGCATGTTGCGCAGGCCCGCCACCGGGTTCTCGAAGAACTGCGTGCCAAAACGCGAGAAGCAGAAATCATGGACCGGCTTGAAAGGATAGGACTGCACGTCGGCTTCCAGAAAAGTGACATTGGAAATGCCCGCGGCCGCTGCGTCCTGCCGCCCGTAGGCGAGGAACCCGTCACAGCAATCAACCGCAAGGACAGATCCATTGGGCCCCACCAAACGGGCAAGCTGGATCGCGGTGTCTCCGAAGCCGCAGCCGGCGTCAACAACCTTGTCGCCCTCACGCACCTCGAGCGAGGGGAAGACCTTGGCGCTGTGCAGGGTCAAGCCATCCACAAGAATGTGTTTCCAGCGGACGAACTTGGGAACAAGGATGGTATTCCAGAAATCGACATACTCATTCCTCGGTTCAACCGCGGCTTCCACATTACTCATCTTCATCTCCTCAAATCGGGCCTATTCGGCCATTAGAACGCCAGAGCCGCCCATTTCCCTCGGCACATCCTTCTGCTTGGGCAGGCCGTCCTTCATGGGCAGCACGGTTTCCTGGTAATTGACATGCACGCCGGGCTTGAACGTCACGGACGGAATGACCGCGGCATAGACATCAACCAGCTTCCAGTGCGGATGGTCGGTGAAAAGATGTCCGCCGCATGTCTTGCACCACTTTCTGAGGCTCCTGTCGGTCCGGTGGTGGACCTCGATGTTGGCCGCTCCCTTGGTGACTTTGAGCGCCTCGGGCGCCCAAAGCGTGAAGGCGTTGACGGGACCTGCCGACCATTCGCGGCAGGAACTGCAGTGGCAGTAGCCCATCGCCGCCGGTTCGCCGGTTACGGTGAATTCAACCGCGCCGCAGAAGCACTTCCCTTTGTTGGCATTTGCATTGGTCATCTTGGTTTCCCTTTCGAAGTTACGTTAAGGCGGACGCCGGCTGCCGCCCGTGACCATCACGGGCGCTTCGTCCGGGTTCGCTGGCACTATGCGCGGTGGCCGTCATTGGCCTTGGCGCCGGTTCGGCGGTACTATGCAGCACCGACAACCGATGGCGCTCAACTAGGCGAAGGCAGTTCCGGGATGAATGACCGTGCCGCCGAATATCCTGACTGATCATCCAGCTTTCCTTTGATGAAGGGACCGGCTGGAAATCCTGTCGATGTCGGAGCGCGAGATTCCAATGTCCTTGAGCATATAGTCATCCAGCCTGCCGAGCGCCGTTCGGGTTCTGCGCCGCTCGATGGCTGCTGCGATTTCCGCGCACAGCGCAGCAACAGCTATCGCAAATGCGCGGAGGAACCTGGAACTGCCGTGCAGAAAAATTGAAATGGTCCTGGATGACATGTTTAACTCCAAATGGTGAGTGACCGGGCCCGGAGCCCGGTCACGAGAATTCATAGCGTGGTTGGGGAACCGCGCTATTTTACTTGCGGTTTCGAAACGCTCCAGTTTCCGCCTTTGCTTTCTTCAGAATTCTTCATCATGCGTTCGAAGTTGGTCAAAGGTTTTGCGCGCTTGATGACTGCCAGGGCATGGGTCTTCGTGCCGGCGTTCTTCAACTGCGTTGAATACTTGCCGAAGTACGTATCCGAGTCACGCAGGTCATAGCCGTTCTGGGAGGCAAGCGATGACGTCGAGATGGCAGCGAGGGCGAAAAGGGAAAGTGAGAGTTTCTTCAAGATAGTATCCTTTTGAGTTTTATATGTTCGCAAGAGCCGCACCGTTCATGGCGGGGACCTTCGAAACGTGATTGGTTAAAGTGAAATGTCAGGACCGGGGGCAATACTTCCGGTTCGGGCAATGCTCTTGCAGGGCTAAAAAGTCATTTGTGTCTCCGATTTCATGGGCGTTACATATTCAGTTGGGGACTTTCTTGAGGACGCCTCCGCCGCTGCCATCGCTCGACTTCGGGCGCATGATCACTCCGCCAGTTGTGTCTACGGGATTGTCTCTCAGTGAGCAGACACCCGTGCAGGCAGTGCTCGCACCGCCGTCAGGGACGCATTCAAACTGATAGTCTTTGTTGAGTTTTACGTAACACTTACCAGCACTGCTGCAACCACATGATTGGCTTGGCCAGTTGCTTCCTAGGTTCTGCGCGGCCAGCGCGCTGGGGATGAAGGCTGCAGAGAGGGCGATCATTGCGATCGATGCGAGAATTCTACGGTTCATAAGAAATTTCCTTTGATCAATTTTGGGTTTTGGATTGTAAATCATATCAATTCTGTCATCCCGGCGTACGCTGGGACCCAGACTCTCAGTCATCCCGCGCGAGTAAAGTCTGGGCCCCGACTTGCGTCGGGGTGACAGAGTTTGAAAGGCGTTCGCTGGATGACAGAGAGTGGGGTTGCTATCCCTTAAAAGATTTTATCAACCGGCAAGCCAAGCGCCATGGCGCCGGCGTATTCCGCCTGCTGGCCGGGCTGCATGGGATGATAGCGCGCGCCCTGGATATCGCGGAAGCGGCGCTCCAGTCCCTGGCTGCGGTAGAAGCCAGCGCCACCTGCCGATTCCATGGCAAGCTCAACGGCACGGATGGCGTGGGCCGCCACGAGCCTGCGCCCCATCATTACCTGGTTGATGCTTTCGGCTCCGGGCGTATTCTGCGCCACCACATCCAGCATGTAGCTGTGGGCAACGCGGGCGCCGAGCAGTTCAGAGTCCATTTGGCCGACGAGCTGCAGGATGTGGTGGTCGTTCCGGCGTTTCTTCGCCAGCTTCACGGCGATGTCGCGGGCGCTTTCGGCAACGCCGAGATAGACGCTGTAGATCAGCGGAATGGCGAAGGTCCCGATGATATGAAACAGCGGGTGCCATTCGCCGGCCTTGCGCTTGAGGGCGACAGCCGCTTCCGGCACCACATGGCCCTCGATGATGACATCATGGGAGGCGGTGCCACGCATGCCAAGGGTTTTCCACACGGGATCGATGCGCAGGTTTGGCGAATTCATGGGGATGCCGAAATGCAGAACCATGGGCTCCGCGCCCTCTTCTTCCAGGACAGCGGTGGTCATGAAGATGCTGCCGGCGGGAACGCCCGACGAAAACACCTTGCGCGCGGTGATCTTGTAGCCGCCTTCGACGCGCTCGGCCTTGCCGGCGCCTGCCACCCAATCGGAGCCGCCGCTGGTTGACAGGAAGATTTTTTCAGCGGCGATGCGCTTCAGTAGGGGTTCCACCGCCGCGACCTTCTGGTGGCTCCAGCGCCAGGACGGCACCGTGACAAGATGGGTGTGCATGGCGAAGGCCAAGGCAGTCGAACTGCAATGATGCGCCAGGGTGCGCAACATTCCGGCCAGTTCATGGATGTTTGCCCCGCCGCCGCCGAGTTCGGCTGGAACGGCAGCTTCCACGAGCCCCGAGGTTTTCAGCGCGGCATAGTTGTCGGCCACGAAGCTATCGGATTCATCGGCAAGTTCGGCCCTTGCGGCAAAATCCTTTCCCAGCGCTTCAGCCCGGGCGGCGAGGCCGGGGGATTCGGATTTCTTCGGTTTCAGTTTGGTAACGGCGCTCATGGCGGTCTCCTTGTACGTTTTTTGATGGCCTTATCGTGCCTGTTAGGCGGCTTTGCCTCTAGTCCCGAAACTGTACTGAGAGGCCAGATTGTCGATTACCGGTGACGTCGGCTGGTACAGTTTTTGTACTATCCTTACGCAACCCGGTGTGTTAAAAGTGGCACCTACAACATTTATAGATGTATGTGCAACATTTATTTTTTGTGGAGACTACGATGTCCGAACACGGCAGTTATGGCCAGTTTTGCCCGGTTGCGATGGCGGCGGAAATCTTCTGTTCACGCTGGACGCCGCTGATCCTGCGCGAAATGTTTTGCGGCACACGGCGTTTCAATGACCTGCGGCGCGGGGTTCCCCGCATGTCTCCAACGCTCTTGTCCAAGCGGCTGGTCGAAATGCGCGAGGCCGGAATCATTGAGGAAGTGGCGGGCAAGGGCGGCAAGGAATACCAGCTCACCGCGGCAGGCGAGGATTTGAAGCCCATCGTCATGGCGCTCGGCTTCTGGGGCCAGCGCTGGGTTGAGTCCAAGCTGTCGCTCAAAAACCTCGATCCCTCGCTTCTGATGTGGGACATGCGGCGCTGGCTTGATCCCAAGCCGCTGCCGAAAAAACGCTGCACCATCGCCTTCTATTTTCCGGAAGTTGAGAAATCCCGGCAGAAATTCTGGCTGGTCGTTGAACCCGACGGCAAGGTGGACCTGTGCAGCACCGACCCGGGATTCGACGTGGACCTTTTTGTTTCAGGTTCGCTGCGCGCCATGACGGCCATCTGGATGGGGGTCACAACAGTGAAGAAAGAGGTGGACTGCGGGGCGTTGGATATCCAGGGTGACAAGACAATTGCCAGCGCCATGCAGTACTGGCTCGGCCTCAGCCCCTTCGCCAAGGAGAAAAGCCGCCTGGCGGCGTGAGGTTCAGTTTCAGAGTCTTGATCCAGATCAATGACGAACTCACGCGCCTGGTGCCCATTGGCAGCAAGGGGCAGGACTCATGCGCATTCCGATCAATCCGGGCTATCATTACTGCAAGAATGCCAAGCGGAATGTGTCGCTGGATCAAACCGAGGGGCAATGCCGCGAGCGCCACAACTGCGCCGATGGCCCCTGCCCGCTCGAGTCTGAGTTCAAGGAGGGCCGGTTTTCGAAGGCTCTTGCCCTGCTGATGCCGAGGTTCGGCCGTGATCCGGATTCCTGATCGGCCCCGCCTATAGGCCCATAGGCTGGCGCAATTGGCTAAAACCTGGGGTTTCTGCCATAATGGCGTATGCGCGGAAAACACACCCTTATCGACGTTCGCGTCACAAAACCTGATGCAGCCAGTGTCATAGCCTCGCGTTATGACAATAAGCCTGACGCATTGCTCGAAATCCTGCATGATCTGCAGCATGAGGTAGGCCATGTGCCGGAGGCGGCCCTGCCGGTTCTGGCCAAGGCGCTGAACATTTCGCGCGCCGAAGTGCATGGCGTGGTGAGTTTTTACCATGAATTCCGGCGCAAGCCGGCGGGCCGCCACGTGGTGAAGGTCTGCCGGGCGGAAGCCTGCCAATCGATGAAGGGCAATGAGCTGGCGGAGGCAGCGCAGAAAAGCTTGAAAGTGAAATTCGGTGAGACCACATCTGATGGGGCCATCACTTTGGAGGCGGTCTATTGCCTCGGGCTGTGCGCCACGTCGCCTTCCCTGCTGGTGGATGAGCGCCCAATGGGCCGGATGACGCCGCAAAAGTTTGAAGCGCTGGTCAAGGAACTGGCCTCATGATCAAGGTTTATGTACCAAAGGATTCCGCCGCCCGCGCCGTTGGCGCCGATGAGGTGGCTGACGCCATCGTGGCTGAAGCTGCGGCCCGGAAAATTGATGTAAAAATTATCCGCAATGGTTCGCGCGGGCTTTTGTGGCTTGAGCCCTTTGTTGAAGTTGAAACAGCGAAGGGCCGCGTGGCATTCGCTCCAGTTGAAGCGGGCGACGTAAAGAGTCTGTTCGATTCAAAGTTCCATGAGGGCGGCAAGCACAAGCTGTCTCTTGGCCTTACCGAAGAGCTGCCCTATCTCAAAAATCAAGAACGCCTCACCTTTGCGCGCTGCGGCATTACCGATCCGCTTTCGCTTGACGATTATATTTCGCATGGCGGATTTGTTGGCCTGAAGAAGGCCCTCACCATGAAGGGCGCGGAGATCGTTGCCGAAGTCACCACGTCCGGATTGCGCGGCCGTGGTGGCGCGGGCTTTCCTACGGGCATCAAGTGGAAAACCGTGCATGATGCCAAGGCGGAGCAGAAATATGTGTGCTGCAACGCCGACGAGGGCGACAGCGGCACCTTCGCCGACCGCATGGTGATGGAGGGCGATCCCTTCATGCTGATCGAAGGCATGACCATTGCCGGCATTGCGGTAGGCGCCAACAAGGGCTTCATCTATATCCGCTCGGAATATCCCGATGCGATCCGCGTCATGAAGGATGCGATCCGCATCGCCACGACGGCAAAGTGGCTGGGGCAAAACATCCAGGGTTCAGCGCATTCCTTCTCGCTCGAAGTGCGGCGAGGCGCCGGCGCCTACATCTGCGGCGAGGAAACCTCCATGCTCGAGAGCCTGGAAGGCAAGCGCGGCATGGTGCGGGCCAAGCCGCCGATCCCCGCGCTCATCGGCCTGTTCGGCAAGCCGACCGTCATCAACAACGTGCTGAGCTTTGCCGCCGTGCCTTACATTCTGGCGGAAGGCGGCAAGGCCTACGAAAATTATGGCATGGGCCGCTCGCGGGGCACACTTCCTTTCCAGCTCGCCGGCAACTTCAAGCAGGGCGGCCTTGTCGAAAAAGCCTTCGGCATCACGCTTGGCCAGCTCATCAATGATTTCGGCGGCGGCACGGCAACGGGAAAACCGTTGCGCGCCGTGCAGGTTGGCGGGCCGCTGGGGGCTTACCTGCCCGCTTCACAACTCAATTTGCAAATGGATTATGAGGCCTTTGCCGCCAATGGCGCCATGGTGGGCCATGGTGGCGTTGTGGTTTTTGACGACAGCGCAGACATGGCGGCGCAGGCGCGCTTCGCCATGGAGTTCTGCGCCATCGAATCCTGCGGCAAGTGCACGCCCTGCCGCATCGGCTCCACCCGGGGCGTCGAGGTGATCGACAAGATCGTGGCCGGCATTGCGCGCGACGAGAATCTTTCGCTGCTTGATGACCTTTGCCAGACGATGACTGACGGCTCGCTTTGCGCCATGGGTGGCCTGACGCCGATGCCGGTGCAAAGTGCCATAAAATATTTTCCGGAAGATTTTGACCGGCCTGCTAAGATGCAGGCGGCGGAGTGAACGAGACCATGACCCTGATCACAGAAATCGACTACGGCACGCCGAAATCCAAATCCACCGCCATGGTGACACTGGAAATCGATGGCCATTCCATCACGGTTCCGGAAGGCACATCCATCATGCGGGCCGCCATGGAGCTTGGCACGCAGATTCCGAAGCTCTGCGCCACCGACAACATGGCCAGCTTCGGCTCATGCCGGTTGTGCCTGGTTGAAATCGAAGGCCGCAAGGGCACGCCTGCCTCGTGCACCACGCCTGTCGCTCCCGGCATCAAGGTCCATACCCAGACGGAGCGCCTCGGCAAGCTGCGCCAGGGCGTTATGGAGCTTTATCTCTCCGACCATCCGATCGCCGGCGACAGCGCCATGCAGGACATGGCGGACTCGGTTGGCCTCTCCCATGTGCGTTATGGCTTCGAGGGCGAAAATCACGTTTCGCCGGTGCGCCTCGATGGCGAGGCCAATCCGCGCTTCAAGGAAAAGGATGAAAGCAACCCCTATTTCACCTTCGATCCGGCGAAATGCATTGTCTGCTCGCGCTGCGTCAGGGCCTGCGAGGAAGTGCAGGGCACCTTTGCGCTGACCATCGACGGCCGCGGCTTCGCTTCTCATGTTTCAGCAGGCATGGACGAGAACTTCATGGAGTCGGAGTGCGTTTCCTGCGGCGCCTGTGTGCAGGCCTGCCCCACGGGGTCTCTCCTTGAGAAATCAGTCATCGCGCTCGGCAAGCCGGAAACATCGGTCATCACAACCTGCGCCTATTGCGGCGTGGGCTGTTCCTTCAAGGCGGAAATGAAGGGCGATGAAGTTGTCCGCATGGTGCCATGGAAAGATGGCGGGGCCAATGAAGGCCACTCCTGCGTGAAGGGCCGCTTTGCCTGGGGCTATGCCAGCCACAAGGACCGGGTGACCAAGCCCATGGTGCGCGACAGGATCACCGACCCGTGGAAGGAAGTATCGTGGGAGGAAGCCATCGGCTTTGCCGCCCGGCGCTTCATGGAGATCCAGAAGAAATATGGCCGCGGCTCGATCGGCGGCATTACCTCGTCACGCTGCACCAATGAAGAAGTATTCGCAGTGCAGAAAATGGTGCGCACCGCTTTCCACAACAACAATGTGGATACCTGCGCCCGCGTCTGCCATTCGCCCACGGGCTACGGCCTGAGCAAGACGTTCGGCACCTCAGCCGGCACCCAGGATTTCAAGTCGGTTGATGAATGCGACGTGATGCTGGTGATCGGGGCCAACCCCACCGATGCCCATCCGGTTTTCGCCTCGCGCATGAAGAAGCGCCTGCGCGAGGGCGCCAAGCTCATCATCCTTGATCCGCGCCGCATCGACATGGTGCGCTCGCCGCATGTCGTGGCGGATTTCCATTTGCCCCTCAGGCCCGGCACCAATGTGGCGGTGGTCAATGCGCTCTCCCATGTCATTCTCACGGAAGGCCTGGAAGCCAAGGCCTATATTGCCGAGCGTTGCGATCCGAAGGAGTTTGCGCGCTGGACCGACTTCATCCGCCAGCCGGTCAATTCTCCTGAAGCGATGGAATCGATTACCGGGGTTTCGGCAGCTGAGGTTCGCGCCGCGGCCCGGCTCTATGCCACGGGCGGCAACGGCGCAATCTATTACGGGCTTGGCGTGACCGAGCACAGCCAGGGCTCCACCATGGTGATGGCCATGGCCAATCTTGCCATGCTCACCGGCAACGTGGGGCGCAACGGCGTGGGGGTGAACCCCCTGCGCGGCCAGAACAATGTGCAGGGGTCCTGCGACATGGGCTCATTCCCGCACGAGTATTCGGGCTACCGCCATGTGGGCGACAATTCGGTGCGCGAAATGTTCGAGCAGGTCTGGCAGACAGCACTTGATTCCGAACCGGGCCTGCGCATTCCCAACATGTTCGACGCGGCGGTCGAAGGCACCTTCAAGGGACTTTACGTGCAGGGCGAGGACATTGCCCAGTCGGACCCCAACACCAACCATGTGACCCATGCGCTGGAGGCACTGGAATGCGTGGTGGTGCAGGACCTGTTCCTCAACGAAACGGCGGCCTTTGCCCATGTGTTCTTTCCCGGCACCTCCTTCCTCGAAAAGGACGGCACCTTCACCAATGCGGAGCGCCGGATCAACCGGGTGCGCCAGGTGAAAGCGCCGATGCAGGGCAAGGACGAGTGGCAGGTGGTGTGCGAGCTTTCGCAAGCCATGGGCTATGACATGCATTACAACTCGGCTTCCGAGATCATGGACGAGATCGCGCGGGTGACGCCGACCTTTGCCGGTGTTTCCTTCGAGAAGCTTGACCGGCTCGGCTCGGTGCAGTGGCCCTGCAACGACAAGGCGCCGGAAGGCACGCCGCTCATGCATGTGGGCGGCTTCGTGCGCGGGCTTGGGCGCTTCATGATCACTGAATTCGTGCCGACAACGGAGCGCACCAACCGCTTCTTCCCGCTCATCCTCACCACGGGCCGCATCCTGTCGCAGTATAATGTGGGGGCGCAGACGCGGCGCACGCAGAACGTGGCCTGGCATGCGGAGGATGTTCTCGAAATCCATCCGCATGACGCTGAAGTGCGCGGCATCAGGAACGGCCAGATGGTGTCCATCTCCAGCCGCGTGGGGGCCACGACGCTGCGGGCGCTGATATCCGAGCGCATGGCGCAGGGTGTTGTCTACACCACGTTCCACCATCCGGTTTCGGGCGCCAACGTCATCACCACGGAGAATTCCGACTGGGCCACCAACTGCCCGGAATACAAGGTGACGGCGGTTCAGGTGACGCTGTCCAACCAGCAATCGGACTGGCAGAAGGACTGGGAAATCCGCGAGGACGAGAACAAGCGCATTGCGGTAAAACCCCTTGTCGCGGCCGAGTAATATCAAGGAAGGGCCCTCATCCGCCCTGTCGGGCACCTTCTCCCATGGCCAAGGGGCCACGGGCGAAGGCGATAATCACGAAGCGCCTTCTCCCGTGCAACGCATGGGAGAAGGTGGCCGAAGGCCGGATGAGGGCCTCGCCAACTCAATCGCCGCAGCCGGCATTTTGCACTCCCCAACCGGCCCCATCAAAACCATCTGGCAAGTCCCTGAAGAAGTTCCCATCGCCGTCCTGTTCAACTCGGCGCCCTATGCGGTGATGATGGCGACGCCCGCCGATCTCGACGACTTCGCCGCGGGCTTCGCGCTGGCCGAGGGGATCATCACCTCGGCTTCGCACATCAAGGGCATTCTTACTTTGCCCTCGGAAGAAGGCCTGGCGGTTGACCTCGCGGTTGATGAAAAGCATCTAAACCGCGACCGCATGGTGAAGCGCAGCCTTGAAGGGCGGGTGGGCTGCGGGCTTTGCGGCATCGAAGACATCAAGGATGCGATCCGCATGCCGGAGGGCATCGCGGTGAATACGCCCCTTTCGCCGCAGGCCGTGGCGCGGGCCTATGAGGCGCTGCCGCAGTGGCAGCCGATGAACGCCGTGAACCGCACGGTGCATGCGGCGGCCTGGTGTTCGGCTGACGGTGATATCCTGCTGTCGCGGGAAGATGTGGGCCGGCACAATGCGCTGGACAAATTGATTGGCGCATTGGCAAAGACGAACACGAATTTGCGCGACGGGTTTGTGCTGATGTCGAGCCGCTGCAGCTTCGAGCTGGTGCAGAAATGTGCGCTCGCCGGCATCGGGGCGCTGGCGACGATTTCGGCGCCCACCGCCCTGGCGCTGCAGCTTGCCAGGCAGGCGGGACTTAAGCTTGCGGCCCTGTCCAAGGGCGGCGTGATGATATTCGAGCAGGAGTAGACGATGGAAACCCGCGACATGCTGCGCATGGCCAACCAGATTGCCGATTTCTTCAAGGGTTACCCGCGCGAGGAGGCGCGGAAGGAGGCGGCGACCCATCTTAACAATTACTGGGACCCGCGCATGCGCAAGCACCTGTTCGAGCATCTTGCCAAGGGCGGCGAAGGGCTTGACCCGCTGATCATCGAAGCGGCGGCACAGATCAGGAAGCCTAAGATGGATGCAGCCTAGTCATGGCCCAGAAATTGGCCGGCAAAGTCGCTGTCGTTACCGGGGCCAGTTCGGGCATCGGCCGCGCGCTGGCGAACACGCTCGCGGCTGAAGGGGCAAAGCTTGTGCTTGTCGGCCGTTCGGCGGAGCGTTTAGAGGCCGTGGCCAAAAAGCTCGACGCGGTTGAAAGCCTGGTTCTTCCTCTTGATCTCGCCCGGCCCGCCGAGGTTGAGCGGGTGGCTTCAGAGGCGCTGGCCCGTTTTGGGCGCATCGACATTCTTCTTGCCAATGCCGGGCTTTATAAACCCGGCAAGGTAGTGGAGGGCAACGCCGACACGTGGGACGAAATGCTTGCCGTCAACGTGAACAGCGTGTTCCGCCTGTGCCGCGCCGTGCTGCCGCAGATGATCAAGCGCGGGTCCGGCGATATCATTGTCACCAGCTCGATCGCGGGCCATCAGGTCATTGCCGGAGAAGCGGTGTACGCCGCATCGAAGCACGCGGTGCAGGCCTTTGTGCATGACCTGCGGCGGCAGGTTGCCCCGCATAATGTGCGCGTTGGTGCGGTGGCGCCCGGCACGGTGCTTAACGAGTTATGGGGATTCCGCAACCCGGCTGATATTGAAGCCAAGGTCGCCAGCCATGACGGCCTGCGCTCCGAGGATGTGGCCGAAGCGGTGCTGTTCATGCTGACCCGCCCCGCCAACGTCACCATACGCGACCTGGTGATCCTGCCGCAGAACCAGGACATTTGAGCTGTCGGCATTTCCGCTCATGACCTGCTTCTGAAATTCCAAACAAACTCAACCGCAGCGGCATGCGCGACATGGCCGATGTCGTTCCGGCGCAAACCCAGGTCCAGGAGATCGCGGTCATTGAATTGAGACAGCTCCCGATGGATGCTCCGGTAGTGACGCCAGCGCCGGTACAAGGCGCCAGGCAGAGATATATAACGGTTCATTTTTCACTCCCTGGATTCATATGGGCATTTTAGATGACTGTATTTTCCGTCCTGCTAATCCCATGCCGCGCCGCTGAATGGATCATCGCGCGGTGGATGCCGATGTCGCGAAGCAGCCGATCCGGCAATGCTTCGAGGTGCCGGCGCGCCCGGTGGATTTCGATCTGGCGGATGATCCACTGCAGGGCTCCTGCAACTGGGCTCTCGTGCTTCGCCACGGATTGATTGCCGAGGACTTCGTTTGACGTATTCATTCTTAAGGTTCCTTGTTTTGAGAGTTGATAATTCTTGCCTGAGACTTTTCTAAAACGGGTTTTGTGGGCCAGCGCAGGATCGCCGTATGGGAGCCTGCGCTGGGTCATTGATCAGTAGGTTTCGACGTTCACCACCACCGGCAGCGAGTTCGACACGATGTCAAAGACAGGCGAGAACTTGGCCAGTTCACGCAATTCTGCTGGCTTGCCCTTGGACTTCACGCGCATGTTTACGCGCACTTCGCGGTAGCCTTTGCGCACCTTGTCGGAGACGCCGAGAAAACCACGAAGGTCAAGGTCGCCTTCGAGCTTCGAGTCCACGGCCTCAATTTCGATACCGCGGGCTGCGGCATGGTAAACCATGGTGGTTGTCAGGCAGCCGGCCAACGCATGCAGCACGAACTCGACCGGGTTGGCGCCCTCGTTGTTCGCCAGCAGAACCGGCGGTTCGCTTGCGTCAAAGACAAACGGCTTCCTTCGGCTCGAGTCTTCCTGGCGGCAGCCTTGGAAGCCCTGGATGGTGGAGCGGTTGTGGCCGCCATCGATCCATTCATTGGCAGCGCGGAACTGGAACTCGGCAAGTCCGGCATCGGCCTTCACGGCGGCGATGGTATCGAAAATGCCGGTGACACTGACTCCGTTCATGATGACGGGTTCATTTTGGGCAATTGCAGTATTAGACATCAGGTATCCTTTCTATTCACGGGTTGGGTTGGCCTGCCGTTTGCGGCAGTGCTGCATTGGCAGCGCGGGCAGACCATTAGGGCTGGACATTTGCCTTAGTGAGAGCGATATTTTCCAACAACGGGCTTTTCGTGCCAAAATCATGGGTGCAAGATGCAAAATACGCCTGAATCAGGCGTTGATGCTTTGGTCGTGGCCGTACCGGAAACCGCCGGTTCGGCGCTTTACGGCATGATCGATGTCCTAGCCGCGGCGGGAAACCTGTGGGAAACCATGACCGGCACGGGACCGGAACGCTCGTTTATCCGGCCACAAATCGTCTCCACCCGCCTCGAACCCTTCCGGTGCGGAAACGGAATCCCCGTCTTTCCCGCCGTGTCCTGCCTTGATGATCCCAAGGCGGACATTATCATCCTTCCCGAAATCTGGCTGAGGCCGGAACAATCGCTGAAGGGCCGCTATCAGGACCTGATGGAATGGATCCGGCGAAGCTACGCACGGGGCGCCAACATATATTCGGCATGCTCCGGCTCCATCATGCTTGCGGAAACCGGGCTGCTTGCCGGACGGCAGGCAACCTCGCACTGGGGCTATGAAGGTTTGTTCCGCGAGCAATATCCCGCGGTGCAATTCCGGCCGGAGAGCAACATCATTGCCGGAGACCCCACTGGCCGCATCGTCACGGCGGGAGGCACCACGTCCTGGCACGACCTCGCCATCCACATCATTTCACGCCATTGCAGCCCCGGCGAAGCCCTGCGCATAGCAAAGGTATATCTCCTGAAATTGCACGCCGAGGGGCAACTGCCCTACACCATGCTTGCCCGGCGGAACCATCACGCTGATTCCGTGGTGCGCCTTTGTGAGGACCTGATTCAGCGCAACTACCGCGAGGCCACAGTTGTCTCGGATGTGGTCCGGGCCGCTAAAATTCCCGAAAGAACATTGAAGCGCAGATTCAAGAGCGCAACCGGATCGACCCTGATTGAACACGTTCAGAGAGTGAGGATCGAAGAGGCCAAACGGCTTTTGGAAAGCAGTTCAACGCCTGTCGACGACATCAGCACTGAGGTAGGCTATGAGGAACCCGGATTTTTCCGCCGCCTGTTCAAACGCCACACGGGCCTGAGCCCCGGGGAATACCGGCGCCTGTTTCAACCGATTGCGAACACCCCAACGCAAGAGCCGCAACCAGGCTCACGCTAGGCAAACCCGAATCGCGACTTACGAAGTTCTTTGGTTTGAATATCAGAATTTTTCCACCCAGGGCCGGAGTTCCATTTCCCAGGTCCAGGCGCTGCGCGGCTGGCGCAGGACGTGCAGGTAATTGGCGGCAATGGCGTCCGGATCGAGCATGGAATCGGGGTTTTCCGGCGGTTCGCTGCGGCCTGGATTCCTGATGCCGCCGTCGATGATGAAGTGGGCCACATGAATGCCGAGGGGTGCCAGTTCGCGGGCCATGCTTTGGGCGAGGCCGCGGAGCGCAAACTTGCCCATGGCAAAAGGCACTGACTGGGCATAGCCCTTTACGCTGGCAGAGGCTCCGGTAAACAGGATTGCGCCATGGCCATTTGGCAGCATGCGCTTTGCCGCTGCCTGCGCGACCAGGAAGCCGCCAAAGGCGCTTACTTTAATGGCCTGTTCGACCTCGGATGGAACGAGGGAAACAAGTGGTCCCCGCGCGCGGGCGCTGGCGTTGTAGATGACGACATCGGGCGCGCCGACCTTGCGGTCGACATCCTGGAAGAGCTGGGTGACCTGAGCAAGATCGGTCGCATCGCAAGCGAAAGCCGTAGCCCCGGTGCTGCTGCAAAGGGAGGCCAACTTTTCCGTATTCCGGGCGGCAAGGGCGATCTTGAATCCTTCGCGCGCAAGAAGCCGGGCCAGCGAGGCGCTAAGTCCGCTGCCGCTTCCGACGATCAGGGCTCTGGAATATTCTGCGGCCATGGGCGTCCTCACTTCACCAGCAACACGAACGGCTCTTCGGTGGCGCGTTTGAGGAGTGCGGTATAGGTGGCGTGGATGGCGGAGTCGGCGTTGAATTTCCCGAACTGGAGCTCTTCCTTGAAATTCTTCACCGGCACAAAGACGATTGGCGTGGAAACAGGAATCAGCAGGGTTCCCCTGCCCGACTGCAGGGTGCTGAGGAGGCCGAACATTTCGCCGCCAATCATCGGGCGCGACAGGATGATCAGTCGGTATTGCCCCATCTTGTTGGTGACGAGATAGATGTAGCCGGACTGGTGCGGAACCGAAACCGCGCCATCCTGCTTGAAGGCCGCATCGAGGCGGTCCGATTCGCGAAACACGAGATGGGAGAGCGCCTTGTCCCAGCGGATTTCGGTGCGGTAGGCATAGGCCGACTGGGCATCACTGAAGGACGGGCGGAGCGTCAGGTAATCGCCTTCCAGCCAGGACACCGCCGGGTGCGAATAGCTGCCCAGAGATTCCGGGGCCAGTTCCATGTCGCCATTATGCATGTGCCGGGGCCTGCGCAGGGGCAACTGCAAGGCTTCCTCAATGCGCACGACGGAGGCGAGCGTGAAGGGCCGTGTTCCGCTGAGCGCTTTTTCAAGGGTGGAGAGGCTGATCTTGGCCTTGTCGGCCAGATGCTGGCGTGAAAGCCTGCGCCTGGCCAGTTCCTCGCGGACCTGGGCGCCGATCACCTTGTTTTCTTCGGAGGAAAGGTCGTCGTCATTCATGGTGGCCGTAACATTCCACAAATTCCCGCACATTTCCACCACCCTATGGCGGAAGGCGCCGGAAGAAAGACGTTCTTCACCTTGGCGAAGCAGGCAGGAGTGGCTGTATCTAATCCATCCATGGCTTGGCAGTGGGGCTAGCCCTGGAGGATAAAGTGAACACCTATTTACGCGCCCGTAACTTCAAAGCCCGTCTCGACATCATCGTTGCCATTTTTGGGCTGGCCTGCATTCTGGCCTTAACCATCTTCGGACAGGCGCGAGCGGGCGAGGCAAAGCTTGCCCTTATCACCCCCAATGACGTGAAGGCGGGAAGCCTGCTGCTCAAATCGACGGAGGGCGGCAAATATCTTGAAGCGCCACGGCTGGCCACGGATTTCAATGTCACCATCTCGGGCCCGACGGCCCGCACCATCGTAACTCAGCGTTTTGAAAACCCGGCGGATGGCTTTGTCGAAGGCGTTTATGTGTTTCCGCTGCCGGAGAATTCCGCCGTGGATACGCTGAAGATCATTGCGGGCAACCGGGTGATCGTCGGCGAGGTGAAGGAACGGCAAGAGGCCAAGGTCATTTACGAGGAGGCCAAGGCCAGCGGCCAGGCGGCGGCGCTTCTCGAGCAGGAGCGGCCCAATCTTTTCACCAATTCGGTGGCCAATATCGGTCCCCATGAAACGGTGATCGTGCAGATCGAGTATCAGGAAACTGTGAAGCAATCGTCGGGCACGTTCTCGCTGCGCCTGCCCCTGGTGGTGGCGCCGCGCTATATGCCGGCCCCCATTGTCCAGTCGGTTGATTTCTCGAGCGACGGCTTTGGCGTGGCGGTGAATGATCCGGTGCCGGACCGGGAGCGCATCAGCCCGCCGGTTCTGGACCCGAAGAAACGTGGCCCGGTCAATCCAACAACGATTTCCGTGACTCTGAATGCCGGATTTGAAGTGGGCGAAGTGAAGAGTCTTTATCATGCGATCAAGACCGACCTGGCGAGCCGGGTGATTTCGCTGGCTGACGAGAACGTTCCGGCGGACAAGGATTTCGCGCTGGAATGGCAGGCTGCCAGCACGGCTCCGCAGGCGGGCCTGTTCACCGAAACGGTGAACGGTAAGAACTACTTGCTGGGCTTTGTCACGCCGCCCGTGGCTTCCGCAGCTGAGGTTTTCAAACCGCGCGAGACGATTTTCGTGATCGACAATTCCGGCTCCATGGAAGGGCCTTCCATGGTGCAGGCCAAGGACAGCCTGATCTATGGCCTTTCCCAGATGAAGCCGGGCGACCGCTTCAATGTCATCCGATTCGATGACACGATGGACCAGTTGTTCACCGATGCGGTTTCGGCTGACAGGGAAAACATTGACCGGGCCAAGGCTTTCGTGAGCCGGCTCAATGCCAATGGCGGGACGGAAATGATCCCGCCGATGCGCGCTGCCTTGCAGGACAGCCATGCTTCCGACACCTCGCATTTGCGCCAGGTGGTTTTCCTCACCGATGGCGCGATTGGCAACGAGCAGCAGCTCTTCGCCACGATCAGCAAGGGCCTGGGCCGGAGCCGCGTGTTCATGGTGGGCATCGGGTCGGCGCCCAACTCCTACCTGATGACACGCGCGGCGGAACTTGGCCGCGGCACCTTCACCCATATCGGCGAGGCGGCGGAAGTCACGGCGCGGATGCAGGACCTGTTCAGCAAGATCGGCAGCCCGGTGGTGACCGAGCTGAAAGCCGAACTCGTTGGCAATTCCGCCAGGATCACCCCGGACATGCTGCCTGACCTATACCGTGGCGAACCGGTGTTGCTGATGGCGGCGGCCAGGGACCTGGGCGGCTCGCTGAAAATCAGCGGCAATATCGGGGCGCAGCCCTGGGAAGTGACGCTTCCCATTGCAAAGGCGGCGAAAGGCGACGGGATTTCCAAGCTCTGGGCCCGGCGGCGGATTGCCGACTTCGAAGTGGCGTCAACCCTTGGCACGCTGACTTCCGATGCCGCCAACAAGGCCATTCTGGCCATGGCTCTCGATCACCAGATCGTTTCCAGCCAGACCAGCCTTGTGGCGGTTGACAAAACCCCGAAACGCCCGGCGGGCGAGAAGCTGACGCGGGCCGACATACCGCTCAACCTGCCGGCGGGCTGGGACTATGACTGGGTGTTTGGCGACGATAAGCCAGCGGCTGAGCAGCGCGACGCGCAGTTAGAATTCATGCAATTGGCCCTGTTGCAGAAGCCGGCGGCGATCCCTGCCCAGCAGCAGGTGATGCTGCCGCAAACCGCGACGCCAGCGGAATTTTTGCTGCTTATCGCCGGATTCCTCTTGGTTTTAAGTCTTGCATTCAGGCTGGCTATCCCTCGCCAGTCCCCGCGGCAGATGTGACATGGTCCCCGCAACCCTCACTCTGCCCAAGGTTGGACCGGTGCGCTTGTCGCGCCGGTCCTTCCTCAATTTCCTGAGCGCCCTTTGCCTCGCCCTGTCACTCTTCCTGTTTGGGCAATCGGCGTGGATTTTTGCCAAGGCGCAACTGGCGCAGGTCCTCCTTGAACGGGCCTTCAGCCAATCGATTGTGACAGGCGAGCCGGTCAAGGCGTGGAGCTGGGCCGATACCTGGCCGGTGGCGCGCATCGAAATTCCGCGCATTCAGGCCAGCGCCATTGTCCTGCACGGCGGCAGCGGTGAGGCGCTTGCCTTCGGCCCTGCTCTTCTCGATGAAACATCGCGCATTGGCGAGCGCGGCACTGCCGTTGTTTCAGCACACCGGGATACGCATTTCGCCTTTCTGAAGGATGTGGTGGTGGGCGATCTGATTTCGATCACGCGCGACGATGGGCTGGTGTTCACCTACCGGGTGACCGGCACTTCAATCGTGGACTGGAACAGGTCAGGCATCGACCGGCATGCCAAGGGCTTCAACCTGATGCTGGCGACCTGCTATCCCTTCGATGCCATCACCAGCGGATCACAGCGCTATCTGGTTCATGCGGAGCTGGTGAAGTGATCAGTACTGATCCATCCGCCGGGCACGCTCTTTCTCCCCGGCGAGTCAGTCGGTGGGAGGCTCAGTTGCCGCCGGGATGACATCCCTTTGCCCATCCGCAGTGCGTGTCGAAATTTATGAATGGTTGCTGAACAAACGCATAAGGTTCCGTTCAGCTGCAGTGAGGCACGTTTGCCCGGCTGGGGAGCCTTGTGGAGTAAAATAAGATGATGAAGTTTTTATTGGCGGTCCCTGTTGCCCTTGCGATTGGGACAATAGCAATTCCCGCGCACGCTGGGACCTACGATGGCATCGCAGTCGGCGAGCCCTATCCAGGATATGAATCCTATCCGAGAAAACATCCTCAGCCCATGCAGGACTATTACGAGGATGAAGAGGATGACCAGATTTCTTGCTGGGAAGGCAAAAGGATCGTACGCGAAAGAAACTTTTATCGAGTCCGCCCAGTGAAGTGCCAAGGCGCAATATTTCGGTACCAGGCGCTCAAAAATGGGCGCCCTTGGTTGGTCCGGGTGAATTCCTATTCTGCCAGGATTGTGAGTGCGCGCCCGCTCGGGACCTATTGATTGTCGTGGCGAGACCCCGCAGTAGAGTGACTGTGGGGTATTCATCGACTGTTGGTCGAAGATGCCCCGAGTGCGCCCTAGAGCGTCGCGCTGTCAAGTTGAATCGAAATGGGGTTTGCAAATCAGTTGAGATGTGATTCAAGATTTGCGGAGGTGATTTGCCATGCCGCACCCATTGTCGAACGATCTGCGTGAGCGTGTTGTTGCGTTTGTCGAGGCTGGAAATTCTTGCAATGAGGCCGCCCGGCACTTTGACACGTCAGTGTCTTTTGCCGTGAACCTGATGGCGCTGTTGCGCGAAACGGGTTCGGTAGAGCCGCGTCCGATTGGCGGCAAGAGGCATGGCAAGCTTGACCCGGCCGAGGCGTTCCTGCTGGCTTTTGTCGAGCGCACACCTGACGTGACCATGCCCGAGCTTGCCGCTGCGCTGCTTGCGGAGAAGGGCATCAAGGCCACCCCGCAATCCCTGTCGCGCTGGCTGATCAAGAAGGGCTTCAGCTTCAAAAAAAACACTTCGGGCCAGCGAACAAGACCGGCCTGAACTGGCCAAGGCCCGGGCCGAATGGAAGCAAGGCCGCCAGCCCATCATGCGCGAACAGCGCGGGCGGCTGATCTTTATCGACGAGACCGGAACCACGACCAAGATGACCCGGCTGCGCGGGCGCTCCGCGAAGGGCTGCCGGCTGAACAGCAAGGCCCCCTTCGGTCACTGGGGCACGCAGACCTTCGTGGCGGGCCTCAAATGCGATGGCCTCATCGCCCCCTGGGTGGTTGACGCACCCATGAACCGGGCCATCTTCGACACCTATGTCGAGACCCAGCTCGTCCCCACGCTCAGGCATGGCGACGTCGTCATCATGGACAATCTCTCAAGCCACAAAAGCGAACGGGCCGAGAAGGCAATACGAAGCCGGGGCGCGTGGCTCCTCTTCCTGCCGCCCTACAGCCCGGACCTCAACCCCATCGAGATGGCCTTCTCAAAGCTGAAAGCCCGGCTCCGCGCAACGGCCGCAAGAACCATCGGCGATCTTTGGAAAGCCATCGGCAACATCTGCGCTCTCTTCACGCCAGACGAATGCTCAAACTACTTCTCTGCAGCAGGGTATGGACTCAAATGAAAGTGCGACGCTCTAATTCCTTGCTCCGGTAGCGGCGGGAAGAGCGATAATGCCACGCGCCACACCCGGGTAGAAGGCCGGAACCGTCATAGGGCACATGCCATTATTGCGGCTGCCCATGGCCGCGTTGCCGCCAAATGGCTCTTGGAACGATGAAAGAGGGAAGATGAATTGGCGCGCCCGAAGAGATTCGAACTCCTGACCCCCAGATTCGTAGTCGTGCCGAGAAGTTTTCTGGGAGTATCCTGTAGTTGCCAGTAGTGAGCGTTTTCAACAGCTTATCTGTTCTGGCCCTTCCCATGGATTCCCTGAATTGTTATCACGGTGCTTCCCCGGTGCTTCCCCAGCACCGGAATCAGAGGGCCGGGAGTTATGGCATTACGCATCGGCAAGCGCGTCATCGACGGACTTAAGACTACTGGCCGCGAGTATTTTCTGTGGGATGATGACTTGCCCGGGTTCGGCGTTCGAGTGCGCGCAACTGGAGTTAAGAGCTACGTGTTCCAGTATCGTGCTGGGGCGGGACGCTCGGCACCTTCAAGGCGCTTCACTCTCGGTGGCATAGGCAAACTCACACCGGAACAAGCACGCAAGCTGGCGCGCGAAATTTCAGGCGATGTGGCACACGGAAAAGACCCGGCCCATGAAAGGGCAGATGATCGCAAGGCTTTGACGGTTGCACAACTGACAGCGCTTTTCCTTGCGGAGCATGTGAAGGCCAAGCGCAAGGCCGGAACCTATGCCAACTATGAACAGGTGCTTCGGCACAATGTGGTCCCTGAGCTGGGAACCACGCGGGCCACAAAACTTCGACGCACCGATTTGATCCGATTGCATCTCGCCAAGCAATCGACTCCCTACCAGGCCAACAATACGGTGCGCGTAGTGCGCAGCATGTACACCTTCGCGGCTTCGCGCGGCCTTGTCCCTGAAGGATTCAATCCAGCCAAAGGTATCGTTGGTTATCGTGGCGAATTGCGTGAGCGTTTTCTTTCATCGGAAGAACTTGAGCGATTTGGAACAACGCTTCGGCTTGGCGAAACCAAAGGCTTGCCCTGGGTGGTTGATCCCAATGCGCCCAATGCCAAGCATGTTCCGAAGCAGGATCGCAATCGGCGCACGATGATTGAACCACATGCGGCGGCGGCGCTTCGATTGTTGCTGTTCACTGGATGCCGCCTTCGGGAAATTCTGCATCTTGAATGGAGACAGGTGGATTTTGAACGCGGACTGTTTTTCCTTTCGGACTCGAAGACAGGCCGCAAAGCAGTTATCGTCAATGCGCCCGCTCTCAAGGTGCTGGCAGACTTGCCGCGTTTTGGACGCTTTGTGATTGCGGGTGAAAGTCCGGATCAGCCGCGATCCGACCTCAAGAGGCCTTGGCGTGCTGTTATTCGCCACGCAGGAATTGAAGGTCTTCGCATTCATGATTTGCGTCACAATTTTGCGAGCTTCGGTGCAGGTGGCGGTCTGGGGTTGCCGATTATCGGGCGCTTGTTGGGACATTCGCAACCCTCAACGACGGCGCGTTATGCGCACCTCGACACAGATCCATTGCGCCGCGCTTCTGACAAGATCGCGGGCACAATTTCCGCCGCCTTTGATGGCAAGGTTAGTGGTGACAACGTTGTGAAACTCAAGCGGGAAAGGAAATAAATTATGTCTACTGAAACGAAGTTTGAACCGGAATTGGCAAAGATAGCTTCGGTGTTGTTCACTGGTTATCCCATAGCGGATAGGGCAATTGGTGACACTAAGACGAGTACCTACCACGATTGGATGCGCAGGAACTCCCTGAAGCTCTTAAAGCTCAGCGATGAAGAATTGGCGGCGAAGGCACAACTCGATCCGGATGCGATGATGGCGTTGGGCGACGAGCTACTAAAATCAATCGAGTGGTACGAAGATGGCCGTAAGGTAATGGAAGCCATGCTCGCTCGCACTGTCGTAGTGATGGCACGTTGCGCCGCATCGCAAGCTGGCGAATCGTCCGAAAAGAGGAAAGAATTGAACTGACTTCTTGAAAGACGCGGCTAGGCTGATCCCCGAAAGCCGGGACACCGCACCCGGCCCGCCGCGTCCCCTTCATTTGCGGGCAATTTCTTTGCGGGAGGCGCTAGGTGGACTCAAGCACAATTTCTTTTGGAGAAGCCGTTTCCAAACTCGCTCCTTCCATAGGGATGCACAATTCGGATACCGGGGCGCTCATAGCGGCCGCAATCCAAGGTGGCGGTGTACAAATCACAGGAGCAAAAGGTGAGCAATTCGACTTTCTCTCGGCGCCAAAACCCAGAGGTTCTGGGCATGCAGGGGACGTCGTCGTCAATTCTGATTTCGATGTTTTCAAATTAGGCTCTGGTTGGGACGACCTGGACGGTGCTGCAAGGGGCGTAAGAAACGCTTCGCAGCAAGATTCACATAGCAATGCATCAATTGCCAGGTCGTATGGCGTTGAGGACGATTGGCGATTCCACAGGGGCCAGCTCATCGAGGCCCTTTGGCGCACAGGGCAGAATTACGGAGTCCGATACGAGGCATTGCAGGTACTCAAGTCGCAAACATCTTCAACCGCAAAACTAGAGAGAGCTAAGCCGGGGAGAAAGCCCAATCCTTATAGGGATGGATGCTTGGTGTTCTTAGAAGGATACTATCAGTCAAATGGCATACCAAGCCGCATTGAAGATATGCACGAATCGATCATCGAGTTCATGCAGTCCAGAGGTGTGTTCGATGAAGATTCCGATTTCCCGGAAGAAACCACGCGTAAAAACTGGATCGAACTTGTGCGCGAACGGCTTGGAGTAAAGTCACTTAAGAAGGTCGGAAACTGAATTCCGACCTTTTCCGACAGAAAGTAAAGGCAATTTAAGAGACCTTCTCACCACTCGCAGTCACGAGAGGTGAAACATGGCAATTCAAGAAAACCGAATTCTATCTGTTGAAGAGGCCGCGGAATATCTCGGTCTTTCTGTTTCGACATTGAATAAGAGAAGGTGCGGCGGCGAGCTCCCGAGGTTTGTAAAGCTTACGGCGCGGCGCGTGGGGTACGAACGAAGCGCGCTCGAAGAATACGTAGCTAAGTGCCGTCGCAATTCCACTTCTGATCTTGGGGGTGCGAAATGAAGTTAGCCCTTGAAGGAAAGGGGGCCGCAGAATTGGTTCGCTTGGCGCGTGAAGGTATTAGAGCGCGCGAAAAAGTGCTTTGGCGGTTGATGCAGTCAAAATTGTCAGAAAATGTGTATGCAGCAGTGCGACGTTCGGATAGCGCCATTTACGAAACCGAGAAGGCCATTGGCGAGTTTTGGCAGGGCAATGAATCAACTTTGCAAAACGCGCTGGAGATACAAGCCGAAGCTTTTATCGACCTGGACAAGAAGGGTTGGGCAACTCTGGAATTCATGTCCGAAGGTAGTAGGTATGAGCCTCACTGGGTTTGCACCGACGGAAAGTATCAATATCGCTTCTACAACCCTACCACTGGCAATTATGACGTTGCCATTGATAAAGGCTGGACTCTGTCCCACTTGCCGCGTCGTCGCCGAAAATCCTGCAAATAAGGTAAGCGGCAATGTTGGCACAAAACGATCTTGCAGCGCTCAAAGCGCGCTTGAAGTTATCTGCAAGCATTTCTCAGAAGGTCAAACTCAGCCGGCGCGGCGGTGACTGGTGGGGGCAATGTCCCTTCCACCAAGAGAAGACGGGAAGTTTCTCGGTCAATGACGCTAAGGGCTTTTATCATTGCTTCGGGTGTCATGCTCATGGCGACATTCTGGACTGGTGGCAAAAGACTGAAGGCCTGAGCCTTGCCGATGCGATCAACCGCTTGAAGCAACAGGCTGGGGAAGTGAAGCCGTGGCGAGAAGAGACAAGAGCTAGCAAAGCAGATGATCGTGAAGCTCTTGCAAAGCGCGTCCAGGCGCGGGCGATTTGGGATGCCTCACGATACATCGGGGGCACTATTGCCGAAACCTATTTGCGATCTGCGCGCCGCATTTATGTCGAATTGCCGCTAAGCCTCCGATTTCATCCTGGCTTGCCCATTGGTGGAACGAATAGCGATACCTGGCCCGCTATGGTGGCGAGTGTCACCGACTTAAACGGACAAGTGATTGCTATTCAACGCACCTTTATCGCGCGCGACGGGTCGAGCAAGGCAGTTGTTCAAAGTCCGAAGCGAAGCCTTGGTTCACTTGCCGAAGGATCGGTTCAACTTGGTCCGCCTGCGACTACCCTCGGAATAGCAGAGGGAATTGAAACCGGACTTAGTGCAATGGAACGCTTCGCGGTGCCCGTATGGTGCGCGCTGGGCAGCAATCTTGCGCGGATCGATTTGCATAACGTCACCCACAACGTGATGATCTTTGCGGATCGCGGCGAGGCCGGGGAGATTGCGGCGGAAAAAGCAAGGATTGCATTTCGTTCACGTGGTCGAAAGGTGGCAATTCGATTTCCAGCGGATGGCTTCAAAGATTTCAACGATGAATTGAAGGCGTTGCGCGATGGCAGATAGGACGAGCGGCGGGCGGAGGAATGATTTTTCGCTTGATCCCTTGGAAGTCATCAATCCAATCATGTTGCAAGGTGTTGCAGTTCCTGAGAGGCAATGGCTTTGGGAGCACTGGATACCGCATCGTGCGGTAACTGTGCTTTCCGGCGATGGTGGTACTGGAAAATCCCTTATCGCCTTACAGCTCGCAACAGCTTGTGCAACGGGTCAGAAGTTTCTTGGCCAATCCGTCATGCATTGCAAAGCGCTGGTAATAGCTTGCGAAGACGAATGCGATGAACTTCATCGCAGGCAAGCCCGTATCAATGCCGGACTGGGAATCGACATGGGTGATCTCATGGATGTGTATTGGGTGGCGCGCGCGGGCCTTGAAAACGTGATGATGAATTTCCCCGGCGACGGTAGCGGCGAGAGGATGCCGTTCTTTGAGCAGGTTTTATCGAAGGCGCGGGAAATCGGAGCGCAACTCATCATCTTCGATACAGCGGCTGACCTCTTTGGAGGTAATGAAAACATTCGCCCACAAGTGCGTCAATTCATCAATGCTCTCACAGGTATCGCCCTTTCAATTGATGGTACGGTCCTTTTGCTGGCGCATCCATCGCAATCGGGCAAGGCGTCTGGCACTGGTGAGAGTGGATCAACGGCCTGGAACAATTCAGTACGATCCCGGCTCTACTTCACACGACCCACGCCGGAAAAGGGGGAGCCTGAAGACAAGGATGCCCGCATTCTCTCACGGCAGAAATCAAACTATGCACGAGCAGGAGCGTCAATTTCCATGCGCTACGTCGACGGCGCGTTCATCGCGACGAGTGGAGAGGCCTCGGAAGATGATGCCTGGATGCTTGACCGGAAACGTGGTGCAGAACATGCGTTTCTTGCGGGCGTCGAGGATTTGGCACTCAAGAAATTTAGATGCAATGCCCATAAGGGGCAGGCAAACTATGCACCGAAAGCGATCATGGAAAAGGCAACTACTACGCAGGGCTTCACCCATGATGAACTTGAAGCTGCAATGAACCGCCTTTTCAAAAAGAAGCGACTTAAGAGCGTTGAGGAAGGGCCTGCATCGCGTCGGCGCTCATACCTGAGCGTGATTGAACCTGAGCTTGGCGACTTTTGATCGTCCGACTTACCCCAAGTTTCCCTGAGTTTCTTAGGCTCTAAATCGCGTTACAGACTCCGCCCGCCGGAATTAGGGGCGCTCTGCTACCCATGCCGCGAACACAACGATTTACGCCTTGTGCGACTCTCTAAACGCGATTGAGAGGCATCCAATCTGCCATGCACCGGACGCAGACCGTGAGGAGAGAAATTCGCTCGCCGTGCGTACCCTTCCACCCCCTGCGAAATTTTGAGTTTGCTCCTATGTCGTGCGAGTCCGATGGGTGGTCTTCCACCCCCTATAGATATAAATATCTATAGGGGGTGGAAGCCTCACCACACCCATCAGACGCGGAATAGGCAGATAGTCCTATTCATGAATAAAGAATTGGGTGTTTGACCTAGGTAGGCGAAATCAGGGGCATCTAACCACACGCACACGGACCTGGCTGGGGCGATCGAAAAACTTGCCATGTGTTTTTGAAGGGCCTCAGCCGACCGCGTTAAAATTCTAGATCGGGGATTGAAATAGGGAATGTAAGCACGCTAGCGTAAGGTGGCGGGTTTGAGTGCGGCGCACGGGCCGTAATCAATTTGCACTCAAATGATCGATAAAGCGGTCAAACGCGGTCCTGAGAATTTCATTGTTTGCTTTCTGAAGAGTAAGGCCGTCCTCTCCTAAAAAGTGAACAGCGCCGACTAGGGTCCAACGACTTAGAAATTCTGCTTCACGAACTTGGTGCCACAACCCGATCGAGCTATTTGATAGTGATCCATGAACTAGTGCGGACCTCTTGCCATAAATGCGCTTGAAGCCCAGCGGTTTTTTCTCAAATTCGTGAATGCCGATTGAGGAAAGCAGGGCCTTGCCTCTTCGTTCGATTGTAGCGCTTATGTCTCGAATTGGGACTGGAACACACTCGGTAGCTGCTTCATTTTCGGAAGCATCAATTTTGGCGTCTTCCTCAGTACAAAGTATTCGCTCAAGCGAGGTGACGTACTTGACGATTTTTGAGGGCAAGTATTCATCTCGCACCGCTTCACGATACCAGGCGATCGCATCCAAAAAGCGTCTAGCAAACGGAGAGGACTGAGGAAATTTGTGCCCCTCCGAAATCGCTTTACCCATAAGCGCGACGGTGCCCTCCGGCATTCTATCCTCAGTTATTTTCCACCAGTCCTCACCGAGGCTATCTTGCGGCCAATCAATCCGTGAAGTGACGTGAAATCGAGAATTGGGGTATTGAGAAATCTCCGAACTTTTCTTGACGCGCGCATGGTTACCCTCAAGCCTCAAATATTGAGAGAATTTCTCGCCAATGAGGACGTGCAAACAATCAGTGGCCGACTCCGCAATTTTTAAAGCTGTCTTTCTGGATGTAGTCGGATCACAGTCAGTTACCTCGACCATTGCTATCCAGGGGAATACCTCGAAATATTTTCTGGCATCGGTGGTTAGTCCTTCGTACACTTGGATCTTCCCTTCCGCGACTTCGGGGCCAAGGTCGACGCTCATAAGAGCATTGAAAGCATCTGCGTACTGTTCAAAAAAAATATCTTTCCTGAGTAACTTTGCTGGGCCAAGTGAGATGGATTCTGGACCCTTACCATCGCCAAGAAGAACTGGAAAAAAGTGTTTAATGGCCGTTTTTTTCCCCATTGCTTTTTTGACGGAGCTACTAACAACCCGATCAGCCTGAGAGCGATCCAGGTCTCTTCTTTCCTCCAAAAACCATTCTACAATTGTTTCGCCCAGAATTCGCGCGACGGAATTAACGTCAATGCGCTCCTGTTGTTTAAAACTTTGTACCCCTCGTTTTGCAAGCTGGTACAAACGAGAATTTGCGTCCTTTCCAATTATGATAGTTCTTGGCTTTTTTCGAGAGTGGAGTTGGCTCATCAAGTCTTCAAATGTTAGTTCAACAGTTCTGTCGTGGAGGCCCGTTTCAAACCTTGCCCATTCATTGAGGATGAACTCGATATCATCTAGATTCGATGGCATGTGTTTTCTAGCTCATAGCTTCCCTGATCCGCTGAACGGTGCCAGTACCGACATTGTGAAGCGTGGCAAGTTTTCGTATGCCTATTCCACCTTTTTTGAGGGCCTTGAGAATTGCAGACTCAGTTGCCGGATCAATCTTCGGCCTACCTAGCACCTTGCCCTGGGCTTTGGCGCGCGCGAGCCCTGAGTTGACGCGATCCCGGATCATGGCGCGTTCAAATTCTGCGAAGACGCCCATCATCTGAAACATGGCCTTGCCCGCTGGCGTTGTCGTATCGATGCCCTGCTGGTGGAGGAACAAATCAATCCCAGAGGAATGAAGCTCGGAGAGAAAGCCTACAAGGTCTTGCAGTGAGCGGCCAAGGCGATCCACCGACCATGCCATCACCATATCAAACTTGCGCCGGGTGGCATCCTTGCAGAGCGCATCAAAGGCTGGGCGCTGGTCGCGGCCCTTGGCACCGGAGATGCCCTGGTCTTGGTAAACCTCGACAATCTGCCAGCCGGAGCGCTTGGCGATATCGCGAAGCTCGCGCTCTTGGTTTTCGGTTGTCTGCTTGTCGGTTGAAACACGGGTGTAAAGTGCAACGCGGCGCATGGTGATCCTCCTATGACTGATGCGAACTGCGCATATTACTAACACAGGCATGTACAAAAAACAACTGTTTATTGTACATGTGTATCCAGTATGGAAAACTCGCCAAATTCAAGGCCATCCGTGCGTTGCAATATCTGGGGTTTTCTGTACAGGGCAAGAGAGAGTGGAACTGACACGAAACTCTGACATGCCCCGGACAAACAACCTACAATGCTTTCCAGATCACAAATGGAGACACTCCAATGCCAGACAAAATGCCACTAAACGCCCTCGCTCAATACTTTGCCAATGAAGGGAAGCACCAGGAACTTGCCTCAATGATTCTCAAATTACCAAGGAGAGAGGGCGATGAATATTGTCCATTCTGTCTGGGCCGCAATGGACAGAAATCAATTATGAAACCAATTCCTCCTCCGGCAAAAAATGACGACGATGAAGACTTCTGGAAATGCGGAGTTTGCGGGACCAGGTTCGCCGAGACCGAAAATAAGTTGTGGGGGGCGGCTGATGACTACTGATAAGGCTATATGGCTCCGGTCGGCCCGACGAGATAATACATGAGGGGGAGTGGCCTTGCCATGAAGCAATAGGGCGGGGAGGTGTCCCCGAAATCACGTTTGCTTGCCCGATACATGGAGGTCCGCGCGGTTTTTACCTTTCAAATCCTTTCTGATGTTCGCCTATGCGTGATGCTTAAGAAGGGTAGGGCAACTCATTGCGAAGTCGCGCAAGGTCAGGCGGAGGGAGGTAGGGATTCCTCGGAAGAGTGGGGGCAGCACGATGCATCATGGAAGCCAAGCGAAATTTTTCGAATTTCTAAAATGCGAGCCACCCCTCCCCCGTATGGGGGTCACCTTTCACACACACCTGACTTGCTGGAACGTTTTGCGAGGTTGATCGTGAATAACTGCAAGGTCCTTGGTACCAGCACGGCAGGTGACCGAATTGACGTGGGCACGGCAAAACTCTGTCTAACGCACTTCACTTATAGCAGTTGCGAGGGAAGCAAATTCAGAAATTGGCGAGCAGCCAATCTCGCATCCATCAATCTAAAACATTGGGATACATCGGTATGAATTTTCAGGACTATGAGCGAGAATACTTCCTTGTGTATGAGGAATTCGCTGGAATCGTAAAGTTGATTTTGGAAAAGGCAATAGAGCGAAACGAAGGTCCGCGACCTCAAGCAATTCAAGCTCGCGCGAAATCGTTGAAAAGCCTGAGAGACCGACTGGAGGAAACCAACAAACTCAGCTCCGAAGAAATTGAAAAAGAGCGCCGTGACCTAGCTGGTGTTAGAATCATTTTCTATAGCGATACTGATGTTAATCGATTGGGAAACCTGCGACTGATTTTCGAGAACTTTGAAATTGAACCTGCAGGGACAAAGATACACCACCCTATCAGGGAAAACGAAGAGCTTCGCTACCGCGGAATTCACTATACTGTCAGACTGAAAGAAGACCGCGCCAAACTTCCCGAATACTCAAAATTCAAAGATTTGCGTTGCGAAATTCAGATTCAAACAATCCTGCACCATGCTTGGTCGGAAACATCTCACGACATGTATAAGGATAAGGCCCGAGTTGGTTTCGGCAATACCGCAATGAAATCGATCACCAGGCGCCTTGACCGCATCATGGACAAATACCTTCTTCCGGCAGGTTATGAGTTTCAACTCATTCAGAATGACTATAAGCGTTTGCAACAGGGCAAAGAACTATTTGACCGAAGCATCTTAAATGCAATCACCAATTCGAAAGACAACAACGAAAGACATGAACTACTCACGTCACTTAAAGAGCAAGTTCTACCAAATTATGACGACGTTCCCGCCATTCATGTTGAACTGATTGACTCTCTGGTTTCAGCCTTAAAAAATGCCAAAGTCACGCCAACAAAACCAGTCGAAACACCGTTCGGAGAGCTAGAGGCAAAGACTGCGGTAGATATTGCATGCCTTGTTGTCGAAATTCTCGGTTCCTCACTTCTGCGCTACCTGGATGTCGAGCGCACGTTTGAAGCGTTGTGCCAAATCTTTCGGGAAGAAATCGACGCGCAGGCTCGCGAGAAGGTTCTCGAAGCCATCCAGCATCTAGCAAGTTACCAGATGGGAGTATGGGAACACGTAGGCCCTGCAGTTCAGTCAGTGTTAGTTGATAGTGCCGAACAAATGACGGTTGACAATCAGGAAGCCGTGAGGCCGATCATGGTTTCTCTATGGTCTACTGTGCTCAACTCAGAATTAACGGGAACGACATGGAACGCAAACTCAGTAACATTGAGTAGTGGCGCACTGCCGGTCTCAGCCGAGATCAAGACCGTTCGGCAAAAAGCAATTTCAGGACTTTTTGGCCTTTTCAAAAGCGCCACATCTGATGACCAAAGGCGCGCAGTTGAATCGGCTCTTCGTAGGGCTATGCACGTATCCTCACGATCTCCATATTCAAACAACTTACTTAAGTTAACCATCACAGATGGTACGCGAATTGTAGATTTCTTTACGGTTGAAGCTGACAAGTTATCATACGAGCTCAGGGAGACGATGGAGCACAATTACCTCTTTGATTATCATCGCGCGCGGGAAATTGCGGAAATTGAGAACGATACCTTCGAATGCCGAGCTGAGGCATTAGAACTCAAAGAGTCGATCATTCGATGGAGGGACCGAATCAATGCAGATCAGATTTTTGTCCGTTACAAGACATTGGTTGGATTCGAAGGAGTGTTTGCCGGCCATTGGGATGATGAGGAGAGCGACTTTGAGACTGTCGAGCAGTTTCGCGTCAGCGAGGCAGCGCGGTTTGTGGAAGAGATCAATTCAGACAACGAGAATGAATGGTTCACCTTCATTGAAAGATGTGCGGCAACAAAGTCGAACGACTTAGCTACATTTCCTATTTTTATAAAATTTCTGAACGGTCTTGCGCAGCAAAAGCCCGGGGTGGCCAAGAGGTTATTAGTATGCGCCAGTAATGATCTTTTGGAATTTCTGTCGGCTTTTCTTAATGGCCTTATCCAAAGTAATTCGAAGGAGATTTATCAGGAGTGTATTGAGAGCTTTTTGAACAGTGGAAAGCACCTTTCATCTCTAGTTCGGCATTGGAGGGCGTCAAAGCCTGGCAGGCCGGAATTCATTAAAGCAGTCTTGAAAAAGGCTGTGGCAACGATGGATGACTGGGCAGTAATTCAGTGCTTGTTGTTTGCAATGGAAGGCACGGCAGCAGAAGGAGTTCCATCGAATGGGGATTTTTTGATACCTGCGCTCAATCATCTAATTGCTCGTAAAGACACGCGCTGGGTTCGCGATTCATGGTTCGCTCACAAAGGTACATCATTCTTCGATGCGATCACGACGGAAGAAGCAGAGCTCATCCTACAAAGTCTCTTAGAAGTTGCACGTATTGAGCATCTGGCAGAGAAGATACTGACACATATCGCACGAAAGTATCCAGCACTCGTTTGGGACTATTTTGGCCGACGACTAAAAAGTCGAGCTGAGCGAAAGGAAAAGGGTCAATTTGAAGCCATCCCGCATCAGTTTCATGGGTTGGAAAAGGAACTTTCGAAGGACTCCAAGCTGGCAGTCGCGACGGTGCGCCGGTGGTATGACGACGACTCTACACTCTTCCAATTTTATGGAGGGCGTCTGCTAAACGCCGTGTTTCCAGCATTTCATGCTGAGATTTCTCATGAACTTTGTGAGCTTGTTGAGGGTGGCACGGAGGCGGATGCTGATTTCGTGCTTGATATCATGGAGAACTATCATGGTGAATTGGCGACGCACGAAGTGCTAAAGCTCGTTGTCGCAAAGTATCCGAATGATCTACTCAAACGGTCGAGCGTCAGCGTGAGCTTTGACGGTACCGGCGTGGTCGGTGGAGAGTTTGGTTTTGTTGACGCGCTGCGTCGGAAGAAGGTTGCAATTTCACCGTGGCTTGCGGATCCACGCGCCGCGGTTCAGGCGTTCGCCAAGGAGCATATTTACGATCTTGATTTGCGCATCTCTGATGAACAGCGACGAGCTGAAGAAAGAAAAGCGATGCGAGAGCTGGAATACGAAAGCGACGATACTGATGACCATGACAAGAATGGTGACGAAAAGAAAGATAAGCCCGAAGAGGGACAGGATGATTAAAGGCGATGGGCATATGCCTATTGCAGACTTTGGAGTCAAAGTGACGCAAGACAGTGGTCGCTCAACCGTGATTCCCCGGTGCTTCCCCATGAACCAAATGTGGGATCCGGAACATTTGGTTTGTCATTCTAAGAAGAAAAACACCTGATACGATGATTCAACATTCGGAAAAAATGCGCTGACATGCCATAGGTCCGCTGATCAGACCCTTTGTCTTGAGCATCACTTTGGTAACGACTCCATTTTGCAGGGTGACGATAGCTTGGCAACCCTTTTGTCGCTTTGTTATAAACAGCGTATTGCCTAGGGGAACAAAAGCGCCTCGTTCATTGAATTCCCCATACTGAAAAAATGTAGAATTTCCAGATACCATTTGGCCTGCGGGAATACCCGCGCAAGAAATAAGCTGTTCTTCAGACAGGCCGATCAGCTTATCACTTTGATCAGCGAGAGCTGGCTGGGCAAACAAGCTAGTTGCGATCGCAAGGAGATTAATTGCGAAGGACCGATTCAACTGCCGTTCCACTTGCATAAAAAGAGACAAGCACTGAATGGACGGAAAGTCTATCTAAACCCAGTAGAGGGCCAAAAGGCGAACCGCGTAACGGCTGGGTAGCGGTTCAGTTTGAAATCTTTCTAATACGATCTGCAATTAAGGTAGCCTCTTTCTCCAGAGACGTCGCTCCAAGCTCCAAGCCTTGCTTCCATCCAAAAGCTACACCTTCTGCAACAGCAATGGCCACCTCCTCGCGCAATTCCGAATGAGCGCCTTTAAAAAAGGTTCTTTTGTCTGGCGGACCTACTATTTCCCGCGCGGCCTTAAGATCGTTTTCTAAGTAATTCATTGGTCAAGCTCGGGCCGTTTTTCGCCCTTAGGGCCTCTTGGCATCGAACACTCCAGTTACGCGACCAAATACCAAAGCGACGTCTCGCTCCAATACGATCAATTCTCCATTGTCATCCAGCAAGTAATTTTCCTCAATATCATTTCCTCTTGCCGCTCTTGCGGCTTTAGCGGCTGCAATCTGCAACTCCCTCATGCCGCCGGGAACTACGAAAGATAAACGGGGCTTGTCTGGATGCCCAGGGGGGAACGTGGTCAATCTGCCCAAGATACACCTCATGCTTTCGGGTATAAGAACTCAAACGCGCGATTACTCACGGTCGTTCCGGCGCTAGCAGTTTTGGTTGTATCCGAAATCCATGGCGGAATCGTTGTTCCCGGCTGGGGTGGGGCAGGACCATGAGCGGACATGGCATAGATTTCCTTCAAAACTGGATTCAACTGAACGTGACTGACACCGACAAGAAAGGCAGCCGGGAGCGCGCCAAGGAACTTGCCGACCGGTGCATTGCCGATGCCTCAGGCAATGGCTTCACGGTTGATGACATGGAGCCCGAGTGGGGCAACGAATAACTGGCGGCGCATTGTCGCCTTTCCTCTTGCCTTTGGGCTAAGTCGCCTTAATCTAAGGTTGTAGTTCAACATGGGAGGGCACAATGCCAGTTGTTCTAAGGGAACGACCGATGTCACCGCAGGAATTAAAGGAACTTTCGCTATACGATCTCTATGTCGAATTGGCTTTGCAGCGGCCCGGGCACCAAACGCGCAGGAAAACCGGAGCAAATTTGCCGCATGGGAGATTTCGTGATTAGATCCCTTGCACGATGGGTCGCGCAAATTTGTTTGTCGCTAGTTCTAGCATCGCCACTTTCTTCATGTGCTAAACTAGAGAAAGTGCGGTTGAGTTTTGATAGTCAATCAAAAGGACAGCTCGCATTTACTGCGTGGATCGAAAAGTTCACATTGAAGGATGGCAGGATTCCCCCGGACTTGCTCAATGCTTTCACGAATTGCGGCTTCGTTGCTAGGCAGACTACTCTCGCAGACACGTTAGCGGTTGATGCCATTCTTGAGTTCTCTAGTTCAACTGTGTTGGGTACAGATTTGGATTGCTTGCCAATCGATTGGTCTCATAGGGAGGTAAGGCAAGGCAAATATACAGGGTTGTTATACGTCAACTACGAGACGATCGTTTGGTTGGAACAGGGTGTCGTCTTACGACCATCTGATAGCTACCTATTTGCATATTTTACGGAAGCTGACGAGGAAACCAAAACGGTATGGTCCGTTGTGGATAAGCCTTTCTTTCCTCGGTTTCTTGCGGTGGAGGTGCCGGGGCAGGTTACATCAGTTCAAAACAACAGTGAGCTTTTCGCTTCCTCGTTCGATACTAGTTACACAGGGAATCAGGCAGTGATTAGGCTTTATTTCAGTGAGAGCGAAGAAGATTATGCGAGATTTTTGGATATTGCGGAAGCGCTCAATGATGGGAAAGAGGTAGAGATACCAGCGTATAAGTATAAGTTCGTGATAGCATCGCGCGAAACACGGTTTGATATTGGAACTATTCTGACAGTGATCGGCGCCATATTGGGTTCTGGAGTGCTTATGCGCTTCTGGGTATGGTTTCGCTCTCGCAAATTTCAAAAGTAGGAATGTCCCGACCGGCAGGACAAGGTGCTGTCAGACACAGAGTATTTTTTGTTTGTTGACCCATGCGTTCAGATTCTTCTACGCACATTCTCTAATTTACTAATCAGATATTTTCATCACTTCTTTTCAAATCGTTCGAGCCATTTTCGACGAGCTGCATTGATTAGATATAGGTCAGCCATCTGCTTTGTTGAACGCAAACTCTCCCAAAGCGTGATTTCTGGCTCAGGTGTCTTCGGCGAGATTGCATGGAGCATTTGATCACGATCCTCCTTCTCCGGCATGAAAGGCGTGAAGGCTGTGTGAAACGTGGGCTCAAACTTCTCCGGGGAGCCGTCCCATCCGGCGAATTCATGTAGTGCGCTCCCCAAACTGGCGCCAAATGCTCGGCGAGCAATTTCATCAAACGAGTAGTATTCATCAGATTTCGCAATAAGGGCTAGGCCCTCATAGTACGTCATGAAAATTGGCAGTGCTGCAGATTCAGTCATGGGCATAAACGCCAGCATGCACTCTAAGGCGTGGGAAATATGCTATTCGGTCAGCGCTACGGCACGGCCATCGCCCCAGAATGAAGGTCTGGGTTTTTCCATTAACAGTGTCATGTTTGCGTGATCAAAGTCTTCAATCTCTCTAAAGAGCTGCTGCTCGTAACCCGGGCGCTGAAACCAGAAATAGCCAATATTGCCCAAGTTGAGACAGGCGATAGTAAGCTTCGCTAAATGGGTCGCTCTCGTGTTGAGTAATGCCAGTGTTATCGTGAAGCGTCAGTGGATTATGGAGTGAAACGCACGGTGGCCTGATTCAGGTCCAAAGCTTTCCGCCTATCCGCCAGTCTTTCCCCAATCGCCAATCATCCTCGCGGCAATTTTTTCAATTTCTTCTTTCAAGAGAGGCTCGCTAATCCATCCGGCCCCAAATGGTATATCGGAAGACTTCGGCAACTGTTCCTTTTCAAGAGTTTTCAGGCGGATGCGAGAAGGCAACGCTGCACCTTCGCCTACAAAGAGTGCTTCTTGCCTGGGCAAGCTTGAAAGTAAGCTGGTCATCCCACTCAAACCGTCCGGAAGCATTCGAGTAACATGGGCTTGATCGGCTGAGTTGGACAGACGTAACACAAGCCAAGTATTGCATTGCGCAAGAACCGTTGCTTCCACATCCGAAGGCCGCTGAGAGACAAGCATCAACCCAAGACCATACTTTCTCCCCTCGCGAGCAATTCGCCTGATTGCTGATTGCGCTGCAGCGTATTGGGCCTCTCCTTGATTGGGTACGTATCGGTGCGCTTCTTCGCAAACTAACAGTATGGGATCACGTTCCCTCTCTGCTTGAGTCTGAAAAAGCTTGTACTGAAAAAGCAGACGTGAAATTAGCGCTGTTAATGGTCCGGCTACCTCGTTTGGCAATCCTGAGATATCGATAATCTTGAGGTCTCTACCGTCATCCACTTTGCCGACGAACTGACTTAATATGTCCGATAGTTTTGGATCATCAGCTTTGTGGTCGTGCATTAGAAACTTAATTCGATTATCTGAGCAAAGCACGGCAAGTTTGTCTAGAATAGACCCATAGTCCTTGTGAAATTCTCCCTCTGGCACCTTGGTTTTGCTAAGGGCCTTATAGGGCTGTCGCCATTCAATATGTCGCCGGAATTCCACAATTGAAAATGGTTGAGGTCTATCCCTATCAAAATCTCTGACGTCCTTTTCGCTCTTTCCGGCTAAATAGATTGGATCTTGCGGACTGTTTCCATCAAGGGTGTCAGATGGGTCTTTTGCAGCTGGCTTAATGATGCCGGCGAATACCAAGCGAGCGTGACGGAGAGCTTTGTAGACGGTGTTGGCTTGAGATGTCGCCTCGAACTCTGTTTTTCCGACGACTAATGACCGAAACTCGTCAGATGACATCAGCCAGTAGGGCAATCGAAGCTGTTTTGCTGAATCCTCTGCGGCCTCGATCGTATCGTAAGCTCGCAGAATTTGAGCTTTGTCTGGGAACGCTTTTGCATACTCACCATGAGGGTCAATTAAGATTATCCGCGGGTGTGGAGTTTTCCCGTCAAATTTGTGCTCCATTACACATCTAATAATAACTGCGACGGCGGAGGATTTCCCCGATCCTGTAGAGCCCAATACTGCGCAATGTTGCGAGAACATTCGGTCTATGTCGGCTCTGCACTCAACCTGGCGAGGGCCTACATACATGCCAATGGGCACACGCGCTTCTATTTTGCCTTCCCTCACATCTTCAATCGAACCGTAAACATGTTTCGTTTCGTCGTCGGTAAGTAGATAGATGTCTTGAACAGGAAGTGCTCCGCTTGTGGTGCCTCTCGAAAAATCCAAATGAGATGTCGCTGCGTCCCATACGCCCTCTCCAAGCAAGTCGGCTTCCAGTACCCGCCGCTCCGAGCTGAGGGCGGCCACTGCTGCAGCTTCCTCATCTGTTTGAAGGCGTAATGTCCTGATCGAGGCAAAGATTACTCGCCGACCAAAATGAATTTTCAAGAGACTTCCAATTTGACCAATTCCATAAATCCGCCCCCGATGCAGTCGAGTGAGTTCGCCTAAAGTCGGCGAAAGCGCGGCCTTGATAGACGATCCGGCGACTTCAAATACAGTCCCAATCTTTAGGGTTTGATCAAGGGTGAATGGTGCGGACATGGGTTATGCCCTCACGTCAGCAAGAAATTTAGTCATTCCTTTAAATGTCCACCAGTCATGTGTCGCTCCACCCGCCGGTGGCAGATGAGGACCATCCTTGCCACGCCATACACCGTCTTCGGCGATGACATATACGCGTTCTCCAAATCCCTGCTCACACCATTTCTTGAGCTTGCCAGAGCGAGATTTCGCAAAGGCGACAATTGTCAATTCTCCCCCCGAGCGGCGAGACATTGCCTGCTCTATTACCATGTCTACATGATCGTCGCCGAATGCGTAGCCACAAACAATCAGAACCTGTGCGGTATTCCGGCTTAGTGCATTTCTGAATCGTTGGAAGAGCGTATCAAAAGGTTCACGCCGAGCAAAATCGTACTTTGATGCTTGTGGATAAATTAAGACATCAGTCCCCTTTGTCGGATACAGATCCCCAATGCGGCGCCTCACAATCCGCTCATCCTCCGGGATATAAGCCCAATCGATCGACCCATGAAGTTTGGTCAAAATGGCTCTAGAGGGTTCTCCGTTGGCGCTTTTTCCGAAAGTCGTAGGGTCCCAAAAACCGAGTGCACCACCAGCGAACCCATCAGAACAACCGATTCCACGAAGTGCCAGCGCATCCTCAATCAATGTGTCATAGTTTACGGTGAAGAATTCGACCGGCTTCAATCGAGGTGCGCGACCAGCTTGGAGTCGTGCAAACAACACCTCCATAAAGGCATCGTGACTGGTGATATCCACGATAGAATTTCCCGGAATACCAATTTTTTCCAGCGCGGGATCGGCATTGTAGCAGTATCCCCAACGCAACGCGTCCCGTATTGCCCCAACAAGAAAATCTCTGGTACGGGTCAGTTCATCTGCGCTCACCTCTACAGAACTCGCGCCGTTTCCAATCAGCACGACGCCCTTAGGTGCACGCCGAGCCATCGAGTAATGGTCCGCTAGGTGATCTAATATCGACTCTATAGTCGGATCGGCGGAAAGACTTGAAGCAAGAGCTGAGATCACTGATTCAACAACCAGGGCGGCCTTGCCCGTCCGGACAATTTCCTCCTTACCGCACTCAGAACGCACTCGCTTTGTGAGATCAATTACCAGCGGTAGATTAGCGTCAAAACTCGCGCCTGCACCAAGCAGCCAAATTTGCTCACTATGAACCAGTAGCTTGTCCAGCTCCTCACGAATGTCCACAGGCATACAACACCCCCAACGCGATTAGAAAATTGTAGCACTACCCTCGGTCGAGTTCGACTCGGATAAGAGTCGAAATGACGCACACCAGACAAACAAACCGGTTGTGCTTCCCCGGTGCTTCCCTGAGCAATTCCCAGCTCACAATATTTTGAGTGCCTTCATATAAGATACTGATAATGGCTGAAAATTTGGCGCGCCCGAAGAGATTCGAACTCCTGACCCCCAGATTCGTAGTCTGGTGCTCTATCCAGCTGAGCTACGGGCGCGCGATATAGCGGGAATGGGCGCTTCCTTAATACGCCCCTGCGGCCAACGCAAGCCTTACCCCCGCGGGGCCTAGGCCTTGAGGGAAAGCGTGCGCTCGCCGGCCCGTCCGGGCCGGAGCAGGGTAACCTGGTCCGGAATGGTGATGACAAAGCAGGTTCCGGCCTCGCTGGAACTTTGCAGGATGATGTCGCCGCCATGGGCCCGCACCAGTTCGGCGGCGATTGCCAGGCCCAGCCCCGTGCCGCCCTGCCGTGCGGCACTTTGGAAGGCCTGGAACAGCCTTTCGCGGACCTGCTCGGGAATGCCGGGGCCATTGTCACGGATCTCGATCACCGTAACGCTGCCCTCGCGCCGGGCTTCCAGTGTGATGACGCCTTCGGGCGCATCGCTGCGTTCGGCCTGCATGAACTCCAGGGCCTGGATGGCATTGCGCTCCAGATTGGTCAGCACACGGATTAAATGCTCGCGGTCCGCGTCCGCCATAACGCCGGGCTTTACCCGGTTGAAAATCCGGATGCGGCTGGAGGCCTTGATGACCGCCGTTTCGATCACCTCGTCGGCCAGATCGCGCAATTCCAGTCTCTCGCGCTTCGGCGGCAGTTCCTGGGCCCGGCCAAACTTCAATGTCTGGCTGAGGAACTCGATGGCGCGGTCCAGCGAGCTGATGAGTTTCGGCGCGAAGCGCTGGACCGTCGGATCTTCCACATTGGAAAGGCGGTCGGAAATAAGCTGGGCCGAGGTGAGCATGTTGCGCAAGTCGTGGCTGACCTTGCTGACCGCCAGGCCAAGGGCCGCGAGATGGTTCTTCTGCTGCAGCATGGCGGCAAGCTCGCTCTGCATGCCGTGCAGCTCGTGCTCGGCAATGCCGATTTCATCCCGCCGCGCCCCGGGCTTTATGATGCGCGAAAAATCTTCCGGGTTCTGCCCGAACTCAACCATGTTGCGGGTGAGCCGCTGCATGGGTTTCACCAGCACCCAGTTGAGCACCGCGAAAATCATCCCCGCCACCAGCAGCGAAAGGAAGATGGAAAGCAGGAGGATGTTGAATCCGTAACGGAACATGGCGGCCCGCAGGGGCTGTTCGTGCAACGCGATTTCTATGAGATTGCCGGACATGTTGGGCGGCACATCCGTCACGCTGATCACCCGGGTTTCGCCGGCCCACATCGCGCCAAAGGCATCCATGATCGCCCCATACCACATGGTGCTCCGAAGATCGAAGCTGGCATCAACCATGAAGTCGCCGTCGCTGCGCAGCGCCAGCATGCGGCTTTCGCCTTTTTGCAGGGAAACCACCAGCACGCCGGCCCCCATTAGGATCTCGCTGCGCAGATCGCTGGAAAGGATCTGGTCGGGGGCCGCTTCGGCGGCAAGTGCGGCGATTTCCGCCTGGGCGATGCGCCCCTTCAGCCATTGGATGCGGAAGTTGGCAATCGAGGGCAGGAAGATCAGAACTTCGCCGAGCATCACGAAGATGATGGTTAACAGCAGGACCTTGCCGGAAAGGCCGCGCAAGGCCCCAGGCTGCTTCGATCGAATTTGCTTCTGCTCCTGCATTCCACCCCTAACTCAATAATTTTATTACGCGCCGCACCCAGGGATTGGATGCAAGCCCTGAGAAATAATTTACCGCCACCCGGCGGTTGATTTCGCCAAGGGTGGGATAGGGCGCAACCATACCGGCAATTGCGCGGATTTTGAGGCCCCCCGTCATGGCCAGAATCCAGGGCTGGATCAGCTCTCCGGCGTTTGCGCCGACGATGCCGACTCCCAGAATCTTGCCCCTTTTGCCGACAACGGCCTTGATCAGGCCGGTGGTCTTTCCTTCAGTCTGAGCCCGGTCATTGTCATGAAAAGGCCAGCGGACAACCCTGATGGACGGGCCGAATTCTTTCTGCGCTTCCGCTTCCGTGAGCCCCACTTGGGCCAGCTCCGGATCGGTGAAAGTCACATGCGGAATGATGTCGCTGCGGTTCGTGACCGGCAGCCGGAACAAGGCGTTCCGGATGACGAGCCCCGCATGATAGTTGGCCACATGGGTAAACTGCAATCCGCCCGCCACATCGCCAATCGCATAAATATGTTTCCGCGATGATCTCAGGCCCTTGTCGACGGTGACACCCTTGGCTGTATAGACAACTCCCGCAGCTTCCAGGTTCAATCCTTCGACATTGGCGGCACGCCCCGTGGCGACCAGCAGATGACTGCCGGTAATTTTCCCATGCCCTGCCGTTTCGATAACAATGCCGGACTTTGCTTTCGCTATTTTTTTGATGGCGGCTTGCGCGAGAATTTTGGCTCCATCACGCTTCAGGCTCTCGAGAACAATTGCGGTGAGCTCGGGATCGTCTTTGGCCAGGGGCGTGAAGGCTTCGATGACTGTAACTGCGGAACCCAAACGTCTATAGGCCTGCGCCAATTCCATGCCGATGGCCCCGCCGCCAATGATGATGAGATGCTTGGGCAGCACCGCGTTTTCGAAAATTGTCTCATTGGTGAAATAAGGAACCATTTCAAGGCCGGGTATCGCCGGAACGGCGGGGCGCGAACCGGTGGCAATCACAAAGCGCCTGGCTGAAAATATGCCGTCCCGGCATTCAACAGTTTTTGCATCACGGAATCTGGCAGCACTCAACACAACCTTGACGCCAAGTTTTTCAAAGCGCGCGGCGGAGTCATTGGGTTCAATGGCGGCAATCACCTTGCGGATATGGCCATGAACCTTCTTGAAATCCACCTTCGGCTCTGCGGCTGAAATTCCATAGGGGTCTGACGTGCGAAATGTGTGTGCCTGCTTTGCCGCGGCGATGAGCGCCTTGGAGGGAACGCAGCCATAGTTCAGGCAATCGCCGCCCATTTTGCCCTTTTCAAACAGGATCACGTTCTGGCCGAATTGCGCCGCGGCGGCTGCAACCGATAGCCCGCCGGAGCCCGCGCCGATAATCGCCAGGTCATAAATCATGGCTTGTGCCGCCAGCGTTTCAGGCCGATGGGGAGCAGCGCCACGAAGCCGAGTGCGGCAAGGGCCACAAGAATTTGCGGCGTAAGCAACCGCGAGGCCTGAAGATCAAAGGTGCAGGAGCTGGCATCGCCTCGCGCCAGGCAAGCCTCATAGGCGGCCTTCTGCGCTTCAATAATGCTGTCGAGGCCCGAACCCGCAAAGCTGAATGCAAAGGTCGCCGGGATTATTCCAAGTATAGTGGCACTCACAAATGTCTTGAGCCGGACCTGGGCAAGAGCCGCGGCAATGTTGACAAGCCAAAAGGGAAACACTGGCGTGAGCCTGAGGAAGAGGAGATAGTTGAAGGCATCCCTGGCAAAGCCATCGCGTATATTGTTCACAAGGCTGCCGGCTTTGCGCGTCAATGCTTCTTCAAGTGGTGTCCTGGCTGCCAGAAAAATTATCGTGGCTCCCGCTGTTGCCGCCATGATAGCGGCAATGGCGCCGGTGAGCCAGCCGAACAAAAGCCCGCCCATAATGGTAAGAAGTGTCGCCCCCGGAATGGAGAGGGCGACGGCGCAGGCATAGACCAGTCCGTAAATGGCCAGCGCCAGAAGCCAGTTGTCCGCAATGAAATGGCGCAACTCCTCACGGTTGGCGGCAATGCTTTGCAGGCTGATCTTCTCGTGGACGCCGAGGCCATAGGCCAGGGCCATGAGGCAGATGATGACGGCCACGGGAAGCCAGCGTTTGGCGGTGGTGAAACGGGCAGGACTGGCCATGCGTGATGTCATGCCGCATCGGTCCTCAGGTGAAAAGCCCCTCTCACAGTGAGTTGAGAACAAGTCAGGCGTCGTGTAGCGCCTGTGAAGTCCCTTGGCGTTGACTTTCCCGGCGCTTTCCCCCTATAACCCGGCGCAATTCCTGACAGTGAGACAATCCCTCCTCGACGGCACCGTTCCCGCTTTTCAATTCGGCAGGATATGTATCTGAAAATACAGGTGTTTTGAGGTTGCGGCCAGCAGATACGGAGACCTATCGTGAAGCGCACCTACCAACCGTCCCAACTCGTTCGCAAGCGCCGGCATGGCTTTCGCAGCCGCATGGCGACTGTTGGTGGCCGCAATGTGATTACCCGCCGCCGCGCCAAGGGCCGCAAGCGGCTCTCGGCTTAACCCTGCGACGATGGAACATCTCAAGCGCCGGCAGGACTTTGTTGCCGCCGCGAGAGCGCCATCAGCGGCCATGCCCGGCGTGGTGGTTCAGGCCCTGAATCGCCAGGATTCAGCATTGCCCCGCCTGGGTTTCACCTGCAGCAGGAAAATCGGCAATTCGGTCATCCGCAACCGCGCCAAGCGCCGCCTGCGCGAAGCCGCCCGGCTCGTTTTGCCTGAATCCGCGCAAAACGGGTTTGACTACGTGCTGATTGGGCGTATGGCCACGGCCAAAAGAAATTTCGCTGATTTGCAGAAAGATTTAGCGGTGGCCTTGAAGCGGCTGCACGCCACGCCAATTGAAGTGGCTGACAAAGGTAAAAGATGATCGACCACAACAACAAGAACTTCATCCTGGCCATTGTGCTGTCCATGGCGATCATTTTCGGCTGGCAGTATTTTTACGCGATCCCCATTGCCGAACAGGCAAGGCAGGAAACAACAGCCACGCAACCCGCCACCACAACGACAACCACCACAACGGCCCAGGTGCCGGGCTCACCCGCCGCCGTCACACCCGTGACCCGCGACCAGGCCTTGGCCAGTACGCCGCGCCTCAAAATCGATACGCCGGAACTGCAGGGTTCGATCAACTTGACGGGAGCCCAGCTTGATGACCTTCATCTCACCGGTTACCGCGAGACCATTAATCCCAAGAGCCCGACCATTGTCTTGCTGTCGCCCGCCGGCACCCCAAATGCGTTTTTTGCCGAGCAGGGTTTTGTCGGCGCCACCGGAACCATAGCCAAGCTGCCTGATTCCAAGACTGTGTGGCAGGCGCCTGCCGGTGCGGTGCTGGGTGTCGGCAAGCCCGTGACGCTCACCTGGGACAATGGCGCGGGACTGGTTTTCACCCGCCAGATTTCCATCGATGATCACTTTGTATTTTCCGTGACGCAAGGGGTTCAGAACAACACCGCCGCTCCCGTGGCGCTCATTCCCTACGCCCGGGTCCAGCGCCAGGATACGCCGGTGATCGCCGGGTGGTGGGTGTTTTTTGAAGGCATGCTCGGTGTCCTCGGAGATAAGCTCCAGGAAATCGACTACAGCGATGTGCAGGGTGTGAAGGAACCAACCCGCGTTGACTCGCAAGGCGGCTGGCTCGGCTTCACCGACAAGTATTGGGCGGCTGTGATGATTCCGGATCAGACGCGGGCCATTGCCACGACCTTCCAGCACCAGCTCCAGAATGGCCGCGACGTCTACCAGACGGATTATCTGGCCAAGGACGCGATCATCGTTCAGCCAGGCAGCAGCGGCCTCTATCAGGACCAGCTCTTTGCCGGCGCCAAGGTTGTCGAAACCGTTCAGGCCATTGGCGAAAAATACAAGATCGTAAAGTTCGACCTGATGATCGACTGGGGCTGGTTTGAGTTCATCACCAAGCCGATGTTCTATTTGCTTGATTTCCTGAACGGTATCATTGGCAATTTCGGCATCGCCATCCTGATTGCGACAGTCCTCGTCAAGCTCGCGGTGTTTCCGCTGGCCAACAAGTCCTATGCCTCGATGAGCAAGATGAAGAAGCTGCAGCCCGAGATGGTGAAGCTGAAGGAGCTTTATCCCGACGACAAGATGAAGCAGCAGCAGGGCATGATGGAGTTGTACAAGCGGGAAAAAGTCTCGCCCATTTCCGGCTGCCTGCCGGTGGTGGTGCAGATTCCGGTTTTCTTCGCGCTCTACAAGGTCATTCTCACCTCCATCGAATTGCGCCACGCCCCGTTCTTTGGCTGGGTCCATGACCTTTCCGCCGCCGACCCGACCAATCTCTTCAATCTGTTTGGCCTCATTCCCTGGTCGCCGCCCCTTTACCTTGCCCTTGGCATCTGGCCGATCCTCATGGGCGTTACCATGTGGGTGCAGATGCGCCTGAACCCCACGCCGCCCGATCCGGTGCAGGCCAGCCTGTTCAACTGGATGCCGATCATTTTCACTTTCATGCTGGGAAGCTTCCCGGCGGGGCTGGTGATCTACTGGGCCTGGAGCAATTTCCTCTCGATCCTCCAGCAGTCCTACATCATGAAGCGCCACGGGGTTGAGATCGATCTTCTCGGCAATATCCGTGACAGCCTGCCCTTCCTGAAAAAGAAACCAGCGGCCACGACTTGACCTCGCGCTTCACCAGCGACCAGCTGTTGGCGGGCCGCCGGCTGTTTTCGGCCCCCTCGACATTCATAACGGGGGTGGCGGCCCTTCACCAGTTGCCGCCGGAGAAGGGCGTTGAAATCGCCTTTGCCGGCCGTTCCAATGTGGGCAAGTCATCCCTCATCAACGCCCTGACCGGGGTCAAGGAGCTGGCCCGGGCCTCAAACACCCCGGGGCGCACCCGCGAGCTCAATTTCTTCAACATCGCCGATGCCCTCACCCTCATCGACATGCCGGGTTACGGCTATGCCAAGGCGCCGAAGAAGGAAGTCAAGAAATGGCAATCCGTGCTGCGCGGCTATCTCAGAGGAAGGCCGGGATTGACGAGGGCTTTCGTGCTGATTGACGCGCGCCATGGCGTGCTGGCCGCCGACGAGGAGATGTTTGACCTGCTCGATGAATCGGCCGTGACCTATCAACTGGTTCTCACCAAGATCGACAAGCTGAAGCCCGCCGGGGTTGAGAAAGTCCATGCGGAAACCGAGGCCGCGGTGAAAAAGCGTTCCGCCGCCTTTCCCCTGATCCACGCCACGTCCAGCGAGAAATTTACCGGCCTGGAAGAGCTGCGCGCCGAAATCGCGGGCCTTCTTTAACCCCGGTAAACTTCAATCTTGGCAAGCCCGGCAATTGCCCTATAACGCCATGCCAATAACTGCTGGAATCCTTGCCATGACCGACATTCCTGTTCCCGAAACGGCCCGCATCCTCTCGGAAGCCTTGCCCTTTCTGCAGCGCTATGACGACCAGGTCATCGTGGTGAAATATGGCGGCCATGCCATGGTTGACCGCAAGCTGTCCCAGCAATTTGCCCGCGACATGGTGATGCTGAAAGTCTGCGGGCTCAACCCCATCGTGGTCCACGGCGGCGGCCCCCAGATCAACAAGATGCTGGACAAGCTCGCGGTGAAAGCGGAGTTCCGCGAAGGCCTGCGCGTCACTGACCAGGAAACCATGGACGTGGTGGAAATGGTGCTGGCAGGCTCCATCAACAAATCGATTGTCGCCTCCATCCAGCACGCCGGTGGCCGCGCCGTCGGCATTTCCGGCAAGGATGGCAGCCTGATGATCGCCGAGCGCTATGTGAAACAGAAGACCGACGCGAAAACCGGCAAGGTCGAAACCATCGATTTTGGCTTCGTGGGCGAACCGTCCCGCATCAATATCGAAATTCTCGAGACCATCATGAAGAGCGACGCCATTCCGGTGATTGCTCCCATCGGCGTGGGTTGGGATGGCGACACCTATAACGTGAACGCCGATACGGCAGCGGGCGCCATCGCCACCGCCACCCAGGCCAAGCGCCTTCTCATGCTGACCGATGTGACTGGTGTGTTGGACAAGAACAAGCAGCTGATCAGCGAATTGCGGATTGGCGATGTTCCGGCCCTCATTGCCGATGGCACGATTACCGCCGGCATGATTCCGAAAGTCGAGAGCGCCGTGGCCGTGGTTGAATCGGGCGTTGAAGGCGTGATTATTCTCGATGGCCGGGTGCCCCATTCGGTGCTGCTTGAACTGCTGACACCGCACGGCGTGGGCACCCGCGTGTCGCGGACCGGCGTATGAGGGGTTTCGACCATATCGAGACCTGGGTGTTTGATCTCGACAACACGCTCTACCCCGCCTCCTGCCGCCTGTTCGACCAGATCGACCGGAAGATGACCGGGCTTGTCTCAGAGATCCTGAAAATCGCGCCGACGGAAGCCCGCACCATCCAGAAGGGCTTGTTCCACAAATACGGCACGACGCTGCGCGGCCTCATGGTGGAGCATGAGGTTGATCCCGCCTATTTCCTGCGCCATGCCCATGACATTGATTACGCGCCGGTTCCCCTGAACATCCCCCTGGATGAAGCGCTGCACGCGCTGCCCGGGCGCAAGCTGATTTTCACCAATGGCACCGTATCCCATGCCGAAAGCGTGCTGGAGCGCTTAGGCGTAACCCGCCATTTCAATGATATTTTTGATATCGTGCATTCCGATTACATTCCGAAGCCCGAGCGTGGTCCTTACGAAAAATTTATCCGGCAAA
>JAUXUN010000059.1 GCA_030680855.1 Aestuariivirga sp.
GGGCTTGATGTTCAGCCCGGGGACATGGTTGACACCTGTTCGGAGACATAGTTGACGGTTTTGGGTTTGGTCAAATCAATTGTTGCGACGTGATAGGAGGCGAAGTAGACGCCGTATAATCCGTCGGTATTGAGCGGCCTGATGGCAAGGCGTTGCGCCCTCGCATTTGTCCATGATTTCCTATATACCGCTTGGAAAATAGGGGAAACACATGATTTGGGTAAGCGGACGAAAATCTAATCCTGTTCATTATGCCTGCCGTGACATGGTACAGGCGGAAGAAACCAAGGCGGCCTTGATTGCTGCCGACTATAAGAACGTACGTCTTGTGGTAATGGAAGCCCGTGCCTAAAGGGCCTAAAGGCGAACGCCGTCCAGCCGATGTTATAGGCGCTGCCATCCTAGTTGGCCGCATTGCCACAGGTGACGCTGAGGATAAGCCTAGCAAGGCTCCTAATCGCGCCAAGGGCGTGACCTGCCCGATATTTTGTACCAGACGCAGTGAGAGATTATTGCATGAGTGACGCCTCGTCGAGTGGGGTTGGTTTTGGCGCCATGGTGACGGGCGCAGGTGGCCTGTACCCGTGCTGAGTGTGGGCGTTTGGTGTTGTAGTGGATGCGCCATTGCTCGATTACGACCTGTGCCTCCCTGAGACTGTAGAAGATTTCACCATTGAGGCACTCATCCCTGAGTTTGCCGTTGAAGGACTCGCAGAATCCATTCTCCCAGGGGGATCCTGGTTCAATGTAAAGGTTCCTGGTGCCAAGCCCTGTCAGCCATTCACGCAGGACCTTTGCAATCATCTCGGGGCCATTGTCCGAACGGATGTAGGTCGGCAGGCCGTCAAACAGCATGGTATCAGCCAACGTCTCTATGACACCGATGGCATTGATCCGCCTGGTAACGCGGATGGCCAGGCACTTGCGGGTGAACTCGTCGATCAGCGTCATCAGACGGATACGCCGCCCGTCATGGGTCTGGGTTTCCACGAAGTCGAAGCTCCAGACATGGTTGGGATATTCAGGTCTAAGCCGGATGCAGGAGCCGTCGTTGAGCCAGAGGCGGGCCCGTTTGGGCTGCTTCTTCGGGACTTTCAGCCCCCCCCCCACGACGCCAGATGCGCTGGACCCGGTCCTTGCCCACTTCAATGCCGTCATCGTTTAGCAGGGCTGTGACCCGGCGGTAGCCATAGCGGGCATACTCCGAGGCCAGGTAGACGATGTTCCGGGTCAGGGCATCTTCATCAGGCTTATCCGTGGGGACATATCTCTGTGTTCCCCTGGGCTGCCCGACGATCCGGCAGGCGCTGCGCTCACTCAGTGCATACTTCTCACGAGCTGCATCCACCGCCTCCCGGTGCCGTTCAGGACTTACAAGTTTCCCTGTGCTATATCCTGCAGGACCTGTTTCTCAAGCGACAGGTCGGCCACCAGCTTCTTAAGCCTGCCGTTCTCCGTCTCAAGTTGCTTCAGGCGTTTGGCATGGTCCACCCCAAGCCCGCCATACTCTTTTCGCCAGCGGTAGTAATTTTGCTCTGTCGTCCCGGCTTCCTTGCAGGCCATGGCAATCGTCTTGCCCTGTCCATGCAGCACCTCGATCTGGCGCAGCTTCGTCACAATCTGCTCTGCCGCAAGTCTTTTCCGTGCCATCTGCTTTCTCCTTTCCAGTTCAATACTCTCATATCGCCTGGTTCAGAAAAAGCCGGTCAGGTCAATTCCTTTCCTCGAAAAATTTGAGGCCATCGGCAAGGTCGGGTACGAGTATTATGAAGACGAAACCTATGCGTCCTATCTCTGGTACGAGGCCAGGCTGAACTACGCCTTCAATGACCACGTGAAGGTTGGCGTTGCCTACCATGGCAATGACCTGGGTTCGGGAACGGATTGCACGACGCAGGCCTATACGGATTGCGACGACTCGATTTTCGCAACACTGACCCTGAGCGGCAATCTTAGCGATCATTCCAAATAGGCCCGGCAAAGCCGGCCCCTGTTCACGAACGGGTTTTTGGCGCAAGCTGAAGGCTCATCTTGAACTTGGGAGGGCTCGACGATGATCATTTATCCTGACCTTGAACTGCGCAAGGGCCGCCTGGTCAACCTTGCCCGCAACCGGATTGACAGCCCGATCATCTATGACCTCGATCCCATCATGGCGGCGCGCAACCTCGCGGCGCAGGGGGCGGAATGGCTGCATGTGGTCGATCTTGATGCGGTGTTCAATGACGGCGAGAACACCGCTATCATCAAGGACATTATCAGCAAAACAAGCTGCCCGGTGCAGGTGGGCGGGGCCATCCGCTCCATGGAAAAAGTCCATAGCTGGATGGAAGCAGGCGCTGGCCGGGTGGTGATTGCCACGGCGGCGGTGAAGTATCCGCATCTCGTCAAGGCGGCGGCTACGGCCTATCCGGATTCCGTCGTCGTCAGCATCGATGCGCGCGGCGGACATGTGGCCATTGAGGGCTGGACCGAGGCCACGACTTTCACGCCGATTGAGTTTGCCCACCAGTTTGAAAACATCGGGCTTGCGGCCATCATCCTCACTGACATCGACCGTGACGAAGACCATCCGGAAAGTTCGATTGCCCACACGACTGAACTGGCAGCAAAAATTCGCGTGCCGGTGATCGCCAGCGGCGTAGTGAAAACCCTGGATGACATCTCGACCCTGTCATACCTGCCCAATATTGCAGGGGTGATCACCAGCCGGGCCCTGTTCGGCGGGGCTTTCAGTTTCAGCGAAGCTCACGCCATTGCAACGGCTGCCCATGGGCCAACCGCGCAACTCCAGTAGGGCTTTGCGATGAATATCACTGAATCCGCCGAACTCTATCACGACCAGATGATAGGCATGCTGGAGCGGGTCTGGGGTGATGGCTGGCTTTCACCGGGAGGGCCGGCAGAAGTGGGACGCCTGCTTGAGGGCATGGACCTCAAGGGTAAGAGCATTCTTGATATTGGCTGCGGGGCGGGTGGCATCGATGTGTTGCTGGTTGGCATGCATGGTGCCGGCAATGTGACAGGCATTGATGTTGAGGACACGGTTCTGGCCCATGCGCGTGAGCGCGCTGAAAAAGCGGGGTTTGCGACGCAGATCGGCCTTGTGAAAGTGGTGCCTGGCCCCCTGCCGTTTCCACCACAGGTATTTGATATCGTGTTCAGCAAGGATTCGATTGTCCACATACCGGACAAGCACGCGCTGATGCGCGATGTATTCCGGGTGCTGAAGCCCGGCGGCTGGTTCGTCGCGTCCGACTGGCTCATCGGCCATGACCATGAACCGAGCCCGGAAATGAAAGCCTATATTGCGTCGGAAGGTTTGGATTTTGGCATGGCTTCGCCCTTGCGCTATGCCGATGCGATGCGGACCGCGGGTTTTGAGAAGGTTGAAACGCGCAGCCGAAACGCCTGGTACCGCGAGCGGGCGCGGGAGGAATTGACCTTGATGAAGGGGCCGCTCTATGCGGAAGCCGCAGCCAAGCTGGGGCGCGATTTCGTCGACCACAATATCGAGATCTGGGCAAACATGCTGCCGGTGCTTGAGTCAGGCGAACATTGCCCAACCCATCTGCGTGCATGGAAACCAAATTAGGCTATTGCGGGGCCAAGCCTCCAATCTGAATTCATCCTTTCCAAGCCCATTGCAGCGGGTTCTGACTTGGATTAGTGTGCGATCCGTCCAATTATCGGACAAATAAGATAAAACAAAATAAAGGGAGGACGTCATGAAGAAATATGTGGGCTCGGTGAGCGCTATTGCCTTGGCTTTAATGCTTTCAGGCAGTGCAAGTTCCCAGGATGCAGGAACCGTCAGCAAGGCAGTCGGCGGGTACAGTTTTGAAGACGCGGCGAAGGAGGCCCCCGGAACCAAGGATTTCCATTCGGCTGATGGCCATCTGACTTTTGCCATTGTTACCCATACGGCGGGCAATGGCTTTTTCGATCCGGTCTATGTCGGCGCAACTGTCGCGGGCAACATGATTGGCGCCAAGATACTGTTGCTCGGTTCTGAATCCCCTACGGATGATCCGGCACGTGAAATCGAAATCCTCAACCAGATCATCCAGGATCCGACGATTGACGGTCTCATCATGACCACGCCGCAAGCCGGCGCTTATGATGACATCGTGAAGGCTGCCTACAAGAACGGCATTCCGGTTGCCACGACCAATTCCTTTGACGGCGGCATCCATGACCGTCTTGGCATCAGCCATACGGGACAGGATGCCTCGGCAGCAGCGATTGCCGGCGCGGCGCTGGCCAAATGCCTGATGGACAAGGGCGTCGAAAAGGGCTCGATCATATTCCCGAGCGATACGGCGATGGGCAATATCGAAGTCAACAACCGCGTGACATCGGCCTACAACGCTACCGTTGGGGCGCTCAAGGCTGCGGGAAAGCTCGACAATTTCAAAGTCGATGCGGGACCGGAGAGTGTCGGTGTTCCTGCCGACATGAATGATCCGGTGAACAGCATCATCGGATTGATTGAGCAGCGCGGCGATGTGGTCGGCGCCTTCGCCGGCAACAACGTGTTTACGCCTGCCTTGGTCAAGGCTATCGCGCAGCTGAAGATGGGTGGCAAGATTTGCTCCTATGGCTTCGACCTTGGCCCGGCCCAGCAAGAGGGCATGAAATCAGGAGACCTTACGGGTGCGCTTGGTCAACAGCCCTTCCTGCAGGGCTTCTGGCCGGTCATGCAGCTCTACCTGCAAATCGACCGGGGCATATCTGCAGCCAACCTCGATACGCGAGCCCAGCTTGTCACGAAGGACAGCGTCGGCAATGTCGGCAAGCGGTTTGAGAACTAGGCGACGTTACAACTGAGCAATTGAAATATCGCGGGAGGGTGTGAGCCCTCCCGCAATGTGTGAAGTCGTGGTATTGGTCTCATTGGAGTTTCATGGTTGAGCGCGCTGCAATTCTGAAAGGCCGCCCCCCGTCGCAGTTTGTCGGCGGCTGGGAAGCGGGCTTAATTGGCCTCATGGCGCTGCTCTATATCGCGGGCGCGCTCATCAATCCGGCTTTCTTCGGCACGACCGATGCGCTGCATGCGTTGCTGCGGGATTCGGCGCGCTACGGCGTCATGGCGGTTGGAATGACTTTCGTCATCGTCAACAAGGATATTGACCTTTCGGTTGGTTCCACCTTTGGGCTTGTCGGTGTGGCCTTTTCAATTGTCTTTTCGCCCACACACTACGACTACAGCCTTGCCGCAGCGCTTTTGTTTTGCGTGTTTCTCGGCATGGTTATCGGCCTGATCAATGGCGTTCTGGTCACATTTTTGAGGGTTCCAGCCTTCATTGCCACTCTCACCATATTGCTCATCGGCCGCGGCATGGTGCTTGGCCTCACCGGCGGCAAGACCATTGCCTATCCGGCTAAAGCCGCTGACTACGCCTGGTTTTTTCACTTGAGCGAAACGAATGCATTCGGCTTCAACAACCAGATTGTGATTTTCCTTGTGATTGCGGTCCTCGGGGCAATCGTGCTTGCCAAAACGCGCTGGGGATACGAGACATTCGCCACCGGCGGCAATGAGCAGGCAGCGATCTATGCCGGCATTCCGACGCGTTGGGTGCGCATCCGGGCCTATCTCATGTCATCGCTGTGTGCCACGCTTGCCGGGCTGATGGCCATCGCCCAGGACAAGGGTGTCACCTCGCAATTTGGCCTGAGCGCCGAACTCATTGTAATTGCCTCGGTCATTATCGGCGGCGCTTCGATTCTCGGCGGCAGGGGCCGGGTAATTGGCAGCTGTCTCGGTGCGGTGCTTACGGTGCTGATCAACAAGGTGCTGCGTGAAGGCTGGCCCACGACGCGGGTCATCAAGGTCGATGGTGTGGATATCACGGTGAATGCGACCAGCCAATTGCCTGCGGGTGCTGTGCCAGCTTTCCTTGGGCTTATCCTCGTTGTCGCCGTGTTGATTGAACCTTACATCATCAGGCGTCAGGTTCCGGCGCGGCTATGGGCGTGGCTCCGCGGCAAGGCGCCGCCGCCGCCGCCTGAATCCGGCGGCATTGCTATTGAAGGGGCCCAGACACGGGGCACCATGGCGAGTGACAAGGCCCTCACGGCGAAAGGCTTCGGCAAGTTCCTGGCGCGGCGTGATGCGCTGGCAATTGTTCTGGTCGCAGCACTGTGGTTCATGGGGCTCTATTTACGGCCCGACTATTGGTGGAACCTGCCAAACACCTTTGCAATTCTCCTCAACTTCACCGAAGTGGCGCTGCTGACAATCGGGCTTACCTATGTCATCGCCTGCGGTGATATCGACCTCTCGGTCGGAGCGGTTCTTGCTTTGGCGGGCAGCACTGCCGCCTATTGCGTGAAAGCGCTGGGCATGGATCCGATGGCCGCGGTGGCCATGGGCATGCTTGCCGGTACAAGTGCCGGTGCGGTCAATGGCTTGCTTACCGTGGGCTTCGGATTGCCCTCCTTCATCGCAACGCTTGGCATGTACTACATTGCTCGCGGCCTTGCATCCTGGGTTGTGGCGGGCCAGCAGCTCACCGGATTTCCCGAAAGATTCAATCTGTTCGGGCGCAAGATCGCCGACATCTTTGCTACCTATGGCATTGAGTTGCCCTTGGGAACACTGCGCGCTTTCGCCGAGGTGGTGAGTGTGCAGACCCTGTGGACGGTTCTGGTCGCCGTCATCGCCGGCATCATTTTGGGCTACATGCCCTTCGGGCAGCGCGTTTATGCGACGGGCGGCAATCTGCGTGCCGCAGCCTATGCGGGCATCAATACGGGGCGGGTGCGTTTTATGTCGATGGTTTTCGCGGGGCTTTGTGCGGCCATGGCGGGCATTATCAACGTTGCCTATTTCCGCAGTTTCAATCCGGTGGCGGGCCAGTTTCGCGAACTTGATGCCATCGCCTCGGTGATTATCGGCGGCGGTTCGATCTTCGGCGGTTACGGCACCATCATCGGCTCACTTGCAGGCGCCGCCGTCATCACGTTGGTGCGGGCGCTTTTGCAACTCAACATCATCACGGCGGACGGCAGGTCAATTGTGCTGCCGCAGCATTGGGTCAATGTCTTTATCGGGCTCATTCTCATTGCGGCGGTGCTGATTGACATATGGCTGCGGCAAGCCAACATTTTCGCAAGGGTCCGCGGCCTGTTGGCGAAAGGCAGATTATGGGCAAGGTGAAAGGCATGTCAGAATCCGTCGGAGTCGCGCCAATCGTCGATATGCGAAACATCAGCAAGGCCTTCGGGGCCGTGCAGGCGCTGCGCGATGTTGACCTCAGGCTTTATCCCGGCGAAATCCTGGGATTGGTCGGCGACAATTCGGCGGGCAAATCGACACTGATGAAGATCATGACCGGGGCCTACCATCGTGATTCCGGCGAGATATTGGTGGCGGGTGGCGTTACAAATTTTCGCAGCCCGCATGAAAGCCGCGCCGTTGGCATTGAAATGATCTATCAGGATTTTGCCCTGTGCGGAAACATGGATGTGGGCCAGAATATTTTTCTCGGGCGCTGGCCGGTAAAAGGCTGGTTCGTTGACCGCAAGAAGATGTATGCCGAGGCAGACGAAGTGCTGAAGCGGCTCAAGGTCGATGTCAATTCGGTGCACCAGCGGGTGGAAAGCCTGTCAGGCGGGCGCCAGCAATCGGTGGCCATCGCGCGGGCCATCTCATTTGATCCGCGCGTGATCATACTGGATGAGCCTACCGCCAACCTTTCGGTCATGGCCACGCAGCGCCTGCTTGAGACCATGCTGGAACTCAAGAAGCACGGGGTGGCCCAGATCATCATTTCGCACCGCTTGCAGGACATATTCGCGGTGGGCGACCGGGTTATGGTTCTGAAGCGCGGCGAAAATGTCGGCGAGCGGGTGATCAAAAATACCACTGAGCATGAGGTTCTGCAGATCATCGTTTCAGGGGTCAAGGGCAAGAATGGCAAGGGGCCGCCTGCGCCGGCAGTCAAGGCGAAGGTTAAGCCGGCGGCCAAGCGGGTGGCGAAGAAATAGGCAGAGCTGAGCCAGCGGATCGTAGCCCCGAGGAAGGCGCAGGGAAGACTTGCGAACCCCATGCGCCGTGGTATCTAGGGGTCAGGAAGATCGGAATTACGAGCCGCCATGGCCAAGAATGAACGCAGGCTTGTGCCAATTGTCTCGCTGGATGTCGAAGGCTATTCACGGCTGACCGAGCTAGATGAAGCGGCGACGCTTTCCGCGGTTCGCCATATCTTTACAGACCGCGTCGAAGCCACGATCGGAGAGCACGGCGGCAGCGTTTTCAAGACCATGGGGGACGGCATCCTCGCCCAATTTGCCAGTGCGGTGGCGGCGGTGGAGTGGGTGTCGGGGCTGCAGCAGCAACTCTATCAAGCGCCGGTCAACTCCGCCGATGGCAAGACATTGCGGCTGCGGGCCGGAATTGTCATGGCCGACGTCGTGGTCAAGGACGATGACCTGCTTGGCGAGGGGGTCAACCTGACTGTCCGGGTTCAGGGCTGTTCGCCGCCGGGGGGCATGGCGATTTCCAAGTGGATGCACGAATACCTGACAGGAAAGACCGACCTGTCATTCACCAACATCGGCTCGCAGAGGCTGAAGAACATCGGCCACACGGTGCGGGTTTTCGTCTGGCATCCCGATGCTCAGTTGCAGCAGCATTTTGCCAACAATGTCCTATCCTTGATCCAGAAGGGCGGGCAGCCCAGCCATCGGCCCTCGGTTGCGGTGCTGCCGTTCGAAAACTTCTCCACGGACCCGGAGCAGGCGCATTTTGCCGATGCGGTGGTTGAGGAAATCACCGCCACCCTGTCGCGCATCGGCGATTTCCTTGTCATCGCCCGCAATTCCTCGTTCACCTACAAGGGCCGTTCGGTTGATGTGCGGCAAGTGGGCCGTGAACTCAACGTGCGCTATGTGGTGGAAGGCAGCGTGCGGCGCGTCGGCGAACGGGTCCGTATCACAGCGCAGCTCGTTGAAACGGATTCAGGCCGTCATATCTGGGCCGGCAAGGCGGAGGGCGCCACATCCGACCTGTTCGACCTCCAGGACCGCCTTGCGGAAATGGTGGCGGGTGCGGTTTATCCATCGGTGCGCAAGGCCGAAATCGAGCGGGCCCGGATGAAGCGCCCGGACAATCTCGAAGCCTATGACCTCGTCATGCGGGCCCTGCCGCATCTCTGGGCCCACCGCATGCATGAGAATCCCGAGGCAATCGCGCTGCTTGACCGGTCGCTCAAGCTCGATCCGAACTACGGGCTTGCGGCGGCGCTGTGCGCCTGGGCCCGGGCCCAGCAGATTGTCTATAACTGGACCGACGATGTCGAAGGCGAGCGGCGCAAGGGCCTGGCACTGATTGAAACAGCGGCGCGCCACATTGGTGACGATGCCACCGGCCTCACCGCGCTCGGCACCGCTGTCATGCTGCTTGAGGGAAATGCGCGGCGGGCTCTCGGCTTTGTTGAAAGGGCAGTGCTGGTCGATCCGAATCACGCCTGGGCCTGGATGCGGCGCGGCTTCGGCCTGGTTTACACGGGAAAGCCCGAAGAGGCGCTGCAGGCCTTTGCAAGGGCCGAGCGGCTTTCACCGCTCGATCCATTCACCTTCAACATGCACATTGGCATCGGCCTGGCGCATTTCGCGGCGGGCCGGTATGCCGAGGCTATACGCTACCCGCAGATGGTTCTCGACGAACGCCCGGGGCTGACCTGGCCTTACCGCGATCTCGCCGCCTACAAGGCGCAAATGGGAGATTTGGAAGGCGCCCGGGACGCGCTGGCGAAATTCGTTTACCTGCGCCCGCCGCTCAGCCTTGCATCCATTGCGGACGGATTGAAGTTCATGGAGGGCCCGCTGCTGGACCACTACATTGAAGGCCTGCGCCTGGCCGGGATGGAATAGGGCCCGACTTGACTAAGCCATAGTCGCGTCCCTAACTGGAGTTATGGCCCAGACCAACATAGTCCCCATGTCAGCTTCAGCGCGCAATGCAGGCGTGGCTTATGATCTCGACTGGATCGAGGATGTGCGCATTAACCTTTCTGCCTCCGAACGCCGGGTGGCGAGCCTACCGGGCCGCCGCTCAGTCAAAAAAGATGCGCAGGCGGCATGGCTTTTGAAGGCTGTCACCTGCATTGATCTCACGACACTAAGTGGCGATGATACGGCCTCGCGGGTGCGCCGGCTTTGCGCCAAGGCGAAGCAGCCGGTGCGCGAGGATATTCTGGAGAAGCTGGGTTTCGCCGAACGCAACATTCATACAGGCGCCATTTGCGTTTACCACCGCTTCGTGAAGACTGCTGTTGAGGCGCTGGAGGGGAGCGGCATTCCGGTCGCGGCGGTTTCCACGGGGTTTCCAGCGGGTCTCGTTCCCCATAATTTGAAGCTCAAGGAAATTGAAGCTTCGGTGAAGGACGGGGCGCAGGAGATCGACATCGTCATCACCCGCGAGCATGTGCTCACCGGAAACTGGCGCGCCCTTTATGACGAGATGCGGGATTTCCGCAGCGCCTGCGGCGAGGCCCATGTGAAAGCCATTCTGGCCACGGGCGATATCAAGACCATGCGCAATGTGGCCAAGGCCTCGATGATCTGCATGATGGCAGGGGCAGATTTCATCAAGACGTCGACCGGCAAGGAAGCCGTCAACGCCACGTTGCTGGTAACGCTCATCATGCTGCGGATGATCCGCGAGTATCAGGAGCGCACGGGGTTCAAGGTGGGCTACAAGCCGGCGGGCGGTGTTTCCGCCGCCAAGGACGTTCTCAATTACCAAATCCTGATGAAGGAAGAGCTGGGCCGCAAGTGGCTTGAGCCTGATCTTTTCCGCGTTGGCGCTTCTAGCCTGCTCGCAGATATCGAGCGCCAGCTTGAGCACCATGTCACCGGCCGTTATTCGGCCTTCAACCGCCATCCCGTGGGGTAGAATTTTGAGCGTCGCTGAATATTTTGAAACCATGGATTATGGCCCGGCACCTGAATCGGATGCGGAGGTGCGCGCCTGGCTGGCGGCGCATAAGTCGAGCTTCGGCCATTTCATCGGCGGAAGCTTTGTGCCTGGCGCAAAACAGATCGAGACGAACGAACCGGCCACGGGCAAGCTTCTGGCCGGGATCGCCGATGGTTCCAAGAAAGATATTGATGCCGCCGTTTCAGCGGCGCGCAATGCCCATGGGCCATGGGAAAAGCTTGGCGGCCATGGGCGCGCGCGTCATCTCTATGCGCTGGCCCGCATGCTGCAGCGCCATGCCCGGCTATTCGCCGTTCTTGAGAGCCTCGACAACGGCAAACCGATCCGTGAGACGCGTGATCTTGATGTGCCGCTGGCGGTGCGGCATTTCTATCACCACGCGGGCTGGGCGCAGTTACAGGAGAGCGAATTATCCGCCTACAAGGCCATTGGGGTTGTTGGCCAGATCATTCCATGGAATTTTCCGCTGCTGATGCTGGCATGGAAGGTGGCCCCGGCGCTTGCCGCCGGAAATACTGTCGTTTTGAAGCCAGCGGAATTCACGCCGCTCACGGCTCTGCTATTTGCCGAACTTGCCCACAAGGTGGGCTTGCCGCCGGGCGTTCTCAATGTGGTGACTGGCGAGGGGGCAACCGGTGCGGCTCTTGTCGAGCATGCGGGTGTGGACAAGATCGCCTTCACTGGCTCCACTGAAGTGGGCCGCCTGATCCGCAAGGCAACGGCGGGAACGGGCAAATCCCTTACGCTGGAACTTGGCGGCAAGTCGCCCTTCATCGTGTTCGACGACGCGGATCTTGATGGGGCGGTTGAAGGGGTGGTCGATGCCATCTGGTTCAACCAGGGCCAGGTGTGCTGCGCGGGTTCGCGGCTTCTGGTGCAGGAGGGCGTGGCTATCGAATTCATCAAGCGGCTGAAGCGGCGCATGGGCAAGCTTCGGGCCGGCCATCCGCTGGACAAGGCCATCGACATGGGCGCGATCATCGATCCCATCCAGCTCAAGCGGATTGGCATGCTGGTTGACAAGGGCGTGGCCGAGGGGGCTGAAAAATTCCAGCCGGAGATCACGCTTCCCGTGACGGGCTGCTTCTTCCCGCCAACGCTGCTCACCAATGTGGAAACTTCTTCGACGGTTGCAACGGAAGAAATCTTTGGCCCCGTGCTGGTGAGCATGACCTTCCGCACGCCCGACGAAGCGGTGATGCTGGCCAACAACAGCCGTTACGGGTTATCGGCGAGCGTGTGGAGCGAGACCATTGGACTGGCTCTCGACATTGCCCCCAAGCTGCAATGCGGCGTGGTGTGGGTGAATGCGACAAATCTTTTCGATGCCGCCGTGGGATTTGGTGGTTACCGCGAATCCGGCTTTGGCCGGGAAGGCGGGTGCGAAGGTATTTACGAATATCTAAAACTGAAAGCATGGGCGGCGCGGAAGCCGAAGGCCATTCAGCGCGTTGCAACTGAAGCGGAGGTGAAGCAGAATTTTAATGAACCATTGGTTGATCGCACGGCAAAACTTTTCGTCGGCGGCAAGCAGGCGCGGCCCGATGGAAATTATTCGCGCGCCATTCTTTCGCCATCTGGCAAGATTGTTGGCGAAGTGGGCGAGGGCAATCGCAAGGACATCCGCAATGCGGTGGCGGCGGCACGCGGAGCGGAAGGATGGTCGAAGGCCGCGGCGCATAACCGGGCGCAAATTCTCTATTACGTGGCGGAAAACCTCTCGGCGCGCAGTGATGAATTTGCGAGTCGCATCAAGGCGATGACAGGGAATTCGAAAGCAAAATATGAAGTGGACGCATCAATCCAGCGGTTGTTCAGTTATGGCGCCTGGGCCGACAAGTATGATGGCGCTGTTCACTCCCCACCTTTGCGTGGTGTGGCGCTGGCGATGAACGAACCGTTGGGTGTTGTTGGTGTGATCTGCCCGGATGAAGCGCCGCTTCTCGGCTTCATCAGTCTGGTAGCACCACTCATTGCGATGGGCAACCGTGTGGTGGTGGTGCCAAGCGAGCGGCACCCGCTTGCGGCAACTGATCTCTATCAGGTTCTCGAAACCTCGGATGTACCAGCGGGCGTTATCAACATCGTGACGGGTGGCCGTGACACGCTGCTCAAGACGCTGGCCGAGCATGATGATGTGGATGCGCTGTGGGTATTCGGCTCGAAGGAAAATTCGGCAAACGCTGAGAAGCTCTCCACCGGCAATCTCAAGCGCACACTGGTTGACTATGGTCTGGCCACGGACTGGTATGACGCTGCTTCCAGTGAAGGCCCGGTGCTGCTCCGCAATGCGGTGCAGGTGAAGAATATCTGGATTCCCTACGGGGAATAATCAGCGCATTGCCATGACCTTTCCGGGCGCCAGCCAGAAGGGCGGCAGCCAGGCAGGGATGTTGCTGAAGGGCAGAACTTCGGGTTTCAAGGTGATGCCCAGTTTTTCGGACATGAAGGCGCGGCGGTTTTCGATCCGTTTCCAGGCTTCTGGATATTTAGTCTTGATCGCGGCGCGCATGGATTCATCGGCAAGCGCCACGCCTTCCTCGATGTTGGACATGAAATAGGGCGTACCGGTC
>JAUXUN010000061.1 GCA_030680855.1 Aestuariivirga sp.
TTCATGGCGGGTTACGGGATCAGGGCCTATCTCATTGCACAATCCTTGAACCAGATCGTCAAGGCCTATGGCGAGAATAATTCCATTCTCGACAATGCCCATGTCAGGATTGCCTTTGCCGCCAATGATGAACGCACCGCAAGGCGCATTTCGGATTCATTGGGAACCTCGACCGAACTTCGTAGCCAACGGAACTATGCCGGCCACCGCCTGGCACCCTGGCTTGCCCACGTGATGGTGAGCCGTCAGGAGACGGCCCGTGCGCTTCTAACACCTGGTGAAGTCATGCAGCTGCCCCAGGACGAAGCGCTTGTTCTCGTCTCAGGGCTCCAGCCCATCCGCGCCAAGAAGCTCAAATACTATGAGGACAGCAACTTCAAGGGGCGGGTTCTGCCACCACCTGTCCTGAAGGACGGTGACTTTGCCGATGCGCCACCACATCAACCTCATGACTGGGAAGGTCAGGTGCGGGCCGCAGATACGCGTCTCGAGAAACCATGGTTCGCAGTGGTGCAAGGTGGTGATGGCGAGGAGGGCGGTCTTACCCGTGAGCCTTGGAATGAGGCGGCCCCGCCTGCACCCCAGGACGTGGGGACATCCGACGATCTTGCCCTTCTTGATGATGATTTTGGAACCGCGACCGCCAATACCGATCCGATAGCAAGGTCAGCGGCCACGCGGGCCTATGGCGTGAACACATCCGAGGGCGACGATGCCCTTCCGCTATTCTGAGGTGAGGTGATGACCAAACCGCGCCTCACGGCCTATCTCTCCCGCTCCGTCGCAGATCGTTTGGAGCTTGCCTGCAAGCGTCCCGGCGCCAATAAGTCCGCTCTTGTCGAGAAGGCGCTGGACCGTTTGCTCAATCCGGAACGCGATCAGCAAGGCGAAGCAGCTTTGATCCGAAGGCTGGACCGCATGTCGAAGCAGCTCGGAGAGATCAACCGCAACCAGCAGATCGTGGTTGAAAGTCTGGCGCTCTTCGTCCGCTATTACCTCACCATCACGCCACCTCTGCCAAAGTCTGAGCAGGAACCCGCCCGCAGTCTCGGGAACCAGCGTTTCGAGTTCTTCGTCGCGCAAGTGGGTCGCAGGCTTGCTGGCGGCCAGAACATCGTGAGCGAAGTTCTGGAGCGGATCGTTGCCCATGATCCCGATCTCTTCGCCCGCGATCTCGATGAGACCCAGATGATGCCCAAAGCACAAGACCCCAGGGGAGAAGCCCCGGCGCCGAACCGGAAAAGTCATGCGTCCCCGGCGCCGGGTGCTTCGAATTCTGACGGCGAGGGAGAGACATTTCGTGGATAGAACTGTGACTTCCTTTGCCAATGAAGCCCTCGAACGCCGCAAAGCCATGCTCAAGACCGCATTTGGGCCGGTCATTGCGGAAGCCTTGGCCGAGCCGCAGGTGGTCGAAGTCATGGTCAATCCCGACGGCAAGCTGTGGCTGGATCGTTTGGATTCGGGCCGACACGACACGGGAACTGTTCTGCAATGGTCGGAAGTGGAACGGATCATCCGTTTGGTTGCCAGCCACATCCGGCTCGAAGTTCATGAGCGTTCGCCGATTGTCAGTGCGGAACTTCCCGAAACCGGCGAACGCTTTGAAGGTCTCATTCCACCGGTTGCGCCGGGGCCATGTTTCTCGATCCGCAAGCCCGCGCGTCTCGTGCACCGGCTCGACGACTATGTCGATCACGCCATCATGTCATCCGAGGTCGCGGCCTGGTTGAGGGAAGCGGTTCTCGCACGGGGCAATATCGTGGTCGTTGGTGGCACCAGTTCCGGTAAAACCACATTGGTCAATGCGTTGCTGGCCGAGATTGCCACCTCAAACGAACGCGTTGTCATTCTGGAAGACACGCGTGAGCTTAATTGCTCGGCTGCGGATTGCGTGAAGCTCCGCACCAAGCCAGGCGTGGTCTCACTCTCCGATCTCGTGCGCTCCACAATGAGACTACGGCCTGACCGGATCGTGGTGGGTGAAGTGCGGGGCGCCGAAGCCCTCGACATGCTGAAGGCCTGGAACACCGGTCATCCCGGTGGTCTGACCACCGTCCATGCCAATTCAGCTAGGGGTGCCCTCTACCGGCTTGAACAACTGGTTCAGGAAGCCGTTGTCACGGTTCCACGCCGGCTGATTGCCGAGGCCATCGATATTCTGGTGTTTCTGGAGGGCCGAGGATCGGCGCGGCGGGTCACCGAGGTCGTGAAAGTCGAGGGTCTTGAGACCGATGGTGACTACGCCCTTACATCCATTTTCAATACACAGCCCCAAATTCAATGAGGATAACTCCATGAAGCCAGTCCGTATTCTTATTTTAACCAGTGTTTCATTTGTGATCCTGCAGACCAAACTGGCGCTTGCCGCCGGCTCCGGCATGCCGTGGGAAGCACCACTCACCCAAATCCTGGAATCCGTCGAAGGCCCGGTGGCGCGGATTGTGGCTGTCCTCATTATCATTGTCACAGGCCTTTCCCTCGCCTTCGGCGATACGTCAGGTGGTTTCCGGCGGTTGATCCAGATTGTCTTCGGGCTTTCGATCGCCTTTGCGGCCACGTCCTTCTTCCTGGCCTTCTTCTCTTTTGGCGGCGGCGCCCTGATCGGTTGAGGATTTGAGCATGACAGGCCACACACATCTTCCAGGTTACGAAGTGCCCTTATATCGCGCACTGACAGAGCCCGTTCTCTTAGGGGGAGCGCCGCGCACCATTGCAATCATCAATGGGACGCTCGCCGCGGCATTGGGATTAGGCCTGAGGCTCTGGGTCGTGGGTCTCATCGTTTGGATTGTGGGTCATGCCATTGCCGCAACTGCCGCACGGAAAGACGCGCAGTTTGCCGATGTGATCTCCCGACATGCCCGTCACCCAGGAAGTCTCTCATGCTGAACCTCACGGAATATAGGAAACGGCCAAAGCTCCTGTCGGACTATCTCCCCTGGGGATTTCTGGTGGGGCCTGGGATCATTCTGAACAAGGATGGAAGTTTCTTGCGGCTGGCACATTATCGCGGTCCGGATCTGGAAAGTGCGACGGAGGCGGAACTCATTGCCGTCACCGCACGGATCAACAATGTGCTCAAACGCTTTGGTTCGGGTTGGGCCTTGTTTTTTGAGGCACGCCGCAAACAGGCTTTGGACTATCCCTTGTCCAACTTTCCCGACCCGGTCTCGCTGCTGGTTGACGAAGAACGGCGTAAGAGCTTCGTGGCAGAGCAGTGGCATTTTGAAAGTGAGTACACGCTATCATTTTGCTGGCTGCCCCCTGCCGAAACCCAGGACAAGGCAGCGGTCTATCTCGTTGATCGTGGCGACGACGAACGAACAACAACCGATATGCGTGGCTTTGAATGGCGCGACTACTTTATCACCGAGACGGATCGTGCGCTTGATCTCTTGGGCAATATTCTGTCCGAGGTCAGGTTTCTGGATGATGGCGAGACCCTCACCCATCTACATGGAACGGTTTCGTTGAAAGATCATGCAGTCGCGGTTCCTGCCATCCCGGCCTATCTTGATGCGTTGTTGGCAGATACTCCTTTCATGGGTGGTATGGCTCCCAAACTGGGTGACCATCATTTGCGGAGTGTCTCGGTCCTGGGACTGCCGGGTGTTACGACTCCGGGACTTCTTGATGAGTTGAATGATCTCGCCATTCCCTATCGTTGGGTCACGCGTTGGATCGCGCTTGACCGGCCTGCAGCCCAAAAGCTGCTCACGCGCAAGCGTCGGCAATGGTTTGCCAAGCGCAAATCCGTAATCGCAATCCTGCGCGAAGTGTTGTTCAATCAGGAGACAGCACTGCTTGATACGGACGCTGCCACCAAGGCGAATGAGACCAATGAGGCCCTGGAAGACTTGGGTTCAGGCGATGTCGCCTTCGGCTATGTGACGACAACCATTATGGTCGCAAGCCCGGATGAATCAGAAGCGGACAAAGCGTTGCGGCAGGTTGAGCGCGTGGTCAATGGTAAGGGCTTTGTCACTATCCGCGAAACATTCAATGCGGTCGAGGCCTGGCTCGGCTCACTGCCGGGCAACCCTTACTGCAATGTCAGGCAACCCGTCATTCACACGCTTAATCTGGCGCATATCATGCCGGTTTCGAGTGTTTGGGCAGGACCAGCCTGGAATGATCATTTGGATCAGCCGCCATTGCTCCATGCGGCTACACGGGGTTCAACACCCTTCAGGCTCAATCTCCATGTTGGGGATGTTGGGCATACATTGATCGTTGGGCCGACAGGGGCCGGTAAGTCCGTGCTTCTGGCACTAATTGCCCTGCAATTCCGCCGCTATGAGAATGCGCAGGTTTTTATTTTCGATAAGGGCCGGTCAGCACGTGCTGCTGCACTTTCCATGGGTGGAACGGGAATTGATCTGGGACTTGGTTCGGCTCTCGCTTTCCAACCGTTGCGCGACATTGATGATGCCGCTTCACGCGCTTTTGCCCGAGACTGGGCATTGGGGATTGTTTCGCACGAGGGTATTGCTCTCGATCCCGCCAACAAGGATGCGATCTGGACAGCCCTCAATAGCCTGGCATCGGCGCCAGCCAACGAGCGCACACTGACAGGACTGTCACTGCTCCTGCAATCCAACCCATTGCGGCAAGCCCTTCAGCCCTACACGCTTGAAGGTCCCTGGGGCAGCTTGCTTGATGGCAATGAAGACAGGCTCGCCTTCAGTGATGTCATGCATTTCGAGCTTGAGACCTTGATGGAAACCAAGGGGCTAGTGCTTCCGGTTCTCACCTATCTATTTCACCGTCTCGAAAGCCGTTTTGACGGCAGTCCCAGTCTCTTGATTTTGGATGAGGCCTGGCTCTTTCTGGATCATCCGCTTTTTGCAGCCCGCATCCGTGAATGGCTCAAGACGCTGCGGAAGAAGAATGTTGCCGTGGTGTTTGCGACGCAGTCCCTGACGGATATTTCTGCAAGCAGCATTGCTCCGGCCATCATCGAGAGCTGCCCAACACGCATCTTTCTTCCCAATGACCGGGCGATTGAGCCACAGATCAGGGATATCTATGAACGCTTCGGCCTGAACCCGCGCCAGATCGAAATCATTTCGAGGGCAACCCCCAAGCAGGATTACTATGCCCAGACCGCGCGGGGAAATCGGCTGTTTGAACTTGATCTTGGGCCTTTGGCGCTTGCCATCTGTGGTGCGTCGACGCCGCAGGACCAGAAACTCATTGATGCACTTCTTGCCGAACATGGGACGGAGGGATTTCCGGTCACATTCCTCGCGGCAAAGGGTTTTGCCGAAGAGGCCGGCATGATCGAGCGCGCATTACACGCTGATAGCATTGTTTTACATCAGGCATTTGAAGAGCCACACGGCTCATTGTTTCCAGACGAGTTAGGGGACGGCACAATCCCAGAGGAGAAAAGCCATGAAGAATAGCACTCGACAGTTTCGCATTGGATTGTTGGCAGCAAGTGGTCTTGCACTTTGCATTGCCATGGGCGGACCCACCTCAGCCTTCACGGTTTTCGATCCGTGGAACTACGAGGAAAACCTGCTGACCGCGATCCGCTCCCTCGAAGAAATCCAGAACCAGGTCAAGCAGCTCACCAATGAGGCGCAGATGCTGACCAGGATGGATCTCAATCTCGAACAATTGGGATCATCGGTTGGCGGCGATCTCAAATCATCCCTCGGTGACATTGAATCTCTCTTGAAGAAAGCTGACGGCATTGCACTCTCAGTCACTGAAACCGATAGCGAACTGAAAACATTGTTTCCATCCGAATACGCAAACGCACTCACTGGCGATGAAAGTTTGAAGGCCACCAAGCAACGCTGGGACGAAACTCTGTCAGCCTTCAAGCGAAACATGAGTTTACAGGCGAAAGTTGTTGAAAACACAACAGAAGATGGCGGGGTGCTGTCTGACCTTCTGTCCAAGTCTTCGACGGCCGTTGGTAATTTGCAAGCCCAGCAGGCGGGCAACGAGCTCCTGGGGCTCAATGTCAAACAGCAGTTGCAACTCCAAACGCTGATTGCGACGGAGCAGCGGGCGCAAGGATTGGAGCGGGCACGGACGCTTGCGTCAGAAGAAGAGGCACGTCTGCGCTTCAAGAGCTTTCTCGGCGACGGCGAGGCTTACACCAAATAGCACGCACCTAAATCTATCGAACTTCAACACAACACACATGCGTACCTCCCCGCATGTGGCGGATGAGTATTGCCCATGGACGACCTCAACATCATCGACACATTCACCCAGACCTTTGTTACCTATATCGATTCCGGCTTCGGACTTCTGGCAGGGGATGTGAGTTTCCTGACTACGACGCTGGTTGCCATCGATGTGGTGATGGCAGGCCTGTTCTGGTCCTTGATGGCTGAGGACAATGTCTTGGGCCAGCTCATCCGCAAAGTTCTCTATGTCGGCTTCTTCGCGTTGCTCTTGAATAACTTTGCTTCGCTTTCCGATGTGATTTTCTCGTCGTTCGCCAGCCTTGGTCTGAAGGCCTCGGCGGCAACGATTTCGGCAACAGACTTGATGCGACCCGGTTTTGTCGCAGCCACCGGTTTCAAGGCCTCGCAACCGCTTCTCGATCAGGCGGGAAGCCTCATGGGCTTCACCTCATTCTTTGACAATGTCGTGACCATCACCGTGCTGTTGATTGCCTGGCTCATCGTGTTGCTCGCCTTTTTCATTCTCTCAGTGCAGCTCTTCATCACAATCATTGAATTCAAGCTTACGACTCTCGCTGGCTTTGTGCTGGTTCCCTTCGCGCTCTTCGGCAAGACCTCGTTTCTGGCAGAGCGGGTCCTCGGCAATGTCATGACCTCGGGCATCAAGCTCATGGTGCTGGCGATCATTGTCGGTGTGGGGTCAACGCTGTTTGGCACCATCTCGGCGCCACCCACAGGAGACATCACACTTGAACAGGCGGCAAGCCATATTCTTGCAGCCATTGCCGTCTTCGGTCTTGCAATCTTTGCGCCGGGAATCGCTGCTGGATTGATTTCCGGTGCGCCACAATTGGGAGCAGGGGCTGCCGTTGGGACGGCGGCCGGTCTTGCGGCAGCTGGTGTTGCGGGCATGGCCGGCATGGGTGCCGCTGCCCGATTGGGACTATCGGGTGCGTCACGAGCCGTCACATCGGCGGCTTCTCTCTCTGGTGCTGCCCAGGCTGGCTTCAAGCAGGGCGGCGTTGGTGGCGCACTCAAAGCCACCATTGGCCAACCCGCCCAGGACGTAGCATCTCGCGCCTCGGCACCTGTTCGTGACGCTTACCGTGAAGGCTCGGCCTATGGGTTCAGTGCCGCAGGCAGTGGTGCAAGTCCATCGGCGCCAACAGGCCGTGGCAAGTCCGGTGCATCTCCTGAGCCCGATTGGGCACGTCGTATCAGGCGGCGTGAACAGATGACGCGGGCCGGCACAGTCGCGAGCCAATCGATCCGGGAAGGTGACCGTGGGTCTGCCAGCGAAGGCCCCAACCTTGATCCCGACAACTGATTACACAAGGACCTGAACCATGATCTTCAAACGATCCGGACTGAATTATGGCCGAAGCGAAGCGCCAGTCACCCCCTATCAGAAGGCGGCCCAGGTTTGGGATGAGCGGTTGGGGTCGGCACGGGTGCAAGCACGGAACTGGCGCTTCATGGCCTTTGGTGCACTGGGGCTGGCCATTGGTCTGTCATTCCAAATTGCCGTCCTTTCCACCACCTCACGCGTGACCCCCTATGTGGTCGAAGTTGAGAGGGATGGAGGGGTGAGGGCAGTTGCCCCCGCGACCCTGTCCTATGAACCGTCAGATGCCCAGATCGCCGCAGAGCTGGCCCGCTTCATTGAGCATGTGAGAGGTATTTCCACTGATCCCGTGGTGGTGAAGCAGGATTGGCTCAAGGCCTATGACTATGCCACCGACCGGGCCGCCCAAACCCTCAACGAATACGCCCGCGAAAACGATCCCTTCAGCAAGATTGGAACACGCAGTGTCACTGTCGAGATTGCCAGTGTGGTTCGGGCCTCTCCCACATCCTTCCAGCTTCGCTGGCGCGAGAAGGCCTTTGAGAATGGCACCTCCGCGGGTGTGACAGGTTTTACCGGCGTCCTGACCATCGTGATGAAGCCACCCCGTGACGCTGCAACCCTCAGGGCCAATCCCCTCGGCATCTATGTAAACGCAATCAATTGGGCCAACGAACTCAAACCAGAAGGAACCCACCCATGAAGACTCTTCTCATCGCCGTATCGGCCTTGGCGCTATCGGCCTGTGCCAGCAAAGAAATCGCCAAAACATTTGCCGATGAACCCTTCGTCGAAGCCAAGAATATCCCCGAACCGGCCATGCCAGTTGAGATTGTCGAGAAGGTCAGACCCTTGCCACTGCCGGGTCAACTCAAGAAACTTGGCGCCAAGGCCAAGAAGACCAAAGAGCTCGACGACCCTCTGACGCGGGTCGATGAAGCCAATGCGGCTGCAACACGCGAACCCGTGAAGGAAGCCTATGTGAATGCCATCCAGGTCTATCCCTACAGCTCCGGCGCACTCTACCGGCTCTATGCCGCCGTCAATCAGGTGAGTGATGTTGCCTTGCAGCCCGATGAAAAACTGGTTTCCGTCTCAACCGGCGATACGGTGCGCTGGATCGTGGGTGATACGACTAGCGGTGAAGGGAATACGGCCCAAGTCCATATTTTGGTCAAGCCGATTGCGCCGGACCTCAAAACCAATCTCTTAATCACGTCAGAACGGCGGACCTATCATCTTGAACTTGAAAGCACCGAGGCGACCTACATGTCGTCCCTGTCCTGGACCTATCCGGAAGACGAACTCTTCGCCATCAAGAAGCGCAATGATGAGGCCTTAGGAGCAGATAGTGTCCCCTTGGCGGGTGTTGAAAGCTTCGACCAGTTGAACTTCCGCTACCGTATCGAAGGTCGTGCCAGTTTTGCCCCGGCCCGTGTCTTTGATGATGGTGCGAAAGTCTATATTCAGTTTCCAAATTCCTTGCCACAAGGCGAAGCGCCGCCACTCTTTGTGCAGGGCTCAAATGGTGGGCCCGCCCTCGTCAATTACCGGGTCAAGGGTAACACCTATATCGTGGATCGGCTCTTCGCCGTTGCTGAACTGAGACTAGGCACCAAGCCGCAATCGATTGTGAAGATCTACCGTACCGATGCGGCTCAACCCAGGCGCCGATTTCTGTTCTCGCGAAACGGAGACCGGTAATGGCCGAGCAAACCCAGTCAACTGACAAGCGGCCACCCGACGATATCGAATTGCGGGTGCGGCCAAGGCCGGTTCGCCGCATCAATCGCAGAGTCTTGATTGGCGGAACGGCGCTCCTATCGGTGGTGCTTCTGGGCGCAGTGCTGGTGGCGCTTGATCCCCCGGACTGGCGCGGAGGTCAAGTCCAACAGGAACTCTACAATACCGACCGCAAGGCAACGGCAGAAGGTTTAGCCAATCTGCCTTCCACTTATGATGCCATCCCCAAACTGGGTCCGCCACTTCCCGGCGACTTCGGTGATGCCCTTCATAAGGTGGACACAGGGCAGGGTGCAGAACTCCCGCTTCCCGACCGACCCTTCCAACCGGACCCCGAAGCCGATATTGCGCGGGCTGACCGCATTCGCTTGGCACGTCTCGCCCAACAGGGCAGGGAGTCAAAGCTCTTCTATGCTGTCACGACCGCCCGGAAAATCGGAGAAGGAGATAACAAATCCACTGACGCGGGAAACGCGACATCGGGGCGTTCGCCTTTTGAAGCTCTTGCAGGATTGGATACGTTTCAGAACGGAGGGGCGCCGCAAAATGGGCCTCAAACCAATCGGGATAAGAAGATTGCCTTCCTCAATGGCAAGCCGGATACCGATATCTACAATCCCCACAGTCTCCAAAGGCCGGTATCGCCCTTTACCCTGATGGCGGGTTCGATCATTCCGGCCAGTCTGGTCACAGGCTTGAACTCGGACCTGCCGGGCTTTGTGATCGGGCAGGTCACAGAGAATGTCTTTGACACGGTGACGGGCCACTATCTGCTGGTTCCCCAGGGCACCAAGATCACCGGCAAGTATGACAGTATCGTTGCCTTCGGCCAGAAGCGGGCGCTTGTTGTCTGGCAGCGGTTGATCCGGCCTGATGGCTCATCGATTGTGATCGACAATCTGCCCGCAACGGACGAGGGCGGCTACGCCGGGCTCGAGGACAAGGTTGATTTCCATACCTGGGCACTTCTCAAGGGCGTTGCGCTTGCAACCCTTCTCGGTGTCGGGACTGAACTTTCGGTTGGCAATAGTCAGAATGACCTCGTGGCAGCCATCGAACAATCCGCCCAGAAGAATGCCAATCAGGCAGGCCAAAACCTTGTTGACCGGACACTCGACGTCCAACCGACTTTGACGGTGCGGCCAGGCTGGCCACTTCGCATCATTGTCCACAAGGATATTGTGCTCAGTCCTTATCCAAAGACGGGAGCAAAGCCATGAGCGCTCTGAAACTTGCGCAATTGCCGGACCGGGTTCCGGTCAAGCTCGCCATCACGGTTCAACCTGAACTCAAGAAGGCACTTGATGATTATGCACTGCTCTATGCCCGAAACTATGGTGCAGAGGAGAGCGTGGCAGAACTCATCCCTTATATGCTCGAAGCGTTTCTTAAGGCCGATGCTGCTTTCCGAACTGGCCGGAAAGAACTGCAGGATGTGCCCCGTTTACCGATAGCGCGACGAAAATCGGGAAAGAGCGGCAGAGCATCGGACGCAACAAATAAGGAGAATAGCTGATGTCTGTCATTGGAACCTTTGTTGCGACGACCGATGGCTATGTCGGGACAATTCGGACGCTCACACTTCATGCGAAACTAAGGCTCGTGGCCGTCGATAATAAGCCAAAGGAAGATAGTCCGGATTTTCGGTTTCTGTTTGGTCTGCAGGAAGTGGGGGCTGCTTGGAAAGCCATGACCCATGAGGCTGAACCGCGTGAATATCTCAGCGCGGTTATTGACGATCCCATGTTTTCGGAGCCGTTGCGAGGTGCGCTATTTGAAGAAAGCGGCAAATTGAATTTGGTCTGGAGGCGGAAAATTAGAGAGTAGACTCAAGCAAGGCCTTTGGTGGCAGGCATGTCAGAAGGTACCCAGCAAATCCTCCACAATCAACTACACAGCATACTTTGCGCGAGTTCCGCTTGGCAGAAACAGAGAGAGAATTCAAAAAAATGCAACACAAAAATTGGGAGGAGCCGTTATGACAGTTATTGCTCCGTTTGCCAGCGACGATGTCGTTGCGACAGGCGTAAAAGATCGGGATCGTTCGATTAAGACACTGACACTTGCCTTCTCCGTTGATCCATTTGTGAGGTTCTGCTATCCAAACCCCGTTAGCTATTTGGTCCATTTTCCGAATTTTGCAGAAACGTTAGGTGGCAAGGCCTTCACATGCGGGAGTGCCTATCACAGCGGTGAACATCTCGGAGCGGCCCTCTGGCTCCCGCCTCACACTCTTCCGGATGAGAAGGATGTATTCGAGCATTTCGAACGAACCCTCGATCCACCAACCACCAAGACCGTGTTGGCCGTATTGAACCAGATGGACAGATATCAACCCGAAGAACCGCACTGGTATCTCGCCTTCATTGGCGTTGATGTCAGCCATCAAGGGCAGGGGATTGGATCTAAGCTGTTGAAGCCAATGATCGACAAATTTGACCACGAGGAGTGCCTAGCCTACCTGGAATCGACAAATGCAGCCAACATTCCACTCTATGAGCGGCTTGGGTTCAATTTGATTGGATGCATCGAGGTCGATGACTGCCCACCGCTTTTTCCTATGGTTCGACGCCCACAGGTTGCTGGACGACCTAGAAGTTGAATATGAAAGCGATCTGCAGCTGAGCCACTAACTGATCTCCGATGGAACCTGAACGCGCAACGTGTGACCGCCGAGCGGCGCAAACGTGCGCAGTCGGCATGTCAGAACGATAACTTGCTGGTTCCGTCCGGCGCGGCTGAGAGCATCGAACATCAGCTTGATGCGATCATCGTCGCAATAGACCAGCGCGTCATCCAGAATGACCGGAACCGTCTGTCCCCGCTCGGCGAGCATGGATGCCATCGCCAATCGCACGAGAACGGCGATTTGCTCCTGAGTGCCGTCGGAAAGCCGCGTGAATGTTTCGGTGCGATCCCGTTTGATGCCGGTTATGGCGAAACCGTCGCCCAACTCAAGCTCGGCACCGGGAAAGAGGTCATTGAGAAACGGCCGCAGATGCTTCCGAACTGGCTCGTAATAGTGCTCGCGGCCTTCAGCCAAACAGCTAGAGACCGTGTCGCGCAACAATTGGAGCGTGGCGGCACGCTCTTGAAATCGCGACCTCTCACGCTCGGCCAGTGTTCGCTGTTCCTGAGCGGCGGCCAAGGCTTCGCCAACACCATCGCCCCCTGCGGTTTGGATTTGCCCTGTCAGCCGACCAATTTCCCGCTCAAGCTGAATCAAGTCGTTCTTCCGGTTTTCGAGCGCCTGCTCCAGCCGCTGGCCGCGAACCTCTCGCCGCTCGATCTCTGCGGCATCGGGCGTCGTTTGCCGCTTGGCTGAAAGCACGGTTGCGGCGGTCTGATGGGCGGTTTCGGCAGTCGTGACATCGGTAACGAGGCTGGTGTCTCGCGCTGCCCTTTCGGAATCAGGACAAAGAGCGATATCGTCTTCAATGCTCTTTCGAATAACTTCGAGTTTGGATTCCGTACCGCTGCGGGCTCCGACTGCGCCCTCAAGTGCTTCCTGTTGCTGCTCGCGTGTTTCCTCAAGGCTGGCCCGGCGCGCATCAAGCGGCGCACGCTTCTGACTTAGTTCCAGCTTCTCTTCTTCAATCTCTTTGCTGCTGGGAAGACTTTGGCGTTTGGTATCGGTCAGCGCGGCGGAAATCGCTGCGTCCGTCTCCGCAAGATCACTCTTGGTTTTTGCAATGACCGATGCCGGGTCGCCAGTAACCTTAAGGGTTTTCAACTCGGTCAGCACTGCCTTGCGGCTTGCCTCCAAATCATGGCGTTTGGAGAGCAGCGCACGCGCCTCGGCGGAAGTGGCAACACCGATTGATTCCAAGAGCGTCGATCGCTCTGCATCGGATGACTGGCGCTCTTCATGTCTCACGTTCGGTGCGGGCGTCACGGTGACAACCGCCAATTCTCCAATCGTGATCTTTGTCGGCGCGAGAATTGGAGCGCTGTGGGCACCTTCAGGCTGGGCACTTCCGATGCGTACTTGCCCAGCTCCAGCGGGCTTCACCTCAATGGTTAGATGAGCGGCAGCCGCAGAGAGCTGCGCGTCCAGCGTTGCAATTTGCCGGTCCAATTCATCGAGGTCTTCAATATGTTTTGGCTTGATGCTTATTTGGGTGAGTTGAGCATCGATCTGCAATAGCTCCTTGGACGCCCGCTCAAGTGCCGTGAGTTGACGCGCAAGGTCGTCCTTCCTCATGGCCCGGATGGATGCCGCCGCTAGTTTCTCAAGTTGCTGCTCCAGAGTAGACAGTGCGTGCGCCTGCTTCTCGATATCCGCAATCTGCTCCTGTGTGCGCAACAGCGCAGTGCGGGCTTCTTGCTCACGCGCTCGCTGTTCGGGAAGGCTTTTCGTCTGGGCGGCCTCGCTTCGCCGACTTGCATCAATCCGTGCGGTCAGATCGCGCAACTGTTTAAGACGTTGCGACGCGCCCTCAACTGCGCGTCTGGCGCTGCTTTCTTCCGCTTCAAAACGGCGGATTTCTTGGGCCGATGACCGGGCTTCGGCTAAGCTGTTCTTGGCTTCGATAAGCTCTTTCGCCAACTGGTCCGTTGTGGCGGGGTCGGTGAGTTCTTGATGTTGCTGGCGGAGCTTAAGCAAATTGGTGAATTGCTGGTCAAGCGCGGTGAGCTTGCCCTGCACCTCTGTTTCGGCAGCTTTCCAATGTTCGACCTCTTGAACTGCGCGATGAAGGGGGCCATCGCTTCTTGGACGATTGGTGTCGGTCAGGTAGCGCCGCAATTCTGTATTTATGTCTTCGACGGCCTGCCGCGCGCGTTCACCACCAATGAGTGCGCCCACCTCGGACTCGATTGCGGAGTTCAACACGGACGATGCGGCGGCACCGGGAGCCGGGACCCTAAACGACGCGCCTTGTCCGACCCAAAGGACGCCAAACGCTCCATCATCAAGGGTTCTGCCACTGCCAGGACTCAGGCCCAATAATTCCCAAACGGCTTCGTCGGCCTGCTTTCCACGCGCGATTTCACGGCCATCCTCGGTCAAGGTCGCGCTCGGCGAGCGGAGAAAACATTTCTTGATAACGTAGGTGTGCCCGTTGTGCTCGAAGGTGAGCTGAACCGTCGCTGGCAACTGGCTGTCGTCGGAACCGAGGTCTTTTATTTCCTGAACCTTGCTGTCATGCCGTGAAAAGAGGCAGGTACGAATGGCACGAAACAAGGTTGATTTTCCGGCCTCGTTCCCTGCGGCAAGAACATTCACTCCTTCGACGAAGCCGTCGATATGCGTCGCTGACGCAAAGCGCCCAACACCTTCGACCATCAGTGCCTTGATAAACATCAGGCGGCCTCTCCCTGCTGCTGGTCAACAACGCGCAGATAGAGTTCGATCAGTGCGTCTTCAGCACGGCGGCGCGTCTCGGCGCTCTGGGTGGGATCATCCACCATCGCCTTGAGGCGGTCGGCGGAACGGCGGAGTACGCCGTCAAAATCAATGGCTTCAAGATCGGCTTCTGTGGGGCGCGCGACCAGCGCGGTCTGATCGAGGTCCAGATGAAACACCGCAGCTTCAAGATCAACAAGGCGGCGCTGAAGTTGCGCGTGTGCGGCAAGCGGGAGCGTTCCCTCAAACCTGAGACGCAAAATCAGGCAGGAGAGGTCTTGTTCATTGCGCAGACGTTGATCGAGATCAGCAAGTTCACTGCCATCACTTAAACGCTCGGTGCGGGTGAGCCACCGGTAAGTGCCTGTGGTTAGCTCCTTAACAGAGGCTTGCGCTCCAGGTCCGGGAATCTCGACAAGCAAGGCGGTGCCGCGCTCCTGTCGTCCTGCTCGATCAGGCTCCGGCGTTCCCGCGTACCAGACAGCCGGTCCAATTTGAACAGTACGGTGCCAATCTCCCAAAGCCAGATAATCTAATTTGGCTTTTGCGGGCCGCGTGGGATCGATCGGGTTGTTGGCTTCGCCCTCACTGGTGAAATTTATGACTGAGCCATGCGCAAGCCCGATGCGCAAAGCACCGGCTGGCGTTGCGGCGTTGTCCATCCATGCGGTAAGGTCATCAAATTCACTCTTTCGTAGCAGGGGCGCCGGTAACAGAAAGGCACTGTCCGTTAGCTGAACCGGCTTCGGTGCGAGATGCAAGTGAATATGCGAGGGTAATCCGAGCTGGGCGACGCGGTCCCACACGCCTTCAGGTCGATGAGGGTCATGGTTTCCGGGAAGCAGATGCCACTGGATATCCGCGAACGGCTTCATCCGCTCAATCGGCGCTCGAAGCGTAATCGTATTCGGTGCTTCATTGTCGTAGACGTCACCTGCGACCAGGATGTGTTGGACGCCATTTGTCCGCGCCAACTGTCCAAGGCGTTCGATTGCAACAAGCCGCGCCTGTCGTAGCGTTTCTTCCTTCGCTTCGAACTGTTTGAAGACCTTGCCGATCTGCCAGTCCGCAGTGTGAATAAACCGCATAAGACATCCTCCCGCCGCACGATAGCATAGTCGGTTTGTCTCATCCAGAAGTTGCGAATGCTGCTTTCTTGAAGTTTCGGATGTCTGCCTTTGGCAATTTTCCACTGTTGGCCGAAAGCGTCGCATTGCTTGCTCCTGCATTTCTTCTGCAGTGGTGAGGTAAGCCGACATAAATCAAACGACGTTTGACCGACGCTGATGGCCCATAGTGGACCTCTATGTTGTCAGAGACGGGTAGTGTCTCAATTTGAATTTCCGCTTTGGGCCAAGCCAGACTTCCCTAAGAAGCCACTCGGCTGTAGATTTGGTGAACTGCGTGGCAGTTGACACCTGCCGCTCGAACTTAGTCCGATATGCCCATACTCGCAATCGTCCGTGGAGAAGGAATGACAGGAATGGAGTGCTTTCGGATTGACGAGAGCGGATACACCGGCTTCGATCTTCTCAACCGTGACCAGTGCTTTCAGGGTGCGACGGCGATCGCCATCACCAACGAAGACGCGGGGCGACTGATTGAGAAGCACTTCCCCAACCTGCAGGCGGCGGAGCTGAAGTACCGCACCCTGTCACGCCGTCAAAGCAATCATCCACGGCTCCTCGCGCTGCAACGCGAACTGCTGACCAATTACAAGTGCGTGACCTACGTCTGCGACAAGCGCTATTTGCTGGTGCTGATGTTCGTCGATTACGCGGTCGAGCCCTTCTACCACGAACGGGGTTTTGACCTGTACGGGGACGGGCGAAACTACGCCATGGCGTCGCTTCTCTCCATGGTCGGCCCTACGCTCCTGGGCAAAGAGATATTCGACGGCTTGTTAGCGGCTTTCCAGTTTGCGGTGAAAGCTAAGACGCAGGACGCGCTGCAGGAACTGGTTTCAGCGGCGAGGCGGACGAAGTGGCGTGAGATACCAGAAATTCTGGGACCCTTGGCACAGTATGCTGCGCCCGAGTGCCTTGATGCAATAGTGACGCCAGGCGTGAACACCGACGCTGCCCTCGTAGTGCTGCAGTCATTGATCAGCCGCATGGAGGTCATGGCTGATGGACCATACCGGGTGGAGCACGATCAGTCGAAGAACCTCTTGACCTACCATGAGCTCATCCAGCGCTTCATTGACCACGATATGGACATCGAGTTTCGGCAGACCCAAATCACTAGCATGAAGTTTCCGCTCAAGCTCACTGAGGTTGCGCAGGTCGACTCCAAGTTAAGCCATGCGGTCCAGCTGGCCGATGTCACGATTGGGGCGGCAATTGAGGCGGCCAACAATCTCACTGGCTTGCGGTCGGGCGGGCTGGATCCAGACGCGTTGCTGCCGCTCTATCGCGACGATCAGTTCATTCATCTGGTGCCAACTGTCGACTTTGAAGAGCAGCGGCGCTTTCGGGAGGGAACCCAGGCAGCTGAAATGATTAACTACTTTGCCGCAAACTTCTTCGGCCCGTCGTCAGGAGAGGGCATCTGACGCTCGAGGCAACCGGGCCGTGCGCGAAGTCGGGGGACTCTCTACTCACCCAAGCGGTGCATCCAATGGCCCCGAGGCCAGTAGCTGGGCAGTTTATCCGGCGTGATCTGGTTGCCTTCGTCTGTGCTTGCCATCAACGCACAGTGTCCTGTTTGGGTCAAAGCGGAATTTCAAATTGAGACACTACCCAGATACGCCGCACCTTGCATCTAATGGTCGAAAGTAATAAAATACAATTTTTAGCATACTGTCTTCCCAACAACTCTATTACAGATAGCAATATGGCTGAAGCACGTCCGCTCCATCTTCATACTGTTGAGAGTGTTTGCTCCGAGCTTATTGGAGTGTGTTTCGGCATGCAATTTTGACCCACTAGGCACGGGAATCGGCATCCAAAATTGACCCACCGTGCTGTTGCTAGACTGCCCGCTTTTGGATTGAGCGGGTGGTGTGGGGATGAAGAGTGTGGATACGATTGCACGGGTTCGGCGGGAACATTTTGTCCGGCATCGGTCGATCCGGGAGATCAGCCGGGATTTGCATGTGTCACGCAACACGGTGCGCAAGATTCTGCGCAGTGGAGCGACAGAGTTCCAGTACGAACGCGAGGTCCAGCCCCTGCCGATGATTGGTCCCTGGCGGGAGGAGCTGGATCGTCTTTTGATGGCGAACGAGGGTAAGGCCAGCCGGGAGCGTCTGACCCTGATCCGGCTCTTTGAGGAACTCCGCGATGCAGGCTTCAGGGGTGGCTACGATGCAGTCCGGCGCTATGCGAAGGCCTGGGCCAAAGAGCGCGGTGCAGTAACGGCGGATGCCTATGTGCCTTTGTCCTTTGCACCGGGCGAGGCCTACCAGTTTGACTGGAGCCATGAGACCGTTCGCATCAACAACACGACGGTAGTCTTGAAGGTGGCGCATGTCCGCCTCTGCCACAGCCGGATGTTTTTTGTCCGCGCCTACCCACGCGAGACACAGGAGATGGTGTTTGACGCCCATGACCGGGCGTTTGGCTTCTTCAAGGGCACCTGCACACGCGGCATCTACGACAATATGAAGACGGCAGTGGACGCAATCTTCGTGGGCAAAGACCGGCAGTATAACCGCCGCTTTCTGCAGATGTGCAGCCACTATCTGGTCGAACCCACAGCCTGCACGCCCGCGTCCGGCTGGGAGAAAGGCCAAGTAGAGAACCAGGTAGGTCTGGTGCGCGAACGGTTCTTCACGCCGACCTTGCGGATCAAGAGCTTAGAGGAGTTGAACGGCCTGCTGCTCGACAAGTGCATCGCCTACGCCAAGACCCACAAGCATCCGGAGATGACCGATCAGACGGTCTGGCAGATGTTCGAGGCGGAAAGACCCCATCTGGTTCCAAGCTCCGGCTGCTTCAATGGCTTCCATGCCAGCATGGCGGCTGTCTCGAAGACCTGCCTCGTGCGCTTTGACAATGTGCGATACTCCGTCACCTCGCGTGCCGTGGGGCGGCCCGTGGAGGTACAGGCCTATGCCGACCGCGTCGTTATCCGGCAGGATGGTGCGATTGTCGCTGAACATGCCCGTTCCTTCAAACGTGGCGAGACAGTCTATGATCCATGGCACTACGTGCCGGTTCTGGCTCGCAAACCGGGAGCCTGGCGCAACGGCGCACCATTCAAGGACTGGGTTCTACCTTCTGGACTTGAGCGTGTCCGGCGCAAACTGAGGGGGTCAGATGACGGCGACCGCCAGATGGTTGCGATCCTCGCCGCTGTCCTGACTGATGGGCTTGCCACTGTTGAAGTTGCCTGTGCCGAAGCTCTCGATCAAGGCACCCATTCCGCCGATGTGATCCTCAATATCCTGAGCCGCAAACGCGACACACCACCCCCTGTGACCATCACGACACCGGAAGCCTTGCACCTGCGCCATGTCCCGGTTGCCGACTGTGCCCGCTATGACAGCCTGAGGAGGATAGACTGATGGAACGAACCCAAGTGCTCGACCTGATGGGCGAGTTGAAGCTCTATGGCATGCGCCAGGCCTACGATGAGGTCATGGCGGTCAGCATCAAGCGGCAGCATGAACCACCGCATATTGTCGGCGATCTGCTGAAGGCCGAGATCGCCGAGAAGCAAGCCCGTTCCATCCGTTACCAGTTCAAGATCGCCAAACTGCCACTCGCCAAGGACATCGATGACTTCAACTTCGACGGCACCCCCATCAACGAGACCCTGGTCAGGGATCTGACAAACGGCACCTTCATCGCCAATCAGCGCAACGCCGTGCTGATCGGCGGCACCGGCACAGGCAAGACCCATCCGGCCATCGCCATCGCCCGGGCCTGCATTCGCAGCGGGCTAAGGGGCCGCTTCTTCAACGTGGTCGATCTGGTGAACCGGCTGGAAAGCGAGACACGCTCCGGCAAGCAGGGACGCATCGCCGACTATCTCAGCCGCCTCGACTTCGTGCTGCTCGATGAACTTGGCTATCTGCCCTTTGCACAAGCCGGTGGGCAGCTCCTGTTCCACCTGGTCAGCAAGCTCTATGAACGCACATCCATCATCGTCACCACCAACCTGACCTTCAGCGAGTGGCCTTCGGTCTTCGGGGATGCCAAGATGACCACCGCGTTGCTTGACCGTCTCACCCATCACTGTGACATCGTCGAGACCGGAAACGAAAGCTGGCGTTTCAAAAACCGCATCTGATAAACCCTCCCAAGGCGCCCTCCGTCGATGCGTTGCGCTACGCCTCACGGCTTCACGCATCGCCTCCGGGCGCTCTCTCAACTCCGCCTAATAGTGGGTCAATATTGGACGCCGATACTGGGTCAATGTTCAATGCCGATTGACATTGAGCGACTTCGGCAAGCTCACCAGCGCCGCACGACTAGCAAGTCTCAGCAAGCTCAAGGACGAGCACATCGCTGGAGTCGAGAGACTCATTGCAGATATCCATCGTGAGGCGAAGGTACTTTCCGATCTGACCACCACGCCTGATCTCGCTAGGAGGCGACAGCTTTACGCGCGCGTCGCGGCATGGATGAAGGAAGAGGGCGATATCGATCTTTCGACCTGTAAAGTATGTGGTGGCAGCCTCAAGGATGCAATTGACGCCAAGACCGGCCGTCCAGTGCGCGAGGAGTTGAGCGAAGCGCTATCCGCAGATGCCGAACTCATCGGACACACTGTCGTCACTTGGGCAGCCTCTCGACTTGGCAAACTTTCACAGAATGTCCCGGAGGAGTTGGCTCTAGAGATCAAGAGGGACCTGCCTGCGGTCCCGACCGACCTTCTCAATTCTGCGATTGCGACTGAACTTTTCGATACCACTCCGTTCAAAGGTGTGCTCTCAGTACTCCAGGCTGGGACGCGCATGTTAGCCAAAACCTGCTTCGAAGCCCTTCCAGCATTCGCGCCGCCAGCGACGGACAGACTGCCCGCCGCGATAACGGCCACCGCCAAGGACGTTGGCGATGCACTTGCACGTATCCATCGCGCGATCAGTTTCGGACGTTGGCAGAAAGAGCACAAGGACGTCGTCAATGCCGCCGTCTTGGCGGTTATCACGAAGCAAAACCCGCGCGCGGAACCAATCACCGACGGCTCACCGCTCGGCGTCAAACTCGTGGCACTTTCGGACATAGTGAAGAGTGCTGCCCCGATAAACTCTGCTCTCGTATATTGCGACCGAATGAGCAAAGCGCTGGCGCAGCGGCGCTATAAGGAGAACCGTATCGCCGAGTATGGGGTCGCGAGCGAGGCGCTTACCGACGTGATCGCTATCGGCACATTGGCTCAAATGCAAGTTGAAAGCCTCAGGACCACCTTGGATGGACGAGCCGCTTACTGGCGTAACAAAATCTACAACAACGCCTACGCCACATCAGGATTTAGCCTCGTCGGTTCGGGCATGGATTCCAAGGGAGCACTGGATTTGTTTGTAGGATCGAACGGTATCTCCGCACCCGCGCAGCACGTCTCGAACGCTTCTGCGCTGCGGGCGAGCCTGGTCGGTTTCTACTTTGCATTCTGGGAACACGTACACACGGCGCGCGGCGGGTTGAAATTGATGATTCTCGACGATCCTCAGGAACTCCTCGATGATGATAATCGCGACCGGTTGGCGCGGACGCTCCCGGAACTGGTGAAGATCGGGGTCCAGTTAGTTCTCACAACGCACAATCGACTGTTTGCCCGCATGTCAGTGGCTGAAGCGCGCAAAGATGATCTTGTGGAGCATCGTAGTGTCCATCCGGTCAATGAGATGCGCGCGAAAGTTGAGACCGCACCGGCAATCGAGGAACTCGATAGCAAACGCATGGCATTCGAGCGCAATGTTGACAATGCGTCGAAAGCGCAGGACTACGCAACTGAAGCACGTGCGTTTATTGAGGCACGCCTCGCCGATCTGTTCGATGATCCGGCCTATCCTGCGTTTTCGGCATCGTCAAAGGCTGCTGGCTTCGCCGACTACTTAGGACGTCTTCGCGGCTTAATCGGGAAGCCGCCGAATGAGCTGTTCCGGAAAAAGATGATCATCGACTTCTGTAACGATCCGGCTCTCAAGGATGGGCACGGTTGTCTTGCGTTGTTGAACAAGGCGCATCACCGTGACAAGTCGAAGATCTCCTACAAGGACGTAAAGGACGAAGACGAACACTTAAGGCGTTTACGCGGGCGTATCGAAGATGTGCACGAGGAGTTTCGTCGCTGGAAATGGCGGGATGCGGCGACGTCACTGAGTAATATCGTGCCATTGAAGCCAGGAAGCCATCCAAATTTCGTGATACCTATTTTTCCCGACCTTGCCGCATTTACCGGCTCGCCGCGCAGTGGTGGAACTCAGGACGAAGCGAACGATACATTCGATAGCCGATGGTTCGAGAACAAGTCGTTCTTCTATCTCAAGAATGAAAATATGGGCTTCGCAGCCCCGGCGACTTCTATCGTCGTAGTCGAAAGCGACCCAAAACCGGGTAACGATCGCAACCTCGTCATTGCCCTTCACAACGGCGAAGTACTTGCACGGCGACTACTCCGACCTCAAGCCGATACGTCCTCGCTGGCGCTTGCTGCTCAGACTCCTGATCCAAGAAAGAGCCCCCCGACCCGAATGCTCGATCCCAGCGAGACCCAGATTCATCGAGTGCTCGGAGTGCTGTTTGATGACTCTCCGCCACCAATGGGAAAGCAGGAGGCCGTTCAAATCGATAACGCGCCGTCACTGCAGAATATTGTAGCATCATACCGGGTTCGTGACGAAAGTGCTTTGCCTTTGGCTTTGCCTGGCCAGATCGTACTTGGCGGGACAGCTATCTTGCCGACCGACCTCGACGCTTACGAAGGGAAGTTCGTAGCCCTGACGCTGACTGACGGAGCAAGCATCTTTAAACGAGTCGGGCCAACTCTGCCCGGTTTGAAGTCGCTTCGACAGTTTGAGTCTATCGGCGGACTGGGTGCATCGGAAGTGATCGCCACAGAGACGGTCGAGGGCCAGTTTTCACATTTGCGCCTGATGGAATTCGCTCGGCGAGTTGTAGGCGTCATTTACGAATAGGCGTTATGATGCCATCTTCTTCGCTACACCCCGATGGGTGAATGTCTGCAGTTGGCCCATCGCGTCATATTGCGCGCTTTAGCAATTGGCCTGCTATCGGCGAGTAAGCCGACATTAAGCGGATGACAAGCCGTCAACGCTTCCGGCGCTTCTCTTTGTTTTTTGTCGAATCTCTACTTTCCTATTCGTGTAGATACTGCACGGCTTTTCACGGTTTTTCCAATTGATGATTTTTGAAATTGTCAGCATCAAGTTCCGTAAGGGTGTTGAACCGCTGATGGCTAGTAATCCACCAAAAATTGCGCCGCAGCCCAACCTACAAGGGAATCATCTTTTGATCGCATCGAGAGAAACTACGGCCGTCCTGTTTGTCATTGCGGCAGCGTGTACTTGGGGACTGACAGGCGTATTGAGCAAGTACCTGCTAGGTTCCACTGCACCAATGATCGTCGCTCTCATTCAGTTGAGTTCCAGCATGCTCGTTTCTTGGATCATCGTCACCGTCAAGTTTGAAAAAGTGGAGATTAGCGGCAGGTTTCTTGTGGCGTCTGTTCTTGGAGTGCTTCATCCAGGTCTCTCAACCACTCTCGGCATCGTCGGACTTGTTCACTTGGATGCATCAATCTCCTCAACCATCTGGGCTCTCGAAGCGGCCATGACCATGGTCCTGGCTTCAATGATATTGGCTGAAAAACTCAGCGTCATTCAAGTTGTTCTGACCATTGTTTCTGTCGGCGGGGTGTTTTTCATGACTATGAACGGCGATCAAATGAAGGGTTTGACTGAAAGCCTCTATGGGGCTTCTTTAATTTTTATCGCCGTTGCTTGTTGTGCTCTGTACGCAGTTTTCTCTCGGCAAATTTCAAAGGACTCGGCGGCAGATCCGCTGCTGCTCGTCGCCGGCCAGCAGACAATTGGCTTGCTCGTGAGCCTTGCAATGTTTCCTTTTCATTGGAGCGCCGAGCGACTTGGTGAGCTCAGCACAATGTCAATTGACATTTGGCTAGTTTGCGCTCTGTCGGGTACCTTGACATTCCTCGTTGCAATGGGTCTATTTCTTGCTGCTCTACGCTATCTGTCGGCAGGATTTGCGAGCAGCTTCCTCATACTGACCCCGATTTTTGGTCTGGCCTCCGCGTTTCTGTTGCTGGGTGAAGTGCTTACTGGCTTGCAATGGATCGGGGTTCTCATCATCCTGGTGTCTGTGTTGGGCATTCAGTATGCCAACTCGAATTCAGAGAGATAGGTGGCCGCGAACTTGATTGCCGCTTCTCAGAGATCACCCGCGCGTCGTGTTGCTTAGAATGTAATGTTATCGATACGGCGAGCTGAGCCCCATTTTCTGGCTTTCACAATCAGCCGGCGGATTTGTTCTCTAGCAAATTTGGGAGTTGAGCAGACACCGCTAGATCGCACGCCCGACGCTTTGCGCGAGTTTTCGCTTTTGCAGCTGGTTAACGTGTGTCTGATTGCAAGCTGATCTTGACTCTAGCTGCTCGCGGCAAACTGGGGCAATTTTGTGCCCTGCTTTGTCCTATTAAGCTGACGACCCAATCCACATGATGCGGAAGCACCCGCATACGGGCTTGCTGAAGAGCAGAAAACACGGCGTCGGCCAGGCCTTCACTTCCAAGAGAGAGTTCCACGGCTTTGTGAGCAAGCACATCTATTGTCGAAGCCGTAAGCACCTGCGGAAACAGTACCGCGCAGATGCGGTTCGCTTTGCGCTCATCAATTACCGCCACGGCACCGGATTCTGTTGCATAGGCAATCGTCGCTGCTTCACCATCGTCGAGAGTATCAATGCCATTCCCAACTACAAGCGACTCGAAGTGCCGTTCTTGAGTCACCGACAGCGAGACAACTGAGATTAGTCTCTTATCTACAAGAGAGCTGATCAGTTCACCATCGCGTCGCCGGTTTCGTTGGTCTTCCTTTAGCTCATTCGTCGCAGTATCAGTGATCAATACCCTGGTTGGAAGTGCGCGCAGAATAGGCTCGGCAAAACCAGTCGCATTCAGATTAATTGCAGTGCTGGCATCAAGGACGATTGAAACCGTGGGATCAGTCAGGCAGGAGAGCCCCATCGGCCTCGCTCCCTTCGATTTCCAGGCCATCAAACATACGACGTAGTTCAATGCGATCAACATGCAACATATGGATAAGTTGCCCTTCGCTCAGGAGCCCACGTCTCCATGCTTCACCTGCTAACATTCCTAGGCGCAGCGTCGTTGGCTGGTTGGCTTCAGCCTTGTTGGCATCAGGTGCGGGGACGTCACCAAGAACTTGATGCGCTTGTTCGTCGGTGATCCCGCCATTTTGCTGAAACCAGTCCCAGGTCCCATCCTTAGTAAGCTTGAGTTCTTCCAACCGCCGAACCATCGCTTCGCGTGAAACACCGAAGGCATGTGCAAGGGCAATAACATGTCGTCGCGTAATTTTAGATGATCCGGCAGTCAACTCTCGAAATTTTTGCATGACCGCCCGTGCGGGGGTTAAAAGTGCTCTTGCAAATGACGCGGCATATCGTTCTTCGCGGGAGTTTTCGGTTTGCACTCCGTCAGTTATTTCTACCTGACGGCGGGTGGATACTAGATGTGCCATTTCGTGCGCTGCAGTTTGCGTACGCCGATCTCGTGGATGGTTGGCGTTCAAGAGAATACAGGCCCCCAATGCTTCGTCATAGGCAAAGAGCCCCGAGATGCGCCCGTCGATGCGGCGAATGTAGACGCGAACCCCTAGCTCCATCTCAAGAATAGTGACTATGTCGGAAATAGGCCTAAGACCAAGTCCCAGCCATTGCCGCAGCTCAAGCGCATCTTGCTCAGCTTGTGCACGTACATCACCGCGCATTATGGGTCGTTCAGGAGGGTAGTTTCTGATTCGTTTAACGCCGAGCAGGTTCTCAAGCTCAACTTCCGCTTTCGCGAGATCAGACAACAGCCTGGCAGCATTCTCAACAGCTTCATCCACATGTTCAGTCAGTTTGCGAAACTGTGGCGCCAAGTCAACTTTGATTGCCTCGGTTCTGAGCAAGGCATTGATCGACGTGTGGTATAGCTTCACAAGCTGCTGTAACTCGCTTATGCGAACGCGCCGCTGCCCTTGCTCGATCGCTACTAGGGTCGTCCGCGCGATGTCGAGCTTAGCGGCTGCATCGACTTGCTTCAGCTTTGCTGCTTCCCTAGCAATCCGCAGACGCTCCCCGACTTCCGCGGGTGGCATACCTTCAAGCGGCGTGGTCATATACACCCTCAGTCCAGCGAGAAACAAACGAGTTGGGGCCGAGAAATTCCATGAACTCTTTCCATTCCTTTTCATGTCGGGCCAAAAGGCGGTCCAGCCCGGCTCGCACTTCTGGCTCCGATTTTCCAAGCGCCGGAGCAATCTGGTGGATACAGGAATCAAGACCATGTGCATGAATCTGTGATTGTCTAAGGCCAGCCAAATGATCTAGGTGCAGTGCACCTGCAATGGCGTAATTTCGCTGCATAGAGATTTTCTGAAATCCCGCTACCGCACCGCTCTCAAACGATGCGGCACGCAAGTCCTCCCAAATGTACGTCTCTGGGGCTTCTGATAAGCCGGCGGCATGAACACTCAATCGACGCAACATGCAGGCCGCGCAGACTCCGCATTGCCGCCTGTGTTTATTGATTGAGACAAAGCGATTATCTTGCCAGCAAGACCGCGTATCCGTCCAATCCGTCTGATTGTTCTGTAAAATGTACTGTTGCAGCGTTTCGCCCTTGGTGTGCCATAGGCGAGGGAATTCGTAGCGAATGTCCTGGCCAAGCAGTGCTTTCAGGAAGGCGCTCATTTGGACAGTAAATAGTGGGTGGTTGCGGTAATCTTCGTACATCTGTCCGACTGGAACGAGCGCGGGACCGAGTGCGCCCTGCCCACTTTCCGGTACGATGATCAGGTCAGCCTTGGCGAGATAGGCAGCAAGTCCACTGAGGAGCGCAAATTTGAACCCGCGGGACCGGGCGCTTGATTCGCCAAAGCGGTATTCACCATGCCGCACTTCGTAAGGAACGGTGGTGAAGGGACTCGGTCGTCCGGAAGAATTCCGTGGGCGATCATTCGTCTTGGAGCCGAGTCTCACGCGAATTAGCCTATCTCCATATTCTTTCTCCATAAGTCCGGCGACCGACCGGGAGTCAAGCCCTTCGCTGAACGGAATGATTGCAGGCAACTGCACTGGCGGAAGGTTGAATTGTCCTTGCTGTGGTGGAGCGACTTCCTTCTTGCGTTTGCTGAATTCAATCCGCCAGCGGTCGCCAGTGAGGAGTTGAAGCGTCTTGTTCAAACTGTCCGCAATTTCACGGCGCGTCCACAGCGCGGGGTCATGTACGGGAATCCGCAGCTCGATTTTACGCATCCATTTGAAAGCTGAACGTCGCTTTATCTTGTCGCAGAATTCGACCGCTGCGGCGAGTAGCAGTGCGTCGAAAAGAACGGGATCCCATTGCGCAAAGAAATAAGATGCGAGCGGTTCAGCGGAGAAACGCAAATGTTCTCCAATCCGGCAGTTCAACCAACCTGATAACGAGCGGGCTTCAGCCTCCAACACGTTTACGCGGAGCTCATCATTTCTGTCTTCTTCGCTGCTATTCTTCGCCATTATAGCCTCACCCCGTCATCTAGGCCCTGCAGCTTCTGCGGTTTCAGCGGCGCGATCCTTGGATCAAATCCTAGCATTCGTCGTCCCAGGGCCTCGACCGGCGCTCGCGATATACCATCTTCCATTCTCGTTCTCATGTCGTAAGCGCGGTTCGCACCGGCTTTTCGCAGGTAGTGTTCCTCGACTTGACGAATTGCTCTTGCGCCGCGATCAATGAGAGCGGCAATGGCACCGCTGAGCAAAGCTTCCTCGTTGGTCTGGCCACTCGCGACGGCGCGCACGACACCGTCAACAACGGCACACAATAACGAATTGCCCGGATTGTTCTGTTTCAGCGCTTCTATAGCCTCCATACTGATGTTGCCGAAAAGTGAAAACTGGCGGGTGTCCCCCACTATCTTACGGAGGGCGTCGATGCTTGGAGCGACGTCTTCCCACCAGTCACCTTCAAGCGCGGGGATGGCTGCATCCGCAACCTGTTCGAGTTCGAAAGCCGCCTTGTCTGCGTGCTCTGCAAACTTCTTCCAGCCCTTTCGCATGGGCAGGCTTTTGTGAGGGCCGTCGCTCATGATGATTCCCTTATGTCAAATATATATCAAAATATATCTGACAATGTCAAGTTTTATTTAACCATTTTCGGGTGAATAGCCTATATTCTTCTCGACACAATAACCTGTAAATGATATGACACAATAACCTATAAAACACACATCGCAATAACCTGTAAATCTACCTTAAGTAATCACTAGAGGCACAGCATGGCAACTCCACAGGAAAAGCTCGCCAAATCACTTGAGATGCTCAAAGCACTCCAAGATAAGGGCATAGTTGCCATTCGAGCCAGTGATCTGTCACGCAGCCATCGTGAACGCTTACAGAAGAACGGATTCATCCAAGAAGTCATGAAGGGCTGGTACATACCAGCCAGACCGGGAGAGCGTACGGGAGACAGCACGGCCTGGTACGCGTCGTTCTGGGATTTCTGCGCGACCTATCTTCGGGCGCGTTTTCACGAAGACTGGTGCCTGTCACCGGAGCAATCCTTGTCCCTGCATGGAGGCAATCGAACCGTTCCCGGACAGCTGCTCGTAAGGACGCCTAGAGGAGGGAACAAGCCGACCGGACTCTTGCATGGCACTTCAATCTTCGACATGCGCCTGAACATGCCCCGAGAGCAAGACGTAATCGAACAGCAGGGCTTGAGATTATTTTCGCTACCTGCCGCGTTAATCGAGGCATCGCCCGCTTATTTTGCGCAGAACGCAACTGACGCGCGAACGGCCCTTGCCACCGTCGCCGACGCCTCCGACGTAGTGCGGCGCCTGATTGAGGGCGGACACACGGCAATCGCTGGGCGTCTTGCTGCAGCATTCCGCAATATCGGCCGAGAGCGGATCGCAAACGATATAGTGGGTGCCATGAGGGCCGCTGGCTATGACATACGAGAGCAAGACCCGTTTGAAACTCAAGTCGAACTGAGGCTTCCGCGCAGGGAACTATCGCCTTACGCTACTCGCTTACGACTGATGTGGCAGCAAATGCGCGACCCGGTCATTGCAAATTTTCCGAATGCCCCAGGCCTTCCGAACGATATCGAAGCTTACTTGAAGCGTGTCGAAGATGCTTACGTTACAGATGCCTATCATTCCTTGTCGATTGAGGGCTACCGTGTCAGTGTCGAGTTGATCGAGCGCGTACGAAGCGGTGGTTGGAATCCCGATATAGATCAGCGGGACCGAGAACACGCTGACGCGCTTGCCGCCCGCGGATACTGGCAAGCCTTCCAGGCCGTTAAAAAAAGTGTACGTTCGATCCTTGAAAATAAGAACCCCGGAATGATTACCGACGAGGATCACGGCAGTTGGTATCGTGAAATGTTTGCTCCCAGCGTCACCGCAGGCTTGATGCGGCCTGAAAGTCTCGCGGGCTACCGCGATGGTCAAGTCTATATCCGACGCTCGATGCACGTTCCGCTGCCGCCACATGCAATCCCTGACGCCATGCAAACTTTTTTTGAAATTCTTGAGAATGAAGATCACGCGGCGGTGCGCGTAGCCTTGGGCCATTTTGTGTTCGTTTATATCCACCCTTACATGGATGGCAACGGGCGTATGGGCCGATTCTTAATGAATGTCATGCTAGCCGCAGGTGGCTATCCTTGGACTGTTGTGCCTGTGGAACGACGAGATGCCTACATGGCCGCACTCGAAGATGCGAGTGCGCGCCAGAACATCATACCCTTCGCGCAGTTTCTCGGAGGGCTCGTTCGCGAGGGTCTTGAAGGAAAGATTATCGCCAAAGTTCCCGGGCCGCGCTCTTGAATTTCTGCGCTAATGCGGGTTTTCAGCTTCAACTGGAATTTTCAATGCGTCCGTCAATTGCAATAAGAACAACGGTTCATCCGGTCGGGGGAAACGGTGGTAGTGCGCTCTCGTTATCTTCGACCTCCCCGACGCAGCAATTCGTTTGCCTACTGAGTTTAAGCAGATCTCAGGCGGAAGGAGGAGCGACCTACACCTATGCATAGACGTCCATAGGCTTGGCGGAAACTTGGCGGTAAATGCCGTTCTGTTCCGTCTTCGTACGTACTTGGCGGTCCTCGTAAGTTCTCGTAAGTATCTGAAATATATCAATGTGTGCGTTGTGGCTAGACCTTGACATAGTAAGGGTCACAACAAGCGAAATCGAGATGGGGGAGGGGTGCCTTATGCTCTCCCGAGTAAACCTATACAGCCGTCGTCTCGGCAAACCGCGCGTGATCCTCGGTTCGGTCCTTCAGTGTCGAAGGCGTAGCCTTCAGTTGACCAACGAGGCTTATTACGAATTCTGCCCAAAGATCTAGGGCTTGACGTTTTTCAGTGAAATAGAGCGCCTTATTGTAGATACCTGCTACGCCACGTTTGTGACCGCTGACATGATTCAGAACAGCTTCAACGATATGGGGCTGAACGCCGAGCCCAAGAGGAGGGCTTTCATTCATGCCTGTGGAACCGGTCCGGCGTAGGTCGTGTAGAGTCCAGCGTGGCATCGGTTTGGCGCCTGGATCGATCTTGAGGCGTCTCTCCACTATGCGTTTATCGAGATCCTTCTTGGACTTGCTGAACCCGGAAAACGGTCCGGCACGCTCACCAAAGAGGAGGTCGCGATCATTGCGCAGTGGCACCGTCTCCAGAATCGCTAGGGCAGCCGGCGAAAATGGCACAAGATGTTCGAGCCCGTTCTTAGTACGCTCGGGTGGCAAGATGGCCACCTTGTTCCTGACAGTATCGATCTCAGACCAGCCAAGTCCAGCGATCTCTCCTCGGCGCTGCAAGGTCAGGATCAATAACTTCACGATCTTGCCGTACTCATCTTTCTCGCAGGCCTTCCAGATTTCGGCGAGTTCCTCATGGCTCAGGACGCGCGCGCGACCTGTAGTCCTCCCCGCGTCTTTCTTTGCCTTGCTCTTTCTGACACGAGTCCGCATGACGGGGCTGACGTGTGCATAGCCGTTCTCGATCGCCCAGCCATAGAACCCAGACAGCGCAATTCTCGCGTGGTTGGCAGACGAGTTGCCACTGTCCTTGCGGATGATGGCGAGGCGCGCTGCGACATCACCATGGTCGATCTGATTGACAGGCGTGGCATGCAACGACTTCCAATGGGAGTTGAGATAGAGGCGGGCGCTCCGGTATGTATTGTGGCGCACGAGTCGTTCGTATTCATCAAGATATGCTTTGACCAGCGAGCCTAGGGTGCTGGTGGCACGCTGCCGGGCGTCCTTCTTTTCCCGTTGCGTGTCGACGCCGAGGTCCGCCTTTGCGAGAACTGCCTTCGCAGCGAGGCGAGCCTTGTCCATATCCAGGATTCCGACGCGGCCTAGCGTCACGCGACGGGTTGCCCCGTTCACACGATACTGCGCAATCCAGCGAGCGGCGTCGCCTTGGAGACGGATGCCAAAGCCCGGCATGGCAGCGTCAAAATAGAACTGCTCCTTCTCGTCGGCGCGCAGCCCCAGACTCGCAACGGCAGCCTTAGTGAATTTGATTCTTGGCATTTTTCCGGTCCGATTTAGGAAGCATATAGGAAGCAACGAGACGACGCATTGTGACTAATAATGACATTCTGCTCAGCGGGTGCAAGCGCTTTCTGCGTTAATTTCCATGCGTTTGAAGTTTAGTGATGCTTCCTGAAATTATTAGTCCGATAACTCTTAATCAGCGGGTCGTAGGTTCGAGTCCTACTGCGCCCACCAACTTCAAAAGTGTCTCACTGCACCATGCCGCGGGCATCCACCTTCACCGCGCCCAGAACTTCCTTGCCTCGCACCACCACGACCTTGTCGAAGAGATTGATGACCGGGCAGACATGGTTTGGCGTCACGCGCACGAGATCGCCCACCTTCGGCTTGTCGTTGCAGTCGGCGATGTCGAGATAGCCGTGTTCCTCGTTCACGTTGTAGACCTTGGCGAAGCCAAGCTCGCGGACAACGCCGTAGCCTTTGAGGCCCAGCAGATCACTGGTCAGCGCCTTGGAGCCCGCATCAATCAGGGCGCGCTGGTCGTTTGGGCGGCTGACAACGGTGGCCAGAACGCTCACGGCGCATTCGTCATAGGTGCAGACACCGCGCTCGGCCAGCGAGCGGTCGAAATAGATATAGGTGCCGACGCGGTATTCAGTGACATGGGCAAGGCCTTCGTCCTTCCACATGTCGGGGGAGCCGCCGGAACTCACCACTTCGGTCTTGAGGCCCGCCTGCTCGGAAAGCTCCAGCGCCTTGGCGAGGAATTTGTCGGCATCGGCGCGCGTGCCGGGATAGGTCATGAGGCCGCCGTACTTCAGCCCCTTGCTGGCGTGGATGAACTTTGCGAGGTCCACCGCCGCCTCGGGCGATTGCACGCCGTTGCGCCCGGCGCCCGTGTCGCATTCGACGAGCACGGGAATGTCGCGGCCCGCCATTTGCCCGGCCTTGCTCAGACCTTCGACAACTTCCCTGCTGTCGGCGACAACGGAGATATTGACACGCTTCGCCAGCGCGGCAAGTCGCTCCAGTTTATGCGCCCCCACCACATTGAAGGTCAGCAGCATGTCGGTGATGCCGGCGTCGGCCATCACTTCGGCCTCGCCGAGTTTCTGCACGGTAATGCCGCGCGCACCCAGCTCAATCTGCGCCTTGGCAAGGGCTGCAAGCTTGTGGGTTTTGATGTGCGGCCGGTTGGCAATGCCCAATTTGTCGCTGCGCGCCTGCCATTTCCTGAGGTTGTGCTCGACGATGCCGATGTCCACCAGCGGCACCGGCGTTTCAAGGTCCTCGATGCGGTACCCCACATTTTCAAAGGTGAAGTGGTCGAGAATGTTCATGGGTTCACTCCGGATTGAGCCTGAAGTCCTTGCCTTCCGGCAGGGTCTGCCCGCCGTCGACAATGATCGTCGTGCCGGTAATATAGGATGCGTCGTCGGACGCAAGGAAGAGTGCCGCATTGGCAATGTCGCGGGGCGTGCCAAGGCGACCGAGCGGAACCGCGTCTTCCATGGTTTTGATGAAGGCGGGCGAGCGGTGCATTTTCATGCCTTCGGTCAGGATGTTGCCGGGCTCGATGCCATTCACCGTGATGCCATAGCCGGAAAACTCAAGGGCCGCCGCCTTGATGAAACCGTTGATGCCGGCCTTGGAGGCCGAATAATGGCCATGGCCGGGGCTGCTCACGCGCGGTCCGGTAATGGACGAGGTGAAAATCATCCGACCTTGTTTCTTTGCTTTCATGACGGGCAGTGCTGCCCGCGCCGCAAGATAGGTGCCTTTGAGATTGACGGCCATCACTTTGTCCCATTCCTCGGGCTCGATGTTTTCAATGAGCGTCCAGGGATAGATGCCGGCGTTCTGCACGATGATGTCGAGTGTGCCATAGGCGGTGACGGCTTCATTTACCGCCCGCTCCGCATCGGCTTTCTGTGAAATGTCAGTCGCGATGAAGCGCCCCTTGAGGCGTTCTGCGGTGGCGCAGCCTGCTGCTTCTTCGGTGTCGGCAATCACGACGCGCGCGCCCTCATCAACAAGGCGCTCGGCAATTGCGGCGCCAATGCCGCGCGCGCCGCCAATAATAAGGGCGCTGCGATTGCTAAGGCGGCCGGTCATGCCAGTTTCTGCCGGATTGACAGTTTCACCGTATCAAGCAGAACGGCGGCAAGCACCAGTCCGCCGAGGATCATTTGCGTGTAATGCGCGGGCAGCCCCATGAGATTGATTGCGGTGTGGATGGAGGAGAGAAGCAAGACGCCCGCATAAACTCCGGGCAACTGGCCCACACCGCCCTTCAGGCTGACGCCGCCAATCACCACGGCGGCAAAGGCGTTGAACAGCATGCCGGTGCCCAGGTTGGCGGTGGCGCCGGAGGTGCGGATGGCCAGCAGCCAGCCGGCAACGCCCGCAATGGCGCCAGCCAGCACGAAGGAAAATACGACGAGTTTGTCCACCTTGATGCCGGCGCGGAAGGTGGCAACGGCATTGCCGCCGATCATCGTCACATGGCGGCCAAAGGGGGTCTTGGCCATGATGAAGGTGAAGAGGGCGAAACAGGCAATGGCAATCCAGGCGATGAGCGGGATATAGGCCACGGTATCAATGCCGATAAACCGCAGCGAAGGCGGCAACCCTTGGGCGGAGCGCCCGCCGGAAATGGCAACGACCAGGCCCCGCACCCATATATAGGCGGCGAGCGTTACGATGAAGGCGTTCATCTGAAGCCGGACGACAAGCCAGCCGTTGATGGCGCCGATAGTGCCGCCAACGCACATCGCAATGAGCAATGACACGGGAACGATGAGCCATTCGGGCGTCAGGGTATATCCGAGGCCAATGCCATGGGTGCAGAAGAGAATGCCGGTTACCATGGCGGTAAGCGCTGCGACGGACTCAACCGACAGATCCATGTGGCCGGCGATGATGACGATGGCGAGGCCAATGGCCATGACGCCCACAAAGGTCGATTGCTCAATGATGTTGGCGAAGATGCCAATCTGGAAAAAATTCGGGATCGCCACCGAGAAGATGGCAAGCACGAACACAAGCAGGAACCAGACAAGATTATCGAGGACGAACTCGATAAGGGCTCTTTGGTGGGAACTCATCATGAGGGGGATTCCAATTGGGTTTCCCGGGCCCCTGAGGGCCCGGGAGATTATGGGTCGGTTATTCGACCGGCATGATCTTGTCGGTCGGCGCCTTCAGGTTGCCCCAGAAGCGCGGCTCATCAATATTGTCCTTGGTGATTGCGGCACCCGGGATCTTGATGTTTGGCCCCCACGTCTCGATCGTGACAGTGGATTCAAGGCCGAGAACCGTATAGGTGCCGGGCTTGATTTCCTGCTTGTTCACGACCTTGTCGGCAAACATGGCGATTGCCGCAGCTTGGGCATAGAGCGGTTGCTCGACTTCAACCTGTTCCCAGCCCTTGCGGATGAGATCAAGGCCGACCGGCGCACCGTTCGACGAGACAAGCAACACTTCGCCGGGCTTCTTGCCCTTTGCTTCAAGGGAAGCAACGGCAGCCACGGCCAGATGGGCCGCATGCACGAAGATCAGGTCAATGTCAGGGTTGGCCACGAGCTGGTCGGAAACAATGGTTCCGGCATTCGAGGCTTCCCAGGCCATGGCGGGGAGCGAGATGATCTGCACGCCTGCAAATTCCTTCATCTTCTCCTCGAAGCCTTTCTGGATGTCGAGCGTGTAGGGGTCAGCCGGGTCGCCAAGAACCTGGAGGACCTTGCCCTTCACGTCGCCATTCTTTTCCTTGAGCAGACGCTGGATTTCCTCGGCGGCGACATAGCCGATCTCGACGGTGCCGGCGACCGAGGTAAAGTCCGACATTGTTGCAGTGATCTGCCGGTCAAACTGCATGACCGGGATGCCGGTGGCGCGGGCCTTTTCGATGGATGGCTGAAGTGCATTGAAGTCGACGGCCGCCAGAACGATGGCCGCGGGTTTCAGGACTATTGTATCATTCATCTGGCTCTGCTGCAGATCGGTCTTGTTGTCGGCATTGAGGGTGACAACCTCATAGCCCACGTCGGCCAGGAATTTCGTGAGGGCGCTGACGGATTCCGTCTGGAACTCGTCAAGCAGCGTTGGCACCATGTAGTAAATTTTGCCTTTGGACTGGGCGTAGGCCGGAGACAGCAGCGCGAGGGCGGCAAGCGCCAGCACGCCAGCTATGGCCGTGAGTATTCGTTTCATGGGACGGCTCCTTTTTCGTTGATCGGGTTCATGGGCCATTCGGCCTCGCTTCTTGGGCTTTGCCTTGAAAGGCTTCACCGGTAATCATGCGGACAATTTCGTCCGGGCTTGTCTTGTCCCGGGCGACATCGCCTGCAACCTTGCCCTGGCGGATGACCACAATGCGGTCCGCCACCTGGAAGGCCTGGGCCATAATATGGGTGATGATGACAACGCCGATGCCCTGGGCGGCGATGCGCTTGATCATCTCGAGGCCGCGGCGCGTCTGTTCAACGCCGAGGGCGGCAAAAGGTTCATCGAGCAGCACGAGCTTGCCGCCCCAATGCACAAAGCGGTTGAGTTCAATGGCTTGCCGCTGGCCGCCGGAGAGATGTTCCACGTTCACCCGCAGGGACGGAATCTTTGTTCCGGCATTGCTGATGGCCTTTTCGGTTGCCGCATACATTTCCGCTTCCTGCAAAATGGGAATGCCGAAATAGCGTTTTACGATTTCGCGGCCCATGAAGAAATTTGCCACCACATCAACGTTCGTGCAGAGCGAGAGGTCCTGGTAGACCGTTTCAATCCCGGCGGCTTTCGCTTCGGCGGGCGAGGTGAAATTGCATTCCTTGCCTTCGAACATGACCTTGCCGGAGGTTGCCTCCAGGCCGCCGGCAATGATCTTGACGAGGGTTGATTTGCCAGCACCATTGTCACCGAGGAGGGCCACCACTTCGCCGCGGTTCATTTCAAAGCTGACGCCGCGCAGCGCTTCGATGGCGCCAAAATTGCGCGTGATGTTTTGCAGGCTCAGCAGTGGCGCTGTGTCGGTCATGCGGCCTCCACACGTTTCAGCATGGGATCACGCGGTGGGCTGGGGCTGTCCTGGGTGAATTGGATGCCAAAGCGTGGTGAAAGAACGCCGGCCACGGCAAGGGCGGCGGCGCCGCGCAAGACAGCGTCCTTGCCCACAGTTGAATGGATCAGGCGCGAGGCGTTGCGGTTTTCCCGTTTTGAAATTGAATTGTTCAAGGGCTGGACAGCAGCCATAAGCCGCGCCAGCAGTGACTCATTGATCAAGCCGCCGATGATTATCGTTTCTGGATCGAAGAGATTCTCGATCGTCACAATGGCGGAACGGAACAGCGGCACAGTTTCGGCAATCCAGCCCTCAACGCCAATCTGTTTTTCCCGCCGCTCATAGGCTTCGAGCGACAGGTAACGCTCGAGGCAGCCGCGGTTTCCGCAGGGGCAGGGCTCGCCATCGGGAACCAGCGGCAGATGGCCGATCTCGCCGGCGTTGCGGAAGCTGCCGCGCAGGGGCAGTCCTTCCTGAACCATGCATCCCCCGAGCCCAACGCTGAAATAAAGGTAATAGAAGTCACGAAAGTCCCTGCCGGCGCCGTAGAGGCGTTCGCCAAGGGCGGCGGCGGCGTGATCCACCTCGATGAAGGCCGGCAAACTTGCGCCTTCGGCAAGGCGCTGCTGCACATCAACGCCTTTCCAGCCTTCCAGCGTGGTGGGGCCGACAAAGCTCATGGACTCCACATCGAAAGGACCGGGCATGGCAAGGCCGATGCCCAGCATGCGCTGGCCAGGCTTGGCGTTCTTGAATTCCTCAACCAGTGCAAAGATTTCGCGGAAAGCCGCTTCGGGTGCGGGATGGGAAAGCTTGCGCTGTTCGCGCTCCACCACTTCGCCCGCCAGATTGATCAGGGCCGCTTCAAGCCCTAGCGGCGTTATGTTGACGCCTATGGCGTAGCCACCTTCGGGATTGATGCTGAGGCTGGTGGCAGGGTAGCCGCGGCTTTTGGGAGCATCGCGGACGCCTGCAATATAGTTTTGCTCTTCCAGTTCGCGGATAATGTTGGAGACGGTTTGCACCGTAAGCCCCACGCGCGCGGCGATATCGGCCCGGGCAATTGGCCCGTACTGGCGTATGGCCTCCAGCACAATCCGCCGATTGTACGGCCTTCCAAATTCCTGGTTCGTTCCCCGCAGAGCCATTTCTTGGTTCTTTGTTTGCCTTTTTCAGGAAAGCACAGGATAAATATAAAATCAAATGGAATTCAAAAATACCATGTAAGTTTTTTGCAATGCCCGAAGTCATGCGGCAGAAGCTTTGTGTAAAGATGAGCGGCACTGATTCAAAAAGGCACAACATGACTGACGCCAAAGCCTGGTCCTTCGCGGGAAATGCTCCGCCCTCCGTCCTGTCGCCGCCGCAGCAGGCGCTATGGTGGCTGCAGAAGGGTAACCTGGCCATGGGGCCGGAATGGCAGACGGCCCACGAACTTTGCCAGACGCGGGAAGGCGAACACGCCTATGACCTGGTGCATGCGCTGGTGCATTGGATCGAGGGAGACCAATCCAACGCGGCCTATTGGTACCGGCGGGTGGGCGCCAAGCGGGCCGCTGATATCGCAAGCGAATGGCAGCGGATCGCCGCCGAACTTTCACATTGAATTATTCAACAGGACAGGTGAAGCAGACCATGAAGACCACTTTTGCCAATTATCCGAGCCTTGCCGGAAAAACCATTTTCGTCACTGGGGGTGCCTCGGGCATCGGGGCCGAAATCGTGAAGGCCTTTTCGGTCCAGGGCGCACGGGTCGGCTTTATCGATCTGGATCGTCCGGCCAGCGCGGCGCTCGCCAAGGAGTTGGGTGGGGAGACCACTTATGAGATTTGCGATCTGCGCGACATCGCCACGCTCAAAGCCGCCTTCACGTCCTTGCAGGCCAAGCTTGGAAACGCTTCGGTGCTCGTCAACAACGCGGCGCGCGATGACCGCCACAACTGGAAGGACGTTACCCCGGAATACTGGGACGACCGGCTGAATACCAATCTGCGCCATTTCTTTTTCGCCATGCAGGCCGTGGCTCCCGGCATGATCGCCGCCGGCGGCGGCTCGATCATCAACCTCGGTTCCAACAGCTGGTGGGAAGCGTTTGGAGGATTTCCCGCCTATGCAACGGCGAAGGCGGCGGTCCATGGCTTGACGCGCACCATGGCGCGGGACTTGGGCCCACACCGGATTCGGGTGAACACGGTCGTTCCCGGCTGGGTGATGACCGAGCGGCAGAAGACCCTGTGGGCCACGCCAGAGGCAATAGGGGCGCACCGGAAGAGGCAATGCCTGCCGGATCTGATCGAGCCCGTTTACGTCGCGCGGATGGTTCTGTTTCTTGCGTCCGATGATGCGAAGATGTGCACCGCCAACAACTACATGGTGGAAGCAGGCTCGATCTAGCGCAGGAACTGGTCGACGAAGCTTTCGCCGAGACCCACTTCAGCATAGTGCTTGCGGCACAGGTTGATCTTGGTGAACACGTCCTCGTAACCTTGAACCGCGCCATCGGGATCGACATAGATCATCGCGCCATTGACCTGAAAGAGCGTGATCATCTCGGGCACGTCGGGCTCGACAACCAGGGTGTGGGTTTCACCGGGAGCTTCGTAAACATAGGCGCCTTCAGTTGCGGTCCAGTCATGTTCCAGATAGTGCCAGCTGCCTTTCAGCACGAAGCCATGCACGGGTTGGGGATGGCGGTGGCGCGACAGAACTCCTGATTTGCGCACCCGCAACAGGTTCACCCAATAGCCGCGGCTGGTTGAGAGGCAGAGCGGGCGGAACCAGACGTTTTCCTGCTGGGGCACCCACAAGCGCTCGTCCTGCGGAATGGCATCAGGCACCACGAGTTCCGGGAAAGCCTCCTTGGGCTGCGGATGCCGGTAGGGGATGCGCGATTGATCAGCCACGGTCTTGTCCATCTCCACTCTCCATCACATTGCAGCGTAACCGCCATCGATGGGCAGCACAATTCCAGTCACAAAACGGGCCGCATCGGAACAGAGATACACAATGCTGCCGCCGATGTCGGCAGGCTCGCCCCAACGCTTCATGGGGGTGCGGGCAAGGATTGCCGCCGAGCGCGCCTCGTCGCTGGTGAGACCGCGGGTCAACTCGGTGCTGATCCAGCCCGGTGCTATGGCATTGACGCGTATACCTTCGCTGGCCCAGGCAATGGCCAGCGATTTGGTGAGCTGCGCGATGCCGCCCTTGGAGGCCGCATAGGCGGGGACCAATGCGCCGCCGAAAAAGGACAGCATGGAGGCGGTGTTAACGATGGCGGCGTTTCCCGATCTGGCGAGAAGCGGCTTGGCTGCCACGCACATGCGCATGGTGCCGGTGAGGTTCACGTCGACGACTTTCTTGAAGGTCTCGATGTCATATTCCGCCCCGCGCATGATGATGCCGGCGCAATTGACCAGTGCATCCAGTCTGTCAAAGCGCGTGAAGAGTTCAGCAACCTGCGCGTCACTGGTGACATCCAGTTGCATCGCCTTGAGATGTTCGCGCGCCGGAATGGCTTTGACCTCATCCGGTGTCAGGCCGGTCACCGTCACGGCGTAGCCCGCCTCCAGCAAGGCGTTTGCGATGCCCCAGCCGATGCCGCGGGCCCCGCCCGTAATAAGTGCCTGTCGCAAAATGAACTCCCTGGCCGCCCATATCCAAAACCAGTGTAATCGGTTTAAATGCCATAACCAACACAAACCGGGAGCCTCAGCCTTGGCAAACGCGATCAAGAAAATTCTGCTCATTGGCGAAACCTGGATGAGTTCCGCTTCGCATTACAAGGGCTTTGACCAGTTCGGCAGCGTCACCTTCCATTCCGGCGCGGACCCGCTGGTCAAGGCGCTGGCCGGAACGGCGTTTGAGTTGACGCATATGCCCGCGCACGAGGCGATTGAAAAACTCCCCTTCGATCTTGCCGGTTTGCAGGCCTATGATGCGATCCTGCTGTCAGACATTGGCGCTAATTCACTGCTGCTTCATCCCGATGTCTGGCTGCGCGGAAAGCCCGTGCCGAACCGCCTCAAGCTCTTGCGGGACTGGACCGCCGCCGGAGGCGGGTTGGCGATGATCGGCGGCTATTTCAGCTTTCAGGGCATTGATGGCCGGGCCCGCTGGCACCGCACGCCGGTGGAAGAAGTCCTGCCGGTGGAATGCCTGCCCCATGATGACCGGCTTGAAATTCCCGAAGGGTTCAGTGCCGATGTGCATGGGCCCAAGTCTCATCCTATTCTCAAGGGCATCACGGGGGAGTGGCCGCTGCTGCTGGGAGCAAATGAAGTCAGGCTCAAGAAGATTGAAGGCGTTGAAGTGCTGGCAAGGCTTCCGGCGGAGCAGGGCGGACACCCGCTTCTGGTCGCGGGGAAATACGGCAAGGGGCGCACGCTGGCCTGGACCTCCGATATCAGCCCGCATTGGCTGCCGGCCTCATTTTATGAGTGGCCGGGCTACACAACGCTCTGGCGCAATATCGTGGGCTGGCTGGCAAACAGCTGAGTGCACCTAAAGAATGCGATTAGTCATCCTCAATGATGTCCCTTGGCCTGACAAAGCGCAGTAGTGTTCCGGAGCCAGCGGCCAAAGTTCCCCAATTGGCGAGGTCAAAGCTGATAACGGCAAGGGCCGCCGTTGGGTATTTCTCTTCCAGTTGTTTCCGAAGTTTGGGGCTGCCCGTCCCGATGAGGTTTTGCGCCAATCCATGGATTGACGGGCTATGGCCAACAAGCAGAACGGATTGCGCGGACCCGGCCTTATGGCGCAGGCATTCCATGAGCGCTTTGCCATCGCCGAAATTGTAGATTTCGGCCGCAACGAGAACAGCCGGGAACGCCTTCAGTTCCCCCGCTGCAAGTGTCCAGGTTTCCCTGGCTCGCCTGGCCGGCGAACAGAGCACGAGCTGAGGCACGAGACAGTTGGATGCCATGTAACGGCCCACAGCCACGGCGGAGTGTTTGCCGCGCTCATTGAGCGGCCGGTCAAGGTCAGCCTGTCCGGTCTCGGCCCAGCTCGACTTGGCGTGGCGCAAAAGCATCAAGCTAAGCATCGCCATCAGGCTCCCGGCATGCGGCCGCGGTTCAGGCGCTGGGCAAGAAGCACCAGGGCAAAACTGACGGCCATGACAATGCTGGCCATGGCATTGATCTCCGGGGTCACGCCAAAGCGTATCATGGAATAGATTTGCATGGGAAGCGTGGTTGAGGCCTGCCCGGCGCCCGCGGTGAAATAGGCGATGATGAATTCATCGATGGACAGCGTGAAGGCGAGCAGCGCTGCGGCAATGACCGAGGGCAGGATGAGGGGCAGGGTGATTTTCCGGAAAGTGACGAGATGCCCGGCGCCGAGATCGCGCGATGCTTCGGTGAGCGACCAGTCGAAGCCCTTCAGCCTGGCGCGGACCACGGCGCAGACAAAGGCGATGTTGAACACCACATGGGCGAGGATGATGGAGTGCAAGCCGAGGGTGAACTTGATGAGCGTGAAGAAGGAGAGAAGCGCAATGGCGAGAACGATATCGGGTACGATCATCGGGGCAAACAGCAGGGCGTCGCGGGCCGGCGATGGCTTTGCCCGTTCCACGCCAAGGGCCAGCAGGGTTCCGAGTACGGTTGCGATGAGGGTGGAGAGCGTGGCCACGATGACAGAGTTCCAGGCGGAAGCGAGGATCTTTGGATTGGCCGCCAGCCTGCCATACCACTCAATGGAAAATCCCGACCATACGGTAGGCAGGCCTGCCCGGTTGAAAGACAGCACGATGAGCACCGCAATCGGAATGTAAAGGAAGGCGAAGGTGGCGCCGAGATGGATATGGAGCAATCTAGACATGCTCGCCTCTTGCCCGGCCAGAGGCTACGGCCTGCATGAAGAGCGCGATCATCATCAGGGCGATGAGCAGGCCGGAAAGCGTTGCGCCGAAGGGCCAGTCGCGCGCCGTGAGGAACTGGTCATAGATCAGGTTGCCGATCATCTGCAGCTTGCCGCCGCCGAGCAGATCCGGTGTCACAAAGTTTCCGATGGACAGCACGAAGACGAAGACCGCGCCAGCCGCCACGCCCGCCGCGGTGAGCGGCAAGGTGATCCTGATGAATGTCGTCACGGCGCTGGCGCCCAGATCGCGCGAGGCTTCGGCATAGGAGGGGTCAAGGCGCTGCAGGGCCGAATAGATGGCGAGGATGACGAAGGGCGTGTAGTTGTAGACAAGGCCGAGGATGACGGCGAACTCATTGTAGAGCAGGGGCAGGGGTTGCGAGATCAGGCCCAGATATATGAGCCCATTGTTGATCACCCCCACCGGATTGAGCAGCACGATCCAGGCATAAGTGCGGATCAGGTAGTTGGTCCAGAAGGGCAGGATGGCGAGGAACAGGAGCGAGGTTTGCCAGCGCTCGGGGGCCTTCATGATGGCAAAGGCGGCGGGGTAACCGATGAGAAGTGCGATCACGGTTGCAATAAGCGCGATGCGGGCGCTGTCGAGGAAGATCGAGAAGTAAAGGTGGTCGAAGGCGCGGGCGAAATTTTCGAGCGTGGCGGCGGACCAGTCAATGCCGCCATAGGTGCCCCGCTCAAAAAAGGCGAGAACGAAAATCAGAAGGCACGGCACGATCATCAGCGCTGTCAGCCAGAGCAGGCCCGGCGCCATGAGCAGCCATGAAATGAGGCGGGACGACATCAGCTAACCCTCACCGTGAGGCGTCCCGCCACTTGCACCTCAGCATGAGGGGGCTTGCTTACTTGGCCGCCATGATTTCCGAGACGGTTTTCGAGAACGCCTTCATGCCGTCGCCCAGGTCGCGGAGCTGCTCGTACTTGAGCAGTTCGGCGGGCGTGATCGCCATGTTGGGATAGGTGGTTAGCATGCTCTGGTCGATGGCTTCCATGCCGGCCTTGTTGGGCGTCTTGTACATGATGTTTTCGACAACCCACTTGCCATTGTCGGCCTTCAGCACGAAGTCGATGAACTTTGCCGCCGCGTCGGGATTCTTCGAGGCCTTGGTGATCACCATGGTGTCGACCCAGAGGTCGGAGCCTTCCTTGGGCACCACGTACTTGATCGCGGCGTTTTCGGCGATGCCGTAGTTGCACCAGCCGTCCCAGGCATGAACCAGAGTTGCCTCGCCGGAGACCAGCTTGGAATAGAAGGTCGTGTCGTCATAGGCCAGCAGGTCCTTCTTGGTGGCCACGAGCTGGTCGCGCACCTTGTCGAGGCTGGCCTGGTCGTCGGTGTTCACCGAGAGACCGCCGGCCAGGAAGGCCGCGGCCATCAGCCAGCGGTCGGTGGCCAGCATGGTGATCTTGCCCTTGAGGTCATCGGACGGGGTGAGCAGGTCGTTCCAGCTGGTGGGCTCGGCCTTCACCAGGTCGGAGCGGTAGCAGAGGCCGGTGGTGCCCCAGGCGTAGGGAACCGAGAAGGTGTTGCCCGGATCATGCTTGAGCTGGCCCGCTTCGGCATAGAGATTGGCCATGTTGGGAATCTTGCCGTGGTCGATGGGAGAGAGGAGCTGGAGCTTGTTCAGCGCCTCGGCAAAGGGCGAGGAGACGAACAGCACGTCGAAGCCGGCGCCGCCCGAGGCCGTCACCTTGCCCATGATCTCCTCGTTGGTGGCGTGGACGGCCACTTCGAGGTCAATGCCGGTTTCGGCCTTGAACTTTTCGGCCATGTCCTTGGGCATGTAGCCGTCCCAGTTGGAAATAACCAGTTTTTCGGCCTGGGCCAGCGAGATGCTGGCCATGACGGCAAACGCGCCGCCCATCAGGAATGCCGGTATGTGCTTGAATTTCATGGTGTTTCTCCCCTGCGTGGAGGTTTCTGGGTCACGCTTGGCGGCCATTTTGGCGCGAATTCAGGGGCGTTGCAATGCCATGACAATTTTAGCGAAATTGATAAGTCCAGTTTTAAGCATCTGTCCTAGGCTTGGCGTTCAGTGAGAGTCGAGAATTGGCCGGGCCCATGAAAAGCAACGTGCAACGCAAGGAAAAACGCCGGTCGCCGCGGCGCGTGGCGCTCATGCCGGCGGAGCTTTTCTATCCCAACCAGGACCAGCACCTGGTGTGCATGGTGCGTGACCTGTCGCAGGACGGGGCGCTTCTCGACGTGCCGCTGGCCAAGCAGATGCCCTTCGTGTTCTGGCTGCGCCTTGACGGCGAAACGGCGCTGCGTTTCTGCACCGTTGCCTGGCGCTCGGACAATCATCTGGGAGTCGAGTTCACCGAGCAGATCCTCGACCGCCAGCGAAGCGAACGCTGGGGCGAGCCCGCCACCGTGCTGGCCAAGCCGCATACGCTTTAGCCCGGCTCCGTTGCGGCCCGCCCGCGAGCTTGCCCGTCTCCACAAAGAATAGTAGGACATCAGTCGTTTCCAGATTAGGTGAGCGATGATGCAGCGCGATCATGGGCGATCCGGCCAGCCGGCATTCAATGGATTCAAATTCTGGAAGCGGATGCTGCCCGATTGGCTCAAGCAAAGGGCCATGGTCGGCTGGTACAATTACATTGGCCGGATGAACACTGACGGCGAAGTCCTGTTTCTCAATCACGGCTTTGCCGATCCTGAGACTGAAGGCCCGCAATTGCCGGATGCCTTGGAAACGCAGCGCTATCCCATCCAGCTCTATCATCATATATGCAGGCAGGCAGATCTCTCCAGCAAGGATGTGCTGGAAGTGAGCTCGGGATTGGGCGGCGGCGTGGGCTGGATTGCCGCATGCCTCAATCCGCGTTCGGTTACCGGGCTTGATATTGCCGCGGATGCGGTCAAAGCCTGCCGGGCCCGAAACAAGGACGCGCGGGTGCGCTTTGAAACCGGCGATGCGCAGGCCATGCCGTTTGCCGACGGCAGTTTCGATGCGCTGGTGAATGTCGAGTCCTCGCTCAACTATCCTGATTTTGCCGCGTTCCTTAAGGAGGCCGTCCGGCTGCTGCGCCCCGGCGGGTACTTCATGTTCGCGGACTACCGCAGCGCCAAAGGCTATGTCAGGATGAAGGAAGCGCTTGAGCAGCTCAAGTGGCGGATTGTCCTGGCGGAAGACATTTCGCCCTCCATCGTGCGCGGCCTGGTGCATACCCGGGCGAAAAACCGGACATATATCCAGCGCCACATTCCGCGTTTCCTGCAATCCACGGCACTCCAGTTTGCCCGCCTCAATACGGATGCTGACGATGAAGCGGTGGCGTTCGCCAGCGGCAAGAAGCGCTATCTGGCCATGGTGCTGCAGAAACCGGCCTGAAACTTATTTCTTGAATCCCGGAAACGCCTTCCTACGTAGTATTCGTCAGGCATAGAGGAGGACGTTCATGTCACAGGCCGCATCAGGCACGTACGAGACCAATCTGGGCGAGGAAGGGCACGCGCGCAAAGGCTGCCGCAAGGGCAGAAAGCGCTGGTCGGCCTTTGAAATCATCGCCATGGTCGCCGGGTTCATCATTTTCTGGCCGCTCGGGCTTCTGGCCCTGTTCCTGAAATTGTGGAACGGCGAAATGTGGAAGGGTGCGGCGCAAGGCGAAGCCCCGTGGACCTCATGGAAAATGCCGTCTTCGGACAAGTGGCGCGCCACAAGCTACGGTTTTGCCTCGTCGGGCAACGCCGCGTTTGACGACTACAAGCGCACCCAGCTTGCCCGCCTCGAGGAAGAGCGGCGCAAACTTGATGACGAGCAGAAGGCTTTCCGCGAGCATCTTGATCGCCTGCGCAAGGCCAAGGACCAGGACGAGTTCGACCGCTTCATGGCGGAGCGCAAGGCCCCGCCGCCTGCCGAAGCGCCGGCCACGTAAACAAGAAGCCCGGAAAAATTTTCCGGGCTTTTCTATTTTGCCACTGTTACGGCGTCACGAGCTTGGTCGGCATTTCCGCCAGGGAAAATTCCGCATGCTCGCAGCTCACATCGGGATTGGTGGGGGTGAACATGCCGTTCGGGTTGTCCTTGAACAGCCAGGCGTGCAGGTCATAGTGGTGGAAGCCCGCGGGGATGAGCGGCTCGTGGCCCTCCATCGGGCCCTGGAAGGGCTGGCCCAGAAGCATCGGGCGCTCCTTGGCCACAGCCAGGGGCACGAGCCATTCGGCCGCCACCAGCTTGAGCTTTCCCTTGCCCAGCGGCTCATAGATCAACACATTGGGCTTCAGGGGATCGGGCGGGCCCTGGATCGTGAGGTTGACGAAGTGAATGCCCATGGCGCCCTTGGCGTAATTCAGGTGGCCCTCCATGGTCGAGCCGTCGTAGTGGACGCAGCCCACCGTCGACAGGTAAAGATCGCGCACGGCGACGTAGGGGTCTTCATACTTGGCGAGTGCGGCGCGCATGGCGTCGATATCGGCCTGGGGCGGGTCTTCGGCAAAGGCGGGGCTTGCGCCCGCGCAAACGCCGAGCGCCACCGCGGCGGCGAGCCCGAAACGGAATTTGGTCATCTTGGATCCTCCCGAAAGTCTTCAACCGGCGTCTTCAAAACGGACACCGTGTTGCAGGCTTGAGCTTTTCACAAAGTGCACCTGATTGGCAAGATGGATAAAAGGTCAGGAACGCTGACGGGATACCAGGACCGTGCACCACTCCACTCTCTTCATGGTCGGGCTTGACCCGGCCAATCAGTTTATCCGTTCAGGCTGAGATCACCCATGATGCAATGTCTTGAAGCGGTCGGCGATGTTCAGGAGGCCGTCGGCGAAAACCTCGCGGATGACGGCCTGGTCAAGGCTTGACCTTCTTTCGAGATGGCCGAGGCGCGTTTCCAGAAGGTCGAGTGCCTCGCTGGCGCTGGCCAGGCATCTTGCTTCCAGCGCCTGCTCGGCGCGCTCCTGGCTTATCGCCGCCTCGCGCATGCCTGCTTCGAGCTTCTTCGCCAAGGCCTCCATTTTCCGGTCAACCTGGGCCGCCATCTCGGCTATTTTCGCATCGATGGCCATGAACATCTCGTTCAGCATTTCCTGCTGGCCGGCCACGGACTTTTGCAGTTCCTCCTGGAAAAACCCGGTCTGCTTGTGGGCCCTGTCGCGGCTTTCGACGGAAGCGGTCACAAGGCCGTCGGTGATATCGGAAAGCCGGTAGTAGTTGCTCTCCAGGGTTTCCAGGGCAGTCTGGACCTCGCGGTCGGATTCTTCGAGAATGTCGATCACTTCCTCGAACATCGCATCATGCAGGCTGCGCGTCGGGCCCACCAGGAGCGAGCGGATGTCGGCCAGCGTCTTGCCCGGGTCCGGGTCGCCCGCCATGGCGGCCAGAACCTTCTTGCTTATTCTCCGGGGATTGTAATCGATGACCGGCTGGACCGCGAACTGCACCACTTTGCCGCCGAACTGGCTCGCGGCGCGCAGGAAAGGCACGGCCTGTTCATGGGTGCCTGAAAGGCTCAGTTCGCCCAGTTCCTGTTCATTGCCCTCGTCGTAAGTTGCAGGCGCCGCCCCGTTAAAGGCATTGCGCTCTTTCTTGCCCGGTAATGGATTCATCCCTCACACTCCTCACAAACCTGTTTCGCGTCCCCGAGTTTTTGGAATTTTTCAGTATTTACAGGTGTTTAAGCCCCCTCCCAGTGAACCCTTCGAATCGGACACATCTATGTGGCGGTTGTGTGGCATGGTTAACATAGGTTAAGAAACCAAGGGGCCCTTTCTTCTCCCGCTTCGCTGGAGAAGACGTTCATTCGAACCCTCTCCATGGTCGGGCTTGACCCGACCAACCAGTTATTCAGGCGCTGCCGATGTTGAAAGTCTGGGTGGTCGGGTCAAGCCCGACCATGGAGAGTAGAGAGGAGATGGCCGTTGCGCAGCAATGGGCCTCGAAGGGCCGAACATGAACGGGGGCCGCCAAGAGCTGACGGCCCCTCCCATAATCATCCGTAGACGGAGGAATTAGGCTTTCGCCTCAGTTCTCTTCGGGCTCGCAGCCGCGCTGCGACATCATCGGCGGTTCGACGGGCCAAAACCGCGATGGTCGTTCCTCCCGTTATTTCACTTTCCTGTGCTGATAGCTACAACGTCGCAGGATTTCTTCCCGCAAGTAACTACCGAACACGTCTTTATACCGCACCAACCACACCCCCCGGCGTTGTTAGCGGGTTTTCCCTTGCAAATTCTTGCCGCCCCCGCCTTGCTGATAGTCGCGGACGAAGCTTCGCCTGCGGGCAACGCCAGGAAGGCAAAAGTCAATATCATGCAAAATAAGCGCATCGCACGTCTCCCAATGAAAAGTCAGTTCACGGGTCCACATTACAAATATTCCTCCCAAGCCGCTCTAGCAAGCGGAATTATGCCACCAGTTTCCGTGTTGCGCCGATGGAGCAAATTCGCATTAGTCTTCGACTGCGGCCTCTTCCAATTCCATGTCCGCCAGATTGAATCCGGCCACGGACGCATCGTCCCACCACTTCCCCTGATTCTTGCGGGCATCGCGGAAGGCGAAGTAGACTTCATCGATAAAATCCTGATAGCGGTTGCCGCGCTGGCCCAGCACATGGAAAACATTGGGCCACACGTCGTCGCTCATGGTCAAAGGGGTTTTCCGGCTGATCCAGTTGAAGATGAGATCGGGGCTGATCTCCATCTCGCGGCCCAGCGGCACAATCCAGTCCCGGCCGTAGAGCAGATCGCCCATGCGCGTCAAAAATTCGATGGCCTTGTCGTTCTCGGTCATTGGGGTGTCACCTTCCTTGAGCGTTTCACGTTGGCGCTCTGGTCAAACAGGACGGTAATGCGCCGTGACCAGCAGTGCGGGCATTTCAAGCGGGACCAAAGGTCTTGCAGGGGAAAGCCTTCGCCCCGCGTCCAGACCAGCGTTTCCAAATCCAGTTCGGCATTTTCATAACATTCAGGCATCTGCTTCATGCCGCGCTTTTTGCCATGGGCGCAGCGGGCATTGACGCGCCAGCCGGCCTCGTAGGCCTGGCCGAGGGTCACTATGGGTTTCTTTTCCTCCATGGAACAAAACTAGAACGAAGGGGCTTTGAGAGTCAAGGGCCTCGTAATCCCTGATTAATCGCCCACGCCTAAACTTGACTCATGAAGCTGAAAAGCAAAGTGGCGATGAGCATTGCGGCGTCCAGCGTGATAGTCGGCACACAATACTTTGCCGACAATGAAGTTTCGGGCTGTAATATAAAGGGTAATATTAGCGCGACCACGGGCGAACGCATTTACCACTTGCCTTCTCAAGATTATTACGATGAGACTGTGATCAATTTCGCCAAGGGCGAACGGTGGTTTTGCTCCGAGAGTGAGGCTCGGCAAGCAGGCTGGCGAAGATCAAAGGTATGATAATCTATGACTGCGCGCGGCATAGAGTTTCTGAATGAATGGGACAGCGAAAACGTTCCACCATTGCCGATCACAGGTGATGTGTTGATCCGGGCCTTTGCCCAAAAGCTGAGAGACAAGTCCACTAACGCCGGATTCATTATCGCCGAACCGGGAACGCCGGAGACTAGGGGTACGTGAATGAAACGTCGGGGCTCGGGATAATATGCAAGCAAAATTTGACATGGAATTTGGTAGGCAAAACCTCTCTAGGATAATTGAAGGGTTTCCGCCCGAGAGTGAATATTGGAATGAGGCGCAAAACAGATTTCAGTTTATCGATAGGCTGTTAGTAGAGTGCCTTGGATGGGAGCACCCCAATATAACTGTAGAGGAGACGGACGAATTGGGTGGCCGGTCGGACTACACCCTCGGGATACCCCCACACGCTGTGCTGGAAGCGAAGCGAGAGGCAAAAAAATTCGATCTACTTCCAACAAAAGCTCACAATTTGGTACGAAAATTGAAGTCAGAAGTAGAAGCATGCAAGGTTTTAAAAGAAGCGGTTCTACAAGTTATTCCATATTGCAGCATGAGAGGCGCTCCGATTGCCGTAGTATGCAACGGTCCTCAGCTAGTTGTTTTTCAGGCATATATTGCTGGGAATTCTCCGCTCGAAAGCGAATGCTTTGTCTTTGATGGGTTTCTTTCTTTGTTGAATAATTTTACTCTTCTTTGGAGAATATTGTCCCCGGAGGGCGTATTCGAAAATCGTGCGTTACGCGAATTAGCAAACTATCGAAATCCGAGAATACCGACAAAAGCCAGCACCACAATTGCTGAACCGTTTGCGTATCGTTATCGCAGCAGATTCCAAGAAAACCTTCGTTTACTGGCAACGGTACTCCTAGAAAACATAGACGACAATCCTGATATCAAAGCCGAATTCTTTCGGGAGTGCTATGTCGCATTGGAAGCGAACAATCGACACTTACTTCTAAGCAAGAAGGTTATCGCCGCAAGATACAGACGTGCTTCAGATTCTGGAATTGCGCCAGCGGCACTATCAGCAAAAGTCAAAAAAGGAAAGATAGAGATTGATGACGATCTCAATTTAGGCTCCGCAAGTTCAAGGCCAATAATCGTTCTTGGTGATGTAGGTGTCGGAAAAACATCATTTTTTGAAAATATTTTTCAGCAGCTCGACCATGGTGAACGGGAACGAACTCTCTACATTCACATAAATCTGGGTAGGTCGGCTACGCTATCAAAAGACGTTAGAAGCTTTATTCTCGCTGCTATACCCAACGTACTGGCAAAAAAATATAAAATTAACATTCAAGATGCAGACTTTGTGGAAAAAATATACTCCGATGAGATGACAGCGTTTGAAGACAGTGTCGAAGGCAAGCTGAGAACAATTAGCAAACCTGATTATGACTTGGCCCGTATCCGATATCTGACGCAACTAGCGTCAGAAGAAGATAGTCACCTAATCCGATCACTTGAGCATTTGGCAAAGATAAATCGCAAACAAATCTTACTTGTCATCGATAACGCAGACCAACGAAATTTTGAAACTCAACAAGACGCTTTCCTGATTGCCCAAGAAATTGCCCATTCGATGTCGGTATTGGTGTTCGTCGCACTTCGTCCAAGTACATTTTATCAGTCTAAGATGACTGGCGCTCTTTCAGGGTATCAAAATCGAGTATTGACTATTTCACCACCGCCCGCCGATGAGGTTATCAGAAAACGGGTTACATTTGCCGTCAGAGTTGCTGAAGGAAAAATTGAAACCGCAGCACTTGCTGACGTGACCCTCAATATTGATAGCATTGTGCAATTTCTCAAGGCTACCTTGAGATCAATCAAAACAAATGAAATGATAAGGACGTTCCTGAGCAATATTACGGGTGGCAATATAAGATTGGTTATTGAACTTTTTTCGGGCTTTTGCGGTAGTCCCAATGTTGATTCAGAGCAGATAGTAAATATTGAAAGGGATAAGGGAAACTATGTAGTCCCGCTTCATGAATTCACCAAGCATGCACTGCTTGGTGAATATGCACACTACAATCCCGGATCATCGCTAGTGGCTTGCAACGTATTCGACATTAGTTCTGCCGATCCAAAAGAACATTTTTTGTCTAGTTTGACTGTTGCCTATTTGGGGTCTTCATTGGGGATAAAAGACAATGACGGATTCGTCAGCGGCTCCGACATAATAAAAGAGGCCCATCGCTTAGGTTTTTCAGACGATCAAATTCGATGGACCTTAAGGCGGCTTGCAAAGAGTCGACTAATTGAAACTCCATATGGCCACTATAGAGAGGTTCCCGTCGAGGATGACAAAGTCCCCGACAATTTTCATTTTAGGGCTACATCAATTGGATTGTATCATATTAGGCACTGGATAGCCCAGTTTTCGTTTCTTGATGCCACTTCAATTGACTCGCCGATATTCGATGAGCCCATTCGGAAGATAATATTCTTGGATGCTAGTTCGTATGATATCGGGAAGCGATTTAGACGAGCAGAGAGCTTCAAGTCTTACTTGGGCGCGGTATGGCATCAATCAAACTTTGATGTGAGTTATTTTGATTTAATTGAGGTTTTTGATCTTCAAAGACAAAGTTTTGATTCAGTAAAGAAATTTTTGGATAAGCGCCGTTGATCGGAAAGGAATCTCGAAAAGTAGAAGGCTGAGTGATTCCTAGGAGCATGGGAACCTAAAACACTTTGTGCCCTGAAGAGGATTCGAACCTTCAACAGCCATAAAGTGGCCAATAGCTGACCTTCCCAACGATAAACATCTGCAGACTGAGAATAAAAGGTTCCCCGCCTCAGTTCTCTTCGTGCTCGTAACCGCGCTGCGACATCATTGGCGGCTCGACGGGCCTTAGCGCCGGGCGGCGGTCGCCGAATACTGGCGCGCGGGGCGCCTGGCGGATTGGAATGGGGGGGCGGGGCGCTTCGCGCACGTCGTCCATGCCGGAATTGAGGCTGATGCCGCTCTCGATGACGAGGTCCTGCCCGCCGCCGATCAGCACGAGATGCTCGGTTTCGTCGCGGCGCACCAGAACCAGGCGGCGCGTCTTGTCGATCTCGTGATATTCGCTGATGCCCAGCCTTTGGCCCTTGCGGCCCATCACCGGCCCGCTCAAAAGCTTGTAAACCAGAATGCCCACCAGCAAAACCGCGAGCGCAACGCCTGCGGTTATGATGTAATTCATATAGGGGGCGAGCAGTTCCATGGGCCGTCTCCTGACAAAAACTCGGGCTGAACTGGCATCATACCATAAATTTTGCTTGAGTGGAGAGGAATCCGAAATTTTGGGAATCGTCTATACTCAAATGATTCGGGGATGGGAGCTAAATGGCGGAGCGCGGTGGAAATGAGGTGGCCGGCATGGCTTCGGCTTCTGGCCGGGTCTCCGTTGTGCTGTCCTTCTCGCTTGCCGCTTTGCTTGCCGCCGCGGTGGGCGCCGCTGTCTGGCAGTTGCAGGATGCGGTTTCGCGCGGGCTTCTCTACACCGGCGCGGTGCTGGCCTTGGCCGGGTTGTTCGCCATCTTCGCCTTCATGGCGGGGCTGGTGCGTTTTGACCGGCAGAACCAGACCCGCGTGTTTTTCGATGGCCTCACCGATGCCATAGGCGAAGCCTGCGTGGTGACCGACAACAAGTCGCGGGCCATTTACGGCAATGCGCCGTTTTTGAAATTGACGGCGGCGGCGGGGGTGGGCCGGCTGGTGGGGTTTGACCTGCTCTATGCGGGGCAGCCGGCGTTCGTCGAACCGATCTATCAGTTGTCGCAGGCAGCGCTTGAGGGCAGGAGCGACTCGCGCGAAATCCGCTTGCCCGCCGGGTCCGCTGCGGCAGGCGCCAGTGCTGATATGCCGAAGTGGCTGAAAATCAGCGTGGCGCCGCTGGCGGGGCAGGGGAAGCGCGGGCTGGTTCTGTGGCGGTTGCAGGATGTGAGCGTGGACCGGGCCCGGCAGGAGAAGGCCTTTGGCCGCCTGCAGTTCATCATCACCTATCTCGACCATGCGCCGGCCGGGTTCTTTTCGTCGCTGCCCAACCAGAAGATCGATTATCTCAATGCCACCCTTGCCGAATGGCTGGGCCTCGATATCGCCGAAAGCCAGAATGGCGGGCTCAAGCTCAGCGATGTTCTGGGGGAAACCGGCGCCAGGCTGCTCACTGCCATCGAGCCTTTGGCCGGGGGCGGGCGGACCGAGACGTTCAGCCTTGAGCTCAAGACGCGTAAAGGGGCGCCGCTTCCGGTTGAGGTCATTCACCGGGTGGATTTTGATGCCCAGGGGAAGGCCTTGCCGGCCCGCACCCTGGTCGTGCCGCAGTTGACACCGAACAATGGAGATCGTGAAGCCCTCTCCCGCCTCTCCGGGGTTGCCCCCATCGGCATTGCGGAGATTGACAACCAGGGCATCATCCAGTCGGCCAACCCGGTATTCCTGTCCTATTCGGCCCGGGCCAAGCGTGGCGCCAGCTTCGCCTCCATGGTGATTGAAAGCGACCGCGCCGACCTGCGCCGTGGCCTGGACAAGTTTCAGAACAAGAACGAGCCTATGGTGGTGGTTGACGCCACCATCATGGACGAGAAGCCGCGTCTGGTTCAGTTCTCCTTTGCGCGGCTGCAGGGCATGGGAAAGAACCTGACAGTCTTCGCCGTCGACAAAACCGAAAGCAAAACCCTGGAAGTGCAATTGGCGCAGAGCCAGAAAATGCAGGCGGTCGGCCAACTGGCCAGCGGAATCGCCCATGACTTCAACAATGTTTTAACCCCCATCATCGGCTTTGCCGATCTGCTGCTGGCCAAGATGCGGCCCACGGACCCGGCCTTTGCCGATATCATGAGCATCAAGCAGAATGCCAACCGCGCCGCCAATCTGGTCCGCCAGTTGCTGGCCTTCTCGCGCAAGCAGACCCTGCAGCCCAAGGTGCATTCGCTCACTGATGCCATGTCCGACCTCGACAATCTTCTGGGCCGGGTTTTGGGCGAGAAGATTGAACTGAAGATCAGCCACAGCCGCGATCTTGGCCTGGTGCTGGTTGACGTGCACCAGTTCGAGCAGGTGATCATCAATCTGGCGGTCAATGCCAGGGACGCCATGCCCCGTGGCGGCACACTAGCGGTAAGAACGAAGAACATCAGCGCAGAAGAGTCGAAAGCCATCATCCGTGATCCCATGCCGGCGGGCGAATATGTGCTGTGCGAAGTGAGCGACACGGGCTCGGGGATAGCGCCCGAGATCGTCGAGAAGATCTGGGAGCCGTTTTTCTCCACCAAGGAAGTGGGCAAGGGCACGGGGCTTGGCCTCTCAACGGTCTATGGCATCGTGAAACAGACCGGCGGTTTCATTTTCTGCAACAGCGTGGTGGGCAAGGGCACCACCTTCAGCATCTACCTGCCGCGGCACTACCCGACGGAAACCGAAATAGCCGCCGCCGCCGCCAAGGAAGAAGTGAAGGCGATGCGTTCGGACTTCACCGGCAAGGGGCGCATTCTGCTGGTCGAGGATGAAGACGCGGTACGGGCCTTTGCCATTCGCGCGCTGACCTCGCGCGGCTACACGGTGGTCGAGGCGGATTCAGGCGAAAGCGCCCTGGATGTCATGGCAGCGCAGACGGAGCCGTTTGATCTCATCCTCTCGGACGTGGTCATGCCGGAAATGGATGGCCCGACGATGCTGCGCGAATTGCGCAAGCGCGGGGTAAAAACCAAAGTGGTTTTCGTGTCGGGCTATGCCGAGGACGCGTTTGAGAAAAATCTCGAGGGGCAAACGGATTTTGCCTTCCTGCCCAAGCCGTTCTCGCTGAAGCAGCTGGTTGAGAAGGTCAAGGAAGTGATGGGATGATCGGGAAATGGACGCTGCACGGGCTTGCATCCGATTTGCGCGAGGGCAAGACTTCCTCACGCAAGCTCGTGGAGCAGGCGCTGGCGAAAATTTCCGATCCGGCAGGCGAGGGCCCCCGCGCCTTTATCAAAGTCGATGCGGAAGGGGCGCTCGCTGCGGCAGACTATCAGGACCGGTTGCGGAAGCACAATCGCCAGCCATCACCCTTCGCCGGAATTCCCATTTCGGTGAAGGATCTTTTTGATCTTGCGGGCGAGATCACCACGGCGGGCTCCAAGGTGTTGAAGGATGCAGCCCCCGCGCTTGCCGATGCGCCAGCCATTGCCGTTTTGAAATCGGCCGGCCTGGTTGTGCTGGGCCGGACCAACATGACGGAGTTTGCCTATTCGGGCGTGGGGCTCAATCCCCATTACGGAACGCCGCGTTCGGCGTTCGACCGGGTGACCGGACGCATTCCAGGCGGATCATCGGCGGGCGCTGCGGTTGCCGTTGCAGACGGTTTTTGCGCCTTGAGCATTGGCACGGACACGGGCGGCTCGTGCCGCATTCCAGCAGCCTACAACGGTATTGTCGGTTACAAGCCCAGTACGGGCCGGGTAAGCACGCGCGGCGCTTATCCACTTTCATCAAGGTTTGATTCAGTCGGGCCTTTTGGAAATTCTGTTGCCTGCTGCGCTGCCGCTGATGCGTTGATGGCGGGCGACTGGAACGGGAAGATTGCCCCGCGCGAGGTTTCATCCCTGCGGATTGGTGTTTTGAAAACCGCCATGCTTGAAGGCCTGGACGCGGACGTGGCGGCGGCTTACGAGCGCGCGCTGACGCGGATTTCAAAAGCCGGCGCCACGCTCGTTGATTTCGCGTTCGAAGAGTTGCTGGCGATGCCAAGCCTCACGATCAAGGGCGGCATTGTGGCAGCGGAAGCCTATGCCCATCACCGCGATCTCATGGCGCGTAAGGGTGCGGACTATGATCCCCGGGTTCGTATGCGTATTGAAGCAGCAGGCGGCATCAGCGCTGCCGATTATCTTTCCATCGTCAAGCGGCGGGACGAGATGATCCGGCGTTTCAACGCTGTTACGCAGGGCCTATCTGCCGTTGTTCTGCCCACGGTCATGATTATCCCGCCGCCCATTGCAGCTCTTGCGGGCGATCAGGATTATCTTCGCTTTAATTCCATGAGCTTGCGTAATACCTATGTGGGGAATTTCCTGGATTGCTGCGCCATTTCAATTCCGGTGAATGAGCCTGGAACCGCGCCCGTTGGCTTTATGCTGATGGGGGTGTGGGGGCAGGATCAGAACCTGTTTTCCGCGGGCCAGGCAGTCGAGAACCTGTTTCAATAAATTTTTCGCATGCTTAGCAAATACCACTTGCCTTTGGAACAAAATTAGAACATAACGTCAACATCGCTGGTACAAAGGAAGTGATTGCACCGAGCGAGGCATCTGACTTAAGGAGTATGGGCGATGGGGCAAGCGAATCTTCGGGTAGTTGAGAATACTTCAATGGACAAGAACAAGGCGCTGGACGCGGCGCTAAGCCAGATTGAACGGGCTTTCGGCAAGGGTTCAATCATGAAGCTGGGGTCCAACCCGGTTGTTGAAATTGAAGCGATTTCGACGGGCTCCCTTGGTCTCGACATTGCTTTGGGAATTGGCGGCCTGCCACGCGGGCGGGTCATTGAAATTTATGGCCCGGAGTCCTCCGGCAAAACCACACTGGCGCTGCAGACCATTGCGGAATCGCAAAAGCGTGGCGGCGTGTGCGCCTTCATTGACGCGGAACACGCCATGGATCCCGGCTATGCCAAGAAGCTCGGGGTCGATGTCCAGGAACTTCTTATTTCGCAGCCCGACACGGGCGAGCAGGCGCTTGAAATCGCCGATACGCTGGTGCGTTCCGGGGCCATTGAAATCCTGGTGATTGATTCCGTGGCGGCGCTGACGCCCAAGGCCGAGCTTGAAGGCGAAATGGGCGATTCACTGCCCGGCCTGCAAGCCCGCCTGATGAGCCAGGCACTGCGCAAGCTGACGGCGTCGATTTCGAAATCAAACTGCATGGTCATTTTTATCAACCAGATCCGCATGAAGATCGGCGTGATGTTTGGCAGCCCGGAAACCACGACCGGCGGCAATGCCCTTAAATTCTATGCCTCGGTGCGCCTTGATATCCGCCGGATTGGCGCCATCAAGGACCGCGAAGAGGTGGTTGGCAACCAGACCCGGGTGAAGGTTGTCAAGAACAAGGTGGCGCCGCCCTTCAAGCTGGTTGAGTTCGACATCATGTATGGCGAAGGCATTTCCAAGGTTGGCGAGCTCGTCGATCTCGGCGTCACTGCCGGGGTGGTTGAGAAGTCCGGTTCCTGGTATTCCTATAATGGCGAGCGCATTGGGCAGGGCCGGGACAAGGCCAAGGAATTCCTCAAGCTCAATGGCGACATGGCCAATGCCATTGAGGCGGCCATTCGCGCCAATGCGGGGCTGATTGCCGCCAAGATCACGGTGGCGCCGACGGCGGACGAGTCCGACGACTAGATTTCATTATTCATGAATTCCTGCCGCTTGAGTTGAGGGCGGCAGGTTATGTTGGTGTGTCCCCCACACCGCAGGCGAAGCGCCCTCCGTGCCCCCGGAGGGCGCTGTTCTGCTTTGCAAGGGAGCTAACCATGCGCTTTCGGAAATTCTGGACAGGACGGGCCATCACATCATAAAGAGCATTCCACCGTTACTTCCGCCAAACCCCTGGATATTCAATGACCAGCCTTGCCCAGATCCGCTCGACATTTCTTGATTTCTTCAACGCCCGCGGCCACGAAATCGTGCCGTCTTCGTCGCTTGTTCCGCGCAATGATCCTACCCTGATGTTTGCCAATTCAGGCATGGTGCAGTTCAAGAATGTCTTCACCGGAGCCGAGCGCCGACCCTACAGCCGGGCCACAACAGCGCAGAAATGCGTGCGCGCCGGCGGCAAGCACAATGACCTCGACAATGTGGGCTATACGGCACGCCACCACACGTTCTTCGAAATGCTCGGGAATTTTTCCTTTGGCGACTATTTCAAGCCTGACGCCATTGAATGGGCCTGGACGCTGGTCACCAAGGAATATGGCTTGCCGGCGGACAAGCTGACAGTGACGGTTTTCTCCGAGGACGAGGAGGCCTTTGGCCTGTGGAAGAAAATCGCCGGCCTTCCCGACAGCCGCATCATCCGCATTCCGACCTCGGACAATTTCTGGTCGATGGGTGATACGGGCCCCTGCGGCCCGTGCTCGGAAATTTTCTATGACCATGGCGACAAGATTCCAGGCGGGCCTCCGGGAAGCGCTGAGGCGGATGGCGACCGCTTCATTGAAATCTGGAACCTGGTATTCATGCAGTATGAACAGGTGAGCAAAAGTGAGCGCATCAACCTGCCCAAGCCTTCGATAGATACGGGCATGGGACTGGAAAGAATTGCCGCGGTGCTGCAGGGCACCCACGACAATTATGAAACGGACCTGTTCCGCAGCCTCATTGCGGCCATTGTGGAGAGGACCGGGGTTCCGGCAGAGGGGAAGAACAAGGCCTCAAACCGGGTGATCGCCGACCATTTGCGCGCGTCGTCATTCCTGATTGCCGACGGGGTTCTGCCCTCCAACGAGGGCCGTGGTTATGTGCTGCGGCGGATCATGCGGCGTGCCATGCGCCATGCGGAGCTTCTGGGCCAGCGTGAGCCCCTGATGTGGAAGCTGGTGCCCACGCTGGTGCATGAAATGGGTGCGGCCTATCCGGAGCTGCAGCGCACGCAGGACCTCATTACGGAAACGCTGCGCCTCGAAGAAACGCGTTTCCGCAAAACCCTGGAACGGGGCTTGCGCATTCTCGACGAAGCGTCCGCAGGACTGAAGACTGGAGACGTATTCGCTGGCGATACGGCTTTCAAGCTTTATGACACCTATGGCTTTCCGCTGGATCTCACACAGGACGCGCTGCGCTCGCGCGGCGTGGTGGTGGACACGAACGCTTTTTCAAAGGCGATGGAGGTCCAGAAAACCGAAGCGCGCCGCGCCTGGAAGGGAACAGGCGATGCCAAGGCCGACGCGATCTGGTTTGAAATCCGCGACGCGGTAGGCGCAACCGAATTCCTAGGCTACGAGACGGAAAAGGCCGAGGGTGTCATCACGGCCATGGTTGCCGATGGCAAGCAGGTGAAATCACTCAAGGCCGGCGACATGGCCGCTATCGTCACCAACCAGACAACGTTCTATGCGGAGTCGGGCGGCCAGACCGGCGATCACGGGATCATCAGGTCGGCGAGCGGCGGAGTGTTCCGCGTAACGGCTACGGAAAAGCGCTTGGGCGACCTGGTCATTCACGTCGGCCAAGTTGAATCCGGCACACTGGCGCTTGGCGAAGCGGTGGAACTCAATGTTGACCATGGGCGCCGTTCCGGTAACCGCCAGCATCATTCGGCCACGCACCTGTTGCACGAGGCGCTGCGCAAGACCCTGGGCGGCCACGTGGCGCAGAAGGGCTCGCTGGTTGAGCCCAACCGCCTGCGCTTTGATTTTTCCCATAACAAGGGCATGAGCCATGACGAGCTTCGTCAGGTTGAGCTCATGGCCAATGACGTTGTCCTGCAGAACGAGCCCGTCAACACGCGGCTGATGTCGGTTGATGCGGCGGTTGCCGAGGGGGCCATGGCGCTGTTTGGCGAAAAGTATGGCGACGAAGTGCGTGTCGTTTCCATGGGACGCAATCCGGAAGGCTCCAGCCGGACAATCTATTCGCTGGAACTGTGCGGCGGCACACATGTGTCACGCACCGGCGATATCGGCCTTATCAAAATTCTGGCTGAAAGCGGTTCGGCTGCAGGCGTCAGGCGGCTTGAAGCGCTCGCAGGTCCTGCGGCGCGCGACTACCTCGAGCAGCAGGACAAGCGCGTGACAGCAGCGGCGGCCCTTCTCAAGACCACGCCGGCGGATTTGGTAAGCCGCGTTGAAAGCCTGGTGGATGAACGCCGGAAGCTTGAGCGCGAACTTGCCGAGGCCAGGAAGGCCCTTGCCCTTGGCGGAGGAACTTCGGCTGGCGACAGTGATGTTGAGACCATCAATGGCATCAGGTTCATGAAGCGCATTCTGGGCGACATGGACTCAAAGGACATGAAGGGCCTGGTTGACGACGGCAAGGCAAAGCTTGGCTCGGGCGTGGTGGCACTGCTCAGCACAAGCGCTGAAGGCCGGGCCAGCCTTTATGTAGGCGTGACGGCCGACCTTACGGCAAAGCTAAACGCGGTCGACCTGGTGCGGGCGGGCGCTGCCGTGCTTGGCGGCAAGGGCGGCGGCGGACGTCCTGATCTGGCGCAGGCTGGCGGGCCAGATGCCGGGAAAGCGGACGAAGCGCTTGCGGCAATCAGGACCGTGATTGCCAACTAATCGTGGTCGGGGTGCTGAAAGCTTTTTAGCCGCTGCAAGTCTTCGGCTGAAATGCTGTCCTCGGTGCGTGAGCCCGGCAACGCATGGAGGGCGGGAAAGGCTGCGGCCATGCTTTCAATGCCATATTGATTTTCCACTTTGGCAAGCGCCGGATTATCCAGCGAGCCAATTGAAATGTTCATGTGGGTCGTGTGGTCATAGGCGAAAGTGAGCGGCGTGCCGCAGTGCCGGCAGAAGCCGCGCTGGACTACGGAAGACGAGCGGAAATAGGCAGGCTCGCCCAGTGTCCATCGTACATCAGCCTTGTTCACGCCGGCGAGGGCCGCAAAGAGATTTCCGAAAGCCTTCTGACACATGCGGCAATGGCAGATATGGGCGTTAAAGAGCGGGCCATTGATCGCATAGCGCACACGGCCGCACTGGCATCCCCCGGCAATTGCGGGGGTCATGGCCAATGGTCCGTATCGTGGTCGGGATGCTGCAGGCTTTTCAGCTTGGCGAGGTCTTGGGGCGTGCGCGTTTCGGCGGTGGTTTGCTCCGGCAGGAGATGCATGTCCTTGAACCATGAAACCCGGCCTTCAACACCGACCTGCTCGGTGAGTGGGCCAATTCGGGAAGGCTCATCGAAGGCCCCGATGGCAAGTTCAAAATTATCGTCACCATCTTCGCGCATGTGGAGGGGGGTTCCGCATTTGGCGCAGAAGCCCCGCGCCACAATAGCCGATGACCTGAACAGGCTGGGCTGCCCCCGGGTCCAGCTCAGGTTTTTGGCGGAAACGGAAACCAGTGCCGCTCCCCATGAGCCGAAGGCCTTCTGGCACATGCGGCAATGGCAGATTCCGGACTTTCCAAGGGGGCCCGTGACCAGAAAGCGGACCGCTCCGCATTGGCAGCCACCCGAGAAATGCTCCATGATCTTGGGCTCTTTCGCGCCGGATTTGGGAATTTCAACCATTTGTTTACCATAATTGGAGCACCGTAGCTTTTCAATGCTTTGGGATAGCGGGCAGGAGCAACGGAGTTGGGGACGGCGACACTACCAAACGGCCAAAATTCATGGCCCCGCGTGCAATTTGTCTACTTCCTGATTGCAGCGTTCAATCTCGTTGCCATTTTCTGCGGCCTGTATCTGAGCCATCTGGTGATTGGCGTTTATCAGGCCAACGTCACCGAATCCGCCTTTTTTGACCGCCAACTCGCCTCTTCTTGGGTCATTTCCGATTCAGCCGCCGACGCGCAATCGGAATATGTCAAAGTGCTCAGTACGAAGGCGCCGGCGCAGGCGCAATCCATGTTCAAATCCAAGACCTACGAATTCCGCCAGGAAATCAACCGGCTTCGTGCGCAACTTCCAGAGCATACTGATGAAATGCCGGCAAAGAAGGCTTTGGCGCTGTTGCGGCGCATGGATACCGTCATGACAGAAATTGAAAAGCATGCGGAACGCATAGACCAGCTTATAAGCACTGGCGATAGCGCCGAAGCCCAGGCAACCGTCACCCGCATCGTCGAACGCTATTCCTCGCTCAGATTCAGCATCAAGGACATCAACCAGTTGATTGGGCGGATGAAGCTGAACGCCATCGAAGATGCAAACAAGACAGTCACCAAACTGCGAAACTATGAATTCTACATCGGAGTGCTCATG
>JAUXUN010000069.1 GCA_030680855.1 Aestuariivirga sp.
CAGGCCGCTCAATACCGACGGATTATACGGCGTCTACTTCGCCTCCTATCACGTCGCAACAATTGATTTGACCAAACCCAAAACCGTCAACTATGTCTCCGAACAGGTGTCAACCATGTCCCCGGGCTGAACATCAAGCCCAACCATGGAGAGTTGGGGCAGTTCTTTAAACTAGCGTTTCGGCCACGCGGCGGCGGTTTTTCTCATCGCGCAGCGCCGAGTAGGAATAGATCGCGAGGCCTATCCAGAGGACGACGAAGGACAAGAGCTTCCACTTGTCCATGGGTTCGCCGAAAATGAATACGGCGGTGAGGAACACCAGGGTCGGTGAAATATATTGCAGCAGACCGGCGGTTGAATAACGCAGCAATTTTATCGACAGTGCAAAAAAAACCAGCGCCGAGGTCGTCATCAGGCCCAGACCCATCAGCAACAGGGTGTCGGGCAGCGTGCCGCCAAAATGGGCTTCGCCATTGTTCACAAGCCAGACCTGCGTGAGCAAGAGCGGGATGGCGATGATGCAGACTTCAATGAAGAAGCCTTGGGTGGGGCCCACTGCAATGGTCTTGCGCAGGAACCCGTAAATGCAAAAGCTTGTGGCCAGCATCAGGCCGAGCCAAGGAAACACGCCTGCGGCGAAAGTCTGGATGAGGACTGCAATCAGCGCAAGGACAAGGGCCACCATCTGCAGGCGATTGAAGCGCTCGCCCAGAAACAGGTAACCCATCACCACATTCATCAGCGGATTGATGTAGTAGCCGAGGCTGGCTTCCAGGGTGCGGCCCACTTCGATGGACCAGACATAGAAGCCCCAGTTGAATACAATGATGGCGCCGGTGAGCGTGAGAATGGCGAGATTGCGCTTCGAGGCGACGGCCTGCCAAACATCCTTGTACTGACCAAGCCACCAGATGATCAGGGCGGCGCAGGGAATGGCCCAGAGGCCCCGGTGCACGGCGATTTCCACGGGGCTGATATGGCGCATAAAGCCGAAATAAACCGCCATGGCCCCCCAGGTGAGATGGGCCAAAACAGCGTAAAGAACGCCTTTTTCGGCTGATGTCAGTCCGGTTTTGGTTGTCTGTTCGATGGCTGCCATGCCCCGGGGTTTAACGGCGCCCATCCCGCACGGCAATCAGGGAACCGGCATGGGTCACATGAGCATCCCGCATGTCAGCTATCGCCGGTCACGCCTTCGCGCAGCAGCTTGTAGATGATGGAATCCGAGAGCGCCTGGAACGAGGCTTCAACGATATTGGGCGATACACCCACGGTGAACCAGCGATCGCCCTTGCCGTCGCGGCTTTCGATCAGCACCCGGGTTGTGGCTCCGGTTCCGCCATTGAGGATACGCACCTTGTAATCAACCAGTTCAAGGTCATTGATATAGGGCTGGAACTTGCCGAGGTCCTTGCGCAGCGCCACATCAAGCGCATTCACCGGGCCATTGCCCTCGCCCGCGTTGATGAAGATTTCGTTTTCCACCTTCACCTTGACCACGGCTTCGGAAATCATTTCGTTGCCGCGCTGTTCGACAATCACGCGGAAGGACAGCACATCGAAATAATGAGGCACGCTGCCCAGGGTGCGCCGCGCCAGAATCTCGAAAGAGGCATCGGCCGCATCATAGGCATAGCCCACGGCCTCGCGTTCCTTCACCTCGCGGAGCAGCGTATCGAGGCGCTTGTCATCCTTCGCCACATTCAAGCCGACGCGGTGCAACTCGGAAATCAGGTTGGATTTCCCGGCCTGGTCGGAGACCAGCATGCGCCTGCGGTTGCCCACGGTTTCCGGCTTCACATGCTCGTAGGTTTCCGGTTCCTTGACGATGGCCGAGGCGTGAATGCCGGCCTTGGTAGCAAAGGCGCTCTTGCCCACATAGGGCGCCTGCGCATTGGGGGCGCGGTTCAGCAATTCGTCGAAGGCGCGGGCCACATGGGTGAGGTTCTGCAGGCGCTCGTCGTCGACACTGATAGTGAAGCGGTCACGGTAGGATTTTTTCAGGCCAAGAGTGGCGATGATCGAAACCAGATTGGCATTGCCGCAGCGTTCGCCGATGCCGTTGAGGGTGCCCTGAACATGGCGGCAGCCCGCATCGAGGGCCGCCAATGAATTGGCCACGGCCTGATCGGTGTCGTTATGGGCGTGGATGCCGAGATGGGTTCCGGGAACGGTTTTTGTCACGGTGCGGACGATTTCGGAAATCTCGGCGGGCATGGTGCCGCCATTGGTGTCGCAGAGCACCACCCAGCGCGCACCCGAGTCGTATGCCGCACTGGCGCACGCCAGCGCATATTCAGGATTGGCCTTGTAGCCATCGAAGAAATGTTCGCAGTCGACCAGCACTTCCTTGCCGGCGAAGACCGCCGCTTCCACGGACTGGCGGATCGAATCGAGGTTTTCCTCATTGGTGCAGCCCAGCGCCACGCGCACGTGGTAGTCCCAGGACTTCGCCACAAAGCAGACGGCCTTGGAATTGGCACGGATCAGGTCCTGCAGGCCGGAATCATTGGACACGGAACGCCCTGCCCGCTTCACCATACCGAAGGCGGTGAAGGTGGCCTTGGTTTTCCGGTCCTCGCTGTATAGTGCCGTGTCGGTGGGGTTGGCGCCGGGATAGCCGCCCTCGATGTAATCGACACCAAGACTGTCCAGCATCTCGATCACAACCAGCTTGTCATCCAGCGAAAAATCAACGCCGGGCGTCTGCTGTCCGTCACGGAGCGTGGTGTCGAAGAGTGAGATATGTTCGCGGGTCATGATCTGTTACTCATTTCTCTTTGCCCTCTCGCCTTGTGGGAGAGGGTGGCGCGAAGCGCCGGGAGATGGCCCTCCTTCAGCGCCGCCAGTATCGAAAGCAAGGCGCCATCCAGATCAAGCAACAATTCCCGGTTCCACAAGCGCAGCACCCTGAAACCCTGACTCACCAGCCACTGATCACGTATCACGTCGCGTTCCGAATCCTCATGCTGGCTGCCATCGACTTCAACAATCAATTTATGGGTGAGACAGGCGAAGTCCGCGATGTATTTTCCAATGGGAACCTGGCGCTTGAATTTGTAGTCCTCGAACCTTTTGGCGCGAAGTTCATGCCAAAGGCGTGTTTCGGCATCCGTCATGTTTTTGCGCAGGTGTTTGGCAAGGCGCAATGTGCGGCCAGCAGCCCCCTCTCCCGACGCCGCGCTCCGCGCGTTGCCACCCTCCCCCACAAGGGGGGAGGGCAAAGTTCTTTCATCTGCTTTCAGCCCTCTCCCCTTGTGGGAGAGGGTGCCGAGCGCAAGCGAGGCGGGAGAGGGGTTTTTGGCATTCATCGCTTAACCTCCCAACTCGTCGTGCCGTCCTTGTTGTCCTTGATCGACACGCCCATAGCGTCGAGTTCATCGCGGATACGATCAGATTCTTTCCAATTCTTTGCAGCGCGTGCGGCGAGGCGTGCTGTGATAAGTGTATCCACCTCTCTTGCATCCATAGTTGCGAAAGCTTTTTCGACAGCCCTCCGCGCACCCGAAATATAGGTCGTGTCCTCAAAGCCAAGTCTATGAAGTGAGGCGGCCAGCGCTGGAGCGTCTTTTAATCTCCCCAAGCGGTAGAGTTCAGTGACTACTTGCGGAGTGTTCAAATCGTCCTGCAATGCATCAAGAATTCCTGAGGGAATGGTACTTGGTTCAACGCCCTTAGCTAACTGCATCCAACCATCGAGAGCTATTTGGGCCTCTTCAAGCCCACGTACGCTCCAATCAATGGGCTGACGGTAATGGGTCTTCAACATGGCCAATCTCAAAACTTGGCCATCCCACTTTCTTCCGCCAAACTTGTCAGTGTCGAGCAGTTCATTGATCGTCACGAAATTCCCAAGGCTCTTGGACATCTTCTGTCCTTCGACCTGGAGGAAGCCGTTGTGCATCCAGACGCTGGCCATTTTCTTCGTGCCGTGGGCGCAGCGGGATTGGGCGAGTTCGTTTTCGTGATGCGGGAAGATGAGGTCAAGGCCGCCGCCATGGATGTCGAAGACTTCGCCCAAATAGCTTTTGCTCATGGCGGAGCATTCGATGTGCCAGCCGGGGCGGCCGCGGCCCCACGGGCTTTCCCAGCCGGGTTCCTCGGCGCTTGAGAGTTTCCACAGCACGAAGTCGCCGGGGTTTTTCTTGTGGACTTCCACCGCCACGCGGGCGCCGGCCTGCTGGTCCTCAAGCTTGCGGTTGGACAGCGCGCCGTAATCCTTCATGGAGGCCACGTCAAACAGCACTTCGCCGCCCGCCTGATAGGCGTTGCCCTTGGCGATCAGCACCGTGATCATTTCGATCATCTGGTCGATGAATTCCGTGGCGCGGGGCTGGGCGGTGGGTTCGAGGCAGCCCAAGGCCTTCACATCAGCCTGGTACTGGCTGGCGGTTTTCTCGGTGACGCGGCGGATCGCCTCGTTCAGCGGCAGTTCCGGAAAATCCCGCAAAGCCCTTGCGTTGATCTTGTCATCCACGTCGGTGATGTTACGCACGTAGGTGACGTGCTCCGGCCCATAAAGATGGCGGAGCAAGCGGAACAGCACGTCAAACACGATGACGGGCCGGGCATTGCCGATATGGGCGAAATCATAAACCGTGGGGCCGCAGACATACATGCGCACGTTCGAAGGATCGAGGGGCTTGAAGTCCTCCTTCCGGCGGGTGAGCGTATTATAAAGGCGCAAGGTCATGATTTTTCCACGGTTTTGGCCTGACCGGGAAACGCTTGGGATGAATTTAGGTTAAGCGGCGCCCTGCCAGCAGTTTTTCAACTAGCAAATAATAATAATGCCGCAAACGTTAACGGCATGGTGGGGGGCGGTGTTCATGGCGCGCACCATGGTTGAATTGGGCTTTTGCGTCAAGCCCATCGTGGCAAGCAGGGTTGCCATGAGGTTTACGGGCCTTCCGGCTGGGCCACCGCAATTCTATGACAGCGCCATGACTTTACTTGAACAAAAGCAGCACCGACTGGGCCTTATCCTTGTGGCCTGTGCTGCCCTGTCGTGGTCGTCGGCAGGGTTTTTCACCCGCCTCATCCCCAATGACCTGATGACCATGCTGTTCTGGCGCGGCCTGTTTTCGGGCGGCGCGGTCTTCCTGTTCTTCTTTCTGTCTGAGGGGCGCCAGGCGCTGGGCATCCTGACGGGGTTGCGCTGGCCTGCCCTGGCGGTCGCCTGCCTGTCCTCGCTGGGCATGATCACCGGCATTGGCGCGCTGCGTTACACCAGCGTGGCGGATGCCATGGTGATCTATGCCACGGTGCCTTTTGTCACCGCGGGCCTGGCCTATCTGTTCATCGGCGAACGCCCTAGCCGCTCGACACTCATTGCCAGCGCTGTCGCCCTTGCGGGTGTCACCATCATGCTGCTGGGCTCGCCCTGGGGCGGCAGCATGTATGGCAAGTTCCTGGCGGTGATCATGTCACTTGCCATGGCGAGTTTTACCGTGGTGATGCGCAAGCACCGGGAGGTGGCGATGCTTCCCTCCATGGGGGCTTCCGCCTGGATCACCTCGTTCATCTGCTTCTGGTTTGCCAGCACGCTTTCCGTGACTCCCTACGAGCTTGGGCTCATCGCCCTGTTCGGCATCCTGCAGAATGCGGCGGGCCTGATCTTCTATGCCTACGGCTCACGCCGGGTGCCGGCGGCGGAGGCGACGCTTGTTGCCGCCCTTGAAGTTCCGCTCACCCCCTTCTGGGTGCTGGTGTTCATGAACGAGGTGCCGGGCATTCCCACGCTCATCGGCGGCGGGGTTGTGCTGGTGGCGCTGTTCTCACATATTCTGGGCGAGTTCCGCAAAACCAGCCCCAGCCAAGTGCAGCCTTTCCAGGTTGCGCCTTAGTTCTTTCTTCCTTCTCCCCTTGAGGGGGAAGGACAACCGTCTAGGTAGTCTGCTTGAACTGAACTGCGGCAAGAAAAAGCCGGCGCCGCATTCAAGCGGCACCGGCGATAGTGTGGTTTCAGCGACTACTGTGGAACGCATTCACTGTCTGTTGCGGGATCGCAAGGCACGGCCTTCTTGTTCTTCCTGGCTACTGGCTCTTCACCGGCAGCGGGCTTCTTCTTGTCAGCCTGTTGTTCGGCAGGTTTGGTTATCGAACCGACCGGCATGTCATCAGGCGCTGCACCTTCCGCCTGTTCAGGTGTCACTTCCTTCTTGCCATCCTGTTCGGCTTCGCCAGTTGTCACGGTCTCCGCATCAGTCCCGGCCCCCGGCGGCGCGGCGGCCTGGCCTTCGGCTTCGGCTGCTACTTTCTTCTTGTTCTCGGCCTGGTTCTGCTCCACCTCGCCCACTTCTTTCAGCTTCGGGGGCTTGGCAGTTTTGTCGGCCTCCAGGGTGCCATTGAACACGGCAACCTCGCCGTCAGTGGCTCTGGCGCTTGCCGGATCATCGGTCTGCTTGACCTCAACCTGTTTCACCTGTTTGCCGGTTTTTTCCTCGACAAAATTGACATCGATGATGTTGTTGACGACGATGTTATTCTCGATGTTCACAGTCCCGACAAACTCGCTGTTGTTCACAATCCGCCGGCGTTCCCGGTCGTCATCAATGATGACAACCTTGAGATTGACGTTCAAAAAGCTTCGGGTGGGAACCGCCACCCAATAATAATCCGGGATTGAGCCGATATTGATCTCGATTGAAATGCCGTCACCGCCTCCCCGGCGTGGCGGCAGGGGTGCCCAGGCCATGTGGTCGCCACTGCGGCGCCAGCTCACCCAGGCCGGGGCCCACCTGGTGCCAGGCACCCAGTACCAGCCAATTTCCCGCGCGAAGCCCCAGCGGCCGTAGTGATAGGTGGCCCAGCCAAAGGGTTCATCGGAAACCCAGGTCCAGCCATATCCGCGGGCATAAATCCAGTGGCCCTCCCGGTAAGGCCGCCAATCACGGTCGGCGATAACCGGGACAAAAACATAGCCACCGTCGTAGTTTACCCAATCGCCGTGGTCGGCGAGGCCGTCATAGAATACTGAAAAACTGATTGAAGTTGCCGCTTCTGCAGCAGTAACGGGATTCCAGCTTGTTGGTACCGTGGCTGGAACGATGACGGCGATTGCCGCAAAAGCGGCTGTACCGGCGAGAATAGTCCTAAGTCTCATGTGCGCGTTTCCTTAGCAGGGGTTAAGTCCTGCTCGTCAACGGGCCGCTAATTCAATTGTTCCGCCTTCAAATGTGACAATACTGTGGCGGGGCGCTATTCAGCGGCTTCCATGGACTCGTCGTCATCGACGCGGGGGCGCGAGGCCATTTCCTTCTTCAGCTCTTCGGCCACCAGGAAGGAAAGCTCCAGGGCCTGGGCCGCGTTGAGGCGCGGGTCGCAGAAGGTATGGTAGCGGTCATTCAAATCTTCATCGCGCAGGGCGCGCAGGCCACCGGTGCATTCGGTCACATCCTTGCCCGTCATTTCGACATGGACGCCGCCGGCATGGGTGCCTTCGGCCTGGTGGATCGCCATGAAGCGGCGCACTTCGGTCATGATCGCCTCGAAGGGCCGCGTCTTGTAGCCCGATGTCGCCTTGATGGTGTTGCCATGCATGGGATCACAGGACCATACGACGACACGGCCTTCGCGTTTCACGGCGCGGATCAATTCCGGCAGATGTTTTTCCACCTTGTCGGCGCCGAAGCGCGCGATCAGCGTGAGGCGGCCGGCCTCGTTTTCCGGATTCAAAATATCGATGAGCTGGATGAGTTCATCAGCCTTCAGCGATGGGCCGCATTTCAGGCCAATCGGATTCTTGATGCCGCGGCAGAATTCAATATGGGCGTGATCGGGCTGACGGGTGCGGTCACCGATCCACAGCATGTGGCCCGATGTTGCATACCAATCACCGCTGGTGGAATCGACGCGGGTCATGGCCTGCTCGTAACCGAGCAACAGGGACTCATGGCTGGTGAAGAAATCCGTCTGGCGCAGCTGCGGGGCGGTATCGGCATTGATTCCGCAGGCCCGCATGAAGCCCAGCGCTTCGGTGATGCGGTCAGCCAATTCCTGGTAGCGCTCGAAGGCGGGCGAATCCTTCAGGGTGCCGAGAGTCCACTTGTGGACGTGCTCAAGGTTGGCATAGCCGCCCTGGGCAAAGGCGCGCAGCAGATTGAGCGTTGCCGCCGATTGCCGATAGGCCATGATCTGGCGCTCGGGGTCCGGCTGGCGGCCCTCCAGGGAAACTTCCGGGGCATTGATGATGTCGCCACGATAGATCGGGTATTCAACGCCATCGACCACTTCGGTTGGCGCGGAACGCGGCTTGGCGAATTGCCCGGCAATGCGGCCCACTTTTACCACGGGCTGGCCGCCGGCAAAGGTCATGACCACCGACATCTGGAGGAAGACGCGGAAGAAATCACGGATGTTGTCGGCGGAATGCTCGGCGAAGCTTTCGGCGCAATCGCCGCCCTGGAGCAGGAATGCCCTGCCCTCAGCGACGCGCGCCAGCTTGCGCTTCAGCTTGCGCGCCTCACCTGCAAAAACCAGTGGCGGAAAGCCAGCGAGGCGGTTTTCCACGACAGCAAGTTTGCCGGCATCGGCATAGTCCGGCACCTGCACAACGGGGAATTTCCGCCAGCTATCAGGTGTCCAATTGGTCAACATTCGCGTAACTCCAGATATAAAGGAATGGGCTTATACACCCAGTTTCAGCGGTATTCCAGTCTTACCGCAGGCGGGGCAACCGACCGTTAATTCCCCTATTTCACTGATAAGGCAGGGAATTCCAGGGGCCGGCGGTGTCAGAGCCTGGCCAGAAACTCGCTAAACGAGATTTCAGCCGAGCCAAAGGCCATCTGCCGCTCAACATCCCAATAGCGCAGGTTTTCCAGCCTTATGGGATGGCCGGACACGCTGCAGCGGACGTAATCGCCCTCGCGCAGAACCTGAAAATCGGCGCTCAGATACTTCAGCTTTGCCTCGCGCTGTTTGGGCAAATTGGGGTCGAGATAATTCATCATTCTTCCTAAATCAAAAAAGTTCGCCCTGGGCGGTCTTCCTGGCGGCCTGAACGGTCAATGTGTCATCACTGAACTGAATTTTCAAGGTTTGACCGGGGCTCACCACTGCGGCCTGTTTGACGGGCTGGCCTTTGATGTCGAGCACCAGTGCAAAGCCGCGGGCCAGAACCGAGGTGTAGTTCAAGGCCGCGAAGAGCTTTGCTTCGGTGGAAAGCCGGTCCTTGAAGGATTGCAGTGCGCGGGATATGGCGCGATTTTTGCGAAGGGTTACATCAATCAAGCGGCGCTTCAGCTCCTGCTGGTTCTGAACAATGGGCCGCACGGAAAGCTGGCCGGAAATTTTTGCCAGGTCAACCCGGTGGTGCTGGACATTGGCACGCAACGCCTGGGGCAATCTTGCCGCCACCGTATCAAAGCGCTGGCACACGAGAGCGAGGAATTCATCGGGCTTTGGCAGGGCGCGGGCGGCGGAACGCAACCTGGTGCGGCGCTCATCGAAATAGCGGGCGACACTTCGGGCTTGCCGGGCATTGAGCGAGGCCAATTCGGCGAGCAGATCGGCGCGCACCGGAACAGCGCGTTCAGCCGCGGCAGACGGCGTGGGCGCCCGATGATCGGACACCAGATCAATGAGCGTGGTATCCGTTTCATGGCCCACGGCGGAAATGATGGGAATCCTGCTGCCCGCCACGGCGCGCACGACGATTTCCTCGTTGAAGCCCCAGAGGTCTTCGAGCGAACCACCGCCGCGCGCCACGATGATCAGGTCAGGCGGACTTGCCATGGCGTTGAAGCCAAGGATGGCAGCGGCCACTTCCGCCGCCGAGGTTTCGCCCTGCACCCGCACGGGCCAGACGAGGACATGGCGCGGGAACCGGTCACTCAGGCGATGCAGGATATCGCGGATGACGGCGCCGGTCGGCGAGGTCACCACGCCGATGAGTTTCGGCAGATAGGGCAGCGGCTTCTTGCGGTCGGCATCAAACAGGCCTTCGGCGGCCAGCTTGCGTTTGCGCTCCTCAAGCAGCGCCATGAGCGCGCCAACCCCGGCGGGCTCGATATTTTCAATGACAATCTGGTAGTTGGATTTGCCGGGGTAGGAGGTGATCTTGCCGGTGGCGACGACCTCCAGGCCTTCCTGCAGCTTGGCACGCAGCTTGGAAAAATTGCCGCGCCAGATCACGGCATCGAGCTTGGCGCCCTCGTCCTTGATCGAGAAGTAGCAATGGCCGGAAGAATGGGGGCCGCGGTAACCTGAAATTTCTCCGCGCACCCGCACATGCCCGAAAGTTTCCTCAAGGGTTTTCTTCAGGGCATGGGAAATCTCGGTGACCGAATACTCGGCAATATTGGGCAACGGCTGGTCTATAATTTCGCCGGTTTCAGGGTTATAGGGCCAATCAGTGGACATTTCGCCAGTTTCGCTTTGATTCCAGTCTATCAAATGCGAGAAGGCAGCGAAAGGCAAGGACGAGTTAGGATGAATGTACTTTTGATTGGCTCCGGGGGTCGCGAGCATGCGCTGGCCTGGGCCCTTTCGGCCAGCCCGCTGCTCACCAAACTCTATTGCGCGCCGGGCAATCCCGGCATCGCGCAGGTTGCCGAACTTGCCGCCATTGACATTACCGATCATCGGGCGGTGATCGGCCTGTGCAAAGCCAAGAGCATTGATTTTGTGGTGGTGGGCCCGGAAGCGCCGCTGGTGGCGGGGCTGGTCGATGACCTGAATGCAGAGGGTTTCAAGGCCTTTGGCCCTTCAAAATTTGCGGCCCAGCTTGAAGGCTCGAAGGGTTTCACCAAGGACATCTGCGCCAATTACAATATTCCAACCGCCGCCTATGGGCGATTCACGGATTTGGAAAAAGCGAGAGCCTATCTCGCCGCGCAAGGCGCACCTATTGTGATCAAGGCGGATGGCCTGGCTGCCGGCAAGGGTGTGACCGTGGCGATGGCGCTGCCGGAAGCCAAGGCCGCGTTGCAGGACATTTTTTCCGGCCGCTTCGGTGAAGCGGAATGCGTGATCGAAGAATTCCTCGAAGGCGAAGAGGCAAGCTTTTTTGTGTTGTCGGATGGCGTGCACACCTTACCTTTGGCCACCGCGCAGGATCACAAGCGGGTGGGCGATGGCGACGTAGGCCCGAACACGGGCGGTATGGGGGCCTATTCCCCAGCGCCGTGCATGACCGAAGCGCTGTGTGCCCAAGCGCTGGAGGAAATCGTGAAGCCCACGGTGAAGGCGTTGGCGGACATGGGCCACCCCTATGTGGGCGTGCTCTATGCGGGCCTCATCCTGACGAAGGATGGGCCGAAGCTCATTGAATACAACGCCCGTTTTGGCGACCCGGAAACCCAGGTCTTGATGCTGCGCCTGCGCGATGACCTGTTGACACTGCTTCTGGCCACGGTTGATGGAACACTCGACAAGGTTTCGGTGCGCTGGCGCGATGATTTCGCGCTCACAGTTGTCATGGCCGCCAGGGGCTATCCCGGCGACTATGTCAAAGGAACTGAGATCAAAGGACTTGAGCAGAATTTCGGCGAAGATGTGGAGATTTTTCACGCGGGCACAGCCTTGAAAGATGGCAAGCTTTTGGCCGTGGGAGGCCGTGTGTTGAATATCACCGCCCTTGGCAAAACGGCGCGGGATGCCCAAGTAAAAGCCTATGAAGCAATTGGAAAAATTGACTGGCCAGAGGGTTTCTGCCGACACGACATTGGCTGGCGCGCAATCAAAAATGGGTGAGCCCAAAATCGGATTGGCCCTGGGCGGCGGCGGGGCACGGGGTCTCGCCCATATTCCTATGCTGGAAGTTTTTGACGAACTGGGCGTGAAGCCCGCCATCATCGCCGGGTGCAGCATGGGGGCCCTGATTGGTGCTGCCTATGCCTGCGGAATGACGGCCAGGGACATGCGACTGCAATCGGAAAAAATCCTCGGCAACCGCATGGGTGCGGCGCGTTACGTGTTCGGCACGCGCGGCTCAAAAATAGGCGACATCTTCTCCCTGCGCGGATTGCTGTCGCTGCATCTTCATGGCGAAAAGCTGGTGGATTTGGCGCTGCCCGATTCGCTGGTGCAGAACATCGAAGAGACGAAAATTCCGCTGCGCATCATCGCCACGGATTTTGAGCGCATGGAGGAGCGCGTGCTCTCGCAAGGCAGCATCGTAAAGGCGGTGGCCGCTTCCATCGCCATTCCCGGCCTCATTGTGGGGCCGCGCATTGAAGGCCACATCCATGTGGATGGCGGCGTCACAAATCCGGTTCCCTTCAATCATGTGCGCGAAGGCATGGATATCGTGGTGGCCATTGATGTCACGGGAAAACCCAAGGCCCTGGCGCGGGCCCATCCTTCCAACATGGAGCTGGCAGTTGGCTCCATACTCATCATGTTCAACCAGATGGCAGAACTGCGCCGCGCCGTGGCGCCGCCCGATATCTACATCAGGCCGGAAGTTGACAGCTTCGGCTCCGGCGAGTTCTTCAAGCCGCGCGAGATTTTCGAGGCGGCCACGGCCAGCAAGGACAAGCTCAAGCGGGCGCTGGAATTGCGGCTGAATAGAATCGCTTAACGCCTGTTCCTGAAGAAATCTCTCAACAGCGTTTCGGCCCGTTGCCCGCCAATGCCGCCGTAGATTTCCGGTTTGTGATGGCAGGTGGATTGCGAAAAGAATACCGGGCCGTGCTCGACTGCGCCCATTTTCTCGTCCGACGCGGCGAAATAGAGCCGCCGGATACGGGCGAATGAAATGGCGGCGGCGCACATGGCGCAGGGTTCAAGCGTCACGTAGAGATCACAGTCAATCAGGCGCTCCGAGCCCAGTTTGGTGGCCACTTCCCGGATGACAAGCATCTCGGCGTGGGCGGTGGGGTCGTGGTCCTCGACGGTCCGGTTTCCGGCTATCGCCAAAATATTACCCAATTTGTCGGTGATCACCGCGCCCACGGGAACTTCGCCCCTTTCGGCTGCCTTTTCGGCTTCGGCGAAGGCCCGCAACATGGGCTCTGGCAGTTTCTGTGTCATCGTGCGACATGAGCCCTAAAGTGAAGTCGAGGTCAAGATGAGCGAATTTGAAGGCGAGCGGATTGCCAAGGTCATTGCCCGGGCGGGCGTGTGCTCCAGGCGTGAAGCCGAGCAATTGATCCTTGATGGCCATGTGACGCTCAACCACAAGGTTCTCAAGACCGCCGCCATCAACGTGACCGACGCCGACCAGATCCGCATCAACGGAAAACCCTTGCCGCAGAAGGAAGAGTCGAAACTCTGGCGCTATCACAAGCCGGAAGGTCTGGTGGTGAGCCACAAGGACCCGCAGGGCCGCCCCTCGGTGTTTGACAAGCTGGAACAGCAATTGCCGCGCGTTGTCTCCATCGGCCGTCTCGACATCAATACTGAAGGCCTGCTGCTGCTCACCAATGATGGCGAGATCGAACGGCTGCTCGAGCTTCCCTCCTCCGGCTGGATCAGGCGTTACCGGGTGCGGGCCTATGGCAAGATGGATGATGCAGGACTGGCCAAGCTTGGACAGGGCGTAGAGATCGAGGGCGTGCGCTATGGCCCGGTGGATGCGAAAGTTGAATCGTCCCAGGGTGACAATGTCTGGATGACGGTCGCCATCCGCGAGGGCAAGAACCGCGAGGTCAAAAAGATCTGCGAGTATCTCGGCCTGCAGGTGAACCGCCTGATCCGCACCAGTTTCGGGCCCTTCCAGCTCGGCGAACTAAAGCGCGGCGGCATTGAGGAAATTCCGCAAAAATTCTGGCAAGAGCAATTGGGCGGGAAATTCAGGAAGAGCGATGCGGATCGTCGGCGGAAAGTTTAAGGGGCTCCATCTCGCAACACCTTCGGATCAGGCGACGCGGCCCACCTCGGACCGGGTGCGTGAAGCGGTGTTCAACATCCTGGCCCATGGCATTGCCGGTCTTGAACTGGATGGAGCGCGGGTGCTGGATCTTTTTGCCGGGACCGGGGCCTTGGGATTTGAAGCCCTGTCGCGCGGGGCGCGCCATTGCCAATTCGTCGATGAAAGTGCTGAGGCGCGCGGACTGGTGCGCACCAATGCGGACAAGCTAGGAGTCGTTGGCCAGTGCAAGATCTGGCGGCGGGATGCAACGGAATTGGGCCTTTGCGCGCCGCTGCCCAAATTTGATTTGATTTTCGCCGACCCGCCCTACGGCAAGGGACTTGGCGCAAAGGCATTGAACGCGCTGGTCCAGGGCGACTGGATCAATGCGGGCGGCATTGTGGTTCTGGAAGAGAATGAGAATGCTGGTGTGCCCGAGGTCGCAGGGCTGACACTCATCGATGAACGCAGCTACGGGGAGACGAAAGTCAGGTTTTACCGGCACCAACAACCCTCAGCATGAGGGCAGAAAACCTACCGCCGCCCGAATAATCTTTCTATATCGGCCAGTTTCAATTCCACGAATGTCGGGCGCCCGTGATTGCACTGGCCGGAATTGGGCGTGGCTTCCATTTCACGGAGCAGCGCGTTCATTTCGTCGGGCTTGAGCTTGCGGCCGGAGCGCACGGAGTTGTGGCAGGCCATGGTGGCCAGCACGTGGTTGATGCGTTCGTCGACGGCGGTGGTTTCGCCGAGTTCCGATAATTCATCGGCGATGTCCTTGACGATGCCGGCGATATCGGCACTACCGAGAGCCGTTGGGATTTCCCGCAGCAGCACCGCGCCATCGCCGAAGGCTTCGAGCACGAGGCCGGACTGAGCCAGCAACTCCGCGGTATCGCTCAGGCGCTCCACGTCGCTGGGATCAAGCTCAACCACTTGCGGCACCAGCAGGTGCTGGGTTGCGATGCCAGCTTCCGCCCGCTCGCGCTTCAGGCGTTCATAGACCAGGCGCTCATGGGCAGCGTGCTGGTCAACCAGAACGATGCCGGATTTGGTTTGCGCCACGATATAGTTGTCGTGAAATTGGGCACGGGCCGCACCCAATGGAAAGTCCTCGGTGAACGGCGTTTCCTCGACGGGAGCGGCCATTGGCATGTCCATTTCAAAGGCGGCCTGACGCTCGGCGAAGCCGCCGTAAGTTGGTGACGTCATGGGCCGGAAACTTGAAACCGTAGCACGCGCCATGCCGGTGTTGGAGGCCACGCCTTTCGAGGCAAGCGCTGAGCGGATGGTTGAAACAATGAGGCCGCGCACGAAGGCGCTGTCGCGGAAGCGCACCTCGGATTTGGCGGGATGAACATTCACATCCACGCGGTCCGGCGGGCAGGTCAGGAACAGGACAAGGGCGGGGAATCGGGCGCGCGACATCAAATCCGCATAGGCGCCGCGAATGGCCCCGGCGATGAGCTTGTCGCGCACCGGCCTGCCATTGACGAAGGCAAACTGCATGTTGCCCTGGGCCCGGCTGTAGGTAGGCAGTCCCGCAAAGCCCTGAACGCTGACATTTTCCCGCTCGCCCAAAAACGCCACGGCGTTTTCCCGGAATTCGCTTCCCATTATGCGGGCCACACGGGCTTCGCGGGTTTCATTGGCCGGCGCATCAATCATGCGGCGCTCTTCGGTGACGAAGGTGAAGCCGGTGGCAGGGTGGGCCAGGGCGAGCCTGCGCACCACATCGGCGGCCTCCGCCGTTTCGGTGCGATCGGTTTTCAGGAATTTCAAGCGGGCGGGCGTGGCATAGAACAGGTCGCGGACTTCGATTTCGGTTCCTTGCGCAAGGGAGGCTGGTTTCACATCATGGCGTTGGCCGCTTTCAATGCGGAGGATACAGGCCTCGCCCGCACCCAGCAAGCGCGACGAAAGGCTCATACGGCTGACGGAGGCAATGGAGGGCAGCGCTTCGCCCCGGAAGCCAAGGGTCCGAATATCGATAAGATCGTCGTCGCTGAGTTTTGAAGTGGCGTGGCGTTCGATGCAGAGCGCCAAATCATCGGGGGCCATGCCGGGGCCATTGTCGGTCACCCGGATGAAGGACTTGCCGCCGCCCCTGAACGCCACGTCAATTTGCGTGGCCCCCGCATCAAGGGCGTTTTCGACAAGCTCTTTCACCACGCTGGCCGGGCGCTCAATAACCTCGCCCGCCGCGATGCGGTTGATGGTGCCTTCGGAAAGCCTATGGATTCGCATGTGAGGCAGTCTAGCCCATCCCCTCAGGGAATGGCAGTTAGCCGCCCGTGCCTGTGGATTTCAGGCCTTCGGGCTTTCCCACCACCGCGACAATCAAATGCTCGCTGGCGAGCAGGCGTTTGGCCTGCGCCTTCACCTGCTCAAGGGTTATCGCCTCCACCATGGCGTTGCGCTTGTTGATGTAGTCTATCCCCAGGTTCTCCTCCTGGATCCCCAGAAGCTGGCCGGCAATCTTGCCGTTGGTATCAAAGCGCAGGGCATAGGAGCCGGTGAGAAAGGTTTTCACGTCATCAAGCTCGGCCTGGGTCGGGCCCTCGTCGGCGAGTTTCTTCAGGGTGTCCTTCACGACCGCCAGCGCTTCGCCGGCCTTCTCGTTGCGGGTGCCGAGCGAACCCACATAAAGGCCCGCATGGCCCATGGGTGAAAGGCCAAAGCCAATGCCATAGGTGAGCCCGCGTTTTTCGCGCACCTCCTTCATGAGGCGCGAGGCAAAGCCGCTGCCGCCCAGAACCTGGCTCATGACAAAGGCCGGAATGAAATCCGGGTCATTGCGCAGGATGCCCTCGGTGCCAAAGATAATGATGCTTTGGGGAATGTCGCGGTCAACGATCTTCACAACCGGCCCCTTGGCCACCGTTACGTTGGAAACTGCCTTGGGCGGCTCCGTATCGGGAAGGCCGCCAAAAATTTCATCCAGCGCCGCGGCCAGGGTTGCCGCATCGATGTCGCCCACCACGGCCACCTTCAGGCTCCTGCGGCTGAACAGGAGCTTGTGCATGGCCCGCAAATCATCAGGGGTGATGGCGGCAATCGACGCCGGCGTGCCTTTGGACTGGCGGGCATAGAGCTGGTCGCCAAAGGCCAGTTTCATCCAGGCCCGCGAGGCGATCGTTTCCGGGTCCTGTTCATCATTCCTGGCCGACAGCAGGAACTGCTGGCGCACCCGCTCCATGGCCTCTTCTTCAAAATGCGGCGCGGTGAGCACTTTCTTGAGAAGGCCAAAGGCCTGTTCGCGGTTCGTGGAAAGAGTCTGCAGGGAGCCTTCAAACCGGTCCATGCCGCTGTCGAAGTTGATCCGCACCGCAAGCTCGTCGCGCAGGGCCTGGAATGCGGCGCTGTCGAGATTGCCTGCTCCTTCATCCATCATCCCGGTGATGAAATGCGCCGTACCTTCTTTCCCAACCGCGTCCGAGGTCGAGCCGCCTTCAAATGAAAAATCCATGGCGATGAGGGGAATGGCCCGGCTTTCCACCAGCCAGGCCTTGATGCCGCCGGGGCTGGTTACTTCCTTGATCTCGATGGCATTGGCGTAGCCAAAGGAGATGGCCAGGGCAAAGCCAGCGAAGATTATCCGGAACAGAACAGCGCGCATGGGTGAGCCTTGCATCAGTTTAACGCTTGCGTTTCAGGCAGCAGGATGCCGGTGACGGAGCGCCTCAGCACGATGAATTTTTCCGCCGCCTGCTTGATATCGTCGAGCGTCACTTTTTCGATATCGATGTCGCGGTCAAAAATGCTGCGGGCCGAGAGCCCGGTGGTCAGCGCCACGCCTGCCATGCGCGCCAGCGCTGCCTGGTTATCGAGAGCGTAAACCCTCTCGGCAATGGCCTGGTTGCGCACCCGGTCCAGTTCCTTCTGGGTCACGCCATTCTGCAGCACATCGGCGAGGATAGCATCAATGGCGGCTTCCACCTTGGCCACATCGGCGCCCGGGTTGGGCGCGCCGTAGAGGCCAAAGGTGCCGCTGTCCAGTTGGTCCCCGGAAAACCAGGCGGCCGCATGGGCGGCGATTTTCTGGTCAATTACAAGGTTTTTGTAGAACCTGCTTTGCGTGCCGCTGCCCAGGATATCGGCCAGCAAATCCAGCGCCAGGGCTTCCCGGCCATTGGCCGTCGCATAGGACGGGGTGAGATAGCTGCGCTGCACCACCGGTGACGCGGCGCGTGCATCAACCAGGGTCACACGCCGGGAGGCGATGGGGTCAGGCTCGGCGGTGCGCAGCCGCGGTTCCGGCGTGAAGGAATTTTTCAGGACGCCGTAGTATTTTTCGGCCAGAACCTTCACCTGCTCCGGCGTGACATCGCCCGCCACCACAAGCACGGCATTGGCGGGGGTATAATGGGCCCGGTAGAAAGCCATTGCGTCTTCCCTGGTGAGCTTGGCAACTTCCGACATCCAGCCGATGATCGGCTTGCCATAGGGGTGGGCGGTGTACATGGCGGCATCGACCTGTTCGCCGAGAAGGGCAGAGGGGTTATTGTCGGTGCGTTCGCGGCGCTCTTCGCGCACCACATCAAGCTCCGGCAAAACATTCTCGTCGGTGAGAACCAGGTTCTGCATCCGGTCGGCTTCAAGCTCCATCATCAGTTCCAGCCGGTCGCTGGCAATGCGCTGGAAGTAGGCGGTGTAGTCGCGTGCCGTGAAGGCATTGCCCTCGCCGCCATTGATGTCAATCAGGCGGTCAAACTCGCCGGGCGCGCGCTTGCTTGTTCCCTTGAACATCAAGTGCTCGAGAAAATGCGCCAGGCCGGATTTGCCTGAAACCTCGTCGGCAGAGCCCACGCGGTACCACACCATGTGGGTGACGACCGGCGCGCGGTTATTGGGAATGACGACGACTTCCATGCCATTGGCGAGCTTGAAGTTGGCAACTTCCACATTCAAGGCGTGGGCGGGAAGGATGACAAGGAAGATCAGGGCGAGTTGCAGGACTGCTATCTTGACGGCGCGCATGAATCAACTTTCCCGGTCATTTGTTCCGGAGCGGAGGATGGAGGAGAACGCCATGCCCGTCCAATGAGATTTTTGTAATATTTGGAACTCCTCTTTCTCATCATGGCCGTGCTTGACACGGCCATCGCCGCGTTTCCAAAGAAGATGCCAGCGTCGAGCGCGGGCACGATGAGGACAGGGGCCTTCAGCTAACCGTCTTTGAAGATGTTGCCTATATTGCGGACGGTGCCGTAGCCCGGGTCAGTCTCGCGCTTGCGCTTGAGAATGGCCTGCTTCAGTTCGGCTCTCAGGTCGCCTTCGAGCTTTGGCGTGCCATCAGGCTTTGTTTTCGAGATGCCGTATTCGGCATAGATATCCTTCTTGACCACGGGCGCGGGGGTTGCGGGCACCGGGGAATACAGCCCCTCCTCCGCGCTTGCGGTTTCTACGGGAGCGGGCGGCGGATTTGGCTGGTAGGTTTCGGTCACGGTGCCGGGCGGCTTCAGTTGCAGGTCCGGTGGCAGGGCCAGGTTATTGCCGGTGCGCACGACGGGGGCCTGCGGGGAGGGAGAGGAACTTCCAAGCCCCATGCCGCCGAGCAGACGGCTTGCGCCGCCACAGCCGGCCAGAACCAGACTCAAGGCCAAAACCCCGGAAATTCTCCAGACTGTTTTCATGCCCGATACTCCCACCTGCCGTCCGTTTGGGCGCGGTTTGCGATCAGAATCAGGCATTTCCAAGACCTGCCGCCCCGTTCCGTTCCCGGAAGGATTCATAGAGCAAGAGGGCCACCCCCGCAACGATGGCTACGTCGGCAAGGTTAAAGACGTACCAGGCCCAGTTTCCCCAGTGGAGCTGGAAGAAATCGGCAACCGCCCCCCGGGTCAGGCGGTCCAGGGCATTGCCAAGGGCGCCACCGATGACAAGGCCAAGGGCCGCCACGGTCACCGGCCTATGGGCCCGGCACAGCCAGATCCACAGAATTGCACAGACGAACAGCATCACGCCCACCAGAATGCCCTGGCCATTGTTGTTGAACAGGCCATAGGAAATGCCCTTGTTCCACACCAGGAGGAGATCAAGGAATGGGGTGAAAGCCACGCGCCCCCGGGCGCCGATGTCATAGATGTTCAGCATCCACCACTTGTGGGCCTGGTCGACCACGAAAACCAGCAGCGCCAGGGCAAAGCCCAGCGGCGCAAGCGGCCCCCAGATATAGGATTTCATGCCAGGGTTTTCCCAAAGCGCGTCTTCCATTCGCGCACCGCTTCGGCGTCGCGCGGCGTGATATCGGGGAAGTCTTTGTCCTTGCCGATGTCCCTGGAGATTTTCCAGGAGCGGGCGCATTTCAAGCCTTCGGCCTTGCCCGGCACAACGGCCACATTCTTCACGTCATCGAGGCGGAAGGCGTCCTTGGTCCCTGCCCCTTCGGCGATGGTGATATCGGAGGTGATGCAAACTTCGGCGAAGTCGCTGACGCGCAGGGTGGCGATGTCGGCGGCATCCAGATCAACATAAACCGTAGGCGCTGCTTCCAGTGATGAGCCGATGCGTTTTTCGGCGCGCTCCAGTTCAAGCGCTCCGGTCACGACGCGGCGGACATTGCGGATCATGTCCCACTTCCTGGCAATCTCCGGTTGGTGCCATTCATCGGGCGTCCTGGAGAACTGCATCAGGTGAACCGAGCTGCCCTCGCCGGCAAAGCGCGACAGCCAGACCTCTTCCATGGTGAAGGTGAGGATGGGCGCCCACCAGGTCGTCAGGCAATGGAAGAGCTGGTCCAGCACGCTGCGGCAGGAGCGGCGCTTCAGGCTCGACCACGGATCGCAATAGAGCGCGTCCTTGCGGATGTCGAAATAGAAGGCTGACAAATCCTGCGTCATGAAATTGCTGAGCAGCGCGAAGATGCGCTTGTAGTCAAACACCTCGTAGGCGGCCTGCACCTGCCCGTCGATCTCGTGGAGGCGGTGCAGGATGTAGCGTTCAAGCTCGGTCATGTCGAGGTGATGGACCTGTTCCCAATCCTGCAGGCCTTCGAGGGCACCGAGGATATAGCGCATGGTGTTGCGCAGCTTGCGGTAGGCTTCCACATTGGTCTTTAGGATTTCCTTGCCGAGCCGCAGGTCTTCGGCGTAGTCGGCCGACGCCACCCAGAGGCGCAATATGTCAGCGCCGGATTGCTTGATCACGTCCTGCGGGGTGACGATGTTGCCGAGGGATTTTGACATTTTGCGGCCGTCCTCGCCCACGACGAAGCCATGAGTCAAAACCGCGTCATAGGGGGCGCGGCCGCGGGTGCCGCAGGATTCGAGCAGCGATGAATGGAACCAGCCGCGGTGCTGGTCGGAGCCTTCGAGGTAAATGTCGGCGGGCCATTTCAGGTCGGGGCGCTGTTCCAGGCAGAAGGCATGGGTGCAGCCTGAATCAAACCACACGTCCAGGATATCACGCACCTGTTCCCATTCCTGGGAGTTGTAGTCCAGCCCGAGGAAGCGGCTGGCCGCACCATCGGCAAACCAGGCGTCGGCGCCTTCTTTAGAGAATGATTCCGCGATACGCTGGTTCACCTTGGAATCATTGAGGATTTTTCCGGTTTCCTTGTTCACGAACACGGCGATGGGAACGCCCCAGGCGCGCTGGCGCGAGATCACCCAATCGGGCCGGTCGGCAATCATGCCGCGCAGGCGGTTCTGCCCGGCGGGGGGAAAGAATTTGGTGTCCTCGATGGCTTTCAGTGCCTTGTCGCGCAGGCCGTACGAAGACATGGAGATGAACCACTGCGGCGTGTTGCGGAAAATGATCGGCTTCTTGGAGCGCCAGGAATGGGGATAGCTGATGGTCTTGCGCCTGGCCGACAGCAGCATGCCCGCCTCATTCAAAGCATCCATCACGCGCCGGTTTGCGTCACCCCACCTGCCGTATTGATCAATGACGCGGGCACCTTCAAAGCCGGGGGCATCCTTGGTGTAATAGCCTTCGGCGTTGACGGTGGAGGGAATGGCAGTGGAGATATTCAACTCTTCCAAATAACCTGCGCTTTCGGTCCAAATATTATAGTCGTCTGCACCATGGCCGGGAGCCGTGTGAACAAATCCTGTACCAGCGTCATCCGTCACGTGATCGCCGTTAAGTAATGGGACTTCAAAGTTGTAGCCTCTCTCACGCAGGGGGTGTGCACAAACGTAAGCGGCGAGCGTCGCTGGAGTTACATCGGTAAGACGTTGGGCTTCTACTTTTACAACTTTGAATATCTCTTCGGCTAATTTATCAGCTAAGACGATCTTCTCGCCAATCAAAGTGTCCCCGGATGTTTGCGTGACTTCGTACAAACCATAGGAAATCTTATTCGAGTAACTGATTGCTCGGTTGCCTGGAATTGTCCATGGTGTTGTCGTCCAAATAACTACTGATGTACCCCGCAATCCCAGCGTATCAAGATTATCATTTCCCGAAGTTGCAACAATTTGGCGCTCGATTGGAAACTTCACAAAGATCGTGTCGACTTCGATATCGGCGTATTCAACTTCGGCTTCGGCGAGCGCGGTTTTTTCAACGACGGACCACATCACAGGCTTCGAACCGCGATAGAGTTGGCCGCTGTCGGCGAATTTCAGGAGCTCCTTGGCGATGATCGCTTCGGCTTCGAATGCCATGGTGAGGTAGGGGTTCTGCCAATCACCGGTCACGCCCAAGCGCTTGAATTCATCCCGCTGGATACCCACCCATTTCTCGGCAAAAGTCCGGCATTCGGCGCGGAATTCGTTGATCGGCACAGCGTCCTTGTTCTTGCCGGCGGCGCGGTATTCCTCTTCGATTTTCCATTCGATGGGGAGCCCATGGCAATCCCAGCCCGGCACATAGTTGGAATCAAAGCCCGCCATCTGGCGCGAGCGGGTGACAATGTCCTTCAGGATCTTGTTCAGGGCGTGGCCGATGTGGAGGTTGCCGTTGGCGTAGGGCGGGCCATCGTGGAGAACGTATTTGGGTTTTCCCTTGCTCTGCTCGCGCAACTTCCCGTAGAGCCCCATGTCCTCCCAGCGCTTCAAAAGGGCAGGTTCGCGTTCCGGCAGCCCGGCCTTCATGGCGAAGCCGGTTTTTGGCAAAAAAACTGTCTCGCGATAGTCTATCCCTGCGGGCTTATCGGTCATAATGTCAGCGGGCTTTCAAAAACAAGGAGTTAAAGAGTTGGGCACCGTTTACACGATACCGGCGCGCCGGGGCAAGGCAGCAAGGCTGAATAAGGGCCAGGCAATCAAAATCATGAACCCGCATGGCAAACAGATCGTCGATACCTGGGCCTTTGTGGCGGGCTCGGCCTTGGAATACATGGGCATGGAGCAATGCCGCGCCTTCTGGCAGAGGCTTTACCCCATTGTGGGCGACAAGATGATCACCAACCGGAGGCGGCCGATTCTCACCCTTGAGGCCGATACCTCGCCCGGGAAGCATGACACGCTGATCGCCCCTTGCGACAATGAGCGCTACGGGCTTCTGGGCTGCACGGGCTATCACGACAACTGCAAGGACAACATGCATGCGGGCCTTGCCGAACTGGGCATTTACCTGCCCTACACACCAGCGTCACTTAACACCTTCATGAACATTCCCTGGCGGCAAGATGGCGCGCTGGAATGGGGCGTCTCGCTCGCCAAGGCAAATGACTATGTGATCTTCCGGGCCGAACTCGACTGCATCGTGGCCATGTCCTGCTGCCCGCAGGACATCCTGCCGATCAATGACGGAAAGACGGTGGAAGCGACGTATGAGATTTTGGAATAGCCGCTTACAGCCGAACGACCGCACGGTGTCAGGGGCTAAATTCCTGTTCCACAAAATCAGCTCTTGGCCACCCACTTGTCGCGCAGGGTGACCAGTTCCTCGGATGCGGTGGGATGCACCGCCATGGTGGCGTCGAAGTCTGATTTTTTGGCGCCGAGCCTTATGGAAATGCCGAGGAGCTGGGCCATTTCGCCGGCATCGGGGCCGCAGATGTGGCAGCCCAGAACGCGGTCGGTTTCGCCATCCACCACCAGCTTCATCAGCATGCGCTCGTCGCGGCCCGACAACGTGTGTTTCATGGGGCGGAAGCTGGTTTTGTAGATATCGACCTTGGCGTAATCCTTGCGGGCCTGGGCTTCGGTGAGGCCGATGGTGCCGATTTCCGGCTGGGAGAAAACCGCGGTTGGGATGAGGGTGTGATCGGTTTTCACATCCTGGCCGCCGAAAACATTGTCGGCAAAAGTCTGCCCTTCGCGGATGGCAACAGGTGTGAGGTTCACGCGATTCGTGACATCGCCCACCGCATAAATATTGTCCGCTGTGCTGCGCGAATACTCATCAACCTTCACGGCATAGTGCGGCGTGAGATCTACGCCGGCACTTTCCACGCCCAGGTTCACGACATTGGGAAGTCTTCCAGTGGCGAACATCACATGGCCGGCGCCGAAGGCCGCGCCATCCTCAAGCGTTATGCGAACCCCATCGCCGCTCTTCTCGATCTTTGAAACATCGGCGCGGGTGCGGATTTCAATGCCCTTCTTCTGCATTTCGGCGCTGAGATGGGCCTGCAGATCTTCATCGAAGCCACGCAGAATCTGTTCGCCCCGGTAAATCAGGATGGTTTCAACGCCTAACCCAGCGAAAATTCCGGCAAATTCGACGGCAATATAGCCGCCGCCCATAATGCAGATGCGGCGCGGCAAATTTTCCAGATGGAAGGCTTCGTTGGAGGAAATCGCCAGTTCATGGCCCGGCAAATGGCGCGGGATGAAAGGTGCGGCGCCGGTGGCGATGAGAATATACTTGGCGGTAATTTTCTTTCCCGAGGCGAGACGAACCGTGTTGCGGTCAAGAATCTCGGCGCGCTCCATGATGAGTTCGGCCCCTGCCCCTTCAAGGTTGCGGATATAGGCCTTGTTGAGCCGGTCGATTTCCTTGTCCTTGTTTTCGATCAGGGTGGCCCAGTCGAAGCTCACCTTTTCGCTGGTCCAGCCAAAGCCTACGGCATCCTCGAATTCCTCGGCAAATTTTGAGGCGTAGACCAAAAGCTTTTTCGGCACGCAGCCGCGGATAACACAGGTGCCGCCAACGCGGTATTCCTCCGCCACGGCAACTTTGGCGCCGTGCTTTGCGGCAACACGCGCCGCGCGCACGCCACCGGAGCCTGCACCGATGACAAAGAGATCGTAGTCGAAAGCGGTCATCCCCGCTTGAACTCTGTCACACCCTTTGGCGTGCCCATGAGAATAATTCCGCAAATGCCGATAAAGAGACCGGTTTCAATCACACCTGGAATGCTCGTCAGCAGTGCATCCAGTCTTTCTGGTTCGGGAATTTCGCCAATGGTGCAATCAATGATGTAATGGCCACCATCAGTGACAAAGGGCTTTCCGCCCTTCACCCGCAGCACCATTTTGGCGTCAAGCTTGAGAAGCACGAAGGCCCGTTCCATTTTCCAAGCCGTGGCCTTGGTGCCAAAGCGCATGACCTCGATCGGTAGTGGGAACTTGCCGAGTTTCCTCACCTTCTTCGATTCATCGGCTATCACCACCATGAAACGAGACGACGAAGCCACAATCTTTTCAAACAGCAAGGCGCCGCCGCCACCCTTGATGAGGCGAAATTCACCATCAAATTCGTCGGTGCCGTCTACCGTGAGATCGAGGTGGGGACTGGCATCCAGTGTTGTGAGCGGAATGCCGTGCTTCTCGGCCAGTTCCTTGGAAGCCTGGGAGGTTGCCACTCCTCTTACGTCGAGACCTTCCTTTACCTTGGCACCCAATGCCTCGATAAAGTGATTGGCTGTCGAGCCGGTGCCGAGGCCGATGTTCATGCCAGGCTTGACGAATTTGAGCGCCTCTATCGCGGCCGCTTTCTTCATTTGATCAGGTGTCACTTACCGAGGCCCCCCATGAGCATGTATTTCATTTCAAGATATTCTTCCACGCCGTGATGCGACCCTTCGCGGCCAATGCCCGACTGCTTCATGCCGCCAAAGGGCGCTTCGGCGGTCGAGATGATGCCTTCGTTGATGCCCACCATGCCATAGTCCAGCGCTTCGCCGACGCGCCAGACGCGGCCAATGTCGCGGGTGTAGAAATAGCAGGCGAGGCCAAACTCGGTGTTGTTGGCCATCGTGATGGCTTCTTCCTCCGTCTTGAACTTGAAGAGAGGGGCCACGGGGCCAAAAGTTTCCTCGCGGGCAACGGCCATATCGGTTGTCACGTCGCGCAGAAGCGTGGGCTCAAAGAAATTGCCGCCCATGGATTTGCCGCCGACAACAAGCTTGGCGCCCTTGCTGAGGGCATCGGCGATGTGTTCCCGCACCTTGTCAACTGCTGCCTTGTTGATCAGCGGGCCGGTTGTGATGCCAGCTTCAACGCCGTCACCCACTTTCAGGTTCTTCACGGCAACGGCAAGCTTCTCGGCGAACGTGTCGTAGGCGCCTTCCTGCACCAGAATGCGGTTGGCGCAGACGCAGGTTTGGCCGGCGTTGCGATATTTTGAAATCATGGCGCCTGCAACGGCGGCATCAAGGTCCGCATCATCGAAGACGATGAATGGCGCATTGCCGCCGAGTTCAAGGCCGAGCTTCTTGATGGTGGGCGCGCATTGGGCCATGAGCAGGCGGCCGATTTCCGTCGATCCGGTAAAGGTCAGGGCGCGGACGATGGGATTGCCAGTCATTTCCGCACCGATCTCGCGGGCCGATCCGGTGATCACGGAGAAGACACCTGCTGGAATGCCGGCGCGGTGCGCCAGTTCGGCCATCGCCAAAGCGGAAAGCGGGGTTTCCGAGGCGGGCTTGCAGACGAAGGCGCAGCCGGCGGCGAGCGCCGGACCGGCCTTGCGGGCGATCATCGCATTGGGGAAATTCCACGGCGTTATCGCCGCGACAACGCCCACTGGCTGCTTGATGACAACCATGCGGCCATTGGCAAAGGGCGATGGAATGGTTTCGCCATAGATGCGGCGGGCCTCTTCGGCGAAGAATTCAATGAAGGACGCGCCATAGCCAACTTCACCGCGCGATTCTGCGAGCGGCTTGCCCTGCTCCGCCGTCATGATCTGGGCCAGGTCCTCCTGGTTTTCCATCATCAGGGTGAACCATTTGCGCAGGATGGCGGAACGCTCCTTGGCGGACTTCTTGGCCCAATCCTTCTGGGCCCGTTCGGCGGCTTCGATGGCCTGTTTGGTTTCAGCCCGCCCCATAGATGGCACGGAGCCAATCACGCTTTCGTTGACTGGGTTGGTCACATCGATGGACTTGGATGCAGACAGCCATTTGCCGTCGATATAGCATTTGTCCTTGAGCAGTGACTTGTCTTTCAGTATGCCGCTCAGGGCCTGCGTTTTACGAATATCCATAGCACTCTCCACTTCAAGTTGGCGGCGTGATAGCACAAGGTTCAAGACTACTCAAACATGCCAGATTTGTGGGGAACACATGACGATTAAGGCCGTGATATTCGACCTGGACGGCACACTCGTCGATTCGGCGCCTGATCTGATGCTGGCCACCAACCATGTGCTTTCAAGGCTTGAGCGCCGGCCCATCACCATGGACGAGGTCCGGAGTTTTGTGGGACATGGCGCCAAGGCTTTGATCGCGCGCGGCTGTGCCGCGACCGGCGATGCCATAGATGAAAAGTCCCTGGATTTCTACTTCGCAGAATTTTTGCGCTTTTATGAAAAGAATCTAGCAGTGGACAGCGTCGCGTTCCCGGGAGTCATTGAACTTCTCAAGCGCTGTGCCGCCGGCGGCCTCAAAATGGGGGTGTGCACCAACAAGCTGGAAGGGCTTTCGGTCCGGCTCCTGCAGGCGCTCGGCATGGAAAAATATTTCGGCGCCATTGTCGGGCCGGATACCGTCAACTTCGCCAAGCCTGACCCGGCGCCCTATTTGGAAACAGTGAAGCGGCTCGGCGTTCCGGCCAAAGATTCCATCATGATCGGCGACAGCGAAACGGATATTCTCACGGCGCGGGCTGCTGGCGTTCCAGTCATTGGCGTCACCTTCGGTTACACACAAAGGCCCGTTGCCGAATTTGGGCCGGACCATCTGGTTTCGCATTTCGATGAAGTGTGGGATATTCTGGAGCTCAAACGCAGAGCACCTTGACTTGCGCCAGTTTGAGAGCCGCAGCCACTGTCCCCTCCGGCACCTGGTCAGAAACCAGAGTCATGCTTGCCGACCATTCGCCATAGACGGACAGGGACGGGCGGTTGAACTTCGTATGATCGGCCAGAATGATCGTTTCTGAAGCTCTCCGCATCATGGCACCATAGATCAAGCCCGGTCCCACGCCCGCATCATTAGGGCCTTCGGCGGTTATCCCGCTTGCGCCGAGAAAAGCCTTGCTGGCGCGGAAGCGCTGCAGGGCATCAATGGCCTCGGCCCCGTGGATCAGGCCTTCGCGGCCATCATATTGGCCGGGCAGCATCAGGACTTTATGAGTTGGATTGGATGCCAGGACCGCGGCGATACTGAAGGAATGCGTGATGATCGTGAGATGGTTGCATTCAACCGCCACGCGCCTGGCAAACTGCAGGGTCGTTGCGCCGCCTCCGATCATCAGGATATCACCCGCCGAAATCAGTTTCACGGCGGCGGCTGCAATGCGTTCACGCTCGGCCACCATCAGGCCTTCACGCTCGGCAAGTGCGGGCTCAAAACTCAAGGGTCGCATGGCTCCGCCATAGGTGCGGTTGATGAGGCCACGCCCGGCAAGTTCAGCAAGATCACGGCGTGCCGTTTCCGTCGAAACCGCCAGCAGGTCCGCGAGCTCATTGACGCGCAAGGTGGGCGTTGAGCGCAGCTCCGCCACAATCCGGGCCTGGCGGTCAGTCTTGCTCAATCGGGAATCGGGCTTGGACATCATTCTTCTATGACAGCTTTGCGACTTCCTGCAATTCCTGACCAGCCTAGGCGCAATTTGACCACTTGACAACATAAAATTGCTGTGCTTGCATCAATATCTATTTTATGTCGGTCATTAAATGCCCGAAGGAGCCCAAAAATGTTTGATTACGGCCATTTCCGGTTTGAGTCCAAGCAGGCGCTCTTTGACAAGGCCATCACCTTTTGGAACCCGGACAAGACCAAGTTCTGGCAAAAAGCGGGCATTGATCTGGTCATCGACCGGCGCGAGGGCTACTGCCTCCATGACATGAGCGGGCGCCGGCTCATTGACCTGCATCTCAATGGCGGCACCTATAATCTGGGCCACCGCCATCCGGAACTCGTTGAAACCCTGAAAGGCGCCCTGGACTATTTCGACATTGGCAACCACTGGTTCCCTTCCGTGGCGCGCGCCGCCCTGGCGGAGTCGCTGATCAAGGTTTCGCCGGGAATGAAATATGCGGTGTTTGCACCCGGAGGGGCCGAGGCCGTGGACATCGCCATCAAGAGTGCGCGTTATGCAACGAAGCGGCGCAAGATCGTTTCCATCATCAAGGGCTATCACGGCCATTCGGGCCTTTCCGTTGCCACGGGCGATGACCGTTTCACCAAGATCTTTCTCAGCGACCAGCCGGAAACCTTCATCCAGGTTCCTTTCAACGACATTGCCGCCATGGAAACAGCGCTCAAGGGCAATGATTGCGCGGCGCTGATCATGGAAACCATACCGGCCACCTATGGCTTCCCGATACCGAAAGACGGCTATCTCAATGCCTGCAAGGCGCTGTGCGAAAAATACGGGGCCATGTATATCGCCGACGAAGTGCAAACCGGCCTGATGCGCACGGGCGCCATGTGGGGTTGGCAGGCCTATGGAGTCCAGCCCGATATCATGGTGACCGCCAAGGGGCTGTCAGGCGGGCTCTATCCGATCAGCGCCTGCCTGGTGAACGAGAAAACCGGCGAATGGCTGAATGAGGATGGGGCCGCCCATATCAGCACCTCGGGCGGCGCCGAGCTCGGCTGCATCGTGGGCCACAAGGTCATCGAAATGCTGCTGCGGAAAGAAACCATCGCCAATGTCGATATGGTCACAGAGTTTTTCCGCGAGGGCATGAAAGAGATGATGGAGCGCCACGGTGACATCTTCACCGGTGTGCGCCAGAAAGGCGTGATCCTCGGCCTTGAATTCAATCATCCGGAAGGCGCCGTGTCGGTTTCCCGGGCCCTTTATGAACATGGCGTGTGGGCGATTTTTTCCTCCCTCGACAAGCGTGTGCTGCAATGGAAGCCCGGCGTTCTGCTGACTGCCAGACTGTGTCAGGAAATTCTTGACCGGTTCGATGCGGCCATGCCGCGGGCGCGCGAATTGCTGCGCAGTGCAGACAAAGTGAATTGAGGAGCCTGACATGAGTGAAGCTCTGTTGAAAGTGCCAGATGCCGCCCTTGAACAGGCCCGGATGATGCTCGACCGCGCCCGCTGGGGCGCCACAAGATTTCAAAAACTTGACAGCGCCACAACCCAGCGCATTGTGAATGCGGTGGCCGCGGCCGCGCATGGCAAGGCGCAGCATTATGCCGAATGGGCAGTGCGCGAAACCGGAATGGGGGTAGTGGCGCACAAGCGGATGAAGAATGAGGCCTGTTCGAAGGGACTTGCCGAAACCTATTCCGGTGAAAATTTTGTCTCGCCGCGCATTGACGAGGCCAAAAAGATTGTCGAACTGCCACGCCCGGCGGGCGTGATCTTCGCGCTCATCCCCGTCACCAACCCGGTGGCCACGGTTTATTTCAAAACACTTCTCGCGCTGATGACGCGGAATGCCATCATCCTGAGCCCCCATCCGGGAGCCAAAGCATGTTGCGCGGATGCCGCTCGCATGCTGGCGGATGCGGCGAAAGCCGCGGGGGCGCCCGACGGCGTCATTCAGGTGCTTGAAGAACCCAACATTCCGCTCATCGAAAAACTGATCGCCGACGAACGCATTGATTTGATTGTCGCCACCGGCGGGCCATCGGTGGTGAAGGCGGCCTATCGTTCAGGAAATCCTGCTTATGGCGTAGGCCCCGGCAATGCCCCTGTGCTGGTTGACGACACTGCAGACATAAAGCTCGCGGCCAAACGGATTGTCACATCCAAGGCCTTTGACAATTCCATCCTCTGCACCAACGAATCGGCGGCACTGGCCTTTACAAGCATTGCGGAATCCCTCCTTGCCGCGATGAAAGCGGAAGGAGCGCACATTTGCACGGCCGAAGAAACACAGAAACTGAGGCAACTGCTGTTCACCGAAAACGGCTTCAACGTGGGCATGATCGGCAGGGATGGCAGTGTCATCGCCAAGGAAGCGGGCTTCGCGGCCCCCGATGCAAGAATTCTGGTGACACCGGTAGATCTCGTGCAGCCAGAAGAAAAACTGGTGCGGGAAAAGCTCTGCCCGGTTCTGGCCTTTGCGCGGGTCAGCAATATTGACCAAGCCATCTCGGCAGCACGCTCGATGATGCGCAATTCGGGGGCCGGCCATTCCGCCGCAATCCATTCCAGGAACGAGACAAATATCATGGCATTCGCGGCCGCCCTGCCCGCCCTTCGCATGGCGGTCAATGCCGGCTGCTCGCTTGGCGCTTCCGGCTATGAAACCAATCTCGGCCCCTCCATGACCATTGGCACGGGCTTTGCCGGCGGCTCGTCGCTCAGTGAAAACCTCACACCACAGCATCTGATGCAGTATTCGCGCATTGCCTATAACAAGGATGCCAGCGAGACTTTCGGGCGCTTCGCCGGGCTTGATCCCCTGAACCTGCCAAAGGCCGCAAGACCCGCAGCTTCGCTTGTCGTCAGCAATCCGGAAACTGACGAGCTGCGCCGCGAGCTTCGCAAAATCATTCTCGAGGAGCTGAACGCAGTTCTCGCGGCTTAAACCATGGCAACACTCCGCTCATTCATTTTCCTCGACCAGCTGCAGCCGCAGACCATGTGTTATCTCGGCTCATGGATCAAAGGTTCGCTTCCCCGCCGCAATATGGCGGCGCAGATTATCGAAGTGGCCCCGGGGCTTGATATCGAAGCCTTGACCGACATTGCCCTGAAAGAGGCCGATGTGCAGGGTGGCATTCTGGTGGTGGAACGACAATTCGGCTATCTCGAAATCCATTCCCGCGACATCGCGGCGGTGAAGGCCTCGGCCGAAGCGGTGCTTGCAGCATTGGGCAAGAATTCTTCCGATGCCATGCCGCCCAGAATACTTGCTTCAAAAATAATCACAAGGATCGACCCCAATCACGCTTTTCTGATCAACCGCAACAAGGGGGGCTCGATGATCCTGGCCGGCGAAACGCTGTTCGTCCTGGAGACGGAGCCTGCGGCCTACGCGATACTTGCGTCGAACGCGGCGGAGAAGGCAGCCAATATCAAGATTGTCGACTATCGCATGATTGGTGCCACGGGCAGGCTTTATCTCTCGGGCACAGAATCAGAAGTGAAAGCTGCAGCCAGCGCAGCGGAACAGGCCCTGGAATTATGAAACCTGAAACGTCACAGGAACTGCGTGGCCTGGTGCGGGAAGTGCTCAAGGAAGCCATGGCCAACCGTGCGCCGCCAAAACAGGGCGTCGAAACCATCCGCATTGGCAGCGATGCGGATCTGCAGGCTTTTGTGAGCCGCCTTTGCAGTCCCGGAATTATTGAATCCGTTCGCGCCGGGAAACTGGGATTCACGCTGGGGCAAACTGCATCTGCTCCAACGAGCCCGGGTGACATTCTGGAAGGTGTCATCTCAGAACAGAAAATTTCCGCCCTGGCGACAAAAGGCAACCTCATCCTGGGGCCCACCGCCGTGCTCACGCCGCTGGCGCGCGACAGGGCCCGCAAACTTGGTCTGAAAATTGAAAGGAGACGCTGATGCTCAAGGCAACGGTCACGGGCCGCATCTGGTCCACAAAGAAACTTGGCGAGGTTCCAACCGGATCCATTCTCGAGGTCCAGGTTGAGGACTCGTCAACAAGGCTCCTCGCCTTCGACCCGCTGGGATGCGGTGACGGCGAAAAAGTCATCGTGGCGACGGGCTCCGTCGCCGCCGCATGGTTTCCGGGCAAGGCACCACCCATCGATGCCCTGATTATCGGCTCCATCGATGAGTCCTCGGAAAAGAAGAAGTAACGAAACACGTAAACCACAGGAGAAGAACATGTCGAGCAATGCAATTGGAATGGTTGAGACCAAAGGCTATGTTGCCGCCCTTGCCGCGGCTGATGCCATGGTGAAGGCCGCAAACGTCACGATCATCGGCCGCGAGGAAGTGGGCGATGGCCTGGTTGCCGTCATCATCAACGGCGATGTTGGCGCGGTGAAGGCCGCCACCGAGGCAGGCGCTGAAGTTGCCGGCCAGGTCGGCACGCTGGTTTCAGTTCATGTGATTCCGCGTCCGCATGCGGATGTGTCGAAGCATTTCACCTCAGGCACGGCGAAATAAGGAAGGCCTGAAACGTGATTCCTGATCGCAAGCCCGCCACGGGCGACTTGCGGGTCTTTCTCACGCTTGAAAGCCTGCAGCCGCAGTTTGCCGCCTATCTGGGCACGCCCACGCGGGCCCGCGGCTATCCGCCCTATGCGGGCCAGCATGCGCTTATCATCGAGGTCGCCCCCGGCCTGATGATCGAGCGGGTGATTGATCTGGCGCTCAAGGCTGATCCCGATCTGGAGCCGGGCATCCTGTTCGTGGAGCGGCAGTTCGGCATTCTGGAAATCCACGGCAGCGACAAGGAGAAGCTGCTGCTGGCGGGCAATACGATGCTGAAGGGCCTCGGCCTCAATGCGGGTGAACAGCTAAAGCCCAAGATCCTGTACACGGATATCATCGAGGATGTGGCAGACCAGCACGCCGTCATCATCAACCGCAACCGGCAAGCATCCATGATCCTGCCCGGGGAAACCCTGCTGATCTGTGAAATGGTCCCGGCGCTTTACGCCGCCATTGCGGCAAATGAGGCAGAAAAGGCGGCGCCGGGGTTAACGCTTGTGGACGTGCAGATGATTGGGGCGGCCGGGCGCCTCTACATGTCTGGCACCACTGAAAATGTGCAGCGGGGGCTTGCGCGGATTGAACAGGTTCTGGCATCAATCGAAGGGCGCGACGGCTAGGGAATTTCTGACGTGACGGACTTCGATCGTTTGCCCCATGAAGAGCAATTGAAAGCCTTGCTGGAGCTGGCGCGGGCCGCGACACATAACTATGCACTGCCGGATCATCTGGCCGTCGAGATGATCAATCTTTCGGAGAATGCGACCTACAAGGTTGAAGCGCCAAATGGCCAACGCTGGGCCTTGCGTGTGCACCGCGATGGCTATCACTCAAAAGCCGCCATCGCATCCGAGCTTTCATGGCTCATGGATCTGCGCAATACAAAAATTGTCGTAACTCCGCGCCCGGTGAAAGGGCGTGACGGCGAACTCATTCAACTGGTTTCCCACCCCGCGATGCAGCGGCCACGCCACGTGGTTCTGTCCGACTGGGAGACGGGCGCGGAACCCGGTATTGGCGAGGACCTGTCAAAGCCCTTCGAGGTGCTTGGCGAGGTCACGGCCCGCATGCATCTGCATGCACGGCAATGGAAACGCCCGGCATGGTTTCAACGGCATGCCTGGGATTTTGAAACGAGCCTTGGCGAGGATAGGCCCCATTGGGGACGCTGGCGTGACGGCATGGGTGTTGATGCGGCAAAAGCAAAACTCTTTGGCCGCACGGTCGGTCTTATCGGCAAGCGCCTGAAGGCCTATGGGCAAGATAACGAACGTTTCGGCCTCATCCATTGCGACCTGCGATTGGCCAATCTCCTGATTGACGATGGCCAGGTCAAAGTCATCGACTTCGATGACTGCGGCTTTGGCTGGTACATGTATGACTCGGCGACTCCGGTTTCATTCTACGAGCATGAGCCGCAGGTGCCGGGCCTGATCGAGTCCTGGAAGACTGGGTACGCCCGCGTGATTGATCTTCCCAAGGCCGATGAAAACGAAATCCCAACTTTTGTCATGCTGCGCCGGCTCTTGCTGGTGGCGTGGATCGGATCGCATTCCGAAACCGATCTCGCAAAGTCCATGGGCCTTCCCTATACGGAGGGAACGATGGGGCTGTGCGAGGCCTATCTGAGCAAATTCGGTTAGGCCTGGGCCAGGGCGTCCAGGCTTTCCGGCAGGATCTGCCCGCCATCGACGATGATGGTCTGCCCTGTGACATAGGCCGCTTCCTTCGAAGCAAAATAGAGTGCGGCGTGGCCGATGTCATCGACATGGCCCAGGCGTTTCAAGGGCACGGAGGCGGCCATGGATTTCTGGTATTCCTCGCCCATGCCGGCCAGGCCCTCGGTAACAATGTTTCCGGGCATCACGGCATTCACGGTGATCGCGTATTTCGCCAGTTCGATGCAGGCAGTGCGCATGAAACCGAGCTGGCCGGCCTTGGAGGCGCCGTAATGGGTCCAGCCGGGAAAGCCAGTCACGGGACCGGTGATCGACGAGGTAATCACGACCCGCCCCTGATCAGATTTCTTGAGATAGGGAATGGCTGCCTTGACCGAATGGAAGGTGCCTTTGAGATTGGTGTCGATCACTTCATCCCATTGTTCCGATGTCATGTCCTCCAGCCGCGCGGGCGGGAAAATTCCGGCATTGGCGCAGAGCACATCTATCCCGCCATTTTTCGCGGCAATGGTTTTAAGCGCCGCCTCGATGCCGGGAAGCGAGGTCACATCGCCGCTCACGCCAAAGGCCCCGTGGCCAATTTCGGCGGCACAGGCATCAGCATCCTTCAGGTTGCGGGCAAGAATGGCGACCTTTGCGCCGGCCCCGGCAAAGACGCGGGCAATGCCCTTGCCGATGCCCTTGGAGCCCCCGGTCACCACCACGGAGCGGCCTTTGAGTGATGCGGACATAATTTATTCTCCCTGGTTATTCAGTAGCGGACTGGCGGGCCCGGCGCATGGCGAGGATGAGACCGTAACTGCCGATCAGCAGGAACGCGGCGCCAATGGTGGAAACTGTACCAAGCACCGGAACGCCGGGCGTATAGCCGGCAATCATCTTGGCGTAGAGGTATTCCGGCAACGTGGTGTCCGCGCCAGTGGTATAGAGCGACAGCGGGAAATTTCCCCACGAGAGAAGGAAGGCGAACAGCGCGCCTGAAAATATTCCCGGAAACAGCACCGGCAATGTCACTTCGCGGAACACCTGCCAGCGCGTCGCGCCGAGATCGAAGGCTGCTTCTTCCAGCGCGGGATCGAAGGAATAGACCTGAATGGAAATTACCAGCGTGCAGACCGGTATGATCCAGACCAGGTGAGCAAACACCGCAGTCTGCCACGACATGGTGAATCCGAGCGCGTTGAACCACAGCAGCAGCGCAAGGCCAAGCACCGTTTGCGGGAAGAAGATAGGGAGCAGCACGATTTTCTGATAGATCGAGCGGCCCTTCCACTCATAGCGCGCGAAGGCAAGAGCCCCGAACAGCGCAATCACGACTGCGACCGCCGTGACGCAAAGCGCGATGACGAGGGACGTCTTGAAAAGCTGGTGGACTTCCAGCGAGGCGAATGTCTTTTGCCACCAGTCGAAGCCCCATTTGGTGACAGGGAAAATGAAATAGCGGCTGGAGGTGCTGGAGGCGAGCAGCAGGCTGACCGCCGGCAAATACATGAAGACAATGACCGCGCCGGTCCAGGACCAGATGAAGGCGCGGCGCATGCGATCGGCGGACCCGTTCATGCTCACCTCCTGCCCACGATCGTATCGAGATCGAAGCGCCGAAGCACCAATAGAACTAGCGTGCCCACCACCAGCATCAGCAGCACGGAAACGGCGGCGCCCAGTGGCCAGTTCTGCGCATAGGTAAAGGCGATTTCGATGTCATGGGTTATCGGGATGACGCGCTGGCCACCCAGGACCTTGGCCTCGGCGAGCGCCCCGACGGCGAGCACGAAAGTCAGAAGAAAGCCAATCACCACGCCCGGCATGGAAAGCGGCAGGTCAACTTCCTTGAACACCTGCCAGCGCGAAGCGCCGAGGTCGAAAGCCGCATCGCGCGTCTGCTGCGGCACCATGGAAACGCCGAGCGTCATCGGAAACAGCATGAACGGCAGATATACATAGACCATGCCCAACAGCGTCAGCCCGGTTGTAAAGACAATGCTTTCCAGCTCGAAGCCGAACAGGGATTTCAGGCTGCCCAGCAGCACTCCGTTCTTGATGAAAAACAGGATCCAGCCATAGATCCGGACATTCTCCGACACGAACAGCGGCAAGGCGAACAGCAGTGTGATCAATGTCGCCCATCTGCCGAAGACACGGGTCAGACCGAAGGCAACCGGATAGCAAACAATGGCGAGGATCACGACAGTCGCGACAGCCAGCCCGAGCGACCACAGAAACGAAATATAGATCGAGGATTGAAAGATTTCGACGTAATTGCCGAGGCTCCACTTCTGCCACAGACTGAAGGTCCGGGCCGGAACGAAGCTGTAGGCGATGACCGCCAGCAATGGCGCCGCGAACCCGCCCAGCAAGAACAGCATGATGGGGACCGCGAGGCGCGGGCCGGGACCGAATGTCTTGAACAACCTGTTCATCGCCGCCATCCGTTCAGTCGGTAACCAGGATGCTGCCCTCAGCATCCCAGCCTATCAGCACTTTGTCGTCCCGGTGGCCCCCGAAGGCCTGCTGGCGCAATTTCTCGACGATGAAGACGTGATCGCCGACCCGCACCTGGTACTGGACGCGGGAACCGAGGACATATTCGTTGTAGAGGCGGCCTTCGAGACAGTTGTCCGTTTCGCCGGGACTGCCGACAAAACGCAAGGATTCCGGGCGCACCACCAGATAGCCGGCGGTGAATCCGGCAGGCACGGGAAGGCACTTTAGATTGGTAGCGAATTCCGCGGCGCGCAAGCTCGCGGCGCCGATTGCCGTGACGGCAATGACATTGACGTCGCCAATGAATTCGGAGACGAACTTGGTTTGCGGGGCAGAATAGATTTCCTGGGGCGACCCGACCTGGACCAGTTTGCCCGCGCGCATGACGCCGATGCGGTCACTCATCACCATAGCCTCCTCCAGGCTGTGGGTGATGTAGATGAAGGTTTTGCCGGTTTCGCGGTGGATGTCCTTAAGTTCCTTTTCCAATGTCTTGCGGAGCTTGTAGTCGATGGCCGACAGCGGCTCATCGAAGAAAAGAATATCGGGTTCATAGGCAAGGGCGCGGGCGAGCGCCACGCGCTGCCGCTCGCCGCCGGAACATTTGGTGACGTTCTTGCTGTAGTAGGTTTCCGGCAGGCGCAGCTGCAACATGAGTTCCAGCGCGCGGGCCTTCCTGACCGCCGGATCGACGCCCTTCATCTTGAGGGAGAACTCAATATTCTGACCCACCGAGCGATGCGGAAACAAGGCCAGCGATTGGAATACCATGCAGGTCGGCCGTTTGTTGGCCGGCAAGTCGTTTATGCGCTGGCCCCGCAGAAGGATATCGCCGCTGCTGGCGAATTCCATGCCCGTCAGCATGCGCAGGAGCGTGGTCTTGCCGCTGCCGGAGGGACCGACAATGGTGAAGAACTCGCCCTCCTCAAAATCGAGATCAATGTCGTTCACGGCAGTAAAATTGCCGAAGACCTTAGTGAGATTGCGCAGCTGCAATATTGGAGTGCCGGCCATGGACCTCGAATTCCGGAAAATGAATGTTGCCAAAATGTTGCGAACCGCCCAGCGGGAATGCCGCCGGGCGGTCCGTTGATCAGCCCGTCATGCCCATCAGCCGCCGGATGTTTCGCGCTTGGCGGCGGTCATGATGTCGAGCAGCTTATCATAGTCCGGCACGATGTCATATTCGGCCGAGCGCGCCATCTCCTCCTCCAGGCTGTCCCACTGGATGATGTCCAATTCTTCCTTGTTGAAGAGCTTGAAACAGTCAGCGTTGCCCATCTGGGTAACCGGGTTGAAGGTGCCTTCGGCAAAGGCAACGGTGTGCGACATTTCCGGAGACTGGACATATTCGAGGAAGTTCTCGGCATGGGTCGAGAGATCGGGGTTGTTGACCACCGAGGTGATCTCGATCCAGGAGATGCCGCCCTTGCCGCCCTCCATGGGGCCGCGCAGCGGCGTAATGGCCCTGATGTTGAGGTTGCCGTCGGCGCGCGCCGGCGAGCAGGAGTAAGTTCCGCCGGTGAGGTAGAAGTCGATCTCGCCGGACACCAGTGCCTGGTTCATGGTGGCCAGATCGCCGACCATCCTGGCACCCTTGAACACGCGCTTGGCGGCATCGGTGTATTTCGCCACGTCCTCTTCCGTGTGCTCACGGAAGGGGTCGAAGCCCGCGATGCAGCAGAGATCGAAGACGTTCCAATCATCGGAATTCTGCACGCCGTATTTCTTGTCGTTGGCCGCGTCGTTCCACAGGTCCCAGCCCTGGTCCTCGGCGGTGGCGCGGCTTATCTTGTCGGTGTTGACCACGAAGCTGTAAGGCCCAAAGCGCTGGGCCATTCCGAGGAGGTTGGCGCCTGCGTCATCCATGGCCCATTTGTAAGGAGCGTTGAAGGCTGGCATCATTTTGCCGAAATAGGGCTCGAAGCGGGCCCTGTCGATCGGCTTGATCAGATTCTCCGGGTACATGATCTTGCGGGCCCAGGGATTGTTGACGTTGATCAGGTCCCAAATATTGGTTTCGCCAGCGCGGAGCCGGTTGATCATGGTGGGGTCATTGGTGAGGGACTCAGCTTTCACCGTGGCCCCGGTGGACGAGCGGAACGGATCGAGCACCTGGGCCGAGTTGTAGCCTTCCCAGCACAGGATGTTGAGCTCCTTGTCGCGTGCCGCGGAAGCCACGCCTGGAACCAGGGCCCCTCCTCCGGCAAAGGCGGCGGCCCAAAGGGCCGATTGCTGCATGAAATTGCGGCGTGAAACCTTACTGCAATTCGCCATTTTTCTCTCCCTGTTTTTTCGGTTTTGCCTTGGTCACTTAGTCATAATCCGTCGGAAATTGTGCACAAATTTTTCCTGTGAGTAAATAGCCAATCGCAGCATTGCTGCTACTCCAGCCGCATCATGGCTTTGAGTTCCTGGCTCGACAGAACGTGGCAATATATCATGTTGATTATTTCCAGTTCTTTGTGGTGCAATTCGTCTGATCCCGCAGCACAGCAGTCCTCCAACACCACCACATTGTAGCTTTCGTCGGCCAGGCTGCGCACGGTCGAAGACACACACTGGTCGGTGAAAATTCCAGCACAAATCACGTTCCTGATGCCCAGGTTGTGCAGGATCAGCCTAAGATTTGTGCCGGTGAGGGCGGAATCCGTCGTCTTGGTGACGACTATTTCGTCACCGGCAGGCGCCAATTCAGCCACCAATTGCGAGGGATTTTGGTCCTTCGGGAGCAGCAGATTGTTCCAGCCCGGCATTTTCTGGGAAAGCGAGCGTTCGCGGCCATCTAGCGTGTGGGTTGCAATGCGGGCGAAGAGGCATTCTATGCCTTTGGCGCGGCAGAGGTTCAGCAGCTCCGCCGTGCGGGGAATGACCTGTTTGCGCATGCGTTCGTGAAACGGTGTCCAGGCATCAAAGCGGGCCTGCTCGGCTTTTGAAAGCCTGGCGCGGTCGGGCCGCTCGAGATAGGTGTTCTGGATGTCGATGACGAGAAGGGCTGTCTCCCTGGCGGGCAGGTCAAGATCGTCAGGTTCGGGGGCACCTTCATAGTAGATCGAACGGAAGCTGGTTTTCCACGACATGAGGTCTTCCTAAAAGCGGTAGGTGAAGAGGCCGCGGCGTTCGTAGATGGCGGCAGCTTCTTCAATGAATTCTGCCATGAGTTCGGCCTTGTAGGTCTGGCGGAATGCTTTCGCGACATCCAGAAGCTGTTCCTTGGATTTGGCCCGGCCGGGGCGCAGCATCTCATAGGAACTCATGATGAAATCCTGGGGAACGCCCACCAGTTCGGCGGCGCGTTCAAAATTAAGGGCCAGGGTCGGACGCCCGGCGGCGCGGGAAATCTCGGCCTGGTCGGCCAGCGCCTGCGGCGTGATGCGCAGATCCTCCATGGTCACCCCGCCCGCCACGACAGCGTCCAAGGTTATGTCATCGAGGGACCTTCCGCGTTGCCCTCGAATTTTATCGCTTCGGGTTTCGGCCAGGGGATAGTCGGCGATGGTAAGTTTTGCGGTCATGATTTTGCCCCGGTAAATTTCACTTCGATATCCTCGGGAGCCGCACCTTCGGCCGTCAATCCGGTTTCAATGGCGTAGATCAGGGCCACACGGGCATGGTAGCGCGAACCCATGGCTTCGCCGCGGGTCGGCACCACCACGGGTTCGGGCATTTCGCCCAGGGCATAGGCCGCCGCATTTGCTCCAAAGCCCTTATAGTGTTCGAGCTTGGTGATTGGCGCATTGGAAAAAAGTTCAAGGTTGTTATGGGGCAAGCGGTCACGGCTGTGAATGACGGCGGTTCCCTTGGCCTGGATGCCGATGCCAATGCCCGAACCGGACAGCGTCGCCGCCGAGATGCCGAGGAACGACGTATCGGCGGTGTGCCTGAAGCGCACGACGCGGGCCTTCAGGCCGCGCTTCTCAATCGCCTCGATCATGCCTTTGAGGACATCGGAGAGGCGATGCCCCGCCGTGGTCTGGAACAGGTTCAAGCCGAAGGCCGGGCTGATGCCGATTACCACTTCTTTTTTGTCGCTCCCCTGCCCAGCCGGGCCCTTGACGCGGTACTGAATGCGTTTGGCCTCGTCCTTTTCATGCAGCGCTTCCTGGCGCAGCACTTCCTTCTGGTCCAGCACGTCGCGGATGGAATTGAGTTCAAGGCGGCGCTCTTCCGACACGCGGTAGCCGGTGCCGGGGCCGAGATAGGTATTGGGATCATTCACGGCGCTGACAACCTTGCCCTTGCGCACCATGGCCGAGGTTTGCAGATAATCGCCAGTAACACGGAGCTTAACGAGGTTCAGCAGGTTCTGCGCTTCTTCGGCAAAACCGCGCTTCACGAGCGCCTTGATCACCTCAATCACGGTAATCTCGCGTTCCTTGATGGCTTCGCTGATCTTGGCCACGTCGCGCGGGGTATAGCTTCGGGTTTCATCGGAACCGGAGGCCACCACCACACTTTGCTTCATGTCAGCCGTGGGCTTGCTCAGGCCCAGTTCCTCAAACACGGCGGAAATGGCTTCAACGGCGCGGCTGCGCAAATCCAACGCGCGCTCCTCGGGCAGCGGCGTCAAACCGCCATCGGCCTCGAAGTCGCGCTGGAGCACAAGGAAATCTTCCATCTCCTCGCCATTGAGCAGGGACGGATTGAAGGAATTGTCATAGGCGAGGATAGAGCCAAAACCGGAGCAGATGAGATCGGAACCGGAGATCAGGAAGGGCAGGATTTTTGCGCCGACGCGAATTTCTGATTCGGTTGAGCGCGCGTCATTGCCGGAGGCGCATTCCAGATCGAGCCAGACGGCCAGGAGATTTTCCGCCATCAGTTCACGGATGCCGCCGGGAATTGTGGCGGTCAACGGCGCGCCATCAATGCCGCCATTCTGCGTGCCTTGCGCGCCCATGCCCCGTTGCAGGCACAGGCAGCGGGCTTCGAGGTAAAGCAGCGACTTCGACTCATGGAAACCCATGAGCAATTCTGAACCGGCGCCCGAGGTGCAGCGCATCTTGATTCCGCGCGAGGCATAGCCCGCAGCGAGGAATGCTTTCGACCAGGGCGTATCGTCGCCATCGATGAAGGTTTTTTCCGTGCCGTAAACTGACACGGTTTCGGCATAGGAGGTGAAACCCGCCATGCCGATGCGCAGTTCTTCAGCCTCTTCGCTGGAACATTGAAAGAGTGTGCCCCAACGGCCAACGGCACTGCCCACGGCGCAGGCCACCGCATTGGACCAGGCGTTGCGCGAGACGCGCATGGTGGTTTCGATTTCATCGAAGCCAAAGGCCACGGCGGTTGCAGCATCAGCAGCTAGCTGCAAGGGATCATCCTTGGCATTGGTCACATGGGCCTGGTTGCCGGGAGTCTTGCGGGCCCGCATCTTGGAATAGGCGAAAGCAATTTCCAGCGCATTGAGGCGGGAGACGACGTCAGCCAGTTTTGCCGGGGTCATGCCATGGGCCAGGCGCACCAGTTGCTCGCGCGGCACATTCATGTCGACCAGCATGCGCGCCACGTCGCCAGACTCCATCGCCATGGCCTCCGGAGCAATGGTGGGATCAAGGTGATGGCGGGCGATGAATTCATCGATCATGTCGAAGTCGTGGGCAAGCACGCCATCCATGCCGGCAATTTTGCCGGACTTTATGGAAACACCTGGCTTCGGATCGGCGGGGCTGGTGAAAGCCGAAAAGCCATGGGCCGCGTCTTCCGCCGCGAACTTGTCCAGCCGCAGGGGCCGCGCATCCCACTGCGCATAACGCCGCCACCGATTTGGAGTTTCTGTCAAATGCCTGGCCCTGAACCTGCAAACGGGCAGAGTGCGGGACGAGCCCGTGCCAAGTCAAGACACGAGCCAATTCGAAGATTAGCCTTGGTCCAGAATATGGCCTGATTCGAAGATTCCGTTTAAAGTGCCCGGCAAGGGCTTCAGGGGAAACACATGTCGGCTTTACGGAATGTCTATCGGGCAGCGAATAAACTGGGCGAAGCGGCGATCTGGCATGCGGCTTCGAAGCGGCTTTTATGGATCGATCTTTACGATCCGAAACTCTTTATCCATGATCCCGCCAAGGGTGAGACGCTGGTTCGCGACATTGCCTTGAGGGCTCCGCTTGGGGCCATTGCCGCCACCACCAATCCCAAGCTCCTGATGGTCAGCCATGCCGGGGGCCTGTCCACCCTGAACATCAAGACCGGGGCCACCAAGATTTTTGCGCGGCCGGAACTGGACCGTGATGCCGTCATCTACAATGACTGCAAGGTGGATCGTTTCGGGCGGCTCTGGGTCGGCAGTTCCCACGCCAAGGAGAGCGATCCGCGCGGTGCCCTCTGGTGCGTGCTGCCAAATGGCAAATGCTTCCTCGGCGATGTAGGGTTCGCGGTTTCCAACGGACCGGCCTTTTCGCTTGACGGCAGGATCATGTATTTCAACGACAGCGTGGGAAAGAAAACCTTCGTCTATGACATTTCCGGCGATGACCCCATGCCGCGCAACCGCCGTGTGCTGATTTCCTACACCCACGAGGAAGGCATGCCTGACGGGCTGACGGTGGATGCGGAAGGCAACCTTTGGGTGGCCCATTGGGGGGGCGCGCGGGTAACACAGTTTACAAATGCGGGTTTCCGGCTGCGCCATGTCCAGGTGCCTGCCCCCCATGTCACAACGGTGGGATTTGGCGGCGAGAATCTTGCTACCCTTTATGTAACAACGGCGAAGGAAGGCATGAGCCCGGATGCCCTGCAACTCTGGCCGCAGTCCGGTGATCTTTTTGCTCTCAAACCGGGGGTTCACGGCGTGGCCGAGCCGCTTTTCCCGCTGAAAAAAGGTTAACGGCGCCTGGGAACTGGCCAATTAACCAGCATTTTCGGCAAATTTTACCGACTGGCTTCGAATTTGCATTGCAAGGAGGCAAGAGCAAATCAGGTGCAGAGTTGGGACAATGACGGCGGTGGCGGCAAAGGCAGCGTCAAGATATGTTGACGGCGAAGTGGTTCAACGCCTGTTGAAGGCCCTTGATTTTACGGTCTTCTTTGCTACCGCGATGTTCTATACGACCAGCTTTGCAATCCGGTTCGACACGCCGAACGGGGTCTCTATTATTGCCTTCTTCTCCCTCGCCCTGACCTTCCTCTTCCTGCTGCCGCTGCGCGATCTCGGCCTTTACCGGGCGTCCGCCCTGGTTAACGGCGGCTGGACCTTTTTGAAATCGGCGGCGACGCTCATCATCGCCGGCTGCGCCGCCTACAAGGCGCTCGATTATTTCCTAATTCCCCTGGAGCCGCGATTGCTCCTCGAGTGGACACTGGCGATCACCGCGTATCTGGCGCTTACCCGTCTGGCGGCGCAGGTCTGGGCCCGGCCCATCGCGGGCCAGGGACGGTTTCGCAAGCGCATCGCCATTGTCGGCGGGGGGCGGGTTCCCGATGATGCGCTGCACGCCCTTGAAGCATCACGTGACCTGGAAATAGAAGTTATCGGACTGTTCGATGACCGTGACGAAGTGCGCAGCCTGCAAGCCCCTCACGCGCACAAGAAGATGGGCACGATCACCGACCTTGCAACCTATGCCCGCAGCCAACGCGTTGATCTTATCATTGTCGCCATTCTCCTTTCGGCGGAAGCGCGCCTACTCCACATCCTGAAGCGGCTGTGGGAATTGCCCGTCGACATCCGAATCAGTGGCAAGGCTTCGAGCCTGAAATTCAGCTCCAAGGCCTATACCTACATCGGCCGCCTGCCGCTGCTTGCGGTATTTGACCGGCCGCTGATGGGCTGGGGACTGTTCCTCAAGAATGTTTTTGATCGCGTCATTGTGAGCGCTGCAATTGCTGTGCTGGCACCGGTGATGCTTGCCGTGGCCATTGCAATCCGGCTGGAAAGCAAGGGCCCGGTGCTGTTCAAGCAGAGGCGCTACGGCTTCAACAATGAATTGATTGAAGTATTCAAATTCCGCTCCATGCATGCAAACCGCTGCGATGCAGATGCGACAACGCTGGTTAGCAAGGGCGATCCGCGGGTGACGCGCGTCGGGCGCTTCATCCGCAAAACTTCGCTCGACGAATTGCCTCAATTATTCAACGTGTTAACCGGTCAACTTTCGCTTGTGGGGCCACGCCCGCATGCCACCCAGGCGAAGGCTGCCGACACGCTTTACGAACAGGTGGTTGACGGCTACTTCGCGCGGCACCGGGTGCGCCCCGGAATTACCGGCTGGGCGCAAGTCAACGGCTGGCGCGGGTAGACCGACACGCGCGAAAAAATCGAACAGCGGGTGAAACATGATCTCGATTACATCGACAATTGGTCACTGATGTTTGATGTGAAAATTCTGGCACGCACACCCTTCGCGCTGTTCAAAGGCGAAAATGCCTATTGAAATTTTCCATTCCTTGCCAAGGGCCACGGCCGGTTTTCAGACTTTGAGTTGTCATGGCAATTCTGCTATAGGTCTGCCACTGGCAGCGAGCCAGTGCTCGTCCACAAGGGGGACCCATAATGGACATTACGTCGCTTATTATCCAACTCATCATCGGTGCCGTTGGCGGTAATGCTGCTGGCAAGGCAATGCCTGACAAGAGTCTCGGCACCTTGGGCAATACGATAGCAGGTGCGATTGGCGGATTTGGCGGCGGCCAGATTCTTGACATATTGCTTGGTAGCGGTGCCATGGCTACGGATGCTGCAGCAGGCGCTGCCGCAAGCGGCCTCGACATTGGCGCAATCATTCAGGATGTCGCCGGCGGAGGCATCGGCGGTGCGGTGCTAACCATCGTGGTGGCTCTGATCAAGGGCGCGATGAACAAGTCGTAGGCTGCACGGCAGAAATTTCAAACGGGCGCAAGGCTACAGCGCCCGTTTTTTGTTTTCACCTGTTCCTCACCGTCAAAGCTGATCGGTTGCAAAGGTATCGCACTGGCGAATATCGGTCGCCTGGTATCCGGTCCTGAACCAGCGCACACGCTGTTCCGAGGATCCATGGGTGAAGGACTCGGGAACCGCGTAGCCTTGCGAGCGCTTCTGCAGGCGGTCATCGCCAATGGCCGAGGCGGCATTCAGGGCTTCTTCAATGTCGCCATCCTCAAAGACATTTGACTGCTTGCCCCAAATGCCAGCATAACAATCGGCCTGAAGCTCCATACGCACGGAAAGCAGATTGCCCTCTTCCTTTGAAACCTGCATGCGCTTTGCCTGTACCTCGTCAGCCTTGCCAAAAAGATTCTGCAAGTGGTGGCCAACTTCATGGGCGATCACATAGCCCTGCGCCGCATCACCCGGTGCGCCCAGCTTGTTCTTCATATCCTGGTAGAAAGACAGATCGATATAGACCTTTTGGTCGCGCGGGCAGTAGAACGGACCCATCTGAGATTGCGCGCTGCCGCAGGCTGACTGCACGAAGCCGGTGAACAGAACGAGTGTCGGTTTCCGATAGATCTGCCCCATTTGCCGGAAAACGCCGTCCCAGACTCGCTCGGTTGAGCCGAGAACACGCTGGACGAAATCCTTGCCTGCATCGCCGGTCACATCGGTGGCGGTAGTGGTGGCGCCGCCTTGAACATCGCCGCCGGCCACATCTGTATTGCCCCGAGGAATGGTCATCTCGGTGTTGCTGCCGCTGTTTGGCGCCTGCATGCCGCCGCTATTCACCATGTCGAGAAGGTCGATGCCGAACAGCAGCTTGATGGCGAAATAGGCAATGACAAGCATGACAATGGTGGAGATGCTGAAGCCGCCCCTGCCGCCGCCCATGGGAACGTTGATTCCCCGGCCGCCGCCGCCACGCGGGAAGCCAAAACCGCGGCCCATGCCACCCTGCCCCCGGCGATCCTCAACATTTTCACTGGGCTTTTCATTGTCGAGACGCATGGATTTCTCTCCGGTAAATTCTAACTGGTTTTGCTGCGGAACCTAGTGAGATCATATACTAAGTTCAGGCTGGGGGTAGCAATTCCAACCATCTGTGCCAATTCTATGACAACGCCGAGAAGTGAATCGAGTTCCGTGGGCCTTCCGGCCTCCACGTCCTGCAGCATGGAGGTGCGGTGGTTTCCGACTTTTTCCGCCATGGCGATGCGCTCGTCGACATCCACTGAAAATTTCACGCCGAGCGCTTCGCCAACCAGGCGCGCTTCCTGCATCATGTCGCGAATGACCTTCCGTGTGCCCGGATCAGTGGCAAGCTGCAGGAGCGTTCCTTGCGTCAGGACGCTGACCGGATTGAAACTCAAGTTGCCCCAGAGCTTCAGCCAGATTTCATCGCGCAGATTGCCGCGCACCGGGCTTTTCAATCCGGCATTCATCAGCAACTTGCTGAGCAGCATGGCGCGTGGGGTCTTTTCTCCTGAAGGCTCGGCAATCGGCAGGCGGGCACCATAGGCATGGGCGATAACGCCCGGGGCTTCCATTTCTGCGGCCTGCCAGACTACGCTGCCAAGAGCACGCTCCGGCCCCAGCCGCTCCCAAATTTTTCCGCCGGGATCGACGCTTTCAATGCGCCGTCCCTCATAGGGGCCGCCATGCTTGTAAAAATACCACCAGGGCAAACCATTCTGGGCAAAGAGAAGGGCAGTGTCCTTGCCCAGCAAAGGCTGGAGCTGGTCCAGCACTCCGGTGAGCGCATGGGCCTTTACGGCGACAATCACGTAATCCTGCGGCCCCAGGGTTTTCGGATCAGAGGACACGCGTGGATGAACCTTGAAAGTCTCGCCGCCCTGTTTCAGGATCAGGCCGTTTGCTTCCATGGCGGCAAGATGGGGGCCGCGTGCGACCAGCGAAACTTCGGCTTCCGACTTGTGCGCCAGCCGTGCGCCGATGTAGCCGCCGATGGCGCCCGCGCCGAAGACACAGATTTTTGTCATGCCAAGCCCAGTTTCTGCGCCAGGCCGATGCGCTGCAATTTACCCGTGGCGCCTTTGGGAATTTCGCTCAGAAAATAGACCCGGTTGGGCACTTTGAACGCCGCGAGCTTTTCGTTCACAAAGTCGCGCAACTCCCTTTCGGTTGCCACGGCACCATCTTTGAGGACAACGACGGCGGCAACATCCTCGCCGAGCTTGTCATGGGGAACGGCAAAAGCCAGGGCCTGCTGGACAGCAGCGTGATCAAGCAGCGCCTCATCGATTTCAGCAGGCGAAATCTTTTCACCGCCGCGGTTGATGATTTCCTTGAGGCGCCCGGTGATCTTGAGATAGCCGTCCTCGTCCATGTAGCCCTGGTCGCCGGTGTGAAACCAGCCATGGGCAAATGCGGTTTCATTGGCCTCGGGGTTGTTCTCATAGCCCTTGGTCACGTTGGGCCCGCGGGTTACGACTTCGCCCTCCTTGCCGGCTTTCAGGATTTTTCCGGCGGGCGACATGATGGCAACTTTCGGACCCGCCGCGCAGCCGACGAAGCCGGCCTTACGCTTGTCCGGCGGCAACTGGTTGCTGGTCATCTGATGAGCGTTTTCGGTCATGGCATAGGCTTCAATCACCGGACAGCCGAAAGCCGCTTCCAATTGGTTGAACACGGGTATCGGCAGGGAGGCGGAGCTTGAGCGGATCAGCCGCATGGGATGGGCCTTGATCACCACTATATTCCTTTCGGCGCGCGAGAGGATGGCCTGGTGCATGGTCGGCACGGCCGTGTACCAGGTGGGTCTTGCCTCTTCCAGCCAGCCAAAAAATTTCAGGGCGTTGAATCCCGGCGTGCAGAATACCGAACCACCGCCAGAGAGCGTTGCCAGCACTGCCGCGACCAGGCCGTGAATGTGAAACAGCGGCATGATGTTCAGGCAGCGGTCGGCGCTGATCAGGCGCAGGGTGCGGGCAACGTTGTTGGCCGAAGCCGTGAGGTTGCCCTGCGTCAGCGGCACGATCTTTGGCCTCGAGGTTGTGCCGGACGTGTGCAGCACAAGCGCTGTTTCATCGGTGCTCAAAAAGCCGTCATCCGGAGTTTCGCCACGGGTGAGCGGGTGCAAGGAAAAATCGCCGGCAAGCTCATGGGGCTCGAGGTCAATTATTGAAATGCCAAGGCTTGCCGCGGCTGCCACGGCGGGCGAGACACTGCCGCCATCAACGATCAGCGCCTTGATGTCCAGATCTTCCATATAGTAGCGGAATTCATCCTCGCGGAATGCTGGATTGAGCGGGGCCGTGATGCAGGCGGCGGAAACGGTGAGAAAAGCCGTGGCCATCAGCGGACCATTGGGCAGGACGATGGCCACCTTGTCGGTGCGGCCAAGGCCCGCCCCGTTCAGGCTTCGCAGGGTTTTTTCAACCAGTGCGGCCAGCCCCTCATAGGTCATGGGGTTTCGCTCCGGGGCGGCAATCGCAATCGCTGATGGATCGGCCCGGGTGATGAAATCAACTATGGTCATGTCCCACCTTTGGTAGGTTTTCTCAAAACCGTCAACCGCAAGCAATTGAAGACAAGGGTTCTATCCGCTATGAGGCGGGCATGACCGACAGACTCGTCATTGCGCTGGCCCAGTTGAACCCAACGCTGGGTGCCATTCAAGCCAATATGGCCAAGGCGCGGGCTGCCTGCCTCGATGCGGCGGGAGCTGATCTTGTGCTGTTTCCGGAGCTCTTTATTTGCGGCTATCCGCCGGAAGATCTGGTCTTGCGACCGAGTTTTGTGGCCCAATGCAAGACGGCGCTTGAGGACCTGGCAAAGGACACAATGAACGGCCCGGCCATTCTCATGGGCACTCCGTGGGCTGAAGGTGGCAAGTTGTATAATGCAGTAGCGCTTCTCAGCGGCGGCAAGATTGAGACTTTGCGATTCAAGCATGACTTGCCGAATTACGGCGTGTTTGACGAAAAGCGGGTGTTTCAGGCGGGCCCTGCCCCCGGCCCCATTTCCTTCAAAGGGGTGCGCCTCGGGGTTCCCATCTGCGAGGATATCTGGACCGAGGAAACCTGCGAAACCCTGGCGGAAACCGGAGCTGAAATATTGCTTGTTCCCAATGGCTCGCCGTTCGAGGGCAACAAGGATGATGTGCGGCTCAATCTGGTGGTGGCGCGGGTTACCGAAACGGGCCTGCCCATGGCCTATCTCAACCAGGTGTGCGGGCAGGATGAACTGGTGTTTGATGGCGCCTCCTTTGTACTGAATGCGGACCGGTCGCTGGCGGTACAGATGCCGATGTTTGTCGAGGACGTCACGCTCACGGAATGGACACGCGGCGAAAATGGCTGGCGCGTGACACCGGGCACCATTGCCAAGCTTCCCGAAGGTGAAGAGGAAACCTGGAAGGCCTGCGTGCTGGGACTCAAGGATTATGTGGAGAAGAACCGCTTTCCCGGCGTGGTGCTGGGCCTTTCCGGCGGTATTGACTCAGCGGTCGTTGCGGCCATGGCGGTTGATGCGCTGGGCAAGGAACGGGCGCATTGCGTGATGCTGCCTTACGCCTACACGAGCAAGGACAGCCTCGTCGATGCCGAGGCCTGCGCCAGGCTTCTGGGGGTGCGCTATGACGTGGTGCCGATCAGGGAGCCGGTGGAAGGATTTCTTTCGACGCTGAAGCCAATGTTCGATGGCAAGAACATTGATGTGACGGAAGAGAACATTCAGTCGCGCACGCGCGGCGTCATTCTCATGGCGATTTCCAACAAGTTCGGGTCCATGGTTCTGACCACCGGCAACAAGTCGGAAATGTCGGTGGGCTATGCCACGCTTTATGGCGACATGAATGGCGGCTTCAATCCGATCAAGGATGTTTACAAGACGCAGGTGTTCCGGCTGGCGAAGTGGCGCAATACGCAGAGTTTCGTGATCCCCGAGCGCATCATCACAAAGCCGCCCACGGCGGAGTTGCGTGAGAACCAGAAGGACCAGGACACGCTGCCGCCTTACGAAGTGCTGGATGACATTCTGCAGGGCCTGGTGGAAGAGGAACTGCCGATTGCGGCAATCGTCAAGCGCGGCCATGACGAGGCGCTGGTAAAGCGCATCCAGCACATGCTCTACATCGCCGAATACAAGCGGAGGCAGGCGGCGCCGGGCGTCAAGATCACCCGGCGCAATTTCGGCCGCGACCGGCGCTATCCAATCACCAATGCGTTCCGGGACAAAGCGTAAATGACAATTCTCCGTTTTGCCCCCTCGCCCACGGGCCGCATTCACATCGGCAATGGGCGCACTGCCATTCTCAACTGGCTGATGGCGCAGAAAACCGGCGGGCAGTTCATCCTGCGCTATGATGATACGGATGTGGCGCGCTCGAAGACCGAACATGCGGAGGCCATAGCCGCCGATCTGGACTGGCTGGGCATCAAGCCGGCGCGGGTTGAGTACCAGTCGAAGCGTTTCAACAAGTATCATGCGGCGGCAGACAAACTGCGGGCCTCCGGCCATCTCTACGCATGTTATGAATCAGCCGACGAACTGGACCGCAGGCGCAAGCGGCAACTGGCGCGGCATCAGCCGCCTATCTATGACCGCGCTGCACTCAAGCTGACCGCTGATGACCGCGCCAAGCTGGAAGCGGAGGGCCGCAAGCCCCATTGGCGGTTCAAGCTCGATCACACAACAGTGGAATGGACCGATCTTGTCCGTGGGGCCCAGCATATTGATACGGCGACCTTGTCCGATCCGGTTCTGATCCGCGAGGATGGCAGCTATCTCTACCCGCTGCCATCGGTTGTCGATGATATCGAGTTTGGCATCACCCATGTGATCCGCGGCGAAGATCATGTGGTGAACGCGGCGGTGCAAATTGAAATCACCCGGGCGTTGGGCGGTGCTGTTCCAGCTTATGCACATCACAGCCTCTTGACGGGGGCGGATGGTGCGGGATTGTCGAAACGTTTGGGATCGCTCTCCATCGGCGCCATGCGCGAGAATGGCCTTGAGGCCATGGCGGTTGTCAGCATTGCTGCGCTTCTCGGCACCTCTGATTCCATTCATCCGTGCGCAGACTACAGGGAACTGGTGGAAGGCTTCGATCTCGCCAAGCTGTCGCGCGCGCCTGCCCGATTTGACGAGGCGGAGCTCAATCACCTCAACGCCAAGCTCCTGCACATGCTGCCGTGGGATACGGTGAAGGACAGGCTGGATTATGGGAGCGAAGTTTTCTGGCTGGCGGTGCGCGGCAATCTGGAAAAGCTTTCGGATGCAAAGGCCTGGCATGAAATCATCGCTGGCGGGATCATTCCGATTGTCGCCGCCGAAGATCGCGGTTTTGTGAGCGATGCGGCAAAATCACTCCCCGCCGAGCCCTGGGATTCCACCACCTGGAAGATCTGGACCGATGCCCTGAAGCTTGCGAGCGGCCGCAAGGGCAAACAGCTTTTCATGCCGCTGCGCCTGGCACTTACGGGCTTGGATCACGGCCCTGAATTGGCAGCCCTCCTGCCCCTGATCGGCCGCCAGAAGGCTATGGACCGCCTCGCCTAACCCCCTCATCCTGAGGTGCGAGCAGCGCGAGCCTCGACGGATAAACCGCACACGGCGACAAGCTGCCCTTCGAGGCACGGCTTCGCCGTGCGCCTCAGGGTGAGGAACCAATTCAATGGCTTCAATCAAGAAACAACTAGGATTAAAATGATCACTTACCGCGTCAAACTTGCACCAGATTCAAATCCATCAACATCGTGATTTCCGACGTTCCGGCGTCCTGAATTCCCAAAAGTCAACTCTGGACCGCCTCGCCTAGTTGCGCGATAGTGGCGGGCATGATCCTTGTTGGGCAATATGACTCGCCGTTTGTGCGTCGCGTTGCGGTTACGCTGCACCACTATCACATGCCGTTCGAGCGCAACACGCTCTCGGTGTTTTCCCAGGCCAAGAAAATGCAGAAGATCAATCCGCTGATCCGCATTCCTTCGCTCGAACTGGCCTCCGGCGAAATCCTCATCGATTCCTGGGCCATCATTGACTACCTCGATGAACTGGCGGGACCAGCGCGGGCCCTGACGCCGAGCCATGGCCCCGAGCGCCGCAAGGTTCTGCAGGCCGTGGCGCTGGCGGCGGGCACCACCGAGAAGGCCGGTGCGGTGAGCTATGAGCGCTACTTCCATCCCAGCAAGATGCTGAGCAGGGAGTGGGAGGAGCGCTGCCTTGACCAGCTTCAGGCGGGGCTGCAGCAACTGGAAAAGGATTGCGGTACGCCGTGGTATGCCGACCTGCACATGAGCCAGGCGGATGTCACTATCGGCTGCCTGATCGGTTATGTTAAGCTGCGGGTGCCTGAAGCCTTTCCGGCCAGCAAATTTCCCAAGCTTCATGCCCTATCGCTCCACTGCGAAATGCGCGAGGAGTTCGTGAAGTCGCGCATATCAGCCGATGAAGTCATGCCGGCGAGAAAATAGCGTGGACGCCAGGACCGTTGTGGATTTCTGGGTGCTGGCGGGGGAGGAACGCTGGTTCACCAAGGACGCCGCTTTTGACGGGGCGCTGGCGGTGCGTTTTGGAGATGCGCTGAAGCAGGCGCGGCTTGGCGCATTCGATCACTGGGCCGAAACGCCAGAAGGCGCCTTGGGTCTTGTCATCCTGCTTGACCAGGTTTCGCGCAATACCCTTCGCGGCAGCCCGCTGGCTTTTGCCGGAGACGCGAAGGCGCTGGCGCTCGCCAAGGCAGCGGTGGGCCGGGGATATCACCAGAAGCTGGTGCCGCCGCTTGCCATGTGGCTTTTCATGCCGTTCGAACATGCGGAAGACCTTGATGCGCAGAACCGCTGTGTTGCCCTGTTTGGAACGTTGGGGCTCCCCGGGATGGTCTATTATGCCCAGTTGCATCTGGACATCATCGCCCGCTTTGGCCGGTTTCCGCACCGCAATGCGGTTCTCGGTAGAAAATCGACTGCGGAAGAAATCGCCTTCCTGCAGGCGGGCGGCTTTTCCAGATAATAGGTTTCTACTTCGGCATGGGAATGATGCTGCTACCCGGCACGGCGTACCCTTTTACCACGGCGGGCCGCGCCGCGATGGCGAGGTACCAGCGCTTTACATGCGGATAGTCGTTCAGGTCAATGCGATGCCTTTCATGCCGCGCAGCCCAGGGGAATGTTGCAATGTCGGCAATGGAATAATCACCCGCCATGAACTCGAAATTTTCCAATAACGTGTCGAGTACACGGTAGAGCCGCCTGGCCTCGGCGGCGAACCATTCTTCGGCAAAGGGCGCCTTGCCGGGATTGTAAAACAGGAAATAATGGGCGCGGCCCAGCATGGGGCCAAAATTTCCCATCTGCCACATCAGCCATTCATTGACCTTGATGCGCTTTGCAAATTCCTGCGGATAGAACTTGCCCACCTTCTCGGCGAGATACATGAGTATGGCGCCGGATTCAAAAACCGAAATTCCATTGTCTGTGTCGACAATGGCCGGAATCTTGTTGCTGGGAGAAATCTTGAGAAAGTCGGGCGCAAATTGCTCACGCTTGCCGAGGTTGACGGGATGAACGGTGTAGTCCAGCCCAATCTCTTCAAGACCAATAGAGATCTTCCGGCCATTGGGGGTGCTCCAGGTATAAAGTTCAATGGTCATTCAGCTCCAGCCCTCCAGCCATTTGCATCACACTTTCAAGATCGGTGATACGCTCATAGGCATTTGGGCGAAGCACGGAATGGCCGCTCAGGAAGAGCTGCTCACGGCAATGTTGTAGGTCCGAATCCGCGAAGGCGGCAACCAGCCCCTGCCGCATGGCTTCAATGTTGCCACCGCGCGTGACATAGGGCAGTCCGGGAACCGATGGCGAGCGGGCGATTTCAACCAGGCCTTCCAGATAATCCGGGCGGTAGCGCCGGGCCATGGCCACGCAGACGGTGTCAATGGCGCAGACATCGGCCAGGCCATCGCGCACCGAAAGCATGGATTTTACGTGGCCGCCGCTATTCAGCGCCCCGGCGAAGAACTTCCCCTCTGTGGCAAATGGCGCGAAGACCAGTTTCAGGGCCAGCATGCCGGACATGGAATCGGGATTGTTAACGGCGGCTATGCCGCCCCGGAAGGAGTCCGGCGGCTGGTCAAAGCGGGCAAGGATGAAGCTGCAGTAGCTAGGTCCCTGGCAACCCGGCACGGCATAATGCGGGGTCGCAATGTATTTGAGCAAGCCTTTGAATTCATGGGTAAAAGGATAACCGCAGGTCTGGCTGAAGGCGAGGTCGGCCCGGCGCCAGCCGGCGAAATGGTCGGGGTTCCGGTCGAGTTCCAGCGCCACGCCGAGATGCCGGGAAAGCCCGCGCCACCAGGTGTCCGTGGCGTCCTTAACTTCCGGCCAATCATACATGGGTAAAGATGCTATCATGGAGTGGTGAGATTCCTTGAGACTTGAACAATGCCAGAAAGCCAAATAATTGGTGCCCATGCAACAGCAGACTGAAATCGCCGCCGGCCGGCCCGCGCTAGTCGAATGGCCCACCGTTATCCTGATCATCCTGACCTATGGGGCGCTGGCGACACTGATGTGGTTCTATTACGCCCTGCCCTTCTGGGTGATCATGCCGCTGGCCGGCTATCTCATCGCCCTGCACGGCTCCCTGCAACATGAAGCCCTGCACGGGCACCCGACGCGCAACGCGGGGCTCAATGAACTTTTGGTGGCTATCAATTTCAGCCTCAACTTTCCCTACCGGCGTTACCGCAAGCTGCATCTCATCCATCACAATGATGAAAACCTGACCGATCCCACACTTGATCCGGAATCGTTTTATCTGCTGCCTGATGAATGGGCGAAGCTGCCCGCGCCGCTGAAACAGCTCTACACTATCAATAATACGCTGGCGGGCCGGATGATCATCGGCCCGATCATTGGAACGATCCGCTTCTGGTCTGCGGAATTCATGGCCATCGCCAAAGGCGACATGGGCGTTGCCAAGGCCTGGGCCTGGCATGTTCCGGCCTGCGCCATCACCCTGGGTTATGCCTATTTCATTTGCGGCATTCCGCTGTGGGCCTATCTCGTGATGTTCGCCTGGCCGGGAATTGCTTTTTCCCTCGTGCGTTCTTTCTGCGAGCATCAGGCTGTTGAAAATCTTGGCGCGCGCACCATCGTGGTGGAATCATCGGCGCCACTCTCGCTGATGTTCCTCAACAACAATCTGCATCTCCCGCATCACCTAAAGCCGCGGATGGCGTGGTATGAGCTTCCGGCCTATTACCGAGCCGAGCGCGAAGAGCTTTTGCGAAAAAACCACGGCTACCTGATGCATGGTTACCGCGAAATTTTCCGCCGGTATTTTTTCAAACCGAAGGAACCGGTGGCCTATCCGCATCCCGAGCACCTCCGATCCCACGGGGTTAACCAACTGTAATCGCTTGTCTTTCCGGAAAGCTTGTGGCCTGCGATTTGGGAATGGCCGTTTTATAAGCGTTATTTCGACTCAAATTGAAAATAGGCCCTGAAAATAAGGGTTTTCACGACTCAGCTAAAGGGCTAGTTTCCTCAGCGGCCGATTCGGCAAACGGAGATGAAAACATGGCTGACGAAAAAATACTGACGGTTCCCCTGTCCAAAATGGCAGCAGAGCTTTCCGAAAAACACGAGATGTCAAAAAAGCTGGCCGGCGAATTGCTGGCTGACTTTGTTGACCTCCTCGTAAAGCACCTCAAGAAGGGCAACAAGGTTCGCGTCACGGGACTTGGGATTTTCCAGGTCAGGAAGCGTCCTGCCCGTCTTGGCCGCAATCCGGCAACCGGCGAGCAGATCAAGATCAAGGCTTCGAAGAAGCTGGCCTTCCGCGCTGCCAAGGAAGTCAAGGAAAGCATCTAGGCTTTTCCGGTTTTACCATTCAGCGGCCCCACACCTGTGGGGCCGTTTTTGTTTTCAGCGCTTCGGTTGAATTCTTCTCACCGCCCGGCCAATTGCGAAAGGCCTTGCGCATCGGCTATTGAAGCGCAAAGCTTTCACTTTTTCCCAAGGAAAATTCCATGAAATCGCAGGCGCGCGTCGTTGTTATCGGGGGTGGCGTGGTTGGCTGCTCGGTGCTTTACCACCTCACCAAGGCGGGCTGGAAAGACGTGGTGCTGGTGGAGCGCGATCGGCTGACCTCAGGCTCCACCTGGCATGCGGCGGGCGGCTTCCACACGCTGAACGGCGACCCCAATGTGGCGAAGCTGCAGGGCTACACCATTAGCCTTTATGACGAGCTTGAGAAAATTTCCGGGCAGACCTGCGGTTTGCACCGGTCCGGCGGGCTGATCCTGGCGGATACGCCGGAGCGCCTGGAATGGCTGAAGATGGCCCATGCGCGCGCCAAGTACCTCGGGCTTGAAACCGAGATGATGTCAATGAAGGAAGCCAAGGCGCTGAATCCACTTCTGGAAGAGAAATATTTTGTCGGCGCCATGCTGGACGCGGCGGATGGCAACCTCGATCCGGAAGGCACGACGCATGCCTATGCCAAGTCGGCACGCATTGCCGGGGCCGAGATCTACCAGAATTGCCGGGTTGAGGATTTGAAGGCGCGCGCTGACGGCACCTGGGATGTGATTACCGTGAACGGAAATATCCACGCCGAGCATGTGGTGAATTGTGGCGGGCTGTGGGCCCGCGAAGTGGGCCGCATGGTTGGGCTGGAACTGCCGGTGCTGGCCATGGAGCACATGTATCTGGTTACCGACGACATGCCGGAGGTCATTGCCTACAACAAGGAGCGCGGCCGCGAGCTGCCGCACATCATCGATTTCAAATCGGAAATCTACATGCGCCAGGAGCGCTCGGGCATTGTGCTTGGCACTTATGAAAAAGAGTGCAAGCCCTGGCAGCCGAAGCAGACGCCGTGGGATTTCGGCCAGGAGCTTTTGCCGCCGGACCTCGACCGCATCGCTGATCATCTTGAAATCGGCTACCGGCATTTCCCGGCGCTGGCCAAGGCGGGCATCAAGCGGGTGATCAACGGGCCCTTCACCTTCTCGCCTGACGGCAATCCGCTGGTGGGGCCGGTGCAGGGCCTGCGGAATTTCTGGTGTGCCTGCGCCGTGATGGCGGGCTTCAGCCAGGGCGGCGGGGTTGGCCTGGCACTCTCGCAATGGATGGTAAACGGCGATCCGGGCTTTGACGTCTGGGCCATGGATGTGTCGCGCTTCGGCGAATGGGCGACGCGGAGCTACACCAATGAAAAGGTGCGCGAGAATTATGCACGGCGCTTCTCCATCAAGTTTCCGAATGAAGAGCTTCCAGGGGCGCGGCCGCAGCAGACCACGGCGCTTTATGACACGATGATCGCGCAAGGGGCCGTGATGGGCGATTCATGGGGGCTTGAAACGCCGCTGTGGTTTGCTCCCAAGGGCGTTGCCCCCAAGGATATATTCTCCTTCCACCGCTCCAATGACTTTGCCCATGTGAAGGCGGAAGTCATGGGGGTGCGCAATGGCGTGGGCGTCACCGAGATTGCAAACTTCGCCAAGTACCGTTTCACCGGGCATGGGGCGGAAGCATTCCTTGCCCGGCTGATGACCAACAAGATGCCGAAAGTTGGCCGCCTGATCCTCACGCCGATGCTCAATCCGAACGGCAAGCTGATCGGCGATTTCACCATCGCCAATGCCGGCAATGACACGTTCTATATGTGGGGCTCCAGCCAGGCGCAGAAATATCACATGCGCTGGTTCGAGCAGCATGTGCCGAGCGATGGCAGCGTGAACATTCACCGCTATGATATGGGGCTGGTGGGGCTTTCCATCGCCGGGCCGAAGTCGCGCGCGGTTTTGCAAAAGCTCACGGACGCCGATGTTTCCAACGCGGCTTTCAAGTTCATGGACCACCGCGCCATGGATATCGGCAATGTGCCGGCGCTGATCAACCGCGTCACCTATACGGGCGATCTCGGCTATGAAATCTGGGTGGCGCCGGATTACCAGCGCCGCCTCTACCAGGAAATCATGAAGGCGGGTGCGAACGAAGGCATCATCAATTTCGGCATGCGGGCCCTGCTCTGCATGCGGCTGGAAAAGAACTTTCCCACCTGGTACCGGGAGCTGCGCCCGATTTACGGCGGCTTCGAAGCGGGCATGGACCGTTTCATCGATCTCACCAAGAATGATTTCATCGGTCGCGAGGCGGCGATGGAGGAAAAGCGGAGCGGCGGCAAGCTGCGCCGCGTGTCGATGATTGTCGAGGCGGGTGATGCGGATGTGCTGGGTGACGAGCCTATAAGCCACAAGGGCAAGGTGGTGGGCTGGGTCACCTCGGGCGGCTTTGCGCATTTCGTGGATAAGTCGATGGCGCAGGGTTATGTGCCGAAGGAACTGGCAGAGGATCTGGCCACGGGCGCCTTCGACATCGAAATCATCGGCGAGCAGCGCAAAGCGACAATCATCGTAGACCCGCCGTTTGATCCCAAGGGCGAGCGGATGCGCTCCTAGGTTTTCCCCACTTCCACTGAGGGAGACGGGGTGTATCTGCAGCCCGCCAGAAAATTGGTGCAATCTTTGGCCCGATTGTTGATAAAGGAAAGAAAAGCCGACAGAAGGGGAAGATTAGATGATTGAGCAATTGGGCGCTGCGTCTCTCCAGAACCTGGTTCGGAATGCCTTTCATTTTCATAAAATTGGAAATCTTCCCGAAGCAAAGAAGCTCTATGAAAAGGTAATTGCCAGGGATTCCCACAACTTTACCGCGCTGCATTTCCTCGGCGTTGTCCACTATCAGCTTGGCAGTCTCGAAAAATCTGTTGAGCTGATCACGCACGCCATCAAAGCAAATCCACATGATGCTTCGGCCTACGTCAATCGCGGAATATCGCTGATAGGCCTGCATAGGGCTGATGAGGCCCTTCTGAATTTTCGAAAAGCGATCCAATTGAGGCCGGATAATGTTTCTGCCCATTGTTACTATGCGATTAGCCTGTGTGAGCTGAATCGCTCTGATGAAGCACTGGGCTATTTTGATGGTGCAATCCGATTAAACTCGAATTACGTTGATGCCTACTATAACAAGGGCAAAGCGCTTGTCGCACTGAAGAAGTATGATTTGGCGCTCACCTGCTTTGATATAGCAATAGAGCTGAATCCTCGCCATTTCGAAGCTCATAATAATCGTGGCAATGTGCTAAAAGAAATGGATAAGCTTGATCAGGCACTCGAAAGCTATGACGCAGCGATTGCTTTGATGCCCGGATATGCGGAAGCCCATAGCAACCGCGGCAATGTGTTGCTTGAACTCAATCGGTATGATGAGTCGATCCCATGCTTTGACAGGGCCATTGCGCTGAAGCCGGACTATGCGGATGCGCACTTTAACCGGGGTCTTGCACTCTTGTTGCATGGCGATTTTCAATCCGGACTACCCGAATACGAGTGGCGGAAAAGAGAAAAAGAGCCTTCGCGCGCTCACATATTTCAAAAACCTCAATGGACGGGGAAAGAGGAGATTATTGGTCGGCGGATTCTGGTCCACGACGAACAGGGTTTGGGAGATACCATTCAATTTGTGCGATACATTCGCCTGCTTGAAGGGAGAGGTGCAAATGTCCTCCTTGCACCGCAAAAGAAACTGCAAAAGCTGCTATCGATCATTGTGGACAGATCAGAAATTGTCAACGCTGAGGACGCGCAACTGGATTTTGAATTTCAATGTCCACTTGCAAGTCTGCCACTGGCCTTTGCTACGGTGAAGAATACCATTCCCAACAGCGTGCCTTATCTCAAGGCGGAATACAATCGCGTGGCGTCGTGGCGGTCCAGACTTGGAAACCATGGGTTTAAGATAGGCATTTGCTGGCAAGGAAGCACAGCCAAGATTGATAAGGGCAGGTCATTTTCAGTCACCTCATTCCATGACCTGTCAAAGATTGAAGGCGTGCGCCTGATCTCGCTGCACAAAGGAGCTGGCGAAGGCGAACTGGAGCATCTCTCAACCGGAATGATGGTGGAAAACCTTGGACCGGATTTCGACGGGGGCGAGCATGCATTTCTTGACACCGCTGCCGTGATGTCATGCTGCGATCTCATCATTACGTCGGACACGTCGATTGCCCATCTTTCCGGGGCCTTGGCATTGCCAACCTGGGTTGCCCTAAAACATGTTCCTGACTGGCGCTGGCTTTTGGGGCGGAATGACAGCCCATGGTATCCAACCATGAAACTCTTTCGGCAAAAACAGCGGGGAAACTGGAAGGACGTGTTCGAGGAAATCGAGAACAGCCTATCGGAATTGATGCAGTCGCAAAAAACTAATGCGTGAGGCCAAAAATGGATGCACCTTCTGTTGCAGTTTCCTGGGGTGAATTGATTGACAAGATCACCATTCTCGAAATCAAGGATGAAAGGCTCGCGGCAGAAGCCGCAAGGCGCAATGTAAAAAAGGAACTCTCCTTGCTGAATCGGTCAGCAACAAAGACCCTCAATATGATTGAGATTCGCGGCCTAAAGGATGAACTATCCCGAATTAACACACAGCTGTGGGATATCGAAGATCAGATACGCGCCAAGGAAGCACAGCAGCAATTTGACCAAGAATTCATCGAACTCGCACGATCAGTATATAAAACCAACGATGTTCGGACTGCTATCAAACGACGCATCAATGAAGTTCTTTCTTCAGAGCTGATGGAGGAGAAGAGCTATGCTGTTTATTAGATCGCAGTTCAATCCAGACAATTGCGGTCCCGTCTTAAGGTAGAGGACAATGTTATGCTGCCCGTCCGTAAAACCCGACCTGCTCTTCGGCAGAAAATTTCAGGCTGGGTCTGTCTAAATATGAGAATACCGTAGTGACGCGCTCGCGTGCGCCTTTCACCGTACTCACCTTGAGGGCGGTGTTCTTGCCACTGAACACATTCATGGTGCCAGCCACGAGCTTCAGAGATTTCGCTTCAGGGTTTTTGCCCTCAGGCAGTCTTGCGACTCCGTTATAGTTCGGATCACTGTCACTGCGGAGATCACTGCGATAGAGGAAGTCACCGCCTTCGTGGGGCGCTTGCAGCAGTAAGGCCGGGAGCTTCTTTCTTGAAGTAGATGTTGTGCAGGCGCTTGTGGGCGAATGAAAGTGTGTCAAGCACTGGCTGCAGCTCCGCCACCGCACGGGTGAGCGCTCCAGGCTTTATAAGACCCTCCAGATTGAATATGCCTTCCTTCGCAAGGTCCGCGCCGCACTTCTCAACCAGTGCAGTCCACGCCGGTGTTCCGGGCTTGCTCAAGGGGTATCGGTCAAGATCGAGAATGCCTCTCGTCCCCGCTACTCCGCAAATTCCAGCGCCGCGTCGGTGAGCCAGTCGTAGACGCTGAGGGCGAAGGTGCGCAGCGCGTAGATTTCGAAGCGGTTTTCGTTCACGCAATGGACCAGCACGGGGGTGTGGTGGAGGCCGGTCATGGCGAACATGCCGGGCTTGAAAACGGTTGGGTGGAAATCGAGGGGGAGGCCTTTGCTGAGAACATCACGGGCCGGCGCGCCCTCGATGAAGATGCGGGTGCGGCTGTGGGAGAGCGGCGTGAGGATGGCGACACCGTCCAGCTTCGTTGCGATGGCGTCATTTTCCGAGCCGATGATCCAGAACTGGGTTTCTCCGGTGCGCATGAGGGTGCGGCCTTGGGCTTGCAGTGCCGTTCCAACCTTGGTTGGCAGCTTGCCAGTGATCGGGCTGATGGCCTTTGCGGGGCCGGCGACTTGCAGAAGCGAAAAGCCGCGGGCTTCGCCGATCTGCAGTACGGAACTCACATATGGTTTGGCGCTGGCGAGGGCGGAGCGGCGGTCAAGCATTGAGGCGCGCTCCTTCCCGGTCAATAAAGTGTGGCGAGACGATGCGAGCTTTCATTTGCTCGTTCTTCAGGGGGAAGGCGCAGATGATGTCTTCGCCCTCGTGCTTCAGCCCGCCCTGATAGAGGCCGAGGGCGATGAACTTGTTCAGTTCGGTGGACCAGGTGACTGACGTGATGTAGCCGCGGCCGTGGCCCTTGATTTCATCGCTGGCTGAAAACAGGATGGAGCCACCGCGCAGTTTCTTGCCCTCTTCCATCAATTCGATACCGACAAGGCTCCAGCGTTCGGGCGCCTGCAGGTTTTCGCGCAGGCGCAGTTCCTTGCCGATGTAGGCTTTCTCCTTGCCTGCCATTTTGCCGAGGCCGAGGTCATCCAGGGTGTTGCGATGGTCAAGCTCAAGGCCCGCCACATGGCCCTTCTCGATGCGCAGGGATGCCAGCGCTTCCAGGCCATAGGGCTTGATGCCGAGGGGTGCCGCCACATTCAGGAAGTGTTCCCACAGGGCGTGGGCATGGTCGGCGGGGCAATGGACCTCATAGGCGAGCTCGCCGGAAAACGAGAGGCGCAGCAGGCGGATGGGCACGCCGTCGAAATTCACTTCAAGGCAGCCCATGTAGGGAAGATTTCCGGTGGAGACATCGGCAGCGGGGAAAGCCAGTTGCAGGGCTTCGCGCGATTTCGGACCGGATACTGCCATCCCTGCCCATTCATCGGTGAGCGAGGTGACGTGAACCTTCAAATCGGTCCAATGGACCTGCAGCAGGTATTCGAGCCAGGACATGACTTCGCCGGCCTGTGCCGTGGTGGTGGTCAGATAAAACTGCGTATCGGAAATGCGCGTGGTCGTGCCATCGTCAAGCACCACGCCATCATCATTCAACATCACGCCGTAGCGCGCTTTCCCCACGGGCAATTTGGCAAAGCCGTTGACGTAAACGCGGTTGAGGAATTCCGCCGCGTCTGGCCCCTGCACGTCGATCTTGCCGAGGGTTGACACATCGGCGAGGCCTACGCCTTTTCGCACCAGTTCCATTTCCCTGATGTAGGCGGTCTCGGGCGAATTTCCGGCCCAGGCATAATACCAGGCGCGCATCCAGAGGCCCGCCTCGATGAAGGTTGCGCCGCTGGCCTTGTTGGCATCATGAAGCGGCGACAGGCGGTAAGGCCGGAAGTGATGGCCGATGGTGCGTCCCGCGATGGCGCCGACTGCAAGGCCGGTATAGGGCGGGCGGAAGGTGGTGGTTCCGGCCTGCATGATCGGCACTTCACGCAAGCCTGCCATGATGGCAATGGCATTGATGTTCGAGGTCTTGCCCTGGTCGGTACCCATGCCCAGCGTGGTGTAGCGCTTCAGATGTTCAACGCTGACATAGCCTTCCTGATGGGCAGTTCTGATATCCTTCACGGTCACATCGGATTGCACATCGACAAAGGCCTTGCCCTTGCCGGCAACGGCGGGCAGCCACACGGGCAGAATATGATAGGCGCGGTCCTTGCCTTCGGGCGGCGCCACGGGCTTTGTGGTTTTGCCGAAATCGGCAACGGCCCTGGCGCCCATGTCATTGCCGTCTTTAATTGCGGCCTGCGTGCCGAAGCGGCCCATCACGGCGCCCGCACCGAAATGCGCTGCCGCAAAGCCGCCCGGCACAAAGGCCGCGAGCTTCTCGTCGTAGATGGGCTTGATGCCGCCATGGGAGGTGAGATGCACCGCCGGGCTCCAGCCGCCGGACATGGCCAGCACATCGCATTCGATGGAGGCGGAGTGCGCTCCTGCAAGCTGTACGCGGCTCACCTGTTTAGCGCCCTCCACATCGGCAACACCGGTTCCCGGAAACATCGCCATGCCGAGCATCGCGGCCTTGGAAAGCAAATCGGAGGGAATGACTTTGCGGTGGTCGGCCATGGTGACGGCGATGCCTGCCTCGGCGAGATCGAAGGCGGTCAGGTAAGCCGTGTCATTGTTGGTGACGATCACCGCGCGCTTGAGCGGGGCCACGGCAAAGCGGTTGAGATAGGTGCGGACCGCCGAGGCCAGCATGACACCGGGACGGTCGTTGTTGGAGAACACCAGCGGCCGCTCGAGCGCGCCGGTGGCAAAGATAATTGATTTTGCGCGAAGTGAAATCAGCGTCTGGCGCGGTTTGCCTTTCGCGGCGTCGGACTCTTCGTGACGCTGGAGCAGCACGACGAAATTGTCATCATAGAGGCCTTGCGCGGTTGTCCGTGCGCGGATTTTCACATTGGAAAGCGAAGCTAATTCAGCGAGTTGGACTTTGCGCCAGGCTTCCAAATCGGCCGTCCGTTCAGAGAGCAATTGCCCGCCAAATTCCGAGTCCTGCTCCACCAGAACAACGCGCGCACCTGAACGCCCGGCTGTCAGCGCTGCGGCGAGTCCGGCGGGGCCGGAGCCCACCACCAGCACGTCGCAGAATTCATGGGCCGTATCGTAGCGATCCGAATCCTTTTCATAGGAGCCTTTGCCGAGGCCTGCGGCGCGGCGAATGAAGGGTTCGTAGAACATCCAGGATTTCTTGAACGGCCCCATGAAGGTCTTGTAGTAGAAGCCGGACTGGAACAGCGGGCTGAGCAGGGAGTTCACCGCCATCAGATCGAAGTCCGGTGACGGCCAGGCATTTTGCGACTGCACCGCGAGGCCATCGGTGAGATCAACGGTCGTTGCCGGAATGTTGGGTTCGTTCTTGCCAATGGTGAAAAGGCCGTTGGGTTCTTCAACGCCGGCGGAGACTATTCCGCGGGGCCGGTGATATTTGAAACTGCGCGAGGTCAGAGTCTTGCCATTGGCCAGCAGCGCTGAGGCCAGGGTGTCTCCGGCGAACCCGCTCAGGGGTTTGCCGTCAAAGGTGAAAGTGACCGGTTTGCCGCGGTCAATGCGGCCGCCCTTCTCAAGCCTACGGAAAGCCGTCATGACGCCTCTCCGATCTCGTTGGTGGCGGTGTTGCGGCTGAGCTTGAACCAGTGCCGGCAGCCCAGCACATGCTGCCAGTATTCAGTGTGCGGGCCCTTGGGATTGTCGAAGAGGAAATAATAATCATGCCACGCCTTGAGATCGCCCTCGCCGTGTTTCGGTCGCGTTTTCGTCGCGTCACCGCCGTAGCGGAATTCGCTCACGTCTCTCTCACCGCAATGGGGGCATGGGATTCTCATTGCTTGTAGGTCCAGTTGCCAATGCCATAGTCGTCGAGCTCCCTGCCCTTTTCGAAGCGGTCGAGCGCGTAGCAGCGGTTCAGCTCATGCTCCTCGTCATGGGCGATGGTGTGGGCAAAGGTCCAGCCGCTTGCCGGGGTGGCCTTGAAGCCCTGGTAGCACCAGCCGCCGTTGAAATAGAGGTTCCTGATGTCGGTGCGGCAGATGAAGGGGCTGCCGTCAGGCGTCATGTCCATGATGCCGCCCCAGTGGCGCAGCAGGCGGAGCTTCGACATGAATGGCAAGAGCGATACGGCACATTCCGCCACGGTCTGGATGCGCGGAAATTGCCCGCGCTGGGTGTAGGTATTGAAGCCATCGATATGGCCGCCGAAGACCATGCCGCCCTTGTCGGATTGAGAGAGGTAAAACAATTCGGCTCCCCAGGACACGACGTGATGCACCATGGGTTTTACCGGTTCGGTGACAAAGGCCTGGAGGATGTGGCTTTCGATGGGCAGGCTGAGCCCCGCCATTTTGGCGACATGGGAAGAATGGCCGGCCACGGCGATGCCGATTTTGCCGCCGAGAATTCGCCCCCGCGAAGTTTCAACGCCCACCGCCTTGCCCTCATCCATGATGAAGCCTTCGACTTCGCAATTCTCGATGATGTCGACGCCGAGCGTATCGGCGGCGCGGGCATAGCCCCAGGCCACCGCATCGTGGCGCACGGAGCCCGCCCTGCCCTGCAGGATGCCGCCCCAGATGGGCCAGCGGGCGTCTTTGGAATAATCGAGGTAAGGCAGCAGCGCCATGACCTGGCCGCGGTCGAGTAATTCCGCATCAATGCCGTTGAGCCGCATGATGTTGCCGCGCCTGGCATAGGTATCGAGCTGTACCGGGCTGGTGGCCAGCACGATCTGGCCGCGGTGGGAAACCATGCAGTTGAAATTCAGTTCGTGGGAGAGGCCTTCCCAGAGCTTAAGGGAATGCTCGAAGAACTGGGTGTTGCCGTCAATCACATAGTTGGAGCGGATGAGCGTGGTGTTGCGGCCGACATTGCCGGAGCCGATATAGGCGCGCTCCAGCACCGCCACATTCCGCATCCCGTGGTTCTTGGCGAGGTAATAGGCCGTGGCCAGGCCGTGCCCGCCGCCGCCGATGATGATGGCGTCATAGGAGCTCTTGGGCTCGGGCGCGCGCCAAGCCCGCGGCCAGGGCCGTTCGGGCGACAGGGCATGCTGGGCAAGGGCCAGGGCTGAATAAGGTTTGAACACGACAGACCCCCTACCAGAATTTCACGTCAATCGACAAGACGGGGATTTTTCACCCCCGCCGCCTGGCCCATTCCACGCCCTCGCTCACCAGCATGGCCGCCACCGACATGGACAGGAAGGCATAAACCAGGGGCATGACCGTGCCGTCATACTGCTGGCCGAACCAGCTGCCGATGGAGAGCGCCACGAGGGTTGACAGGGTGCCGGAAATGGCCGCCGCCATGCCGGCGATGTGGCCGACATGTTCCATGGCCATGGCGTTGTAATTGCCGAAGAGGATGCCGCAGCAAAAGAAGGTGCAGAATAGGTAAAGGCCAAGAGTCCAGAGCGGCGGGTGGCCAGCATAGTTCAAGGCCACCGCGAGGAAGACCGCGGAAAACGCGATGCAGCCGCGCACCGCCCATTTGGCAAGCAGGCGCATGCCGTGGCGCATCACCATACGGCCATTGAAGATCATGGCACAGGCAATGGCCACGGCGAAGGCGCCGAACCATACGGCGAACCATTCGCCCTGGGCATATTGCTCGGCAAATATCTGCTGGGAGGTTCCGAGATAGCTGATGAAAGAGGCGAAGATGAAGCCTACGGCCACGGTGTAGCCCCAGGCCATGGGAAAGCGGAAAAACTCAATGGCCGAACGGAACAGGTTTCCGACCGAGAAGGCCACGCGCTTTTCCCTGGCCAAGGTTTCCTCTTGCCTGATCTGGAGGAAGATGGCGGCAATGATGGCCATCGCCAGAAAGCCCACGAAGATCATGCGCCAGCTTGCGACGAAGAGCACGAGCTGGCCGATAGAGGGGGCGAGAATGGGCACCAGCATGAACACCGACATGACGAAGGACATGATGCGGGCCATGGCGGCACCGCCCTGCCCGTCACGCACCATGGCCATGGAGACGATGCGCGGTGACGATGCGCCAACCCCCTGCAGGGCGCGGCCGGCCAGCAGCATTTCAAAACTGGTTGAAAACAGGCAGAGCACCGAGCCCGCGGCATAGATCAGGAGGCCAGCAAAGATCGCCGGCTTGCGCCCGGTGCTGTCCGAAATGGGGCCGGAGAGCAGCGTGCCGATCGTCATGCCGGCAAAAAAAGAGCCGATGATGTATTGGCGCTTGTTTGGATCGGACACGCCAAACTCGCTGGCCATGGTGCCTAACGCTGGCAGCATGGTGTCAATCGACATGGCCACCAGAGCGGTGAGCAGGGCGACAAGGAAAATGAATTCCTTTTGCGAGGTGTGTTCTTTGGTCATCGAACTCAATTCTATTTTATGAAACGCAGGGCGCGCATCACGTCAAAAATCGTGGTGGTTTCAACGCGGTTGGTGCGATTGCCGAGATATTTGCAGCCGGGATAAAAACTTTTTTCGTAAGCCAGCGCCGGACTTACATAAGTAACGTCCAGCGTGAATTTTTCCGGAACTGGCAAAAGGCAATCCTTGAGTTTTCCGCGCAAGGATTTTTCAACCCCGACACGGATGGCGTTTTGCGCGGCGATCGGGGTCATGGAAATGGTGGATTGCCCCCGTCCCTGCTTCACAGCCAGACGGCCGATGTGCGGATTGGTTTGCTCAACTTCTTCCATCAGGGCCTTGTCGCCGCTGATGAATACGACGGGAACGCCCAGGCTCGCCGCTGCCAGGGCACAGAGCCGGAATTCGGAAACGGGTGTGCCGTTCAATGTCATCATGTGGGTGCGGGTGTTGAGCGTGTGGGCCAGGCTGTTGCCCTCGGAGCCCACGCCGGCATGATGGCCGATCATCACAAGGGCGGCGAAGCTTTCATCCAGTTCCTGGATCATGCTGTAGGGATGGCCGGACCATTCGCGGATCAGGGTCACGTCCGCCGGCAACAGGGTGGTGATCAGGTTACGCCCGCTGTCATGGGCGTCCTTCACCCAGATTTCGGTGGCCCCGGCGGCGCGCGCGCCATCAATGGCGGCGATGGCTTCGCGGGTCATGATTTCACGGAACTCGGCCCAGTCGGCATGGCCCTTTTCGGCCTCGTCCCAATGGGTTATGCCGGCCACGCCTTCAATATCGACACTGATATAGACTTTCATTTCCGCTAAACTAGTTCCCATGAAGATAGATTCCAACAGCCGAAGCGTAGACCTAGACCCGCGCGCGGCGCAGTTCTATGACAATCCCTACCCCACCTACCATGAGCTGCGCCGGAAAGTGCCAGCATTCAAATGGCAGCAATACGGCTATTGGTGCTTTGCCGGCCATGAGGACGTTAACGCGCTTTTGCGGGACCGGCGCTTCGGGCGGCAAATCCTCCATGTGGCCACCCGGGAGGAGCTGGGCCTGGCCGACATTCCACCGCGCCTCAAGCCCTTCTATGATTTCGAGCAGCATTCCCTGCTGGAGCTTGAGCCGCCGGTTCACACCCGGCTGCGCGGGCTGGTCAACCGGGCCTTCCTGTCGCGCCAGGTGGAGCGGCTGCGGCCCAAAATCGAGAGTCTTTCCAACCGGTTGATCGATGGATTTGAGGCAAAGGGTGAAGTTGACCTGTTGCCGTCCTATGCCACGCCCATTCCGGTCATTGTGATCTGCGAGCTGCTGGGCGTTCCCACCGACAAGGCAGATCAGCTCTTGAGTTGGTCGCATGACATGGTGGCCATGTACATGGCGCGGCGGGACCGGGCGGTAGAGGACGCCGCCGTTGCGGCCACCATCGCGTTCAGCGACTACATGCGCGGGCTGGTGAAGGAGCGGTACAAGGATTTGAATGATGACCTGCTTTCCGCTCTCATCCGGGCTGAAACCGAAGGTCAGAAGCTTTCGGAAAATGAACTTATCACCACGGCCATTCTCATCCTGAATGCGGGCCACGAGGCCACGGTTCATGCCATCGGCAACGGGGTAAAAACTTTGCTTGAGCTGGGCGTGAAGGAGCCCATCAGCGAAAGCCTCATCGAGGAAATCCTGCGCTTCGATGCGCCGCTGCATTTGTTCACGCGGTATGCGCTGGAAAATCTGGAATATGCCGGGATCAAGTTCAAGAAGGGTGAAGAAGTGGGGCTCATGCTGGGCGCTGCCAACCGCGACCCTGCCCGCTTTGCAGATCCTGATCAGTTCAATCCGGCGCGCGAGCCAAACCCGCATGTGAGTTTCGGCGCCGGAATCCATTTCTGCATCGGCGCGCCTTTGGCGCGGCTTGAAATGCTGATTGCCTTTCAAACCCTGTTCAAACGCCTGCCCAAACTGGCGCTGGCCGCCACGCCGCACTACAAGGACTCCTATCATTTCCATGGGCTGGAGGAATTGCGGGTGAGGTTCTAATTGTCCCTCCCCTCAAATCCTCATCATGACCGGACTTGACCCGGTCATCTTCTGTCAACCGAGAAGGTGCCCGTGTCGAGCACGGGCATGATGAGTAGTTGGAAGCGACAGGTGTAGGTACCTCACGTCGTTTCCGCCCTATTGGCTGACGTTTATCCGCCGCCTCCGGCCCCTTGTTGAGCCTAAAGCTACCCCCTAGTGAAACTTTCTCAACAGGCCACGCCATGACCGATGTACAGCCCGCGCCCACCGGACGCCGCTCCAGAAGCGCCGGCGGGGCCGATGCCCGCAGGGCCGCCCGCACCAATCAAGTCACCCCGCCCGCAGGCTACATCCGCCGCAAGATCAAGACCTATGAGCCGTTCAGCGATGACCAGCTCGAACTGATCGAGCGCAATGCGGAAACCGTTCTGCAGGAAACCGGAATCGATTTCTACGAGGACGAGGAAGCCGTCCAAATGTGGAAGGAGGCCGGCGCCGACGTCAAGCACTCGGAAACCGATCCAAAACGTTTTCGCGTACGCTTTCCCAAGGGCCTGGTGCGCGCGCTGATCAAAACCGCGCCACGCGAATACACGCAGCATGCGCGCAACCCGGCCAACAGCATCAGCATCGGCGGCAACAACACGGTGTTCGCGCCGGTCTATGGTCCACCCTTCATCCGCAATCTCGATGAAGGCCGCCGCTACGCCACGATCGAGGATTTCCGCAACTTCTCGATGCTCGTCTACATGCTCCCCAGCCTGCATCACGCGGGCGGAACGCTGTGCGAGCCGGTTGACATACCGGTCGCCAAGCGCCACCTCGACATGGTCTACACCCACATCAAGTACAATGATAAGCCGTTCATGGGCTCGGTCACTTCTGGCGAACGCGCAGCGGACTCGGTTGCCATGGCGGAACTGCTTTTCGGCAAGGAGTTCGTTGACCAGAATTGCGTGATGACCAGCCTGATCAACGCCAACTCGCCCATGGTGTGGGATGGCGTCATGCTTGGTGCGCTGAAAGTCTACGCCCGCGCCAATCAGGCCACCGTGATCTCGCCGTTCATTGTGGCGGGCGCCATGTCGCCTGTGACCACGGTTGGAACGCTGACGCAGATTCTGGCGGAGGCCTCGGTTGGCATTGCCTTCACGCAATTGTGCCGGCCCGGCGCGCCAGTGGTTTTCGGCACCTTTGCCGCGTCCATGTCCATGCAGTCTGGGGCGCCGACATTCGGCACGCCGGAACCGGCACTTGTCACCTTCGGCGCCGCGCAGCTGGCGCGGCGCATGGGTGTTCCCTTCCGGTCCGGCGGCGGCCTGTGCGGCTCCAAGATCCCGGACGCGCAGGCAGCCTACGAAAGCGCCAACACGCTATGGTCTACGATCCTCTCCGGCGTCAACTTCTGCCTCCACGCGGCGGGCTGGCTGGAAGGCGGGTTGGCATCCGGCTACGAGAAACTCATCATGGACGCCGACCAGCTCACCATGTTCCAGAAGCTCGCCGAAGGCGCTGATTTCTCGGAAAACGGCCAGGCCATGGATGCCATCCGTGAAGTTGGCCCCGGTTCGCATTACCTGGGCTGCGCCCACACGCGCGCCAATTTCGAAACCGCCTTCTGGCGCTCCGGCCTTGCCGACAACAATTCATACGAGCAATGGCGCGACGAAGGCGAACAGGACATCGTGGCCCGCGCAAACACCCAGTGGAAGAAGATGCTGCGCGAGTATGAGGCCCCTCCCCTTGATCCCGGCATTGACGAGGCGCTGCAAGCCTACATGGCCAAACGCAAGGAAGTTCTGCCGGACAGCGTGAGCTGATCAAGTTTGCACGAGGGTATCCAGTTTCAACCTTTGCGCCAGAAAATCCACGAAGGTCCGGACTTTTATGGAGATGCGCCGGTTGTCAGGATAAATCGCAAGAACGGGGATATCACCGATGTCCCAATCCGGCAGCAGCCTGACAAGTCGGCCAGCGCGCAGATCATCAATCACGGCATATTCACCGATTAGTGCCGCCCCGCTTCCGGCGAGCGCAAGACGGTGCAGTACTTCGATACTGTTGGCCACCAGGGCCGGTGAAAAATTGGCGCGCTCTTCACGTTCACCCGACCGAAAAGTCCAGGTGGTGGGCTTGGGATAGGTCGTATTGATCAGGCATGGCCAAACCCGCAAATCTGAAGGACTCTCCGGAGCCTGGAATTTTTTCAGCAATTCGGGTGCTGCCACCATAATCATATGCGTCTTGCCAAGCTGCCGCATGATCGCATTCGGGTCGTTATTGGTGCAAAGCCGCAATGCCAAGTCAAAACCTGACGAAACGAGATCAACGACTTCGGTTGTCACTTGCAGCTCAATCCTGATGTCCGGATGGCGATCCATGAACTCCGGCAGGAGGGGAGCGAGATGCGTCCAGGCAAACGGACCGGGCGCGCTAATGCGAAGCGGGCCGCGCGGCTCCGTTGCTTCTGCCTGGGCAGCCTTTTCGGCCCGCTGCACCCTGTCCAGCACATCATCGATCTGACAGAGATAGGCGCGCCCCGCTTCGGTGAGGGTGACGGCCCTGGTCGAGCGTTGCAGCAGCCTTGCGCCGATGCGCTTTTCCAGCCGCGAAACCTGCTCACTCACCGTTGATTTGGACAAGCCCAGTTTTTCGGCGGCAGCGGAAAAACTGCCGCACTGCGAGACAGCTACAAAAACACTGACACCATCAAGGCAATCCATTGCGGCAACCTGTTGAACCCGTCCCGGACACGAAAGCAGCCCCCCGCAGCAAGTCAAGCGGAATCGCATGTGATGTTCGGATCGGCGAACGGCCTGTTCGGCCAGTTGCCCTTCTGGAGGCGGCCCTTGTGCCTTATGCCCAATCGCAGGTTCAGCGCACTAAGGGATCAAGACAATGCATGACGTTATTATCGTAGGGGCGAGATGTGCAGGTTCGGCGCTCGGACTGATGCTGGCACGTTCGGGCAAGAAAGTACTCATGCTGGAGCGAGCGACATTTCCCAGCGACACCATGTCTGGCCACTATGTTCATCCCGCAGGCATTTCCTGCCTGAAGAGATGGGGTGTTTTCGGCCAACTCGCTGCGACTGATACGCCGGAGCAGAAAAAGCTCACACTTGATTTCGGGCCGTTCGCGCTGTCGGCCACGCCTACTGCCGCGCCCGACGGCACATCCTCAGGCTATGGGCCGCGGCGGCGCACCTTCGACACCCTGCTGGCAGAAGCGGCGGTGGCAGCCGGGGTGGAATTCATTGACGGTGTTACTGTTAGCCGCCCGCTCTGGAGCCAAGGCCGGGTTGCGGGAGTTGAAGGACATACCGCCAGTGGCACACCCTTTGGATTCCGCGCGCGCCTCGTGATCGGCGCCGACGGCAGGAATTCAACGATAGCGGAAGCCGTTGGAGCGAAAAAATACAATGAAACGCCCTCCGCCACTTGTGCTTACTATTCCTATTGGAGCGGTTTCGATACGCCTCACATCCATCTCTTTTCGCGGGTTGGCAGGTTTTTTGTTGTTCAGCCAACGAATGAAGGACTGACGATGGTTGCGGTATCATGGCCCGTGGCGGAATTCCGCAAGGTGCGCTCAAACATCGAGGAATCGTTCAATTCTGCGGTTGCCGGGGTACCGTGGATCGAAGAGCGCTTCCGGGCTGCCAAACGTCAGGAGCGGTTTGCCGGCACAGCCGATCAGGCCGGGTTCTTCCGCACGTCGCATGGCCCCGGCTGGGCGCTGGTGGGTGACGCCGGGTATCACCGCGACGCGATCACGGCGCAGGGGATGACAGATGCTTTCCTTCATGCCGAATTGCTGGCACAGGCAATCAACGCTGGTTTTGACGGCAACACGCCAATGGATCAGGCGCTTGGCGAATATCAGAACAAGCGCGATGCCAGCGTAATGCCGATGTATGGACTTACCAATGATCTGGCGCGGCTTGCGCCACCGCCACCTGATATGACCCAGTTGATGGGAGCGATTCATGGCAATCCACGCGCCACGAGCGATTTCCTTGGCATAATGTCGGGCACGGTGGGCATTCCCGAATTCTTCGCACCGGCCAATATCGAAGCAATCATGGGCGCACGCCTGGCTGCCTAGGGTCACGTTCCTTCGGCAGGCGCTGCTGGCTTGCGGTCTGTAAGGGCGTAGAACCCAACTCCGGCGATCACCATGGCGGAGCCGATGGCATCTGCGAAGGTGAAGGATTCACCCAGAATCCAGACCGCCAGCGAAATGGTGATCAGCGGCGAGATCGTGGCGATCATCGAGGTGGACTGCGGACTGATGCGCGAGAGCCCGGCGTTCACCAGGAATGAGGGCAGGACGGTTGCGAAGAATCCGGTCCCCGCCGCCAGCCAGAAGAACCTGGGGCTCGAGGAAAAATCGAAGCTCCGGCTCACGACCATATAATGGATAATGCAGGCAAAGCCCGAACCCGAGAGGGCAATCGAGGTAAAAAGCGCGCTGCCCATGGCGGTGATGAAATTCTTGGCCAGCAGCTGGTAGATGGCAAAGGTCAGGGCGCAGCCCAGCACGAGTGCGGTGCCGATCACCGTGGCCATGCCGCCCGCAGGCAAGTCGGTCAGGAAAACCACGACCAGCCCGGCATAGGTTATTATCGCCGCCACAATGCTCATCCATGTGAGCCTCGCGCCAAAAAACAGCCAGCCGAGGAACATGACAAACAACGGATAGGTAAACAGCACCAGGCGCTCAAGCTGGGCGGTGATGTAGACCAGCCCTTCAAAATCGAGCAGCGAGGAGATGTAGTAGCCGATGAAACCGGTGAGCAGCGCGCGGATGGTCAGGCCCCAGCCGGGCAGCGGCTTTCCGGCCTGGCGAAGCTGGTATACGGCATAAAGCCCGACGCCGATAAAGAAGGGCAAGGCAGTGGCCATGCGCAGCGCCAGCATCAGGGCGGCGTTGGCCTCCTCCATATAGGCCAGCTTGATGAAAATGGCCTTGGTTGAAAACAAGGCCGCTCCCGCCGCGGCAAACAGGTAGCCCTTCAAAACACGATGCCGTTCCATGGCCCCCGCTTTAAAGGCTCGCCCTGTACTTGTCTGCGTCTTTGGGTAACATGACAGTCATGCACATACAGCGATGGGGCCCGGGTAATGACTGACTTGCGTTTTTGTTCCGCTCTCGAAATGGCGCGCCTTCTGCGGGCCCGGAAAATCTCGGCGAAGGAGCTTCTGGAAGTCTGCCTCGATCAATATGCCCTGCACAATGACACGCTCAACGCGGTGATCGTGACAGATCTGGGCCGGGCCAAGCATGCCGCCATGGCTTCCGACAAGCGCCTGAAAAAGGGCAAGCCACTGGGACCCTTCGACGGGGTGCCGATGACGGCCAAGGAATCCTTCGACTGGAAAGGCACGCCGTCGACCTGGGGCGAGCCTGCCTACAAGGAAAACATCGCAACTTCGGACGCGGTGGCCATCACCCGCCTGACCGATGCGGGCGCAGTGATCTATGGCAAAACCAATGTGCCGCTGATGCTGGCGGATTGGCAGAGCTTCAACGCGGTTTACGGCACCACAAATAATCCCTGGGATGTGACGCGGGCGCCCGGCGGCTCATCGGGCGGTTCGGCGGTGGCGCTGGCCACGGGGATGAGTGCGCTCGAAATCGGTTCCGACATCGGGGCGTCGCTGCGCAACCCTGCGCATTATTGCGGGGTCTATGCCCACAAGCCCACCTATGGCGTGGTGCCCTATCGCGGCCATCTCCTGAGCAATGTGCAGCCCAGTGACATATCCGTGGCGGGGCCCATGGCGCGCTCGGCAAAGGATCTCACCGCCATGCTGAAGCTGCTTGCGGGCACTGACGGCATCGCGGCGCGGGGCTTGAGCCTGCATCTTCCGGACCTCAAGCAGAAGACCTTCAAGGATTTTCGTGTCGCCGTGATGCTCAGCGATCCGGTGAGCGAGGTCGACCAGCCGGTGCAGGACCTGATTGCCAAGCTGGTGCAGTATCTCAGCAAAAAAGTGAAGAAGTTATCGCATGAGGCGCGGCCCGGCTTTAGCACGCGCGAAGCCATGGATATTTTCATCGCGCTGCTGCGTTCGGCCACCAGCCGCAGGCAATCGGATGCGGACTTCGACGCCAATGAAGCGCGGGTGGCGAATTTTGCGGCCGATGACGACAGCTATTACGCCAAGATGACGCGGGCCTATGTCATGCCGCACCGTTCCTGGCTTATCGCCAATGAACGGCGGCACCAGATGCGGCTGTTGTGGGACCGCTTCTTCGATGATTGGGACGTGATGATCTGCCCAGCGGCAGCGTCCGCCGCTTTCCCGCATGACCAGGCGGGCGACCGCCATGAGCGCACCATCGAGGTGAATGGCAAGCGGGTTCCGACGACCGATCAATTGTTCTGGGCCGGTTATTCCTGCGGATTCTATTTGCCGTCAACGGTGGCGCCGCTTGGCCTGACGCCGCAGGGCCTGCCGTCGGGGGTGCAGATCATTACGCGGCAGTACGGCGATTACACGTCGCTGCGCTTTGCGGAATTGCTGGAAAAGGAATACGCAAGTTTTGTTCCTCCGCCAGGTTTTTAAGGAACCAAGTTTCGTCATGGCCGGATTTGATCCGGCCATGACGAGCTTAGGCTTGCACTAGTTTACGCATCTGATGGCCTTGAAACCGTCGCAGAAGCCCTGGTCGCACACGGCTCCCGTGCCGATGAGGCGGGTTGGCGTGCTTGCACCAATGTTGTTGGCAACGGTGTAATTCTGCGCTTTGGCCCAGCCCTTCGACTGGCAGAATTTTTGTGCCGCAGGCTGGCCGCAGCCCACACCCCAGTCGACGCAGAGATCAAGCCGCATGCCGTTGAACTTCGGATTGAGGTAGACCTGTGTGTTAACGGGCGCCGGGTCGGGCTTGAAGCAGGTGACCTTGGCAAATCCGTCGCAATAGGCTTGGTCGCAAACAGCGCCAGTTGTAATCAGCCGGGTGGGCGTTGAGGCGCCAATGTTGTTTGCAACGATATGGCTGGAAGACGTTTTAAAGCCCTTGCTGACGCACCAGGCGTCGGCCGCCGGCTTGCCGCAGCCGGTTCCCCAGTTCAGGCAAAGGTCAAGGCGCTGGGCCCCGACTTTGGGCTTGGCGAAGGATTGGCTTTCGGCATGGGCGCTACTTGCAAAAGACACGGCACAAATAATGGCGGAAAATGTGGTGGCGAGCAGGGTTTTCATGGCATTTCATCCCGAATGTTTAAGTTGGCGTTTTCCGGAATCGCTCCCGTTGCCAGTACACTCGTCTCCTGAAACCGAATGAGCCCTGAACCCGCCGTTCAGGCGCGGTTCATTTTATCACTCTTGCAAAAAACTCTGTTTCGCGCGCCCAAGTCGTTTCCTCGAACAATACTTCATGGTCAGAGCCCTGGACAATTTCCAGTTCCTTCGGCTGGTTGGCGGCGGCAAACAGACGCCGGCCGAACTCAACCGGAATGAGCCCATCCTCTTCGCCGTGAATGATGAGCAGTGGAGCCACCACGGCAGCGATGAAATCGATAGATTTGAATTGGTCCTTCATCAGCGCATGAACCGGCAGCCACCAGTAGATTTTGGCGGCCACCTCAACGGTTGAGGTATAGGGCGCTTCAAGGGCCAAGGCCCCCACCTCGCGCTGTGCCGCAAGTTGCACGGCAACGCCGCTGCCGAGAGATTCGCCCAGCAGGGCAATTCTGTTTGGCTCCACTCCTTTTGCGATGAGCCAGTCATAGGCCGCAGTGGCATCAGCGATGAGTCCCGCCTCGCTGGGCGCTCCGCTGCTGCCGCCAAAGCCGCGGTAGGAGAGATAGGCCACGCCAAGCCCGCGGGAATGATAATAGTTGAAGCGCAGGGGCCGGTCGCCGATCTCGCCGGCGTTGCCCTGGAAATAGAGAATGGTGGGCATGCCCGCCTTGGCCGGCGCATACCAGAGAATGATTTTCTCGCCGTCCGCCGTGGTCAGGGTTTCAACGCTGGCTCCGATAATGCCAACACTTTCCGGGGTCAGGCCCTTGTTCTCCGGGTGATACTGCAGCTTGCGCTGGAACGCATACATGCCAAGTGCTGCGGCAGCGTAAGCCACGATGACAAATACCACCAAGAACTTGACGAGACTCATGCATCAACCAGTTTGGCGGGGGTATGGGTATCTTTTGTCCAGCACCATACGGCCAGCATGGGCTGGTCCGCCGTCTTCGTTGCATGATGGACCATTGGCGCATGATAGATCACGGCTCCCGCCTGTTTTGTTTCAAAGCTGCCTGCGCCCTGCTTCCATTCGGTTGGCCCGGTGAGCGGCCAGTAAAGTTCAGGAGCGGGGTGGTAGTGGTCCTTGTAGTGGCGGTGCGGCCCGAGCATCAGAAGGCCGAGGATGAAATCATCGCCCTTGAAAAATCCCTGCGGCCCGACGATCTCACACCAGCCATAATTCTCGCTGAACCCCGCGCCCAGAATTTCATCAGTATAGGATTTTGCTTGCAGCCATCTGAGATGGCCATCAGCTGCGGCAATTGCGGCTGCCAGTTCGGACTCAAGCATCATGGTTTCGGCAATCGTCCCGGCGAAGTAGCGTGTGACGGGCAAACCCTGCGGACGCGGTTCGACGAGATCTTCCCGCGTCATGTCCTGGGCGGCCAGACGCTGCAACACCACGTCCACATTGCTGCCGCCGCGCGCATGAAGCCCGCGGGCAATGGCACCCACCAGCCAGCGCGCATCATTATAGAGGTCATCGCTCATGGCGCGCACCATGGCGGCGTGACCTTTGAGGGAGTGTTAATGAAGATCGTAAACAAGCCGGGCCAACTCCACCAATTCCGCATCACTGGGATAGCGCAGATTTGACTTCCGCATCGGGGCATTTGCGGGACTGGCCATGTGCTCGGCCAAAAGCTCCGGCCTGCCCAGATCAAGGCCATCACCTTCCAGCGAAATTTTCATGCCCGTTGCCCGCACGAGACGGTCATAGGCGGCGATGGGATCGGCCGCGGCCATGGCCTTTGCCACCCGGGCATAGGCCTCAGGCGCCCCATGGGACACCCATTTCATGGTGGCCAGCATGGCAAGCCCCGTGGCCCTCCCGTGGGGGATGGGCGCCAGATCGGCCATGGCATGGGAGATGTTATGGGCCAGCGCCGTGCCGCAATTATCGATGGCAATGCCGCCATAGCAGGAACCGAGAAGGAGGGCACCCCGCGCCTCGATGTCGTTCGGATTCTTGACGGCGCGCTCGAGATTTTCCGAGATCAGCGAAATGGCTTTCAAAGCGTAGAGATCATTGCCATCGGTGCGGTGTTTGTTGGTGGCTGCTTCAATGGCGTGGACCAGGGCGTCAAGCCCGGTTGCGGCGGTGATGTGGGGCGGCACGCCCACGGTGAGTTCCGGATCAAGAATGGCTATTTGGGGTTTCAGTTCGTCGCCCCAGGCCCAGGTCTTCACCTTCGCCGCGTTGGCGAAAACCGCAACGCGGGTGACTTCCGAGCCGGTGCCCGCCGTGGTGGGCACGGCAATGATGGGCAGAATGTTTTTCGGCAAGGGCGTTTCACACAACTGGTAGCTTTGGGCGGGAAGCCCAGAGGCGGCGCAGGCAGCCACGAGTTTTGCCGTATCAAGGGCCGAGCCGCCGCCCAGGCCGACAATGGCCTTGGCCTGCATCGCCCGGGCAATGCCGCTGGCGGCATCAATCTCGGCGGCTTTTGGTTCGCCCTTCAAGCCATCAAAAACCTGCGCTTCCAGTCCGGCTGTTTTCAGGCTTTCCAGCACCCGCCCGGTTATGCCCAGGGTGGTGAGCATGGGATCGGCCACAACAAGGACGGCAGCGCCTTTCCCGGCTAAGCCCTCGACCTTGACGGCGAGATCAGCAATGCGCCCTGCCCCAAAGATGATTTCAGGAAGGCGGGAAAGGGTAAAGGACTGCATGGGGACTTCCGTATGGTGAGACTTCCATCCGCTTATGTCTCGCATGGAAGGCGGTCAAGCGTGAAGCATTTTCACCTAATTCAAGAAACTCCCGGCCCGGTGATCTCGCGCAGCAGCTTGCGGTAGATGGCATCGGCGTAGGCGGCATAGTCATTGGCGGGGACCACAAAATGCCCCTCGCCGCCCACCACCTGGTTCTGGAAATAGATATCGAGGGTTGGCCATTCATTGAGAATGGTGAGCGCGTTGATGGTGATGCCCTGGGCCACCAGCCGGTCACGCACCGCATTCACCGGGACGCCCACATTGTTGCGCCCGTCGGAGGAGATATCGATCACCAGGCGCTGGGCCCGGGGGGCCTTGGTGAGAAGGGCCGCCGAATAAAGCAGCGCGCTTGAAATCGAGGTGCCGCCCTCGGCGAGCTTGCGCGGCATGCCGGCCAGGGTTTCGCCAAAGAGATCGCCATCCTCCTCGGTTTCCAGAATGGTCCAGGGCATGGCCACCACCTGGTTGGATTCATCGGACCATTGCACCACGCTCACGGCGATGCGCTGCAGGTTTCCCAGGGCAATGGCGCGCTTGACTTCGGGTTTCCGGAACGCCGCTCCGAGGCCTTTCATTTGCAGGGCGAATTCACGGAAGTCCACACTGAAGGAACAATCCACCGCAAGCACCAGGGCCAGGTCAACTTCGAATTCCTGCGCGCGGGTAGTCGGGGTTGGCGCCGTCAGGGCAAAGATGAGGAATGCCGCGGCCACAACACGCTTTGCCCAGAACCTGGCGTGTTGCATCGGCATTTCCTCCTCCTGCTAGTGGTGCAATTCGATATAATCCAAAGCGCGGCAATCCTTCACCGACCAGCCCACATTCACCGTCTTGCCATGGGAGATGGCCTCATTGCTGGCCTTGTTGGGCACTTTCACAATAAAATTGTCATGGCCGGCCACTTCGAGCCGGGCGCGGATATGATCGCCGAGATAAATAAGTTCAGCGATCTTGCCGCGCAGCAACACATCCACATTCTTGGCCAGCGGGTTGATTTCCACGCGCTCGGGCCGGATCGACAACAGGGTGCGCTGACCCTTGGCACCGACATTGACCGCAAGGGCTTTCACCACGTCACTGGAATCAAGTTTCACAGTAGCGATGTTATCACGATCCACGTCGGAGATCACGCCTTTCAATTTGTTATTTTCGCCAATGAACTGGGCCACGAAGGAATTCTGGGGGCGCTCATAGAGTTCATCGGGGGTGGAGAGTTGCTGGACGACGCCGTCGTTGAACACGGCAATGCGGTTCGACATCGTCAGCGCTTCAGCCTGGTCGTGGGTGACGTAGACGATGGTCACGCCCAGGCGCTCATGGATGTGCTTGATTTCATATTGCATCTGTTCGCGGAGCTGCTTGTCAAGTGCTCCCAGCGGTTCATCCATCAGCACGAGATCGGGCTCAAACACCAGGGCGCGGGCCACGGCAATGCGCTGCTGCTGGCCGCCGGAGAGCTGGCCGGGCCTGCGGCTGGCCATCTGCGGAAGCTCCACGAGTTTGAGAATGCTCTTAACGCGGTCCTCAATCTCGGCCTTGCCCATGTTGCGCACCTGCAAGGGGAAGGCCAGGTTTTCGGCCACGGTCATGTGGGGAAACAGGGCGTAGTTCTGGAACACCATGCCAATGCCGCGCTTGTGTGGCGGCGTGTTGTTGATGGGCTTGCCCTTCACATAGATTTCGCCATGGGTTGCCGGCTCAAAACCCGCCAGCATCATCAGGGTGGTGGTTTTGCCGGAGCCGGAAGGCCCCAGCATGGTGAGGAATTCACCTTTGGCAATATCGAGGTTGAGATCCTTCACAACCAGGGTTTCGCCGTCATAGCTCTTTTGAACCTTGGAAAACCTGACCATGGGTTCATTGCCTGCTGCAGCAGTATTCATCCGTTTATCGCCTCGCCCTTGTTTTTGAGGCTATATTATGCGGTCAGGGAAAAAAGGGAAGCGATGATATTAGCGCAGCTTGCCCTTCTTCTTTTTGGCCTTCACGATCAGGTGTTCCGGGCCATAGGGAAAGCCGGTGATATTGCGGTTGCCTTTTTCGGTGATCACCAGGATGTCATGCTCACGGTAGCCGCCTGCCCCCCTCTGGCCCTCAGGGATCATGATCATCGGTTCCATGGACACCACCATGCCGGGTTCGAGCACCGTGTCGCAATCCTCGCGGAGCTCCAGTCCCGCCTCCCGGCCATAATAGTGGCAGAGCGCGCCGAAGGAATGGCCATAGCCAAAGGTGCGGTATTTCAGCAGGTCGTGCTGGGCGTAGATGTCATTGAGCGAGCGGGCGATATCGGAGCACCTGGCGCCCGGCACCAGTAGTTTCTTTCCCACATCGTGGACATGGCAATTCATTTCCCACATCTTGAGGTGCTCCTTGCTGGCGCTTTCAGCAAAGAGTGTTCGTTCGAGGGCCACGTAATAGCCTGCCACCATGGGGAAGCAGTTGAGCGAGAGAATGTCGCCGTGCCTGATTTTGCGGCTGGTTACCGGATTATGGGCGCCATCGGTGTTGATACCGGATTGAAACCAGGTCCAGGTGTCCATCAGTTCCGCTTGGGGCCAGACCCTGGCGATTTCGCGCACCATTGCGCCGGTGGCGTGGAGCGCCACTTCATGCTCCGGCACGCCCACGGCAATGGCTTCCACGCAGGCCGCCCCGCCGATATCGGCAATCCGGGTCATTTTGCTGATGTGCCTGATCTCCTCGCCGGATTTGATCATGCGCATTTTCATTGCGGCGGCTGCCACATCGACAAACTCCACGCCCGGAAAGGCGTCCTGCAGGCCTTTGCGGAAATCGACGCTGACGTGGTCGAGCTCAACGCCAATACGCCTGGCACCCTTGATCAGCCCCTGAACCGCCGTGAAATAGTTTTCCCTGGACCAGTCGGTGTAGGTCACGTTGTCGCCAAAGGTGCGCCTGGCGGGCTGGCCGCCGTCGATGGCAGCACTCACGGTGGTCGCCGCCTTCTGGGTGATCACCAGGCCGTATTTGCGACCGAAGGAACAATAGAGGAAGTCGGCGAGGTAGCAGATGTTGTGGTAGCTGGTGAACAGGCAGGCATCGACATTGCTTTTGGCCATCCAGCCACGAATCCTCTCCTGCCGCCCCTGCATTTCATCGCCTGAGAAGGTGGGCTTGGGTGGTTTTCCGTTGGCGCGGTAATCAACCAGGCTCGGGCGCTGGGCAGAAGTCATTGTCGTCCTCCAAAATCTGGCTGGTCTTTTGGGGGCCACGTGGGGCTTGAGTCAAAAGATGATCACTCACATAATACATGAGTTATTTTCATGGAGCCATCGTGGCGCGCCTTCCTCCCCTGAATGCCCTGAAATGCTTTGAAGCGGCGGCCCGCGGCAACAGCTTTTCCAAGGCAGCCGATGAACTGCATGTCACCCAGTCGGCGGTGAGCCATCAGATCCGCCAGCTCGAGGAATGGTTTGGCGTGGCGCTTTTTGACCGCCAGGGCCGCCAGACCCTGCCGACGCCGGAAGGGGTGGAACTGGCCGCTTCCATGGCGGAGGCTTTCGGGATCATTGGGGCAGCCTGCCAGCGCATTGCCAAGAGTGACGGGAAGGCTTCCCTCACCATCGCCGCCATTCCCTCCATCGCAACAATCTGGCTCATACCGCGCCTGCCCGCCTTCATGCGCCAGCACCCGGAGATCAATGTCCGCCTGATGCATGCGATCTATGACCAGCCGGTTGATTTCGACGATGTGGATCTGGCCATTTCCTATGGCGACTGGGACGACGCGCCGGCCCATGCCACCAAGTTTCTTGAGGGCGTTTCGGTTCCGGTCTGCAATCCCGCCTATCTCAGCCAGATGGGGCCATTCGCGGACCCCGCCGATCTGCTGAAGTGCTGCCTGCTGCATGACCTCGACCGGAGGCCGTGGTCGCGCTGGTTCAAGGCGGCAGGCGTGAAGCTTGATGATCCGCTGCCTGGCCCGCTGTTTGAGGGCTTCAATCTGCTGCATTCGGCCATGCTGGCAAGCCAGGGCGTGGGGCTGGCGCCCACCGCCATTCTCGACGATGATCTGAAAAGCGGCAGGCTGATCCGGCTTTTTGAAACCGAAGTGCTGCACGAAAAGGCCTATTACATTTCCGAGCCCGCCACGCCGCGGCTGAGCCGGGCGGCTGAGGTTAGGATTTTCAAGGACTGGCTGTTGGAAGAAGTTACGGTTGATTGGCGCAAGTGATTTTTTCAGGGAGCACATGATGGCCAATACGCCGCCGGTCTGGGTTTACAACGAAATGATCAAGATGTTCGCCACCCCCGGCGATCCGCCACTCGAGGACAGGCACGAACTTGAAACCCATTGGGGCCGCGCCTGGGGCATCAACAATGATGTGGGCCGTATCCGCTCGGTCCTCGTCCACCGGCCGGGCAAGGAAATGGATGTCATTGATCCGAAGAAACGCATTGAGAGCATTGACACTTTCGGCGACCTGAAAGCTGGATGGTATTTCCAAAGCGATACCATGCCGCAAGTCGCCAAGATGCAGGCCCAGCACGATGCGCTTGTCGCCCTCAATGCCAAGGGCGTGGAGGTGCATCATGTCGACGGCGATTTGGCGGGCCGCATCAAGTCTTGCTACACGCGATCCGCTGATCATGGTGAAAGGCGGGGCCATTGTCTGCCGCATGGGAACGCGGGTCCGCCGCAGCAAGGAACTGGCCATCACCCGCACATTGGCGCGGCTCGGCATTTCCATTCTCCGCACCCTGAAGGGCAGCGCGTTGATGGAAGGCGGAAGCTTTGCCTGGATCAATGAACGCACGGCGGTGATCGGCTGCGGCATCCGGGTGAACCGCGACGGCGCCGAGCAGGTGGGCGAAGTGCTCAAGCGCCGGTGCGTCGACCTCCTCATCATCGATCTCTTCGGCTATGACCTGCACATCGACGGATCTTTCCAGATGATCGGCAAGGACCTCGCCATCGTCGATCCCTTCGGCCTGCCCCATTCCTTCCTGCAGAAATTGAAGGAGCTCAAAGTCCGGACCGTTGAGATAACGCCGGCCGATGACCGGTGGATCATCAATTCCCTGGCGGTTGCGCCGGGCGAACCTCTCATGCTGGAGGGCGCTTCAAACCAGACACTGGATGCGCTGACCAAGCATGGGGTGAACTGGACCGTCATTGCTTATGGCAAGATGCAGCTCAACGGCGGTGGCATTCACTGCTCCACCACGCCGCTGATCCGCGATCCGGTGTGAGCTCAGCGCTGAACGATATCGACTGGAAACAGTAACGCAAATTCCGAACCGGGCGACAGGCGGGTGAATTCAAGCTTGGTGTTAAGCTGGTTGGCGAAGGCGTTGACGATACGCATTCCCAGGCCGCGAGACTTGTTCGGATCGAAATCCACAGGAAGGCCCAAGCCTTCATCACGCACCGAGATTAAGATGTTTCCATCGCCATTGCGAGCAATGCCAACCCAGATTTTGCCGCCTGTTCCCTGGGGGTAGCCATATTTGGCGCAATTGGTAATCAACTCGACAACAATGAGCGCCACTGAAATGGCGTTGTCCACCTTCACATTGATGCCGCGCTCCGCCTCGACATGTATGGTGCAATGGGCGACCGACGTATCCATGTCCTGGCAAACCTCTTCGACATAGGTGCCAAGGTCCATGCTTTCGATGTAGTTGTTGCGGTACAGGCGCTCATGGGCACGGGCTATTGCGGTGACGCGCCGGGACGCTTCCTCAAACTGGTCCATGGTTTCCTTGCCGCCCGCTTCGCGAGCCTGCATCTGCAGCAGGCTGGTGACAATGGTCAGGCTGTTCTTGACCCGGTGGTTCATCTCCTTCACGAGGAACTGCTGGCGCTCGAGCGCTGCTTTCAGGTGGCGCTCGTTGCGCTCCCGCTCAATGGCCATGCCAAGGACGTTCGCCGCGCCTTGCAGGAAGGCGAGGTCGTGTTCGACAAATTCATCGTCCGACTGGCTGTCCACCTCGAGAACGCCAAATGGCTTGCCATCGCCCTGAAGGATGACATTCATTGCCCGCTTGATGCCATGCTGGACCAGCACGTCGGGGGTGCGGAAGCGTTCCTCGTTTTCGAGATGGTTGGAGATGACGGGCTTGCCCGTCCGCAAGGCAAATCCGGCCGGAGATTCCATGTCTGCTCCGAGGCTGGCCACACCGACGATGCCGGCATCCCAGCCGACGCCAGCCTGCACCAGGAGGCGGTTTTCCTCAGGGATATAGCGCAGGACCTTGCAAAACTTGACGCGCAGCCCCTCAGCGGTGAGGCGCACGGTTTCGGCCAGCAAGGCATCAAAAGCCGCACCCTGCAAAGCTACAACGCCCAGCTCCGCCAAAATCTCCTGCTGGCGGATGCGCTGTTTAAGGGCGCGGAGCGTCAGGTCCGGCGGCTTCTCGTCCTGCTTGTCTTCCACCACCGCTTCGCCATCATTCGACCCAACCATATCCGCAAACGCCTTCCATCCGAGCCTTATGGAACATGTACGCCCAATTATATGCGGTGTCAGCTTTATCGGAGGTCAAACGGGCCTCATAAAGTCGTTGCGGCGGAGCCAACGCTTTCCGCCCCGTCGAAGGTGAAAATCCCGCCGGTCGCGTAGGCTGCCTCATCTGATGCAAGGTAAACATAGAGCCCTGCGATTTCTTCCGGGCGGCCATGGCGGCGCATGGGAATAATGCTGTTCACCTTCTTCAGCATCTCGGGACTGTACTCAGCGTCCTGCATCGGTGTTGACGTATAGCCCGGATTGACCGCATTCACACGGACCTTGGGGGCGAGTTCGATGGCCATGGTGCGCATCATGGCCAGGACCGCGCCCTTGCTGGCATTGTAATCCGCATAATGGCGATAGCCCACGACGCCGGCGGTGGAGGCGGTGATCAGGATGGATCCGCCATCGGCCTTCATCATATGGCGGGCTGCGAGCTGGCTCGGGTAGAATACGCCATGCAGGTTCACCCGCATGACACGGTCGAAATCGGCACGGTCAATGTCGAGAAAATCGCGCCTTATCGAGATGCCCGCGTTGCAGATCATGACATCAAGCCCGCCAAGGGCCATGATCGCGCGCGGGAAGGCCACGTCAACCTCCGCTGGTTCCGCCACGTCAACGCACGCAACATCCGAAAGTGCCGGAAGTTCTGTCTTGATAAGTCTGGCGTTATCCGGGTTGCGGCACCAGACACAGACCCTGGCGCCTTCATCCAGAAAGCGCCTGGCGATGGCCGCGCCAATTCCGGTGGAGCCTCCGGTGATGATAACGCGTTTGCCAAGCAGTCTTGCCAAGCAATTTCTCCCTTTAGATCACATAGCCCGTCGGCACCGGATCAAACATGCGCAACACATGCTGTCCCTTGCTGCTTTCCAGCGTCGTTGAAACCCCTGGCGTCGGCGCTTTGGTGACCGTAACATTGAGACCGAGAATTCCATAGAGGTCGTGGAGTATTTCCGCCTGGGGCGAGAACACCTCCACGGCGGCAAGGCAGCCGCCGCGAGGCGCAGTCTTTGCGGGGTGTTCGCTGTCCATCCAGTCAATAAAGAAGGGAACGAGGGCGCCAAAATGATGATTGTGGAGTCCGAAACATTTCCAGCCCAGCCACGTGCCATCGGGAAGGGTGCGGCCTCCGGCTACAAGTTCGCTGCCGGCAAGGCCGGCGGCTCCTGCCCTTTGACGCAAATCCAAAAGATCAACGCCGCCAATGGCCCAATGATAGAGGCCGTGGCCCACGAGTCCCCGGACTTCCGGAGCAAGGCTGGCCTCGGCCTGTGCCGGATCGCGGCCAAGAATTTCCAGATAGGTTGTATCGGACAGAGAGAGGAGCCGGTTGGCGGTTCCTTCGCCGGGGTGAACCCCGCCGTAGGCCGAACCGCGATCCATTCTTTCAGCGAAGTAGCGTTCGCCCTCCGCCAGATCGGCGCAATACCAGACAAGATGATCAACGCGCATGCCGGAAAAATTACACGCTGGACGACCGGTGTCCAGTTAACCAACACCGTGCCCTGCTCATATCAGCCTTGCACAGGCCCGGCTGGCGGCGGCGAGTGGGGCTTGCTAAAGGGGCCTAACATTCAGGAAATCCCACGTGGCTACAGTCGAAAACCGCATTGCCGGCAGCACCGTTTTTGCGGTGCTGATATCCGTTACCGTGTGCCATCTGATCAACGACACCCTGCAGGCCCTGATGCTGGCCATGTATCCCATTCTGCGGGATTCCTACGCGCTCACCTTCGGCCAGATCGGGATGATCACCCTGGTGTTCCAAGTCATCGCGTCAATCACGCAGCCATTGATCGGGCATTTTACCGACAGGAAGCCCTTGCCCTATTCATTGCCCGTTGCCCCGGCCTTTACCCTGCTGGGGCTTGTCCTGCTTGGGCTTGCCACATCCTATGAGGGCATTCTGATTGCCGCAGCAGCTGTTGGCATCGGATCGGCCATCTTCCACCCGGAAGCATCGCGCGTGGCGAGGCTTGCCTCGGGCGGGCGCTATGGCATGGCGCAAAGCCTGTTTCAGGTCGGCGGCAATATCGGCACCTCGCTTGGCCCGCTGTTGGCCGCCTGGGTAATTCTGCCGCGCGGTCAGGCCAGCGTTGTCTGGTTCGGGGCCATTGCCCTGGCCGCCATTGGCATCCTCAGCGGCGTCGGGCGCTGGTACAGCCATCATCTCCGCCCGAAGACCACGGCCCGCCCCCTACCTCCCGTCCATCACAACCTCAGCTCACGCACGGTGGGCCTGTCGCTTCTCATCCTTCTGGCGCTGATGTTTTCAAAATTCGTCTACACTTCGGCCTTCAGCAGTTTCTACACCTTCTATCTGATCGACCATTTCCGGGTTCCGGTGAAGGACGCGCAGATTTACCTCTTCGTCTATCTCGGCGCCTTTGCTATTGGCACTTTTGCCGGCGGCCCCATTGGCGACCGTATCGGGCGAAAGGCGGTGATCTGGTTTTCAATTCTGGGCGCCCTGCCCTTCACGCTGGCGCTGCCCTTTGCCAACCTGTTCTGGACGGTGGTGCTGACCGTTCCCATTGGCCTCATCCTCGCCTCGGCTTTTTCGGCCATGGTGGTTTATGCGCAGGAGCTTTTGCCCGGCCGCGTAGGCATGATTTCCGGGTTGTTCTTCGGCACCGCCTTTGGAATCGCGGGCTTGAGCGCGGTTCCGCTTGGCTATCTGGCCGACCACACCAGCATCACCTTTGTCTTCCAGCTCTGCTCCGTGCTGCCGGCCATCGGGCTTCTCACCATTTTCCTTCCAGGCGCGGAGCGGATGAAGGCTGCGTAGCTGACTTGACTCTGCCGCCACCGTCCCATGCCTTTTCCTCCTTTGACTTGCAGCCATTGGCCATGACACATTCGCCCTATATCTCAGGGGTTTCTCGATGCAAAGTCATGCGAAAGTTGTGGTTATCGGCGGCGGCGTGGTGGGCTGCTCCATTCTTTATCATCTGGCGAAGATGGGCTGGAAGGATGTGGTGCTGCTGGAACGCAAGGAGCTGACCTCCGGCTCGTCATGGCATGCGGCGGGCATCATCCATACGATCAATTCCGATTCCAACATCGCGCGCCTGCAGGGCTACACCATCAATCTCTACAAGGAGCTGGAAGACCTCACGGGCCAGTCCTGCGGCATTCACCGGCCCGGGGGCATCTATCTGGCGTCGAGCAAGGAACGTTACGATTACCTGAAACAGGAGCGGGCCAAGGCGCGCTATCTCGGTCTGGATTCGGATTTCATTTCGCTGGAACATGCGCGTGACTTGAACCCGCTCATTGATCCCAAGAAATATGTGGGTGCCTTGTTTGAGCCGGTTGATGGCCATGTGGACCCTTCAGGCGTCACCCATGCCTATGCCAAGGGTGCCCGCCATTACGGTGCAAAAATCCACCGGGAATGTCCGGTCATCGAAACCAATCCGCAGCCTGATGGCACGTGGGATGTGGTGACACCGCAAGGCACGATCAATGCCGAGGTAGTCGTCAACGCGGGCGGCTTGTGGGCGCGCGAGGTGGGGCGGCTTGCGGGCATCGACCTTCCGGTGCAGCCTTTCGAGCATCACTACATCATCACCGAAACCATTCCGGAAGTGCGCGATCATGGCAAGGAAGTGGCTGTCACAGTGGATTACGAGGGCAACACCTATACGCGGCAGGAGCATGACGGGCTGCTCTACGGCACCTATGAACTGAAGCCCCAGGCCTGGGCGGTGAACGGCACGCCGCAGGACTTTGCCGCCGAGCTTTTGCCGGATGATCTCGGCCGCATATCGGAACGCCTCGAGATTATCTTTGACCGCATGCCGGCGCTGGCCAATGCGGGCATCAAGAAGGTTGTTAATGGGCCCTTCACTTTCGGGCCGGATGGCAACCCGCTCATTGGCCCGGTGCCGGGCCTCAAGAATTACTGGACCGCCGTGGGCGTCATGGCCGGTTTCTGCCAGGGCGGCGGCGTGGGGCTGTGCATGGCGGAATGGATCATCAATGGCGAGCCCGGCATTGATGTGTGGGGCATGGACGTGGCGCGCTTCGGCAGCTTTGCTACCAGGGACTGGGGCACCATCAAGTCCCGCGAAAATTATTCGCGCCGCTTCCGCCTCACTTATCCCAATGAAACCCTGCCCGAGGGCCGCCGCCAGAAAACCACCGCGCTTTATGACCGCTTTATTGAGCGCGGCGCGGTGATGGGCGTGTCCTTCGGGCTGGAGCATGCCTTGTGGTTTGCCGGTTCAAAGGACAAGGCAGAGGAAACGCCGACCTTCCGAAGGTCCAATGCATTCAGCCATGCAGCTGATGAAGTGAAGGCAGTGCGCGAACATGTCGGCATGATCGAGATTGCCAATTACGCCAAACACGAGTTCAAGGGTCCCGGGGCTGCGGCCTTGCTTGATCGTCTCCTCGCCAATAATCTGCCGAAAACCGGGCGGCTTGCCCTGACGCCGATGCTGACGCCCAAGGGCAAGCTTTACGGTGACCTCACGGTGGCCAAACTTGATGACGAGACCTTTATGCTGTTCGGTTCCGGTGCGGCGCAGGACATGCACCGGCGCTGGTTTGAGATGCATATGCCCAGTACGGGTGTCACCTACCGCAATGTCACCGATGAGCTGCATGGCTTTGCCATTTCCGGCCCCAAGGCCCGCACTCTGCTGTCGCGTCTTACCCGTGATGACGTTTCCAACGCGGCGCTGAAATTCCGCGATATCCGCCGCATGGTGGTGGCCGATGTTCCGGTGATCCTGACGCGCGTGTCGTTTTCCGGTGAGCTGGGCTACGAGATTTACTGCGCCCCGCAATTTCATATGCGCCTGTTTGAGGCGCTGGAAGCGGCGGGCACTGATCTCGGTCTCATGCTCTATGGCGGCCGGGCGCTGATGTCGATGCGGCTGGAAAAGAACTGGGGCGTGTGGACCCTGGATTTCCGCCCGGATTTTACCGCTGCCGAATCCGGCCTCGATGCCTTTATCGCTTTTGACAAAAAAGCAGATTTCATAGGCAAGGCGGCCGCGAAGGCGGACAAGCCAGCCAAGCGCCTGGTCACCATGGTTGTCGATACCAAGGACGTGGATTGCCTTGGCGATGAACCCATCTTCCACCACAGCAAATGCGTGGGCTATGTCAGTTCCGGTGGTTACGCTCACCACGCCAAAAAGAGCATGGCCATGGGCTATGTGCCGATAGACTGCGCCAATGACGGCACGGAGCTGGAAATCGAGCTTCTGGGGGATTTCTACAAGGCGAGAGTTGTGGCGAAGCCGGTTTATGATCCGGACGGAACGAGGATGCGGTCGTAGACGCTCCTCCACCCCAGTTCTGTCATTCCGGCGAAAGCCGGAATCTGGTCGTATTTACAATCCGGAACGGGATTCCGGCGTGCGCCGGAATGACAAAATGAGGGTAGCTATGACAAACCTGTCACTTGACCGTGACCGCCGGAGCGCCCAAATTTAAGCCATGAGCACCACCTCTATGATTGATCCCTTTGGCAGGCATGTCAGCTATTTGCGCGTGTCGGTGACGGACCGCTGCGATTTCCGTTGTGTATATTGCATGGCGGAGGACATGACATTTTTGCCCAAGCGCGACCTCCTTTCGCTGGAAGAACTGGACCGGATGTGCAGCGCCTTTATCGATAAGGGCGTGAAGAAGCTCCGCCTCACGGGTGGCGAGCCGCTGGTGCGCAAGGGCATCATGACGCTGGTTGAAAATCTCGGTCGGCATCTGCGCTCGGGAGCGCTGGAAGAATTGACGCTGACCACCAATGGCAGCCAGCTTGCGAAATATGCAAGCGAACTTGTGGCCCATGGGGTGCGCCGTATCAATGTGTCGGTGGATACGCTCGACGCCGCCAAGTTCAAGCAGATCACCCGCTGGGGTGACTTGGCCAAGGTGAAGGACGGCATCCGCGCCGCACAGGCCGCAGGGCTCGCCATCAAGATCAATGCGGTGGCGCTGAAAGGCGTCAACGAGCAGGAAATCCCCGAGATGATCCGCTGGTGTGGCGACGAGGGCATGGATTTGACACTCATTGAAACCATGCCGCTGGGCGACATTGATGGCGACCGTACCGACCAGTACCTGCCGCTCTCTGTCGTTCGCGCCCAGTTGATGGACCAGTTCACCCTGGAAGACATTCCCTACAAGACCGGCGGTCCGGCGCGTTATGTCAAAGTGAAGGAAACCGGGGGCCGCCTCGGCTTCATCACGCCGCTCACCCATAATTTCTGCGAGAGCTGCAACCGGGTGCGCCTCACCTGCACCGGCACGCTTTACATGTGCCTTGGCCAGGAGGATGCAGCCGACCTGCGCGCGCCGCTTCGCGCCTCCGAGGGCAATGAGCTTTTGCATGCCGCCATCGACGAGGCCATCACCCGCAAGCCCAAGGGCCATGATTTCATCATCGACCGGCGCCACAACAAGCCTGCGGTTTCACGGCATATGAGCGTGACAGGGGGCTAGCTGGTAACACCACGGCTGAAGTGATGTTCCTTTCGTGCTCTTGAAGTGGCATGCCTGATATAGGTACCGGACTGCATGGGCAATCGTCGCAGATACGGACAATTCCATGTGCAGCCATGGCATTCTCGGATATGATGTCCGCATGAAAAAGCCCCTGATGTATTATCTCCTGGGCGGCCTCGCCCTGGTTATCGTTGCTTTGTCTATTTTTTGGTATCTCAACATCCGCGCTATTTCGGTGACCATCGTTCAGCCTGAGAATGACGTGGCCATACGCGTGTTTGGACTTGGCACGGTCGAAGCGCAGACCCTGTCGAAGATCGGATTCGAAACCGCGGGCACGTTAGTCGAACTCAACGCCGACTATGGCGACACCGTCAAGGCCGGTACCGTGTTGGCCCGGCTGCATGGCCGGGAGCAGGAGGCAAGAGTTTTGCAGGCGAAGGCCGCGCTGAACCAGGCCAAGGCCGGAGTCGAGCAGGCTGGGGCGGCGGTGGAAAAGTCCGAGGCAGTACTCAAGCAAACGAATGATACCAATATCAGGCGCCAGCAACTCATGCAGCGCGGTGTCGTCTCACAGGAGACCGCTGGCGATACACAGGCCACTGCCGATATCGCAAAGGCCGACCTCAACCAGGCTCTCAGCGCTGTCAGCGTGGCGCGCTCGAACCTGGACCAGGCAGCGGCGCTGTTGGCAATCGAGGAAGCGCGCCTCGCCAAGTATGCGCTCGCGGCGGCCTTCGACGGCATCGTAATGGCGCGGCACAAGGAGCTTGGCTCAGCGCTCAACGCCAACGAGCCAGTGTTCACCATCGTCGATCCAGCGTCCATCTGGGCGCTCGCTTACATCGACGAAGCGCGGGCCGGCTCAGTTGAAGTAGGGCAACCGGCGATCGTGACGAGGCGCTCGGCACCTGACAAGAAAATGAATGCCAAGGTCGTACGCATCGATATCGAAAGCGACCGGGTGAACGAGGAGCGCCGCGTCTACGTCCGGTGTGGCGGTTGTCCGCTCACCTTTCACCTTGGCGAGCAGGCGGAGGTATTGATTACCGTGGCAACCCTCCCGCAGGCCCGCATGGTCAGGACCAGATCACTCACCAGCGTGAAGGGAAACGAAGCTATCGCATGGACTGTCGAGGAGGGCCGGCTGCGGCAGCGCACGATCTCGCTCGGCCAGCGCACCTTGGACGGCCGGATCGAGATTCTAGGCGGCCTACCGGAGGGCGCCGAGGTCGTCGATGGTCCAACTGCTGGATTGAAGATCGGCCGCAAGGCGACCATTGACCTTGCGGAGGACATGGGCCCATGAACCTCGCCTGGCGCGACATCCGCCACAAGCTCGGGCGGTTTGTTCTGACCTGTTTCGGTTTGAGTCTCCTGCTTTCGGTCGTTGTGATGATGGCGGGGATTTATCGGGGCCAGACCTCGGATGCGCTGGCCCTGCTTCGCGCCATCCGCGCCGATATCTGGATCGTCGAATCGGGTACGCTCGGACCCTTCGCTGAAGCGTCGAGCATCCCAGGTGACACGCGTGAGATGGTGGCGCGGATCAACGGCGTAGTGGAGGCCGGATCGATCACGATGCAGAACGTGCAGATTGAACGCAGTGGCCGCAAGGTCCGCCTCCAGGTCGCCGGCTACGAGCCCGGGCGGCCAGGCGGCCCAATTCATCTCGTGGCCGGACGTGAGATCACCCGCAGCCATTACGAATTGATTGCCGACCGTCAGACGGGCCTTGCCGTTGGCGAGATGATTCACCTTGGGCGTAACGACTTTACGGTCGTGGGCGTGACTTCCGGGGTTGTGACGCTCTCGGGCGATTCAATCGTCTACATGACGTTGCGCGATGCGCAGCAACTGCAGTTTGACCTGGCGCCATCGGCCACCCGCCGTGAGGCTGCCCGTGGCGCGCAGCGCACCCAGACAGATTTTGTGAATGCCGTGGTAGCGAGGCTCTCTCCCGATGTGCCGCCCGAGGAGGTTGCCGAGATCATGCGCCGCTGGAAGCACCTCTCGGTTCTGACGGGAACAGAGCAGGAAGTGCTCATGACACGCACTGTCATCGAGCGGGCAAGCAAGCAAATTGGGCTTTTCCTGGTGATGCTCACGATAGTTTCCGCCGTCATCATCTCGCTTATCCTGTACACCATGACCATGGACAAGATTCGCGAGATCGCCACACTGAAGCTCATCGGCGCGCCCGACCGAACGATCATCGCTCTCATCGTGCAGCAGGCGCTGATGATGGGCGTCATCGGCTTCGTGGCGGGCACGGTGCTGGTCTACCTGTTCAAGAACAATTTGCCGCGCGCCATCGTAATGCTGCCGTCGGACATTGCAACCCTGTTCGGCCTGGTCATCGTCATCTGTCTGCTGGCGAGCATGCTCGGTGTGCGCGCTGCCCTGCGCGTTGACCCCGGCCGTGCCTTGGTTGGATGAGCCTATGGCCGCGAACACGCCCTCTCAGCCACTGGTCGAAGTCAAGGGCCTCTCCAAACACTTCGGCGAGGGCGAATCGCGCGTCGATGCCTTGCGCGACGTCACTATTTCTGTCGAGGCGGGTGAGGTGGTCGGCCTGCTTGGTCCCTCGGGCTCAGGCAAGAGCACCTTACTTAACGCAATCGGCTCGATCATCCAACCCAGCGAAGGCTGGATGCGGCTCGATGGCGAGGTCGTCTACGACAACCGCTGGCTGAGCCGCGATCTCCGGCACATGCGGCTGGAGAAGATCGGCTTTATCTTCCAAACGCACAACCTGCTGCCGTTTCTTGACGCTACCGACAACGTCGCCGTCGTGCTCCATCTCGCGGGTGTGCCGCGCGGGGACGCGATCAAACGCTCCGAGGCGCTGCTCGACTATCTGCAGGTCGGCCATCGCAAGCACGCCTGGCCGTCGCAGCTTTCGGGCGGCGAGGCGCAACGCGTGGCCATCGCCCGGGCGCTCGCCAACCGCCCGCGCATCATCCTGGCCGACGAGCCGACGGCGGCACTCGATTCGGTGCGAGCCGGGATCGTCATGGATCTCCTGCGGAAGCTCGCCGTGGAGCAGCAGGCGGCCATCATCGCCGTGACGCACGATGACAAGATATTCGACCGTTTCGACCGCATCTTTCATTTGAGGGACGGGCGATTGGACGACGGAGGAGATCAACTGTAAGCGTCACCGGCGGCTGAGCCCTCGCTGCCAGACATGCTTCTGCGTTGACGCTCTCCTCGCCCGGCGCATGCGCGCCACCTTCTCCCCGGACGGGATAAGGGATAAGACCGCCCGCATGTCTTCTTCCCAAAATCATACGCTGCGCGCCGGCCTCTACATGGTCATCACCACGGCCTGCTTTGTGATGGGGGATACCTGCATCAAGCTGATCGGCACTTCCCTGCCCCTTGGGCAAGTCATCTGTCTCATAGGTGTGGTGTCGAGCCTGTTCCTCTTCCTGGTTTGCGGTCAGCAAGGCATTTTTAAAAACTTGCCGCTGATTTTCACGCGCACGGTCCTTCTGCGTTCGCTGTTTGATGCCATGGCATCGTTCATGTTTGTTTCGGCGCTGATGCACATGCCGCTGGCCAATCTCTCCGCGGTCATGCAGAGTGTGCCGCTGGTGGTAGTCGCCGTGGGAGTCATTTTCCTTGGCGAAAAGGCTGGGCTTTCGCGCATTGCGGCGGTCGTCGCGGGATTTTTGGGGGTTCTCCTGATTGTGAAACCCATGCCGCAAACTATTACCATTTACGAGTTTCTGGCACTTGGTGCGGTTATCATCGTGGCCTTCCGCGATCTCGTCACCAAACGCATTCCGGCGCATGTTCCCCTCCTTGTCATTGCCCTCGCCAATGCGATCTTCATTTCGTTGAGCGGCTTCGGCGTTGGGTTATTGCAGGGCTTCAAAACCGTTGAGGTTTGGCAATGGGCCCTGCTTCTGGGGGCTGGCCTGTTCGTCACGCTCAGTTACATCTTTATTGTGGCCACGGTGCGCCTGGGTGAGCTTTCGGCTACGGCGCCGTTCCGTTATTCAGAAGTGGTGTTTGCCATCATCGCCGGAATCCTGGTTTTCGGCGAATATCCGGATGCCATGGCCTATCTGGGCATGGCGCTGGTCATTGCCGCGGGGCTCTTCGCCGCCCACCGGGAGGCCGCGCAAGCCCGCGATGCCAAGGCCGCGTTGATGCCGCCGGCGTTTTGAGGGAAACAGGGCCCATGCCTTCCGCAACGTCCACTCAACCGCTTCGTGCCGGGCTTTACATGGTCATTGCCATGGCCTGCTTTATCCTCAATGACAGTTGCATCAAGACCATCGGCACGACGCTGCCGCTGGGCCAGATCATCACCATTCGCGGGGTGCTTTCGGTTCTGGTGGTTGGGCTGATCTGCGCCCATCAGGGCGTGCTTGGTAGCGTGCCCTCGCTGTTCACGCCCAAGGTTCTGGCGCGCTCGCTGCTGGATGTGGCCGGAACCTTCCTGTTCCTCACCGCGTTGATGCACATGCCGATCGCCAATCTTACCGCCATTTTGCAAAGTGTGCCGCTGGCGGTGGTTCTGGTGTCAGTAATTTTTTTGAAGGAGAAGGTGGGATTGCGGCGCACCGCCGCCATTGTTGCAGGATTTCTGGGCGTGTTGCTGATCGTGCGGCCCACGCCCTCCACTTTCACCATCTACGAGGTTCTGGCCTTGGGCATCGTCTTTGTACTGGCGTTCCGTGATCTCATCACCAAACGGATTCCCGACCATATCCCGACCTTCATCATAGCGCTGTCCAATGCCAGCTTTGTGGCCCTAAGCGGACTTGCCTATGGTCTCTACCAGGGGTTTCAAAGTGTGGCACTCTGGCAATTCGGGTTGCTTGCGGCGGCGGCTGCTTTGCTTGCCACGGGCTATGTGTTCATGGTTTCCACGCTGCGCCTGGGCGATCTTTCGGGCACTGCCCCATTCCGCTACTCCAACGTGCTGTTTGCCATCATCCTCGGCATGGCGTTTTTCGGGGAGTTCCCGGATGCCCTGTCTTATGCCGGCATGACGCTTGTCATTGCCGCGGGCCTCTATGCCGCACACCGGGAAGCCAAGCTTAACAGATCGGTGAATGAACCGCGGTGTAGTCACCTGCGTACAACTGAATAAGCCTAACAAGGAACACTCTCGTGCGCGCCAAGTTACTTAGTCTTGCCACCGCTGTACCCCAGCATGAACTCCGGACGGAAGAGGTCATGGTCGAAGCCGCCAAAATCTTTGGTGGCCGCCAGGAAGATTTTGACCGGATGATGCCGGTCTATGCCAACACAGGCATCGACATGCGCTATTCCGCCTGTTCCTATGACTGGTTCCGCGCTGAGCAGGGCTGGGCGGAACGCTCGGAAGCGTTCGTCACCGGGGCATCGCATCTTTTCGGCGTGGTTTCGGGCCGGGCTCTTGAACTGGCCGGATTGGAAGCGGACCAGATCGACACAATCGTGATGATCTCGTCCACCGGCATTGCCACGCCCACCATCGAAGCGCGGGTGATGAGCGAACTCGGCTTTCGTGATGACGTCGCCCGGGTGCCGGTCTTTGGCCTTGGCTGCGCTGGCGGCATTGCCGGTCTTTCGCTGGCGGCGCGGCTGGCTGTAGCCCAGCCCGACAGCAATGTTCTGGTTGCCGTTATTGAATTGTGTTCGCTCACCTTCCGCCGGGATGAGATGACCAAATCCAACATCATTGCCACGGCGCTGTTTGGCGATGGGGCGGCGGCTGCCGTTGTCTCAACCAAGGGCAAGAACAGCCACGGCGAGATCGAGTTCATGGGTGAGCATACATGGCCCGACACCATCGACGTCATGGGCTGGCGCATGGACAATGTCGGCTTCAGCGCCATCTTCTCGCGCAGCATTCCCGACCTGGCCTTGCGCGACCTGCGCCCGGCGGCGGACAAGTTCCTGCGCGGCCATAACCTGAACTTCGACCATATCGGGGCCTATTCCTTCCATCCCGGCGGGGCCAAGGTCATTGCGGCCATTGAAACAGCATTTGAGCTGGAAAGCGGCAGGCTCGTTGATGAGCGCAAAATTCTGGCTGGCTACGGCAACATGTCAGCGCCCACGGTTCTGTTCGTTCTGAATGAGGGCTTGAAGGAAAACTTCAGCGGACGGCGGTTCGTGTCAGCCTTGGGGCCGGGCTTTACAGCGGGCTTCCTCACCATGCTACAATAGCCCGATGTGGACAAATTTCACCATCCTTGCGCTGGTCACCCTACAGCGCCTCGTGGAACTTTACATTGCGCGGCGCAACACCAAGCGCCTTCTGGCCAATGGCGGCATTGAAGTCAGCTCCGGGCACTATCCGCTGATCGTATTATTCCATGCGGTCTGGCTTGGGGGGCTTTGGTATTTGGTGTGGGGTGAAGTGGTGAGCTGGCCCTTGGCCTTAATCTATCTTGTTCTGCAAGCGGCGCGCGGCTGGATCATTGCCGCCTTGGGTAGCCGCTGGACCACCCGCATCATTGTCGTTCCCGGTGAGACGTTAAGCGTTGCGGGCCCCTACAAATATTTCCGCCATCCGAATTACATGATCGTGGCGGCGGAAATTTTTCTCCTGCCGCTGGTCTTCAGCATGTGGTGGTATGCCATCATTTTCGGCTGCATCAACCTGGCCCTGCTCTTCTGGCGGATCCGGGAGGAAGAGCGCGCGCTCAAGCCCTTGCGGGGCGAAGTTCAGTTTCCGGTTGAACCTTCCGTGTGAGCGTGTTCTTCCGCCACGTCGCCTACATGGGCCATCACATCCACCATGCCGGCATGCTCGAATTTTAACTGGAGCATAATCATGCCGCCCTTTTTCAAGGGGGCTTTCAATCCCATGAGCATGATGTGGTAGCCGCCGGGCTTGAGCTCCACGCTTCCACCGGCCGGAATTTCGAGGCTCGCAATGGGCCGCATGGTGGCCACGTCATCCTTTTCCGCACTTTCGTGAACTTCAGCGCTTGCCGCGGATTCCGTGGTAATTTGCAGAAGCTTGTCGGGCGCTGCGCCGTGATTGCTCAAGGTCATGTAAACCGCCCCGGCCTTTGCCGTGGACGTGGCGGAGGCGCGGGCAAAGGCCCCCATCACCATCACGTCATTGGCCAAAACACCAGGTGTGGATGCTAGGATGGAACCAAGGGTGAGAGCAGTGGCTGTAAGGACTTCCAGGACAAGTTTACGCATGGGGCGGAGATTGCCGCAGATTCGGGCTGGAATGTGTCATTTCATGCGTGGCATCGGGTCGCGCAGTTTTTGTGCCCTTGTAGCGCTGGCGGCACCTGCCCATGCCCAGGGCAAAACCCCCGTGGTTATTGAACTGGTGCTGGCGCTGGACAGTTCGGCCAGCGTCGACGCGCGGGAATTTGATTTGCAGAATGAAGGCATTGCGCTCGCTTTCCGGGATCCGGAGGTGCTGCAGGCGGTGGATAATCTCAAGCCCTTTGGCGCGGCAATTGCCGTCGTGCAGTGGGGCGGAGCGGGCGAAACCCAGGTGGTGCTCCCCTTTACCCATATCGAGAACGTCAGGGATGCCAAGGCTTTCGGCTTTCGCGTGAGCCTGGTGCGCCGCTGGATGCGCGCCAGTTCCACGTCCATTGCTGCCGGCATCACCGACGCCCATGCCCTTATTGAAAGCAACGCGTATGATGGACAGCGCAAGGTGATCGACGTTTCCGGTGACGGACCGGACAACAGCGGCAATGACCTTGAGGGCGCGCGCAAAGCTGCGCTGGCGTCCGGCATCACCATCAACGGCTTGTCCATCGAGGCGGAAGAGGCGGGCCTGCACACCTATTACCTTGACCACGTCATCATCGGCGCTGATTCCTTCGCCGAGCCGGCTCAGGGCTTTGAAGATTTCGCCAGGGCCATAAGGGAAAAACTTTTGCGTGAGTTAAGGCCGCTGGGGTCGTAGCTACGCCCTCACCCTGAGGTGCCAGTCGCACCTCAGCATGAGGTTCACAGCAAGATTTCCACCAGTCTCTTCGCTGCCGCCCGCAATTCCTTGTCGGTGAATCCGGCGAAGCTCAGGAGCAGGCCCTGCTCGCGCTGCCGTCCCGTGTAGTGGCTGGAGAGGGATTGTGCTTCAAGGCCGGCGCGGGCCAGTTTTGCCACTATCTCGTCGTCATTTTCATCGAGCTTCACGCGCAGCAGAAGCATGAGGCCCGAGGGCGAGGCATCAATGGTGAAACGGGTGCTGCCTTCCAGGGCTTCGATCAGCGCCTCACGCCGGGCCGCATAGATTCTTCGCATGCGGCGGATGTGGATGGCGAAGGTTCCGGAGGTCATGAACTCGCAGAGGGCGGGCTGGGCCATGAGCGAGGGCGGCGCGCCATGGGCCAGGCGCTCGGCGCGGAAACGTTCGGCGAGAGATTTCGGAACGACAATGTAACCAAGCCGCAAGAGCGGTGAAAAAACCTTTGAGAAGCTGCCGGAATAAATGACCCGCGCCTTGCGGTCGAGGCTCATGAGCGCCGGCAAGGGCCGGCCCACGTAACGGTATTCACTGTCGTAATCATCTTCGATGATAATGGCCTTGGCCTCATCGGCCCAATCGAGCAGCTCGAGCCGGCGCGACAAGGGCATGGTGACGCCCGTTGGATATTGCCGCGCCGGCGTGACGAACGCGCCGCGCGCATTCCCTGCCCGCTCCCTGCCCTTCACCACCATGATTCCTTCCCGGTCAACCGGCACGGCGACCGCTTTGACTCCGCCCATGGAAAACACCCGCCTGGCCGTGGGGTAACCCGGTTCTTCCATCCATATCCTGTCACCCGCCTTGAAGATGGAACGGTTGATGAGGTCGAAGGCGTCCATGCCGCCCGCCGTCATGATGACCTCCGAGGCCTCGCAGGAAATGCCGCGCCATTCATAGAGGTGACGGGCAATGGCTTCGCGCAGCGGCAGCCAGCCGAAGGCGTCATTGTGCTCCAGCATCGCAATGGGCGGATTGCGCCAGAAGCGGCCCAGCAGCCTTCCCCATTCGTCATGGGGAAAATGCTCCCAGTCGACGAGGCCGGAGCGGAAGGGCTTCGCCGGTTCGCGGCCCTTCTCACGATGCGGTTTGCCCATGCTCAAACGCGCCGGGGATGAGTTCAGAAGCGCTTCGGGCAATTCGGCGGCAACCCGTGTGCCGGAGCCTTTGCGGGCTTCGATATAACCCTCGCTCAGGAGCTGTTCATAGGCCTCCACCACGGTGGCGCGGGCCACTTTCAAGTCCTCGGCCATGCTGCGCGTCGAGGGCAGCCTGGCCTGGGGGCGCAGGCGGCCGCTCAACACAAACTCCCGGATTTGCCGGGCAATTTGCGACTGGATGGCCTCGCTGTCGGCCCGGTCAATGCCGATTTCGCTGGTTGCCGGGGTTAAAAGTGGTCTGTTCATTGGTGGCTGTCTTGGTTCTTTCAAGCAGACCATATAGACAGCATAGAGGTCCTGCAATCAAGAGGACGCCGCCATGACCGAAGCTCCCAGCGAAAGAACCCGCGTCAAGCGCCTGAACAAGCGGGTGAAATATGACAAGGAAACCGTGCACGGAATCCTGGATGCGATGCCCGTTTGCTCGGTGGGCTATGTGTTCAAGGGCACGCCCTATGTAACGCCCACCCTGCAATGGCGCGAGGCTGACCACATCTACTGGCATGGATCCTCGGCCAGCCGCATGCTGGAGACATGCGTCGATGCGGATGTCTGCGTCACGGTCACGATGATCGATGGCATGGTCATGGCGCGCGCGGCTTTCCATCACAGCTGCAACTACCGCTCGGTGATGGTGATGGGCAAGGCCCGCATCATCAGTGATCCGGCCGAAAAAGAACAGCGCCTGAAAGCTTTCACCGAGAAGCTCTTTCCCGGGCGCTGGGATATTTTACGGCCGGTCACGGCAATGGAATTGAAGGCTACGATGATGCTTGGTTTGTCGCTGGACGAGGCCTCCGCCAAGGTGCGCACCGGCCCGCCGGGTGATGACGAGGAAGATTATTCCCTGCCGATCTGGGCCGGGCTTATTCCGATGCGTACCGAGATACCGGCGCCCACGCCAGATGCGCGGAACCTGCCCGGGCTAACGCCGCCTGATCATGTGATGGGTTTCAAGATAGGGTAGTGTACCCATCGACCGCTTAATGATTGAAGTCGGCAGCCATTAAACTCCATACCGCAATATTGCGGCAGCCGGCCCACCGCCGGGGATGTCCTTGCTGCGCACCGCCAGTACTTTGGCACCGGAACTGATAGCTCGCCCCGCGATCTCGTCAATTATGTCATAATGGAGCGAATTTGCCGTCTTTGAATGAGTGACCACACCGCTCAGCTCATCAATGGAGCCCGGCATCGCCACGTCGATATCGACAAGCAATGTCTCGATTGCTCCAAACGTGGCGGCGCGCGCAACATCGCCAGTGTCCATGTACGCCCGCCCCGACTTGGAACGTTCATCAAAGACCTGCCTGATGCCTTCCAACTCTTGCGCGTAGTGGCCGTCCAGCACCAGTCTTGCGGCTGCGGCCAGATCCTGATCGCTGGTCCTGTCGTCGGTGTGAAGAATTCCTTCCGCCAGCAGTCCCGGAAACGAGTTTCCAGAACGGTAGATCGACGCCAACGGTTCCGAGGCGGCTAGAATGAGGGGCACGTCGAGGCCAGCCAGAAGCGGCCGCAAGCGGGAGTCAACGATCCGCACATATTGCGAAAGCCGCACCTTCTGACCTTCGTCGCCCTGAATTCGGCCGACTGGACCGCGACTGTTTAAGGTCGATTTGTTGACAGCGTCCGCCGCGTTCCTGGGCAATCCGGGAACCGCAATGCTCAGGGGTTCGTGGTTGGCGGAAACTTCGATCAATCGTACGGCGTTCTCAGAAATGGACAGCACAAAGGCGGTATGGCGATACGCAACAGCACGAAGCAGCGGCTTGAGGTGGAAACGATCCGAAACCTCCACGCTTTCCTGGAGCCTGTTCGCGAGGCGGAATGTCCGGATGTCATCAGGAGTAAGCAATACTGCGAGACTGTTTGCCTGCAGACGCCAGAACTCATTATCATCCAGCAGGTCATCCATGTGTGCCTGCATCAGGGTGAGGCGCCGTTTGTCATAGCCAGCTTTCTCCAACTGGCCAAACGCCTGTCTTGACAAATTCCCGAGTGCCGTATGGCTCGCGACTACATGTTGTGTCAGCGGCGTCGTCGGCAGGTAGATGGAGACACAGGCATCGGCTCTCCGCTTGTTCAGGAGTCTGATTTCCTGCTGAGTCGGAATATCAACATAAAGCATTCGCATTTCCTTGAATATCTTGTTCGACAGATTTCACTTCAGTAACTTCCTGACATTGTGACGGCGAAGATAACAGCGCGAGGCTGATGGGAGGCCCTTGAGCCCCTGCTGGATAAACATCTGATATCGTTGAGATCATTGCGGCCAGGCTTCAGGTTAGTCAACGCGCAGATTATCGGAAAGTTCCCCACATGCGTCACTTTAACCGGGCAGAGATGGTTTCGCGTTTCCGCGTCATATTCATACCTCATTGTCGCCAAATATGCAGATTAGGGGTAGAAGGAGTGCAGGCGGAGGCACATTACATGATCGCACACCGGATTGTTGTTTGTCTTGGGTTTGTTTTGTCCGTCCCGGCAACCGGGTTCGGCAACGCCTTGGCGGATTCCGGCGGCAAGGTAGAAACGTCCTATGAAGTCAATGTGCGCGGCCTCACTGTTCTCGACATAAAGTACTCATCCGAAATCTCAGCCGCAGGCTATCGTTCCCAGGCCTCCATCGAGACCCGGGGCGTTGCTGCGGTCTTTTCAGACTACCGCATGAAGATGGCGGCATCCGGTGCGTTGGTGAACGGCCAGAGCAGCCCGGCACAGTACCAGTCGCGCAGTGCGAAAAAAGACAAGAAAAAAGCCGTCGAGCTGAATTGGTCGCAAGGCACCGTGCTGGCATCTGAAACGGCGACGAACCCGGAGATAAAGGCTGAAATTGACGCAGCCCTTGCGGCGGGCGTGACCGACCCGCTGACCGCCATTTTCCGAATTGGCACATTGCCGGGGGGAAATCCATGCCAGGCGGCGCACCGGATTTTTGACGGAAAGGAAGTTTTTGAACTGCGTTTCAGCTTCACAAAAGAAGCCGTTCTGGATGACAGCTTCCCCGGCGCCTATCACGGAAAAGCCTATGAGTGCCGCGCAACCTACGTGCCGGTTGCCGGGCGCTACGCGGCAAAATTCAGAAAGCGCAACGAGGAACCTCCGACATACAAAGTCTGGCTTGCTCCCATTGGCGGGGACGTGGCCGGAGAATCGCGGTTGATTCCGGTGCGCGCCACGGGACGTCTCGACGGGATGAAATTTGAAGCCTATGCCAGCCGCGTGAAGGTTGACGGGCGCCCGTTCAAGACGGTTTCCGCCAGCGGAAACTGACGCCGCTCAGAACCTCGCCCGGATGCCGGCGCTGAGGAAAGTTGAACCGCTGACAACCCCATCGAAGAGCCCGAATACACCGGAACGATGATGCAGCCGCAACACAAATTCGAGGTCCTTGTTCTCCGGGTCGGCGAAGGTGAACTCCGGCGCAAGATAATGCAGGAGCACGGATGACTTTCCGTTGCTGTCACGCCATGCCTCGAAGTCGGACAGATCCGTAAGCAAGCTTACGCCCGTGTTGGCGCCGATGGTCGTGTAGACCGTATCGTTCCATGGCAATCCGTCATAGCGCAGATAGAGCGCCACCCAGGCTTCGCCGAGATTTTCATCGCCGAACCGGGCCGACACGCCGCCTTCAGCTTCGATCGTAAAATCGTCACCGATATGCCCAAGGCCAGTATCGCCGACCAATTCGTTCACCGTGCCCAACCGGCGCGAATAGCTGGCGCCCACGACGCCAATAGCATTAACTTCCGCATTCCACGGCGAAATCAAAAGATCAGTGAAATTCGTCTCACTGGCAACGCCGCCGAAAACCATGACCGAATCATCCGCCCCCCGGGACTGGGCAAGTGCCGGCGTGGCGAGTCCGACCGCCAAAAGAATGGCCGAAACCATTTTGGATGCGGGCAGCAAAGGGGCCATAAACTGGCGCTTAACGCGGCAGCAGGCGGAATGGTAAATCAAGCGCTGCAAAGCAATGACCACTATAATCTGCGCCTATGTAATTCAAGCTTGAAGCTTGGGGTAACATGCCACTCCGGAGGTGTCCAGCGAACAGGTATTTCACCTCAACAAAAGGGCTGCGAATGGTGTCCATCTTGCCACACACCCGCTGAAGGCACATAGTTCCGCACTGCAGGATTTTGCGTGAGGGCCTGATAATGGGCACGAAGATTTTGTTTCCGCGAACCGACGGAAAACTGGCCACCGGCTATCTGGCCAAGGCCGCCAAGGCCAATGCGCCGGGAGTTGTCGTCATCCAGGAATGGTGGGGGCTGCAGGACCAGATCCGGGGCGTCTGCGACCGGCTGGCGCTCGCCGGACATGAGGCGCTGGCGCCCGATCTCTATGCCGGAACGGTGGTGCCCTACCACGACGTGGAGGCTGCGGCGCGCGAGATGAATTCTCTGAATTTCGCCGAGGCGACCGATCAGGTGGTGCGCGGGGCTGCGAAGTATCTGGGCCGGACCGGCGTCAAGGTGGGGATCACCGGGTTCTGCATGGGAGGGGCGGTTGCCATTCTGGCGGCCTGCCGCGTTCCGGAGGTCAGCGCCGCCGTCGTCTTCTATGGCCTGCCGCCGGAAACCGCCTTCAAGCCCTCCGATATCAAGGTGCCGCTCGAGGGCCACTATGCCAATATCGATGATCACATCACGCCGCAAAAGGTTGATGCGTTCGAAGCGGCGTTAAAGGCTGCGAAGCGCAAATTCAAGTTTTACCGCTATGAGGCCGAGCATGGCTTCATGAACGAGCAGCGCGATGTGCATGAACGCAAGGCCGCCGAGCTCGGCTGGAAGCGCATGCTGGCGTTCTGGAAAAAGCATCTGTGACGATGCTCACTCCGGGCAGGGCTCGACGTCCTTGACTTCCACCGTGGCGATCAGCCCCTTTGGGTTGAAGTGGATGGTCTCAACACCCTGTCGCGTGACTTTTCTGCCTGAGGACTTTGTTGTCGCGTGAAGGCGCCAGTGGGCGCGCACGGAATTGGGGCCGACCACTTCAATGCTATCGTTGGTCGAAACCTGGTCGCTGAATTCGTGAAAATAAGCTCGCATCGCTTCAATGATGGCGGGGCGGCCGTAAAGCCCGCCGATGCCCGATGAATGATACTCGGCGTCTTCGGCAAATATTTTCTCTAGGGTGGCATAGTCAAAATGTTTCAACGCCGCATAGTAGCGTTCGGCCTGTTTCAGTAAATCCTTGCTCATCGGCTCACTCCGCTAATGCCCCCATGATGCGCACCCAGCTTCGAACCCCCTTGTGAAAACTCGACAGATTGTATTTTTCATTGGGTGAGTGAATGGCGTCGTCGTTAAGGCCAAAGCCCACCAGCACGCTGTCCATGCCCAGAATGTCCTTGAAGCTCCGCACAATTGGAATGGAACCGCCGGAGCCCATCAGCACAGGCGCGCGGTTGAACTCGGCCTTGAGGGCGGCGGCGGACTTCCGGATGAAGGCATTGTCTTCGCTGATCTCGGAAGCGGGTGCGCCGCCACCCGTGCCGGAAAATTCCACCTTGCAATCCTTGGGAAGCAGGTCCTTCACGAATTTCTGGAAAGCCTTCAAAACTTTTTCAGGCTCTTGCTGGCCAACCAGCCGGAAGGTCAGCTTGGCATGGGCCTTGGAGGGCAGAACAGTCTTGCCGCCAGCGTCCGTATAACCGCCCCAGATGCCGTTTACTTCCGCCGTGGGTCTCGCCCAGATTTGCTCCAGAACGGATTTTCCCTTTTCGCCGGCGGGAACCGCAAGCCCCACGTCGCCCAAGAATTTCTTCTCGGAGAATTTGAGGGATTGCCATTGCTTTTTGGCCGCCGCCGGCAGCGGCTTCACACCATCGTAAAAGCCGGGAATGGTCACCTTGCCGGTCTTGTCATGGAGGGCGGCCAGCACCTTGCTCAGCACACGGATGGGGTTCATTGCCGCCCCGCCATACATGCCGGAGTGCAGGTCTATGCGCGGGCCGGTGATGACGATTTCCTCATGCACCATGCCGCGCAGCCTGGTGGTGATGGCCGGGGTCTTTTCGTCCCACATGTTGCTGTCGCAGACAAAGGCCGTGGCGCAGGACAACTCGGCCTTGTTTTCCTTGAGGAAGGGAATGAGCGAAGGCGAACCTGACTCCTCCTCGCCCTCGATGAGGAATGTGGCCTTGATCGGCAGGCTGCCGGTGGCGGAAATCCAGGCGCGGGCGGCTTCCACAAAGGTCATGAGCTGGCCCTTGTCGTCCGTTGCGCCACGGCCATAGATGCGCTCGACGCCATCCTTGCCGGTCTTGCGCACGGGCTCAAACGGCGGCGAATGCCAGAGCTCCACAGGGTCCACCGGCTGCACGTCATAATGTCCGTAGAACAGCACATGGGGGGTCTTGGCCGTGGCCGCCTTGGGGGTGTAATGGGCCACCACCATGGGCCTTCCCGGGGTCTTGCGTACGGTGGCCTCAAAGCCCAGGGCGATCAGTTCCACCACCAGCCAGCGGGCGGCTTTTTCACAGGCGTCCTGGTAGGCGACGTCGGTTGAAATGGAGGGGATGCGGAGCAAATCAAAAAGCCGTTCGAGGCTTTTATCGAGGCCTTTATCGGCGGCGGAAAGGGCGGTCGTGGTATCTGTCATCAAATCCTCGTTAAGCTTTAAACTGGTAGGGCAAAAATCTGCTGCCTGCCATCTTTCCCTTTGGGCAATTGTAGTTCAAATGGAAGGGTGTTCCACTGCGCCCCGCGGGGCATTCAGGCGGCACGCTGTAATGGCCATGAAAAGGGGTTTGGGGCATATGGGATGTCATGCCTTTGGGCATAGGTTTTTCTCGTGCCGGACCGGATGCCGGCCCCAAGCGCTTGGCTGTGTAACGGAAAGCGGCGCCCATAAGATTATCCTAACACTTCTGACCTTAGTCTCTTATCCCATGGAGATTACCGCAACTGCAAGGGTGGGGGCATGACCCCAGTGCAATCCACAGCAGACTTTTCGCTCGCCCGCGACAGCCTGCAGGCCAATGAATCTTCGGCCCGGCTTGGCCGTTTCCGGCGGCGCGGCTACCAGCGCTACCGGCTGGTCAGTTCGCAAATCGATCTTTCCATGGTGTGGAAGCGGCGCTGGTTCATCATCAGCATGCTGCTCGGCTTCGCACTCATGTCGGCGCCCACGCCTGCAGGCCTCTCCCATGAGGGGCAGATCGTTCTTGCCATGTCGGTCATGGCCACCATTCTTTTTATCACCGAGGCCATTCCGCTGCCCACGGTGCCGCTGCTTATCATCGTGGGCGAAGTGCTGCTGCTCAAGGTGGATGCCACCAAGGTGGCGCAAAGCCTGATGACGGATTCCGTCCTCTTCATCATGGGCTCGCTAATGCTGGCGGTGGCCATCGTCAAGCAGCGCCTGGACAAGCGCATTGCCTGGTGGATCGTGCGGATGACCGGCACCAACGTCTACTGGATCAGCTTCGGCATCACGGTGGTCTGCGGTGTGCTTGCGGCCTTCATCGGCGAGCATACGGTAGCCGCGATGATGCTGCCGGTAGGCGTGACCCTCATTACGCTCACCTCGAACGATCCCAAGAAGGTGCACAATCTTGCCGCCGTCATTCTCTTTTCCATCGCCTATGGCTGCTCCATTGCCGGCGTGGCAACGCCATCAGGGGGGGCGCGCAACGCCATCATCATCAGCTACTGGAAAGACTTCTTCTACGATCCATTGAATCCTGAAACGCGGCGCTATCTCATGGATTACGTCTCGTGGATTTACTACGCCTTCCCCATGTTCCTGCTGCGCCTGCCCATTGTCGCGGCGCTGCTGATCTTCACCTTCAAGCCGGAGGTGACCGACATGTCGCGGGCGATCAGCCGGCTCCGCACCCAGGTTTCCATGCAGGGGCCGGTGAAAATGTCGGAATGGCTTACCATCGCCGTGTTCCTCGCCACCATCGCGGGCTGGATCGCCTTTTCCACCGAAGTGGGCCTTGGCGTCATTGCCATCAGCGGCGCCGCAGCCTTCCTGGTGCTGGGCTTGGTGCGCTGGGAAGATATCAATTCCGGCGTGAACTGGGGCGTGGTGCTGCTCTATGCGGCGGCCATCTCGCTTGGCGTTGAAATGAAAGAGACTGGGGCCGCCGAATGGGTGGCGGGCAGCGTCATCATGGCCATGAACAATATCGGGGCTGGCAGCGACCTTGGCTTCAATTTCGTGGTTTCGCTGCTCACCATCGCGGTCTCCAACACCATGACTGCCGGTGCAGCCGTGGCGGTGCTCGCCCCCATCGTTCTGAAAACGGCGGTTGTCGCCGGGGAGGATCCGATCAGCGCCGGCTTCGTTGCGGCCATTTCCTCCGCCTTCGGCTATCTCACACCTGCGGCCCAGCCAGCCTTTACCATCATCTATGCCTCGGGCTACCTCAAAGGTTCCGACTTTCTGAAAATCGGCGTCCGTATGATGCTGCTGTCACTGATTGTGCTGCTTCTGCTGTCAACCTTCTATTGGCCGCTGCTGCGATGAGAAATATTTTCAAGCGCTCGCAGCTTTCCGACCGGCAGGAAGTGGCGGTCCGCAAGACCTTGCAGAATTTGCGGGCCCAGCGGCGCAACCGCTTTCGCGTGCTGGCCTGTGTTGACGGCAGCGACGGCGGCGAAGAGACGGTGCGCTTCGCGGCGCAGTTTTTCGCCGGCAATGACTGCGACCTCATTATTCTTCACGTGCGCCCCATTGACCAGGGTCTGCATTCCGGCGGCCTTCAGGTGCGGCTGGCCCGGCAGAACATGATGGATGCGGGGTTTGAATTGCCCGGCGTGCGCTATCTCAAGCAGGCCCTCGTCGTCCTGAAGGAACAAGGCATCGATCCGGAAAGCTGGCCCAAGGAAGCCGCCACCCAGGATGCCTGGGGCGACCCGGCCGGTGACACCAAGGTCGAATACAAGAGTCCCGAGGGCCGCAGCGTGGTGCTCAAGCTCAAGACGGCGCCTGACGTCACCAATGGCATTCTCGATCAATATGAGCTTGGCCCCTACAACATGATGCTGCTCGGCGAGCCGTCGCGCTGGCGCGGCGAGTTTGCCGCCTTCTTTGATGCGGGCGTGGTGCAGCAGGTGACGACGCTGGCCCCCTGCTCGGTTCTCGTCGTGCGCAAGGGCCCCGAAAAAAAAGGGTACTTCATTTGCACCGACGGCACCTCGCGCTCCATGCAGGCGGTGCGCCGCGCCGCCGTCCTCGCCCATGTCACCGGCGAACCGATCACCCTGTTTTCAGTGGCCGACACGGAACAAGGCCGGGGTGCGGCCGAAGAGGCGGTAGCCAATGCCCGCGCGCTTCTCAAGGCCATGACCATTCCGGTCCATGAAACCAAGGTGGCGGTGGGCGAAGCGGTCGAGGAGATCGTAGAAAGCGGCGCGCTCTACAAGATCATCGTCGTTACCGACGAGGGCCGCTCGCGCTTCCAGCGGTTGTTCCGGGGTTCGACCGCCACCGAAGTGGTGCGGAAAGCGCGGACGAGTGTTTTAGATGTGAGGTAAAGATAACTTCCTACCTCTCCCTTCTCATCATGGCCGTGCTTGACACGGCCAATTTCGGTTCAACGAAGAAGATGCCCGCATCGAGTGCCGGCATGATGAAATATTAGAGGTAAGCGTTAGGCCCTAACCGCCTTCACCTTCATAACCGCCAGCGCAGTCACGGCGCCGAGAGCATGGATGAGCGAGGTGGCTGCGGCGAAGCCTGCGCCGAAGACCCAGGCGCTGACGCCTTCAGGGATTTCAGCGCCGTGGGCGTAGCCGTGGGCCAGGGCGAAGAGGCCGACGATGGCCATGCCGCTCCACACCGGCAACTTTACTCGGGCGACGGCAAAAGCCGCCAGCACGAGGACCGAGGCCATGATCATGGTCTCGACGAAGGGCACTTCAATGCCAGCCATGCCGAAGACTCCGCCCACGATCATGTCGGATATAAAGGCCGCAGGCACGGCCCAGATGGCGCGCGCGCCCAGCGTGGCGCCCCAGGCGCCAACCGCCAGCATGGCGATGAGATGATCCCAGCCGAGGAAAGGATGGAGAAATCCGGAAGCAATGCCATGGCCCGCGTGGGCGAAAGCCGGGGTTGCCGAAATTAAAACCAGTGTTGCAATAAGTGCTATGCGCTTCATTGTTATGATACCCTTCATTTGGTCATGATCAGGAAGCAAACTAGCAACGGCCCGCGCAAAAGTCTCCTCTCAAATGCGACATGGCTGGCTTGTTCCGCGCCTTTCAATTCCAACATTGTCAGAGCGCTGCACATTTATTAGGCTGGGCTTCATCATGGGCAGCTATCAGCTTTATTGTTTCGGAGAATCGGGCAACGCCTACAAGGCCGCCCTGATGCTGGAACTGTGCGGGCTTAAGTGGCAGCCCATCTGGGTCGATTTTTTCAACGGCCAGACCCGCACGCCGGAGTACCGCGCCGAGGTGAATGAGATGGGCGAGGTTCCGGTACTGGTTGACGGGGCCAGGAAGCTTACGCAGTCCGGCGTCATTCTCGATTATCTTGCCGGGAAAACCGGAAAGTTCGGCCCAAACAATGATGACGAACGCCGTGAAATCCTGCGCTGGATGTTCTTCGACAATCACAAGTTCACCAGCTACATCGCCACCCTGCGCTTCATGGTTTCTCTGGCCAAGACGGGCGAAACGCCGGTCACTGAATTCCTGCGCCAGCGCTTTATCAATTCATTGAAAATTGCCGATGGCCATTTGGCCAGGCAGCCATTTCTTGCCGCTGACCGCGCCACTATCGCCGACTTCTCGCTGTGCGGTTACATGTTTTATGGAGCGGAAATTCCGTTGCCGCTTGAGCCCTACCCTCACCTCTTGGGCTGGCTGGAACGGATCAAGTCACTGCCGGGGTGGAAACACCCTTACGATCTCATGCCCAGATCAAGAGTGGAAGCGTGATCGGATCACGCTTCTGGCACCATAGCTTCGAGATACTCGTCGAGGTGTTCGAGGTTTTCAAAGCGCATCCAGCCGTCGTCGGTTTCGGCTTCCACGGTGCCATCGGAAAGCACCCGGGCCGGTCGGCCGCGAATGACTTTTTCCTCCACCACATAAAGTTCGCCATCGGCTGCTTCGGTTTTCTCTTCGGGCTCGGCCTTGGCGGCAACCGGTTCTTCCGGTGCGGCCTTCTGCGGCTCAACGCCCAGGGCCACGGCAATATCGGTCTTGGCCTGTTCAAGGGCGGCAACCGTATCGGAAACACTCGTCTTGGAAGCGGCCGCCGTTTCGGCAACGGCGGCACTTGCTTCAGTGACCACGGCGGTGGCCGCAGTTTTTTTGCCGAAGCCGGTGAATTTCGGCGTGGCGGGTTTTTCAGCGGGCGTCTCGGTGACGACTTCCGCCACAACCGGCGCCACGGTCCGGTCGCGCAGCGCCCCTATGGTGCTGCCTAGCCCCAGGCACAGGGCGCCGCCCACAACAAGAATTGCTGACACATCGGCAGTCAGCCCCCGCACCTGCATTTCACCGGGTGAAAAATGTATGAGAAATCCAAGGGCCACACCTGCCGCCAGGAACAGAATACCAAAAATGAACATCAGTTTCGACATCAAAACCCCATAGACCGTATCGCTGGTCCCCCCTGTTTCCCAAGCCCCGCTAGGAATCCCGCCTTATGGATAACACTTCCTGAAACGCCTGCCTAGCTTTCAACAACGATGCGGGGGGCGGGCTTGGACAACTTGCCGCCTTCGACCGCCGCCCAGACCTGGCGGGCGATATCCTTGTAGATGGTAGCGTGAAGCGAGTCCGGCATGGAGACAACGACGGGCTCGCCGCTGTCGGAGCGGATGCGCACTTCCTTGTCGAGCGGCACTTCGCCAAGGAACGGCACGCCCAGCCGGCCGGCTTCTTCACGGGCTCCGCCGTGGCCGAAAATTTCATGGCGCTCGCCGCATTTGGTGCAGACGAAATAGCTCATGTTTTCGACAATGCCGATCACCGGCACATTCACCTTGCGGAACATGTTGAGGCCCTTGCGCGCGTCGATCAGCGCCAGATCCTGCGGGGTTGATACGATCACAGCGCCCGACAGCGGCGTCTGCTGGGCGAGCGTCAATTGCGCGTCGCCGGTGCCCGGCGGCATGTCGACGATCATTACATCGGTTTCGCCCCAGGAGACTTCGCGGAGAAGCTGGGTAAGCGCCGACATCACCATCGGCCCGCGCCAGATCATCGGCGTGGCTTCGTCCACCAGGAACCCTATGGAGGCCACTTCAATGCCGTAGCGCGCCATGGGCTTCATGCGCTTGCCTTCGGCATCACTGGCCTCCGGCTTGCCGGTGAGGCCAAAAAGCTTGGGCATGGAGGGGCCATAAACATCGGCATCCAGCACCGCCACTTTCAGCCCAAGTGCATGCAGCCCTAAAGCCAGGTTAATGGCGGTGGTGGATTTGCCCACCCCGCCCTTGCCCGAGGCCACCGCCACAAGATGCTTCACCCCGGGAATGCCGTGGCGCAATTGCTGCGAGGAACTTACCTTGGGACCCACGGGCCGGGCCGGCTGCTGTTCGGCGGTCAGCGCCACTAGCACTTTGTTAACCCCAGGCAACTCGCTTACCGCCTTTTCCACGACGGCGCGCAAGCCCTCCATGGATTTCAGGTGCTGGGGCTCGGCATTCAGGGCAAACATCACCTTGCCCTCAAAAATGGCAATCTCGGAGACAAGTCCGGCGCTCACGATGTTGCCGCGGCCATCGGGGGCGGCAATGCGCTTCAGGGCCGCCAGCACGATTTCCTTAGTAATATCAGTCATCATTCACCTTTGTCAGGACCCCCGCTTAGACCCAAAGGCCCGGTGCCTGCAAGCGGCGTTAGAATGGCCTTAAGCATTCTCCTCAAATTTTAGATATCCTGCAAAGCCGCCCTTAGGAGGCCCGGTGCTAGGTTCGGCGGCATGAGCATTGAATGCAATTCGGAACGACTTCCGGGCCGCGCTAATTTTTACAGCGACGAGCCAGGTCCAACCGTGCCCAAAAAGCGCTCCACCTTCGAGGACGACGCGCTTTGGGAGCGCACCGCCGAAGCGCCGTGGAAGCTCGAACTGCTGACCATTTTCCTGCGCAACCAGTTGCGCATCGCGCCGGCCATGCCGCTGCTGACCTTCATGCTGGCCTTCACCAGCCTGATGTGGGTGCCGCCGCTCACCGCCATGTTCTGGCTGGCTGTGACGCTCGCCAGCCAGGCCGTGCAAATTTATCTCTGCGCGAATTTCTTCCACAAGGAACGCTCGGAAAGCAAGCAGCACGACTGGATCGGCATGATGGCCGCCTCGGAGCTTGTGCAGGGCGTGTGCTGGGGGCTGCCGCTCTTCCTGTTCTGGGACGGCGCCAACAGTTTGCAGGCCATCTATCTTGTCTCCTTCATCATGGCCATCATCGCGGTGCGCCTGCTTGTGGTGAATAATTTCATGCCGGTCCTCGTGGCGGGCACCGGGGTCATGACCGTTGCCGTTGCCATCCGCTGCGCCAGCCAGGCCGAGCCCATATTCATCGCTCTTGCCGGCCTCATCATCGTGCTTGAGGCGTTCTTCCTTTTCATCGCCCGGCAACTGGGTGACACGGCGCGCGACATGGTGAAATTCAAGGCGCAGAAGGACACGCTGATTGATCAACTGAAGCTTGAACGCGACAGGGCCGAGGCGGAAAAAATCAATGCCGAGGATGCCAACAAGGCTAAGTCCATTTTCCTTGCCACCATGAGCCATGAACTTCGCACGCCGCTCAATGCCATCATGGGTTTTTCCGAAATCCTCAAGCGCGAATTGTTCGGTCCCCTCTCGGTTCCGGCCTACAAGGACTATGCCGGCGACATCCATCATTCCGGCGGCTATCTCCTCGATCTCATCAACGACATTCTCGACCTGTCGCGCATCGAGGCGGGACGCCGCGAAATCCAGGAAGAGCCGTTTGACATTCTGGCCTGCGTAAAGTCTGCCCAGGCCCTGCTCAATGGCAAGGCCAATGAAAAATCGGTCCTGGTCAAGGTTGAGATCTCGCCATCGCTGCCGAAGCTGATGGGCGATTTGCGCGGCGTCAACCAGATCCTAATCAACCTGCTGACCAATGCCATCAAGTTTACGCCCGCCGGCGGCCATGTTGTGGTCTCGGCGGCGCGCAATGCTGCGGGCGGCATGGTGGTATCGGTCAAGGACAATGGCCCCGGCATTCCAGCCCATGAGATTCAATCGGTGCTCACGTCATTCTCGCGCGGTTCGCTCGCCACGAAGGGCGCCGTCGATGGCGCGGGCCTCGGGCTTTCCATCGTGAAAGGCCTGATGAATCTGCATGGCGGCGAGGTCAGCATCGAGAGCGACGTGGGCAAGGGCACCGAGGTTCTGGTCACCTTTCCGGCGCACCGCGTTCTCACCGGGCCCCGTGGTGAAGTCATTGCGGCACCGAACGTGCAGTCGGAAAGCCAGCGCAAGCTGATCTCGATCACCGGATAAGCCGCTTCATTTGCAGATTTCCGGACCGGCATGCTAGCCAGCCGCCATGGCCTCCTTTGATGTCATCATAATCGGCGCCGGTGCGGCGGGCCTCATGTGCGCCATCACTGCGGGGGCGCGGGGCAAGCGGGTGTTGCTGATCGACCACAACAGCCAGGCCGGCGCCAAGATTCTGATCTCCGGCGGCGGGCGCTGCAACTTCACTAACACGGGCACAGCGCCGCAAAATTTCCTGTCCGAAAATCCGCATTTCTGCCGCAGCGCCCTGAGCCGCTATACGCCATCGGATTTTCTGGCGCTCATGGCCAAGCACAGCATCGCCTGGCATGAAAAGACCCTGGGCCAGCTTTTCTGTGTTGGCTCGGCCCGGCAGGTCGTGGCCATGCTGCTGGCCGAATGTGCGGCATCGGGCGTTGCGGTGAAGCTCGCCACGAAAGTCACCGGCATTCGCAAAGCCGATGGCTTCACGGTGGAAACAACGGACGAAACACACACGGCCCCAGCCCTTGTCCTTGCAACCGGCGGGCTTTCCATTCCCAAAATGGGAGCAACCGGATTTTCTTACGATGTCGCCAAAAGGTTTGGCCTCAAAGTGATCACCCCGCGACCAGCACTTGTTCCCCTGAAGGCGAAACCTGAGGAACTGGAGTTCTACAAAAACCTCTCCGGTGTTTCACTCCCGGCAATCGCGTCGTGCGGCAGCACGGCTTTCCGGGAAAGCATTCTCTTCACCCATCGCGGCCTTTCGGGTCCGGCCATCCTGCAGATTTCCTCCCACTGGCGCGAAGGCCAGTCGATCAGCCTTGATCTTGCCCCCGGCATAGATGCGCTCAGGTTTCTCAAGGAACGGAAGCACGCGCGGCCCAAGGCTGAGCTTAAGACCATTCTGGCCGAGCTCCTGCCCCAGCGGCTGGCGCAGGCCATGGCACCCACCGATGTAACGCGCCTTGCAATCCTGCTTAAAAATTGGACAATGACGCCGGACGGCTCGGAAGGCTTTGCCAAGGCGGAGGTGACAGCCGGCGGCATTGATACAGATCAGCTCTCCTCCAAGACGATGGAAGCAAAGGCCGTTTCCGGCCTCTATGCGATCGGCGAAGCGGTTGATGTCACGGGCTGGCTCGGCGGCTATAATTTCCAATGGGCCTGGGCCAGCGGCTGGTGCGCTGGGCAGGCGGTATAACCGGCTCCCTCACCAACTTGTAATGTAATAGCTAAAGACGAAGCCCTGCGAACCATGTACAAGGAGATTCAGGAATCATAAATTCGGACTGGGGAACCTCTTGGATATTCAAAGTGAAACGCAGTTTTCTGCGGAGCTGCGCCTGCAAGCAAAACGGCTAACCGCCCATTGCAATCTCTACCGGGATGCCGATAGCCGGAAAGCAATCATTCAGCTGGTCACCACCGCCATTCCCTTTTTCACCCTCATCGCCGTCATGTTCCTGGTGGCGCCGCACGCCTATTGGCTGAGCCTGCTGCTCGCCATTCCCACCGGCGCCCTGCTCACCCGCTTCTTCGCGCTCCAGCATGATTGCGGCCATGGTTCGCTGTTTCCATCACGGCCCACCAATGAAATGTTCGGCAGGCTGATCAGTGTTTTGACCTTCACGCCCTATGACCATTGGCGGCGCTCGCATGCAATGCACCATCAATTGTCGGGCAATCTGGACCATCGCGGCTTCGGCGACATCGAAACCATGACGGTCAAGGAATACAGCCAGTTGAGCACATGGGGGCGTTTCCGCTACCGGCTTTACCGCAATCCGCTGATCGTGCTGGTCCTCGGCCCGCCGATCTTTTTCCTGGTGCTGCAGCGCCTTGCCATCGGCTCCAATATGCCGCTGCGCGACAGCTTGCGCGGCGTCATTGGCCATGACGCGGTGCTGCTGCTGGTCTATGGCACGCTGGTTTTCCTGGTTGGCCTGTCGCTTACCCTGCTAGTGATGCTGCCCATCTATTTCATCGCCACCTGGATTGGCGGCTGGCTGTTCTTCGTCCAGCACCAGTTTGAGGAAACCCATTGGGAGGCTGCTGACGAATGGGACATGAAGATTGCCGCGCTGAAGGGCAGTTCCTTTCTGGTGTTGCCGCCTGTTCTGAACTGGTTCAGTTGTAATATTGCGCTTCACCATATTCATCACCTATGCAGCCGCATCCCGAATTACCGGTTGCAGGAGTGTCTCAAAGGCAATCCGGAACTTGAAACGGTCTCGCCGCGGCTGTCGATCTGGCAGGCGTTGAAAGCTTCAAGGCTGGCCCTGTGGGATGAGACATCCCGGCGGCTGATTTCCTTCCGCGAGTATGGGCGGAAGCAAGAACTGCAGGCGGCTTAAAACCTCAGCTAAACTATCCTCACATCGCACGTGCAGGCTTCTAGCGTGTAGGCTGGCATCGGCAGGTCTGCCAGTTCCCGCATTGTCATATGCGATAGTTCCGGATGGTCCAGCGGCTCGCGCGGTCTGGAATCGACAGCGTTATCAATCTGTTGGCGCTTATTTGTAAACCTTGATGTGAACCATTTGTAGCTCATGGCTGGTCTCCTTTCCTCAACCATGTGCCACTCCCGGCCCAGATTTTCTATGGAGTTTTACCGCCAAAGGCTGTAGAAAAACTATATGGATCAGCTTAATCAGGTTCATCTCAATGGGCTTCGCGCGGTGGAGGTTGCCGGCAGGCTAGGAACCCTCGCCCTGGCGGCGGCGGAGCTGGGCGTTTCGCTGGGCGCCGTCAGCCAGCAAATCCTCAAGACCGAGCAGCAATTGGGCCGCCCGCTTTTCACCCGCACGCCGAAGGGCCTGGTTCCCACGCCTTTCGGGGCCGAGGTGCTGGCCTATCTGGAGCGCGGCTTCCGCGAACTCACGCGGGGCGTTGCCCTGGCGCAGGAGCCGAAACGAAACCTGCTTACCGTTTCCGTGGCCCCGGTTTTTGCCGCCAAGTGGCTGGTGTGGCGGCTGCCGCATTTCCAGCAGGCGCATCCCGACCTGCAGGTCCGGATCGATGCCTCGATTGAGCTTGTCGATCTCGATCATTCGGACGTCGATCTCGCCATCCGGGTCGGCCCCGGAAACTGGCCGAACGTTAGGGCTGAACTCCTGCTGGAACAGCGCGTCTTCCCGGTCTGCGCCCCTGCCCTTGCAGGCTCCCTGAAAACCCCGCGCGATCTCGCCGGTGTGCCGATCATTCATGACCGGCCCACGGTCATCTTCAACATGTTCCAGGTGCGCTGGAACACCTGGCTGGCGCTGCACGGCATGGATGAGCGCATGCTGGTGACGCAGGGTCCGAGCTTCTCCGATTCAGCATTGTGCCTGGATGCCACCATAGCCGGCCAGGGCGTCATGCTGGGCTGGCACGCGCTGGCCGGGGATGCGCTGGCCCGCGGAAGCCTTGTGAAGCCCTTTGCCGAGGAAGCGGAAACGGGCCTCGGCTATTACCTCGTCACCTCGCCTTCGCGCGGCAACGACAAAAAAATCGCGGCGTTCCGGGCGTGGATCAGGGAGGAGATGAAATTGCTGTGATGTTGGCACTGCGCATATTATAAAATTCCAAAAATACTGCATACGAGAACGATAGTGAAAACGCAAAAAAGTGGATGCCATAAAAAGAACCTGCTCTTTGCTGTCACTGAAGCGCCAGTCTTCACAATGTAGCCGTTGAAAACGTTACTTGCCCTTTGCTCATTGAGGTCGAAACCATTCCTGGAATAAAATATCAAGTCTCGACATAGTTCTCCTCCCCATACCCAAACTAGAAAGAACAAAATAATCAATTGTCCGAACGTTTCTATTGTCACAAGAATTGCTCGCTTTTGCATTTGGGTCGGATATGAAGCATGTCATTCCCCTTCGTCACGCCGCGTGAGGTGGTGCGCTCGAAAGTTTTTGACGCTCTTTGAAGGTGAGATTCACCTCAATGTCAGCATCGAGCTTTCCGAGGATTGCTATCATGCGATCAAGGGTGAAGCGGCGAAGCTGCGTATTACGGATACGTGAAAATTCAGAATGGGCAACACCTGTCAATTTCTCGGCATCACGCGTTGAAAGTTTACGCGCATCGAGGATGTGAATGATTTTTGCGGCAAGAATTGCGCGGGCCTGTTCAAGATCGGCATTGGGACGCCCAAAGTCGCGGTAGATGTTGCCAGTGCCCCGTACCAGCTCAATGTCTTTGCTCATTTCAAAGCCTCCTTCAATCGTTTCAATCGTTCGCGGATAAGATCAACGTCCGCCTGCGGCGTTTTGATTCCTGACTTGGATTTCTTCTGGAACGCGTGGATCACCCAAATATCCGAGCCGATCTTGACCGCATAAATCGTGCGAAAGGCATCACCGCGATAGCGCAATGCAATCTCGAACACACCGCCATTAACGCCCTTGAACGGTTTTGCCTTGCCGGATAACGCGCCTTCGGCAGCGACCGTCAGCGCGTCGAGCATATCGACCTGCACGTCGTCAGGAAATTCCTCGAAATCCTTGCGGGCGGTCTTCACCCACGAAATATTTCTGGTTTCTCTCATCAGCCTTATGTTGACAAATTTGTCACCATTTTGCAAGTGATATCTTCGATCAAACCGGCGGCGCGATTATTCATACTAACATGTTAGTATGAATA
>JAUXUN010000070.1 GCA_030680855.1 Aestuariivirga sp.
CACCTCCGCTCAACCGCGGCCAGAACCATCGATGACCTCTGGAAGGCCATCGGAAACATCTGCGCACTCTTCACGCCAGAAGAATGCTCGAACTACTTCTCTGCAGCTGGGTATGGATTCAACTGACCGCCCGGTGCTCTAACCTATGAACGAGGGCGTTCCGGGGAGCAGGTCAAATTGGAAAGTCATCGGTCCTTTTCAGTTTTGCGCCGCACCTGGTCCGGTGCTCTGCACTGGGTCATTTTTGATTTCTATCGAAACAACTCTTCGGGACAAATGATTAGACGGCCTGCACCACAGCTATGGCCCAACGGCTGTGCTTCGGGTGGCAGGAATCGACATCCTTGTGGTGACCGCCAACTCGCAGATGCTCGACCAACAGCAGTTTAAAGCTTTCGGCATCATGCTTGCCGAAAAGTCCGCCATCGGACTCAAGTCGATGCAGCATTTCCGCGCGGCGTTCGAGCCGATCACGGGGCGCGTCATTGTCTGTGACAGCGGGGCGCTCTCGACCTCACAATTCCACCGTCGCAATTATCGCAACGTTCCACGCCCGATTTTTCAGCTCGACAGGGATATGGTTCTCGCCCTGCAGTCTTATAGGCAGTTCTGTCAATGATCAGGCGGATGTGACCTCGCAGCCTATGTCACTGCATCCTTCTGCCGTGGAGGCAGATAGCCCATTGATCTTTGGTCTTTCCGCCAGAAGCGAACCGACAAGCGCCCCGACTGCCATGTCTTCCTGTTGGCCAAAACCATGGTGGCAGATCACGCCATCACGATCAATCACAACAAAGCTTGGTGTGCCGCGCATACCATAGCGCTCCATCGTGACTGGAATGTCACCGTCCTTGCCCGCCTCGTCCACACCAATGGGAAAGGTCAAACGGTATTCGTGAATGAAAGCTTCAAGGGAAACGGGCGTCATCGCGGCGTGGTGTTCAAAAACAGTGTGAAGCCCAATAACGCGAAGATCATCACCGGAAAACATTTGGTGAAGCTTTTCGGCCTGTGGCGTTCCATGGGAAACACAACCGGGACATAGCATTTGAAAGGTGTGAATGATGACAATCTTGCCACGCAACTTCTCTAACGTCAGTGGCTGTTTGGTGTTGAACCACTGTGAAACGGCAATTTCTGGAGCTAAATTTGCTGGCATGGTTGATTTCACCGTTGTGCGAAGACTGGACTTGGACTGTTGCGGCGGGCCATAATCATGTTTCCTTCTCTGAATTGCTTGGAGGGGGATATCTGGCGGTCCCGGCGATGGCAGTCGCCGGGACCGTTTTCCGTTATTCCGCGACTTTGCCCGGTAGGCTCAGATCGCCCGAAGCTACCTTGAATACATTCTCGACACAGAGCAGCGGCGAATGGAGGTCGGCGTTGACGCGCAACCCAGCCGTGACACCATCGAAGGATGCCGACTTCAAGGCGCCAACCATGCTGAGTGGCACATGCACATCAACGGTATCTCCTGCAAGGGCGGTGCCATATTCCGGACTGTCAATGAGAAGTGGAACACCCGGCCAGGTTTCCGGAACCTTGGGCTTGGCGTCTTTCGGAATGTCAGTCACCTTGAGGCCACCTTTGCATGCGTCATCCTTGTTGAGAATAACCCAATGCGCATGCCAGCGATCACGGTTTGTTGCACCTTTTGCCGCGTCGTCGAAATCAGGATGGAAGGTAGCGGCGAGCGCAACAATGCCCTGGTCCTTGTCAAAACCGACATCAGCACTGTTCAGCGATGTGGGCCAGACATAGGCATAAACCTCTGATCCTTCAAACTTGCCAGAGGCGGATGGCCTTTCCGAGCCAGCGTCGCCACGCACACGCATGCTGAAAACGGCATCATCTCCAACCACGGTGACTTTGGTTTCGACAATGTCAAATGGTGCAGCGACGCCTTCGCTTTGCTTCGCCTCAATGCCTCCGGCTTGTGCGGCTGATGCAAGGCCGCACAAGGCAGTAACGGCGAGACAAGCCCGCCGAAAATAAAATCTTGTCATGAAAAACTCCTTCTTAATGTTTCTGGTTTGCTTGAAGGTTGGCCTGGCCCGTTTCAAAGTCCTTCCAGATGGCAGTCTGGCCAGATGGGCTGGCGGTTTCATGCTCGCCGCAATCGATCCGGAGGTCCGGTGTACCGAAAGCAGCGTTCACGAATAAGCAGTGGTGCGGGCTTTCCACAGCACCGTGTTTGAAAGGCTGGAAATATTTGCAAGTGGCGCAGATGCGCTGATCCGGCAGGGTTCCGGCGCGTTGAAATTGGCGGATGATATGTGTAAGCGCCAGAAGAAGTTCAGCCTTGATGCGAGGTGACAGAGCCTCTAGGGCCGATTCAGCCGATGATGGCGAAGAAGAGGCTTTGCGCGTCGCGTTGCGGCCTTGCCTCGTAATGAACACAACACGCGCTCGCGCATCACTGCTTTCGGTTTTGCGTATAACTAAGGATTTACGCTCGAGTGCAGAGACCGTGTCAGTTGCAGTCGGCTGCGACACGCCAAGATGATCTGCCAGCTCTCCAAGACGTAACCCACTTGGCCTGCTGGCCAGAAGACCCAGCAACAGCAATTGCGTGGGATTGAGACCCGACGCAGCAGACGCTCGCCACTGGTCCATCTTCAAAACTGTGGACACGCGGTCAAGCCCTTCGCGAAGGCGCGTAGTGAGAGATGGAACCTCAAGCAAGTGGTCAGCCATGTCATTTATATAGGATTCCTATATATAAGAGTCAAGTGCAACCTCGAACGATTGTCAACAAAGCGTACGTGACAGAATTTGTCTGACGTTTACTACTACGAAGTTGAACTGGATAGTTGCAGGCGTTGTTTTTGAATACCTCCCATAAGTGGGAACCAATTCACGGCTGCTGCATCAAATGGTTTATATGACAAATATGGAAAGACTGATGGATAACGGTTTGAACTTTCTGGACGAAGCTGGTCTCGCCGTTGCTGGACGAATTCCAGCGAAACATCAAGCGCCTGAAGCACGTAAGTTACGGCGGTCAACACGCACCGAGGCCGAAGCCGCGATCAGGACATTGATTTCATGGGCCGGTGACGATCCGGCCCGACCTGGCCTGATTGATACGCCTGCGCGGGTCGCACGCGAATTTTCGGAATGGTTTGCCGGTTACAATCAGGACCCCGAGGCGCTTCTCAATCGGACCTTTGACGAAATTGGAACCTATGATCAGGCGGTCGAATTGCACTATATACCTTTCCATTCATTCTGCGAACATCATTTGGCGCCAATTCGTGGAAAGGCTCACATTGCGTATTTGCCCGTGCGCAGAGGTAACCCCCCATTTTTAATGGGAGTTGATTGTGGAACTCACGCGGCCATTTGCAGTTTCAGTTTCTGAGCGGGTGTTATGCCGCCGAGCCCCATGTTGGGACGGTCGTTATTGTATGTCCAGAGCCAGTCTGTGGCGTGATCTTGCGCCTCCTTTATCGTTGCAAACATATATTGATCCAGCTACTCGTGGCGGACGGTTCTGTTGTAGCGCTCGGCATAAGCGTTCTGCTGCGGCTTGCCATGCTGGATATGTTGGATGGCAATACCGTGTGTCTCAGCCCACTGGTGCAGACAATCGCTGATATATTCCGGGCCGTTGTCGACACGGATGGCAAGCGGACTCCCACGCCATTCGATAATCCGGTCGAGCGTGCGTATCACCCGCTCGGCAGGCAGTGAGAAGTCTACCTCTATGCCAAGCCCTTCGCGGTTGAAGTCATCCACCACATTGAGCAACTGGAAGGCCCGCATGTCTTCAAGGCGGTCCGCCATGAAGCCCATTGACCACACCGTGTTGGGTTGGTCCGGCACAGCCAGTTCTTCCAGCTTCTCCTGCTTCAGGCGCTTCCTCGGCTTGATCCGCATGTTGAGCTCCAGTTCACAGTAGATCCGGTACACGCGCTTGTGGTTCCAGCCATGAGAGGATTTTTTTGGCCGTTCACGACGAATCGCAACTGATCGGAACGAAAGCCTTCGTGGCCTTGCATTTGGTGCACACCCGCGCAACGGAGTGTGGCCATTATGCGCATAACCTTTCTCGGACTGTGACTCATGGGTCTGCCCATGGCTCGTCGTCCTGCGATGAGGATCGGTTCGGACCATCCGAACAACCCTCGCCAGAGCGGCGTAGGATGATCCACTCCAGCTTCACAGACGGACACACGGTCTTACCCTGAAATGCGATGGGGCCTGTTGAAGGATCCCATCGCCGCCAGGGAGGCGTTACTTGCCACTACCGATTTACTTCGAGTGCAGGAATTTCCGCACGGCTTCATTAAACTCGTAGGGATTCTCGATCATCTGATTCAAGTTTTGGCCCAAAAACCCTTGCCCCACAGCGCGCGCGAATTGTGGGTAATTGAAAGCAAGGCCGGACGGTTACAGCGTAGCGAAATAGATCGCGACCCCAGGTAGCTGGGGCCCACATGGGTTTGACTTGAAACTTCAGAAAACACTTGACCGATTACAGAAGAGATGTACGCCCGAACAGCCGACACCATCGACAGACAGCGGAACTTGTCCCGACTTTTTCAGCGACCTGCTAAGCGGACAAATTGAATGACTTCGGGCGTGTCAATTGATCGTATCCCATCCGCGACAGCGTACAGCCGCATCCGGTATCCTTTACACCAGACCACGCAAGAGCGGGGTCAAGTTTGTCACACCCGTTCATCATCAATGTGCCAGTCTCTATCTGATCGCCAATGCTTAGGGCAGCTTGTTCGTCCCTCGTCCAAATCGACGCAGTAAGTCCATAGGCACTATCATTCATGAGTCCGACGGCATCGCTGTCCGAATCAACCTTCATGATTCCGACAACAGGCCCGAATGTTTCCTCTTTCATGATCTCCATCGAATGGTCGACTTCAACGAGTATCTGCGGTGCAAGGTAAGGCGTGCCCTTCTTGGACGCAGCGAATAGGTTTTCGTCAATCAGGGATATGGCTCCCTCGCGAATCGCACGAGAAATCTGCCCACGCACAAAATCTGCGGCCGCGGTCCTCACCATAGGTCCGAGGTTGGTCTCTGGATCCATTGGATTTCCGAGTCGATACTTTCTTGCCAAATCAACAAAGCCTTCAACGAAATCATCGAAGACATCGCGATGGACATAAATGCGTTCGATCGAACAGCATGATTGACCAGCATTATAATATACGCCGTCGACAAGCTTTTCGATCGTCGGAAGAATGTCGGCATCAGGCCGGACATATGCGGGATCCTTGCCGCCGAGCTCCAGCCCAACGTTAATAAAGCGTTGAGCCGCTGCCGCATGTGTAGCGCGCCCGCCCTCGACCGAGCCTGTAAATGCCACGAAACCTACCCGGGGATCCTTAATTGTACGCTCGGTACTTGCATGATCCATATGCAGGTATTGAAAAACGCCATCAGGTAGTCCAGCGGCAGCAAATGCCTCGACCAAGCGTTCGGAAACCAGTGGCGTTTGGGCTGAGTGTTTCAATACCACAGCGTTTCCGGCCATGATGCCCGGCACGCATGACCCGGCGGGGATAAGATATGGATAGTTCCAAGCCGCAATAGATAAAATAACTCCCAATGGTTCCCGCCGCATAAAAGCGCTACGTCCTTCACGGACAAATGAGTCACCGAGCGCTTCCTGCGCGATATCAATCATGTAGCCTGTACGCTCGGTAAAACCCTCGATTTCCCGCCCAGATTGGCTTATTGGGCGCCCCATTTGCATTGTGATTTCGCGAGCATGCAGCTCTTTCGTGGCAAGAAGCTGACTTATCGCCTTACGACATATCGCCGCCCGCTCCTGCAATGGAACGCGCCGCCATTTCGATTGAGCCTTGCTGGCGTATGTCAACGTCTGATCAATATGGGATTCTGTTGCAACCGAGCGCTCAACGAAAATCTTCCCGTCAACGGGGGAGATTGCCCTAATAACACCTGTCATGACTGTAGCCTTTCCCTTGATTGGAGCCATTTCAACCTCGTGCGATGAGAAAAAAAATCGACGGAACATAGACTGCTCTAGCGAACGAAACACCGGCAACGTCCATGCCCGCATCAATGCAGTAAGCCGCAGCGCACATTATAACATAGCCCTCAGGTAGCAATCCGAAGCCTTGACCAAAGACTTCTCAATCCGTCCGGAAGAAACAGACTCGTCACGATCAAGATGAGGCCGTAGGCTAACGGACGATATTGTTCAAAATCTCTCAGGTAAAGATCAACGACTGACAGAACCGCGACGCCAATTATTGGACCGGAAAATGATCCCAGCCCCCCAACAATCGCCCAAACCAACACGGTGAGCATTATTGTCATGCTGAAGTCGCGCGGGTTAATGGCTGAGAAATAATGGGCGTATAGTGTCCCCGCAATTCCGGCAAAGAAACACGCAATGACAAACGCTTGCGTTCTATATTGGCGTGTATCAACGCCGACGGAGCTAATGAGCAAGTCCTGCCAATGAATGGCATGAAGAGTTAGCCCGAACCTGGAATGCTCCAGGCGATACATCACGAACAAACACACGGCCATGACAAAAAATGCAAAGTAAAAAAACAGGATTGGGTTGCCCAAATCCAAACCCAGCAGGTCCAGCGTAGGAATTACCGTTACTCCTCTGGACCCACCGAATATCGGGCGGAATCCTTGCCAGGACAGGCGAATGGCTTCTCCAGCGGCGAACGACCCAATGACGAAGTAGAATCCCTTCATCCGGAACAACGGATAACTCAGAATATATCCGGTCAAAGCGGCGACGATCCCACCCAGCGGCATCGTAAGCCAAGGGGAGAAATCGAAATTTCTTGACAGGAGGCTGGTCGTATATGCGCCGACTCCCATCATTACCACGTGACAGAATGACATTTCACCTGTCAGGGTCAAGAAACGGAAACTTACAACGACAATAATGTTAATAAACAATGCAATGAAAAGATCGATCTGAAATGCACTGACCGTTAAAGGAACGACGCCGATTGCACCAAGGAAAAGAGCAGTCCATACAAATTTCTGGATGCTTCCATTCTCAGACTTTTGCATGTGTACCCATTATCCCTGTTGGTTTTGCGACAAGAATGAGCAGCATAATGATCATTCCAAAAATGTCAGCATATATGCCCCCGGCGAAAGTTGTGACAAAGGTGTGGAAAAAACTGAACAAAACAGCTGCCAATACCGCTCCGCTTATACTCCCCACACCGCCAACAATGATCACGATTAGACCGTTTATAATTACCGCATGCCCCATAGTCGGATCGACCTGAACCAATGGCGCCATCATCGCCCCTCCAACGCCGGCCATTGCCGCGCTGATTCCCATAGCTATTAGCGCGAACCTGTTGATACTGATTCCCTGTAAGGCCGCCGCCTCGGGATCATCCGCACACGCCCGCAAGGCCCAACCCGTCCGGGTTTTTTGAAGCAGCAACCATAGCAATATCAGAGACACACCGGCGACGCCGAACACCAATAACCTTTGGTATGGTATATTGAAGTTTTGCATGCCAAATACCTGCAAACTCCCTTTCAATGGTGTCGTAACGTTCTTCATTAGGCCTTGGCCAAACAAGTGTATGGCGGCAACCTGAAGAACCATCAGCATACCCACAGAGAGAATGAGACCGCCCAGTTCGTCGCCGCGCTTCCAGCGGAATAACGCTACCTCCATAAAAAGGCCGATCAATACGGCAACGACAATCGCCATGAATACTGCGATCGGAAACGGGACATTGTTTTCAGAGTACAAAAACCACACAGTGTAGGCACCGGCCATGTAGAGTTCGCCGTGCGCAAAGTTGACCACCTTCGCGATCCCGAAGATCAAAACAAGCCCAACGGCAAAGATCGCTGTGAAACTACTCGCGATGATTGCATTTGCGGATGTTTGAAGAATTAGATCAAGCATTGCTTCAAAATGACCTTTCTGGCGGCTCTCGTCAGGCCCATCGGGTTGACAGATTCCACTTTGTTGTTGCACTTGAAACCTGAGCCCAAGACACACCCGTTACGGTGTTTGGAATGACTACAAAGCGGCGCAGATATGGCAAAATGATTTATTGTGGGAACGCAAATTTCTTTGGAACGCCAAACCCAAGAGATACCCGCAGCCAAGTCTGATTGCTTGCCACAACTGCGATCCTGGCTCAATAAATCGGAATTATCCGTGTATCATTCCTACATCCCTAAGCTTTGCCACAAGCGCGTCCTGGTTATTGCTCATCCAACCGGAAACGTCGCCCATTTCGACAATTTTGGCTTTACCTTTCTGCAACTGCACGATGGGCCACCGTCCCATAAGTGCGTTGTTCACGCCGAACACGTCCTTGCCCCACCATTTGGCATTACCAAAGATCTGTGGGGCCGGGTCCATTTTCTGCAATGCGGCATAAACATCCATCGGATCGACACTACCAGCGGCTTCCACTCCCCTCTTCCACACTTCCAGAACGGCGGCATATGTCCAAGACTGCGATGTCCATGTCCCGGGGTAGTTTTTGTTGTATCGCTCGTAAAATGCAAGTGGATTGGGGAAGTTAATATCTGCCTCACTCAGTCTTGGATCATCAAAGTCCGGAAATAGGAAAATAAATCCCTCCAGGAACTCCACACTCGTCTTGTCAATGAGGTGAGCGTAGTTGTCCAAAGTCACCGACATCATCTGACCCCGGAAACCCTGCTGAAACGCCTGCTCGATCATCAGGTTCATGAAGTCAGGATATGTCGTGTCGAAGCACAGAATATCCGGCTTCTTGGCAAGCGCCGCCGAAATGATTGGCGCGAAATCGAGCGTTTCAAGCGGGAAACGCTCATCGTGGACAACTTCGACGCCGTTCTGCTCAAAAGCAAAGCGATATGTTGCCAGCGATGGGACGCCGAGTTCGTCATCCTGCGACAGCAAGGCGGCCGTCTTGAGACCAGGCTTGCTTTTCACCAGCCAATCTACCGATGGCGGGATATAGAAAGGATGCACTTCGCCGACCGAAAGAAGATAAGGCGACGCCGGCGACAAGTCTGTCGTGCACGTAGTTGCCGACAATACCTTTTTTTCCGATAGATACGGCTGAACGGCAATGACAGGGGTGGAGCACAAAAGCGTAACCAGCTGTACATTGTCCTCCCCCACCATTTTCTTTGCGCCTGTCAGCGCCTTCGAGGCAAGAAACTCATCGTCCCAAACCTCAACCTCGACCATGTAGGTGTCGTCACCGACCTTGATCCCGCCAGCTTCGTTCGTGAGTTCGATCCAGGTCCGATAGCCATCATAGGCGGGGACACCCCATCCGGCGGCATCGCCGGTCAGGGGCGTGATGGCCCCCACCTTAACAATTTTCTCCCCTGCGCGCGCGGCAGGCGGAACACTAACGCCAAGCGTCAATCCCGCTGCGATTCCAGCGCTTCCAGCAAGAAACTGCCGCCGATCAAACGTATTTTTCATCGCAAATCTCCCGTTCTTGATTACTTCTTCCCGTATGGAACACAGTTATTGCATTCATTGTTCGTATACACTAATACATATTGCGGGTCGTTCGTCAATAGCGTTGGCAGCTGCAGTGCCCCGCATGCGATAGAAATCTTCCGGTCTATCGGCGGCACCCACGGGACATAGGAGCATCTTGGATGAAACGAATTCTGACGATACTGAATGTAGATGATGCCCCGCCGGGGCTTATCGGGGAAAGGATTCGCTCTCATTCTGGAGAGTGCATCGAGATCAACCCCCATAAGGGCGGCACCCTGCCGAAAAGCCCGGGTGGCTATGATGGCCTTATAATCTTGGGTGGCCCGATGAGCGTCGCCGATCCTGCTTTCGCGAATGTGTTTGAACCTATGGCGGCGCTAGTCAGGGCCTTCCACGCCGATCGGACGCCAGTCATGGGGCTGTGCCTCGGGTCTCAGCTCATTGCGAAGGCTTTTGGCCAAACCGTTCAACCACATCGGCAATTGCAGTTCGGTTTCAAGAAATTAGAAATCACTGATGAAGGGAAGTCAGACCCCTTGCTGGAAGGCTTGGATACACCGCAGACCGCGTTCGTTCATCACCTTGACACATACGACCTGCCGGATGGGGCAGTCCTTCTCATGTCCGAACGCGATACTCTGTGCCACACATTCAGGGTGGGACAATCGACGTATGCGCTTCAAAGTCACCCGGAGGCAACGGCAAATATTATCCGGGGCTGGATGAAGCGCACGGAGGCCGGCGTGCGGCAAAAGTTGGGACGGCGTGGCGAAGAACTCATCGAATCGCTTGAAGACGACTTTATCAGCGAACTGCCGAAAGCATCGCGATTTGCCGAGTCGATTGCGGATCGGTGGTTTTCACTTGTCGAGCGCCGCGCGGCGGAAGTTATTTAGCAGGCTGCTGAAAGCTCTCGAATGTTTTGAGTTTTGATGATTGCGTGTGTTTTGGAGCCACGGAGTGATTTCCGATGCGCGAGGATGAAAAGGGGCCGGAAGGTTTGTCTTCTATGAGCGAATTGTGGCGGACCACCCACTGCGGGCGGTCCGGGAGCAGGCGGAGGAAATTCTTGCCACCACGTCTGGGAAGTTCCAGGCGCTGTATTCTGGCACAGGGAGAAGCGCTCCAACGCGAGCCATACCACGGGAATCGCCGAGCGTGACGCGGCTTTTCGGATGATCGACCGCACCCGCAAGGTGACGCCGCACATCGCCATCGACCGCCGCGCTAGCAAGACCGGTGGTTGCACAAAACCGCCGTCGATATACGCCGCATCCACAGAACATGTCAGCGTACATCACGCAAACTTACGGAACCCAGAAATCACCAGAATTTTTGAGTTCTTCAGCTACACAGGAGGGAGCAGATCATGTACAATCCAGTGGTCATTTTGGGTGCGAAGCGGACGCCAATCGACAGTTTCATGGGCACGTTCTCTTCACTTTCGGCAAGCGATCTCGGCGCCATCGCCATACGCGCTGCTGTCGCAGAATCGGCAATCGACGCGGCGCGAATCGAAAGAGCCGTGATGGGCTGCGTGTTGGCTGCGGGGCAAGGGCAGGCACCGGCCCGGCAGGCTGCGATCAAGGCCGGACTTCCGCTGGCAACCGGGGCCGTGACCGTCAACAAGATGTGCGGTTCCGGCATGCAGGCCGTGATGGACGTTCATGATGCGCTGGTAGCCCAATCGGTGGAGATTGCCGTTGCAGGCGGTATGGAGAGCATGACCGGTGCGCCCTTTCTATTGCCCCGCCACCGACAGGGTCAGCGCATGGGACATGATGAGGTGAAGGATTCGATGTTCCTTGACGGACTCGAGGACGCCTATGAGCCGGGCAAGCTGATGGGCGCCTTTGTCGAAGCCATGGCACACGAATATCAGTTCACGCGAGAGGCGCAGGACGACTATGCCATCGAGAGCCTGACGCGGGCGCGGCAAGCCACGGCCTCTGGCGCGTTCGCGGCGGAAATCGCTCCAGTATCCGTCGCGAGCCGCGATGGCGAGACAACTGTCACCGACGATGCACGGCCCGGCCGTGCCAAGCCCGACCGGATCCGCGCTCTGAAACCCGCATTCGCGCCCGGCGGCACGATAACCGCTGCGAATGCCTCATCGATCTCGGATGGCGCAGCGGCCCTGGTGTTGTGCCGCGAGGAGAAGGCCACGTTGACTGGGGCGAGACCGCTGGCTCGGATAGCCGCCCATGCTACGGTCGCCATGGAGCCCGCCCACTTTGCCGTTGCGCCGGTTCCCGCCATCCGTACCGTGCTTGCAAAGGCGGGATGGGAGATGAACGATGTCGATCTGTTCGAGGTCAACGAAGCCTTCGCGGCAGTTGCAATGATTGCCATGCGTGACCTCGGAATTGTCCACGAGAAGCTCAACGTCAACGGGGGCGCATGTGCCCTGGGGCATCCCATCGGCGCCTCAGGAGCTCGGATCATCGTGACTCTCATAGAAGCGTTGCGAGCACGCAGACTGCGGCGCGGCATCGCGAGCGTCTGCATCGGCGGCGGCGAGGCAACTGCAATCGCACTGGAGTTGGTGAAATGAAACTCGATTCCACTATCTCGGCGGTGGTCACGGGCGGTGCATCCGGCCTTGGGGCTGCGACGGCGAAGGCTCTTGCTGCGCATGGCGTGCGTGTCGCGATCTTCGATCTGAGCGGCGAGGCGGCCCGCGAGGTCGCGTCGGAGATCGGCGGAGTGGCCGCAACGGTCGATGTAACCTCCGACGACAGTGTCAGTGCAGGGTTTCTGGCCGCCCGTGCGGCCCATGGGCAGGAGCGTATCCTCGTTAATTGCGCCGGTATCGTCGGCGGTGCGCGAACGATCGCACGGGACCGCGAGACAGGCCAAATCAGTCATGCGCGTCTGGACTCATTCGAGCAAATCATCCGCGTCAATTTGATCGGCACTTATCGCTGCCTCTCAAAATCCGCGGCAGGTATGGCGGAGCTATTACCGCTCGGCGATGACGAGCGCGGCGTGATCATCAACACAGCGTCGATCGCGGCGACCGACGGGCAGATTGGTCAGGCTGCCTATGCCGCGTCAAAGGCCGGCGTCGTGGGATTGGCGCTTCCGGTGGCGCGCGATCTCGCCGGCGATTGCATCAGGGTCAATACGATTTTGCCCGGCGTCATCGGGACGCCGATGATGGCCGGCATTCCCCAAGGTATCAAGGAAAGGCTTGAAGACGCCGTGCCGTTTCCGAAGCGTCTGGGGCGGCCGGAAGAATTCGCCAGCCTCGTGTTAGAGATCTGCCGCAATCCCTATCTGAACGCGGCATCCATAAGGCTCGATGGCGCGATCAGGATGGCAGCGCGTTGAAGCGGGCCAACTCCTTTTCTGCCGTGTCGCGGCGGGCTTGGAAGGCCGAGTCATCGCCATTCTGGAATCAGATTTCACCCTTCATCTCTCCTCCTCTGGAAGCTTAACCCAACTGCCACCGGACGTTTGGTCCATTTCATCGCTGCCTTCCGAGGCGAAGTCGATGCCTGAAGCAGTATTCCGGTAATGGAGTTGTCCGATAACGCAGCCGAAAGCGAATTCACTACAAGCCTTGCCATCGAAAGCAATGTAAGCAGGCTGCATCATGCCGGGGAAGTTCTTGTCCCGCTATGCCATCTCGACGATCCGCCAATTGCTGCTCAAAGGTGCTGCCTTTGTCATGTCGGCGCCTTCAGGAGTTTCGGGACGCGGATGAGGTTGTAGGCGGCGATGGCGAAGGTGAAGATGGCTTTGACTTTGCCAAGTGCACGGACCTTGACCCTGGCAATGCCGCCGTTGGTCTTGGCCAGCCAAAGATTTCCTCAATACGCTTGCGGGCCTTGAGGCTTACTGCGTAGCCCGGATGACTGGTGGTGCGGCCAGCGACGGCGGCTTTGCGCAACCAACCGGTCTTGCTGACGCGGTCATCGATGGCGATGTGCGGTATCACCTTGCGGGTGCGCAAGGCCGTCACGATGCTTTCGACATCGAGCAGCTTGTCGGCGGCCAAGGAGACGCGGTGGCCCTGTGGTGCGTGGCAGTCGATGAGCGCCAATGCCGTGTCCCCTTCGGCCGTGGCGGTGGCATGACTGACATCGGCCCCGACCGCGAGCCCGTTGCGGTTTCCATCGAGGCATGGCCGGTGAGGCACAGGCGGCTCTCCCGGTCAGAGCCCTTGCGGAATATCCGGGCAACGGGATCGGTTGTAGGGGCGTGGGTCTCGGTGGAGTGTTTCTTCTTGTAAATGACCGCCATCCCCTTCCTCCTCAGGGCGTGAAGCTTCTCAGAATTGACAGTGTGATGCAGCCAGCAGCAGTACGCACCGCGACCTGGGCGCGGCTTTGGCAAACTCCGAACGAGTCTGCGCTCAGCGCGATTGCACATGAGCATTTGCTTGGCGCAACCCTCCAAACGACCTGCGATGATCTCATTCCTCCGCTCTTCCGATTCCAGCTACGTCACCGGGCAGACCTTCAGCGTGAGCGGCGGACTTACGATGGTGTTAAGGCTCAGGATGAGCCGATGCTATTTCCATAGCCACAACTATGGAAAAGCGTCTGTCGGCTTGTTATTTTCGTCTTATGCCTATCCGGCTGCCGACCCAAGCAGGCACCCCAAGATCGCGGTGGGAGTTTTTGTAACTTACGAGAATTGCGCTGACGCTCGGAGAAAATGGCAAGGATCGCGGCACGCCTGCCGCATCCCGGTGCACATGCATCAGAAGTTGTTCACTCCGTGCAAGGTCTTCTCCCGACAAGTCATCGACCATCCTCAGACATGTATGGAACCTCTTGGCGTCGACATCTAACATCTGCTGCAGAACATGAAACTTCTGTTCCTTGTGGCATTCGCGCAGGTAGGTGATACGGATATCGATCGTATAGATAGTGTTCGCGGTCTCTTTCCTGTACCGCTCATCGATACCGATTATGTCCATGAATGCTGTCAGCGTATCGCTGAACACTATCGCAAAGGCATAATCAGCCATATGCCCATTATAATCAACCCAGTCCTCTTTGACTGTTCCTGAAAGTATTCTAGTTAATTTTGTCAAACTAGGCCTCCTGACCTGCCACTGAAGTTTCATCCGGTGGCTATTAGAGTCTCTAGCGGTTGTATGCCCGTTTGGGCGGTGTGAGCAACAGGCCGGAACGCGGAGCCGTCAGTGAGCGCAGCGTAAAAGCCTGTTGCGGTGAGCTTGGCAGCGAAGGCGGCCGGTGTCTGATAGGCCAATGCCGAGTGTGGCCTTATGGTGTTTTAGTCATCAACTCATGCGACGATGACCTGCTTTGCATGATCGAGACTGAAGAATAGTGTCTCGTTCAGAAGGTCGTCACGCATCTGGCTTCCGAGATGCCGTGCTTGCGGGCCAGATCGCCCGCCCTCGCGCCGGCCTCATGCTCCCGCAGAACCCCAATGATCTGTTCTTCCGTAAACCGCTTCCGCTTCATTGTCCGTCTCCTTCCAGAGGCCGGACTTTAATAAATCCTTTCGGATGAAATCTTCAGTGGCAGGTCAACAGGGCTAAACCAAGCCAAATCGGCGGCGCTGTTCAGCCGAGTCGCTGGGTGCTCGAGCGCTTTTCACCTGGATCAACCATAGCAGGCGCCTAGCAAAGGACTTCGAGACGACTATCGACTAGGCCCGCGCCTTCCAATATGCTGCATCCGTCATGATCTTCGTCCGCCATCTGGCACGATCAACATGACTTTTGATGCTGCTCCCAGAAACGAGTAGCTTGACTCCCCTCTCCCGCTAGAGGAGAAGGTGAAGGTGAGGAAATATGGTCGTTCTCAATCGCATCTACACCCGCACCGGCGACACGGGCGAAACCGCACTTGGCTCCGGCAAGCGCGTCTCCAAGGCGCATCTGCGCATTCAGGCCTATGGCACGGTGGACGAGACCAACAGCGTGCTCGGCATGGCCCGGCTCCACACTACCGACATGCCAACGCTCGATGCTATGCTGGATCGCATCCAGAATGAGCTCTTCGACTTGGGCGCCGATCTCTGCGTGCCCGATACTGGCAAGGACCTGGGCTATGAACCCTTGCGCATCCTGCCCAAGCAATACGTGCGCATCGAAGCCGAGATCGACGGGCTGAATGCCGAACTGAGTCCCCTGCGCTCCTTCGTGCTGCCGGGCGGACATCCCGCAGCCGCGCATCTCCATCTCGCCCGCACCGTCTGCCGCCGTGCCGAGCGCCTCATCGTTGAACTCGCCTCGCATGACGGCGAGCATGTGAGCGAGGGCGCCATCGCCTATATCAACCGGCTGTCGGATTTCTTCTTCGTTGCCAGCCGCTGGGCTAATGCCAGAATCTCCGGCGATGTCCTCTGGGTGCCCGGAAAAACCCGCTGATGTTCATCCCTTGCCCGACAACACGCCGCTCCGGGTTGTCCGTTTCCAGTTTGCCACCATCTCAATCATCGCTGCCAACGTGGTGCTGTACTTGAATCAGAAAGGCTCTAGTCCCGTATTTTTTGGCGAATTGATATCTATGACATTCCGAGTTCAGGCAATCGATTTGAAATAAAATGCAAGGCATGGCAGATGTGATTTCGAGAAGTCCGCCCGGAGAGACCAGTGGCGTCGCGCCCCACATCTTTGCAGTCTCACCGGAATTGGATCCATTGATCTAACTAACCATCATAAACGAGAATATTGGGTGGCACACAGTCAGAAAATAGATGTTCAGTGGGATTGGACTACTTCTCAAGGAGAGATCCGGCGTCATGCCCAGATACTGATTGCGACCACATGCCTTGGAAGTCTTTTGCGCATTGTGAACGAAGGGAATAAAGTAAATCTTGAAGCGCGAATTGTGGCTGGGGTGGCAACTCAACTCCTCTATGAGCCAAACAAAGTGGCAGGATCAGTCTTTTGCGTTGAATATGGTATACTGGACCATCGCTGGCCGCACATAAGAATGGCTCTATCTGTGGGCGCGGCCAATCAAGATGTACGGCTCCTGTTGGCACTTATTAGGGCAGAAGCGCAAAATGAAGGTACCCTGAATGAAAGACGGGCGCTGAGTGGGGTTGCTCGGTCACGGATGCTGAACTGGAGCGGCGAAAATCAAAATGAGATAGGACCACTTTTGTCCCATGTTCCGCTGCCGACGACACGCTCGTTGAATGACAAGGTAACTTGGACCTTTTTGGGAACTGATTCGTAGTCGCCTGTTCTTTAGTCGGTCGAGAACTATTCCTAACCCATTGATTTTGGAGTCTGGTTGCAGGCTTCCGAGATTTCGATTTTGCAGGAATGCGTAGGATTGATGGTAGTTTCCTGGCAAATTCGATTTTCGATTGGGTGATCCAAGGTTCAGGCTTGGAGCATTTTCCGCACCCTGCCAACCTCAAACTGTGGAGAATTCAAGGGAGCAGCCCAGCCTTCACTTGTGCAAAAAGCGATGGCGCATTTATCGCTATCCATGCTACATGCGCTCCCGATTCCGCGACCTTGAACAGGCCACCGTTTCGATCTGGAACAGACTTGACACAACTTACTGCTCCGTTCTCACTCACACGGCCAAGAATTTGCACCCTGCGACCGAATTGTTCGGTCCAGAAATACGGTGGTTCGGGCTGAACTGTCTGTTGCGCTCCGTAATACATTGTCTCAGCCACCTTGACACCCTGTTGTTTGGCGCCAGTCCAGGATTCGTCCCTCGCAAACGAGCCATTGGGGCATTCCACTGACGCCACATCTCCGGCAACATAGACACGTGGAACCACATTGTGGCCCATACTCAGCGCCGAACCCGAAGCATCGCACAAAACACCGTCACGAATAGCCAATCCGCTATTGATCAACCAATCCACCGCCGGCCGCGCGCCGACGGCGCTTATGATGAGATCACTCTCAATCGCCACACCGGATCCCAAGGTAACTGCGCACACGCCATGATCGCAGCGAATTGACTCGATACGAACCCCCAAATGGAGGTCAACGTTCCATTCCTTCATCCAATCGATGGCCCGCGCACCCATCCCGCGCCCCAGCAGGCGGACAAGCGGCAGCGATGCGGCGTCCACCATCGAAACTTGCAAGTCCTGTTGCCGGAGCGACGAAGCAATCTCCGTTCCCAGAACACCAGCTCCGATAACCGCCACATGCTTTGCACCGGCGTCCACTGCATGGCGCAAGGCCAGAGCATCACCGGCCGTTCTCAGGGCAAAAACGCCATCCGGTTCAATCGGAAGCCTTCTTGGCTGCGCTCCGGTGGCAATCACCACGGCATCGGCAGATATGTTTCGCTCCGCACCCGAGGTATCCCGCAAACGAAGCGCCCTGCGCTGCGCGTCGAACGCCACCGCTCTTGCGCGAATAACTTCGCAATCGGGCGACCACCACCGAGGGGTTTCAATCTCCGTGTTCTGAGCCAGAAACCGTTTTGACAGTGGAGGGCGATCATAGGGGGCGAACGGGTCACAATCGATTGCCTGTATCCGTCCCGTAAACCCAAGCTCCCGGAGGCGCGTAATACAGGCGCCTCCGGCAAGTGAAGCCCCAACAATCGCCACGGTTTCGGATGGCTCAAGGCCACCTTGCACTTTCTCAGGGCTCATATGACTACCTCTTGCTACCCGGATATCGTGATCGCGCCCTCGGGGCAGTTCGTACATGCCCTTCTAACCTTCTCCTGGAGCTCCGGTTTCACATTTTCAAAGCCTTCGCGAACGCGGGAAAAGCCCTCGTCATCGAAAACAAACGTCTCTGGCGCAAACGCAGCGCATCTTGCATGTCCCTGACAGCGCTTCGCATCAAGTGCAACCTTCATCACAACGCCTCCTATTTCTTGATGTTAAGCGTCAGGCGCCCAACCCCGTGCCACTTTTCGGACAGATCACCCAAAGTGAACTCAGGTACGATCTTAAGGAACTCCTCCAGAGCGATAACAAGCTCCCGGCGACCCAAGTTGGACCCAAGGCAGCGATGATGGCCCGCGCCGAAGGCGAGGTGCTTGTTGTCCTGGCGGTCGATCTGAATTTCTTCCGGGTTGTCGTAAACTTCCGGATCGCGGTTGCCCGCACCGAACAACAGGACGACGCGCTCTCCGGCCTTGATTTTCTGGCCCCGGATCGTCGTGTCCACCTTGCACGTTCTGCCCATCGCCTGAACGGGCGACATCGTCCGCAAGAATTCTTCGGCAGCGGTCGGGACCGCTTCGGGATGCTCGCGTAGATATCTCTGGGCCTTCAGATCCTGCGCCAGATACCACAAACTAGCCCGAATGGCCCAGGCGGTGGTGTCCAGACCGCCGAGGAACATCAGATAGCAATAGGAAAGAAGTTCATCTTTGGTAAGCGGCTTACCATTTACCTTGGCCTCAAGTAGATAATCAATGATAGTGCCAGTATTGGCCTCTTGCGTCGTGCGGCCTTTGTATGCAGCAATCAGATTTTCGAAGTAGTCGACGACCGCCTTTTCCGCGGCCTTGGCGCGCTTGGGATCCTTGGTGCGCTCATATAGGATGTCGTCCACCCAGGCGTCGAACTTTGGCCAGTCTTTTTCGGGAAAGCCCGCAAGGCGGCTAAAAAAGATCGTCGGCAGTGCCCTCGCGAACATCGCCGTCGCGTCGGTGGAGTCGGACTCGACGAATTTCTTTGCCAGATCTCGGGCGACATCTCGCACTGGACCTTCCATCTTCGCAAGCGACTGCGGTGTGAACAGCGGCAAGAGAATGCGCCGGTATTCCGTAAGCTCTGGAGGATCGGTATCGATCGGTATCATTGGGAAATCGGCCACTGGTGGCACCAGCATGGTGGGTCTAACCGAGTAGGTTTCCGGATCCTGCTCTACCTTGAAGATGTCGTCGCTCTTCGTAAGGAACCAGAAGCCGCCATATTTGTCGCTGTGCCCGACCGGACATTTTTCGCGCAACTCTTTGTATGTCGCAAAAATACTGTCAAGCGCCTCTCCGTGGAAATCAAAATTCTGAACGAGTGTTTTTGTGTCAGTCATCTTCGTCTCTCCTGTTCACATGTTGTGCGGTTACATAACCCGCGAGTTTAAACGGCAGCAAAGTCGGCAGAAAACGGGACTCTCACTCAACCATCCACCCCTCCCTTGTTAAGCGCCAGCACACGAGGAAGGTCCGTATCAAGGGGGCCAACCTTCGATGCGCCACGCGGGGTTCCCAATGGGCTATCCCGCCCCGGCAAGACCGAGTCGAAAAACGTACGTGCCTCCAGCAGGTCTTCCGTGGAGTGATCTCTGTCGACGTAATATATGGCTGTGACCGGGCACACGGATTCACAGGCACCGCAGTCAATGCATTCCACGGGATGAATCCAGAACCGCCTTGAACCCTCGTAAATACAATCAACAGGGCATACATCGACGCAAGCCTGGTCACGGCTTTGTAAACATGCATCTCCGATGACGTATGGCATTAATTATTCTGCTCCATGTGTGCTGTGACCCGGAAAGACCTGCTGGGCCGGATCAATCGCAGCAGCAATATGGTTGACGGCAATGGCCGCCTCACCAAAACCCACCGAAATCAGACGGACCTTGCCAGGGTATTCGCTGACGTCACCGGCTGCAAAAATCCGTTCACGCGAGGTCTGCATGTCCGGCCGGACGCAAAAATGAATGCCGATGCGCTCCAGTCCCCAAGCCCCGAGCGGCCCAAGATCGGAAGTGAAGCCTAGCGCCATGATCAGTTTGTCGCAGGGCAATACCTGATCCCCAGCGCCAGGCTGACGGACCACGACGGCCTCGACCGAAATGCCGGCCCGCAGTTCCTGAATCTCACCGGGAGCGATGATGCGAACCCTGCCGGAACGCATCTCTTCAACATTTGCCTCATGCGCCCGGAACCTTGCCCGCCGGTGTACAACCGCCACCGACTTTGCTCTCGGGATGGCGGCAAGCGCCCAATCGACAGCGCTGTCGCCACCGCCCACGATCACTACGTCCTGACCGTCCAGAGCCGAGAGTTTTGGTACAAAATGAAGGACGCCCTCCGGCAAAGGAGCCTGAATCGTCGGCAGGGACTTCGGGGTAAAACTGCCAAGCCCGGCCGCGATCAGGATTGCCCGGGTGACGATGACACGCCCCTCGCTGGTGGTGAGCCGATAAAGACCATCATCGGCCGTATCGAGTTCTCCGACAGTTTCGGACAGCAGAAGATTGTAGTCATGCTGAGCGGCTTGCTGCAAAAGGTTGTTGACGAGCTCCGTTCCACGGATCGACGCGAATCCGGCGACATCGCGAATTTCTTTCTCGGGATACATTGCGGTGATCTGTCCGCCGGCCTCCGGCAGCGCATCCACAACCGTCGTCTTGAGACCGCGGAAGCCCGCATAGTAGGCCGCGTACAAGCCGACAGGGCCCGCACCAACTATGACAATGTCATTGGGATCAACATCAACCGGCATAACTTACCTCACCTTGACAAGAATGGTTTTGGCCCGGGAGTAACTGCCAATCGTGGCAAGATGAAGCGACTCTAGTCTTCCTGACAAACCTGCCATATCTCAGACACTCCATATCAAATCCCCATCGTGGCCGGAACTTTTCCATCAGCGACCCGGACCACAACCCAGGTTTCGACCATGAAAACGACCCGGATATTAAGATCGATAAGCTTCATTCCCGTATCTCTTGTTTTGCGTGGTCCATAATTCATCATGCTGCAAGAATATCACTCCAATACCATTACGTTGGCGTGACAAAATATCCAGAGAAGGCCTTTGCACTTGGCCATGGTTTGTGGGTTCCGCATTTTGGAAGCTCCGGGGCTGTGAAATTATGCATCCTGGTACTCCAATTTGATATTGGCCTTGGTGCCTGCGGTCCATTCGTAGAAATCGCAATCTGCCGTCTGTCCATATCCGTGTCTCCATGGGTGCGTAGTAACTCCAAAAAATATCAAAGATAGTTGGCCGTCACATCTCGATTATTAGTTTTTACTTGCGTCGTCTGCCGGTCTTCATTGCGCGCCGGGCGCAAAGTAACGGACCAAATTCTTCAGTAGATCAACCATCCGCCATCGACCGGAAGCTGAGCTCCGGTGATGTAACTCGCGTCATCGGACAACAAAAAAGCAATTGCGGCAGCTATCTCATCCGCACGACCCGATCGTCTCAGAGCCGAGTGTCCATGGACGTATTCTTGATACTGATCCGATGCTGGATTCGAGCCGCCAAAGCCCGTCTCAATAAGGCCTGGCGCGATTGCATTGATGCGAATGTTTTTGCGTCCAAGATCATGGGCCAGCGTTCTCGTCATGGTCTTTACGCCGCCTTTGGAGGAGGCGTAATGCGGCTGGGTGTTTTCTCCGCTCGCGACAACCACTTCCGCCTCGATTGAGGTAATATTCACAATAGCGCCTCCACCCGCTTCTTCGATTGCGGGCACGCATGCCTGTGTCATCAGGAACACTCCTTTGAGATTCACATCGATGACCAGATTCCACCCCGCCTCATCCATATCGGAGAGCCCTTGCATGGTCAGGGCACCGGCGCTGTTGACGAGGTTCGTAATTTTTCCGAACGACTTCTTCGCATGTGCCACAGCGGCTTCGATAGCCGCGCGGTTGCGTACGTCACATGGGGCACTGTCTGCCTGTCCCCCACTTTTCTTAATCTTTTCGGCTGTCTCTCTAGCCGTATCCCCCGATAGATCGAGACACATCACGGCCCCTCCCTCGGATGCGATACGCAAAGCCGCAGCCCTGCCCATTCCAGAACCCGCACCGGTTATGACAGTAACAGTACCCGAAAACCGCATTTCACTTCTCCCTATTTCCAATCTGGCTTCTTAGTTTTGTTCCAACACACCTCTGACGCAGTAACCGGAAAATGAAACCGAAGTTTTAAATTACGGCGGTAACTTCGATCTCAACCGTCGCGCCATCGGCTAACAAACCACCTACTTCTATGAGAGTCATGGCGGGATAGACGCCCCCGATTATATTTTTGTACAGCGAACCAATCGCTTTTCTCTCCGCGATATAGTTGCGCTTATCCAAAACGTACCATGTCATTCTCACAATATTCTTCGGACACGAACCCGCTTCATAAAGTATTTCAGCCACATTTTTCAGCGCTTGTCCGACCTGTGAAAGAAAGTCACCTTCCAGTTTCTCCTTCACATTGTCCTGGCCCAACTGGCCGGACACAAAGATAAAACGCCCCTCTGCAATAGTGGCATGGGAATACCCGCTCGGTCGTGACCATTGATCTAGTTCAACTACATCGACTTTCACGATCAATCCCCAATCTCACGTCTTATGCCCATTCGAGTTCCATATTGAGCCGGGAACCTGAATACTAAAGTCATACTGCAGCCTTCGTTATCCGATCGGCGGTCGATGGATCAAGGAAACCACGCACCGCCGCGTCGGTTTCAAGCGTCATCGCCTGTTCAAGATCAAGGTGATAGGCTTGATTGACAACACGCTTCAAATCGCTAACGGACTGCTTCGGGCGTTCACATATCTTGCGCGCCAATTCGAGCGCGGTGCCTTCAAGATCAGTCAGCTCAACCGTTTTTCCTGCGATCCCAAGTGCCAACGCCCGGTCTGCACCAAACTTTTCACCGAGAATAATCAACTCCTTTGTGCGTTGAGGTCCAATTTGCTTCGTCAAAAGAGTTGTAACCGCGCCAGTGACGAACAAACCATAAGAAATTTCCGGGAAAAAACATCGGGTCTCTGTCGAAAAGATCGTAAAATCGCAATTAATGATCCATTCAAGCGCCCCGCCCACGGCCCATCCATGGACGGCAGCGATGACGATCTTCGGGGAATACAGGATCTCGCGGCTTACCGCCTGATACTGCTCTATGAACGAGCGCAATCCGGCTTCGCTGCTTGTCTGGTTTTCAAAATCCTTAAGATCGTCACCCGAACTAAAGGCGCGTCCAGCCCCTCGTAATATCACCACGCGGGTCTGTGGATCTGCATTCGATTCCGTCAAGACATGCAATAAATCCCGAAGTAGTTCACCGTTAACAGCGTTCAGGCGGCCTGGACGATTGAGGGTTATCATCCGTATGCTTTCTTCGACGATCTCGCTCAAAACTGCACCCGGCATGCGCTTCCTCCGATGTGTTAAATACAGTGGTTCAGAAAATTGGATCTTCCCGATAGACTCCCCACACTCCACGCAGAGCATCGCAAATTTCTCCCAGAGTGGCCCTGGCCTCGACGGCCTCAACCGTTATCGGCAACAGGTTTTGGCTTTCATCCTGGGCAACAACTTTCATTCGCTCAAGAATTTGCTTCACTTGTTCTTGATTACGGCTTGCCTTTACCTTGCGCAGACGGTCCAGCTGTCGCGCCAAGGTTCCTTCATCATAAGGATGGGCCTCGAAGTCAGCTGGTTTTTCTTCCTCTACATACTTGTTAACGCCGATTACGGTGCGTTCTCCGCGGGCTTTCCTCAATTCATATTCGTAAGCGGAGTCGGCGCAGATACGCTGCATCCAGCTGGTTTCTACAGCTCTGATGGCTCCGCCCATTTTGTCGATTTCATTGAGAACCCCGAATACCCTCTCTTCGAATTGGGACGTAAGGGCCTCAATCAAGTATGAACCACCGAGCGGATCGACTACAGAAGTAATGTTCGTCTCTTCCGCCAGAACCTGCTGGGTCCGTATGGCAAGTTTCATTGCCTCTTCGGTGGGAATCGTGAAGGCTTCGTCGAAACCGTTCGTGTGCATACTTTGGGCACCGCCCAGTACAGCAGCAAGTGCCTGCACGGTGGTCCGCATGAGATTTACGTTGTACTGAGGTTTGGTCAACGTCATTGCGGCAGTTTGGACATGCATCCTCATCCGCATGGACTCGGCCAGCTTGGCGCCAAAACGCTCTTTGATAACTTTGGCGTAAACGCGCCGGGCTGCCCGGAATTTGGCGATTTCTTCAAAGAAATCCGCCTGGCAAACGTAGAAGAAGGAAAGTCGCGGAGCAAATTCGTCCACTGACATGCCCGCTTTCATGCATTCTTCAATATAGGTGATGGCGAATGAAATAGTGAACGCGACCTCATGCACGGCATCAGCGCCAACCTCGGATATGTGATATCCCGAGATACTGATCGGATTGAAGCGCTTCGTGTGTTCCGCGCTGTATAGAATCGTGTCGCGTACCAACCTTACAGACGGGCGGATCGGGAATATCCATTCTTTTTGAGCGATATATTCCTTGAGAATGTCGGCTTGAATAGTTCCTGCCAGCCTATGCGGATCATAACCACGCTTCTTGGCGGCCGAAACGAACATCGCATAAACAATGAACGCCGTTGGGTTGATCGTCAGCGAGGCCGAGGTTTTTTCCAGATCGATCCCATCGAAAAGCGCTTCCATGTCATCAAGCGTATCGATGGCCACACCTTCCCGGCCAACTTCACCGAATGCCATCGGATGATCGGAATCGTAACCCATCAGTGTCGGCATGTCGAAATCGGTCGAGATACCGGTTTGGCCTGCCGCGATAAGATATTTGTAACGACGGTTGGTGTCCGCCGGATTGCCGAATCCAGAGACCTGCCGTATCGTCCACGGACGCGCCCGATACATTGTCGGATATGGCCCACGTGTATAGGGGTAACGCCCCGGTAGTCCGATGTCTTCGGGCGGGATATTTGCCACGTCGGTCGGCGTATACACTCGTTTCAGCGGGATTCCCGATTCCGTCTTGAACTGATCTTGGGTTTCTGGCTGGCGCGAGAGGGATTCGGCGACCTCATTCGCTTCCCAGTTTGCAAAGCCTTTTGCGATGCTCTCCAGCAAGGATGTCTGGAATGTTTTAGACGAAGACATCTTTCTTCTCTCCATTCAAATTTGTGAGCAACCATCGCGCTGCGGAGTGCGGATCAAGTTTTTTATTGACCATTTGATCGCACAGATTGGATACGGCACCTTGACGCTCTTCGTAGAAGCGCCCTCTGATTATGGCTTCCGCAATTCTCAGCATACGCGTTTCTGCTATTTTCCGGTTTCGGGTCTTTATCTCGCCGGAACTCAACAGATACTTGCGATGGCCATCAATTGCGTTTGCCAAATCAGCAATGCCTTGCTCTTTCAACGCACTGGTGCCGACGACCTGCGGCTCCCACCCGGATGCAACCTTCGTAAGATCTCCGAGTTTCAACATTCCCTTGAGCGATCGGATCGTGTCATTGGCGTCCGACCGATCGCATTTGGTGACGATGTGGATATCCGCAATTTCCAACACACCAGCCTTGATGGCCTGGATATCATCGCCCAGACCCGGTGCCGAAGCGACAACAACCGTATGGGCAGCCTGAACAATTTCCACTTCGTCCTGGCCTACCCCAACGGTTTCAATGATGATGATGTCAAATCCTGCAGAATCTAAAATATCGACGGCATCAAGGCAGCCGCGCGACAACCCGCCCATGGCACCGCGCGTCGCCATGCTGCGGATGAAGATGCCTGGATCCATGGCGATATCAGACATCCTGATCCTGTCGCCAAGGATTGCTCCTCCGGAAAATGGGCTAGTCGGATCGATTGCTATAATCCCAACCTTACGCCCAGACTGGCGAAATTCCGCCGCCAAAACTGATGTTAGCGTCGACTTTCCGCTTCCCGGCACACCGGTTATTCCGACAACATGGGCATTTCCTGCATGCCGGAAAATCTTCGCCATGGCAGGCCGGCATTCGTCGTTTGCAGCCTCGGCGCGGGAAATCAGCCGAGCAATTGCGACTGTCTCGCCTCGAAGCACTCCGGGAACAAAGTCCATTGACGCTATTTTATTCATTTTCTTATCAACGCGCCTTGCCCTGGTGGGAGGCAAACAGGTTTCGATCATCGATGACACGCCGGGCCTTGTGTTGAGCGCGCTCCAGCGTGCCGGGCGCAAGAATTTCCACCTTGGCACGCACCCCAATACCGCGCTGTAAGAGGGTCGATGCCTGATCTCTCATTACCTTAATAGCGGAATCGCCGGCGAAATAGACTTCAGGCGTTGCTTCGATTTGAACGAAGAGCTCATCCATCGCCCCGGATCGCGTGATTATCACGCGATGCTCACCACCGTATTGGGGCAATCCGGCGACCACAGACTCGATATCGCTCGGATATACGTTTTCCGCACGTATCTGGAACATATCATCGATACGACCATACAGCCCCTTCGGCAAATACGGGTATGTACGTCCGCACGGGGAGGGACCCTCCTCCCACATGGTGAGATCGCCCGAAGCCAAACGGATCATCGGCTGAGAGGTCCGCTCCAGATGGGTGTAGACCGGAGTGCCCTGACTGCCGTAAGGGACCCGTTTGAAAGTCTTGGCATCACAGACTTCGTGATACACAATGTCCTGCCACAGGATCATACCTAGATTCGTCGCGCTATTGCCCGCTGACGACAGCCATGGCGTCATTTCAGCCATTGTCCCGCAGTCGATGACTTTTGCGCCATAAGTTTCTTCAAGCTTGTTACGTATGGCTGGAATCGACGCGCCGGGCTCCCCCGAACACATCATGATCTTAAGGCCGAATTCTCTCGGATCGATCTTCTCTTCACGGGCCACTTCGGCGAGGTGCATCGCATAAGATGGCGTATTGTAGATCGCCTTTGGTTTTACCAGCTTCAGCCAGCGAGCGGCGATTGCCGTTTGACCTGCAGCCCCGGCACCGAATGGGAAACATTTTGCGCGCAGGCGTTCCGCCCCAACCAAGATACCCCAGGAACCTATATAAAGGCTGAACAACGCGCCGACGAAAACGATATCGCCCGGACGGATGCCAAAACTCCACATGATCCGAGCATGGGCATTGCCTATCGCATCCCAGTCGTCCCTGCCGATCGAAAAAATCACCGGACGTCCGGTCGTGCCAGAGGTTCCATGAATACGGTGCACTTCCGATTCCGGAATGCAGAGATAATCCCCAAAGGGGGCCGCGCGCTCCTGCGCCGCACGCAGTTCCTGCTTGGTGACCACCGGGACTTCTTCAAAATCTTCCAGGGATTTTATCCGATCAGGATGGATGCCCGCCTCATCCCACTTATTCTTGTAGAAGGGCGATTTCGCATAAGCATACTGCATCACCTCCCTAAGGCGCGTGATAACCGCTTTTTCGCGTTCCCTCGGATCCATCGTCTCGCGAACCGGATACCAGTAAGGAGAGGCTGCGTCAGGCAAGTAATTAGGATCGAATTTTGGTGGAAATACCCAATTTTCCATTATCTGAACACCTTGCGTGAGTTAAACCCTGAGATGCGTGATCACGCTGCATCCCGCTCTGATACCACCCGGCGAATCGTTGACACAATCTGCTCTGGCGTCGAATCTTGCCGTAGAATATCGGCAACCCCCATTTCCTTAAGCTTGACGATATCGTCATCAGGCATTAGACCGCCGCCAACGAGAATAATGTGTTCGGCATTTTTGGCCTTCATCAGGGCTATTACCTTTGCGAATAGCGGCATGTGCGCCCCGGACAATAAACTCACGCCCAGAACATCCACATCTTCCTGGATAGCCGCCGAGACGACCTCTTCGGGAGAACGATGCAATCCGGCATAGACGACATCGATTCCTGCATCGCGGAGTACGCGCGCAACGATTTTCACACCACGGTCATGGCCATCCAATCCCAGCTTGGACAGCAATACGCGTATAGGTGCATTTTCTTTCGTCATATTGAGTTTCTCCATGCTCCCAATACTGGGATATCTTCTTTCGTCATTTGGTGCCGTCAGTTTTGCAACGGCATGAGCAGCCCGTTTCCGGGATGCAGAGTGCTCTCCGCACGCTCAAGCTCACTCTTTATGAGATGCACCGCATAGCGCACATGATTCAGGGCCAGCCGCTCAGCCTCTTCCCCGTCCCCCGCGAGTATCGCCTTAATAATTTGCTTGTGTTCACCCCAGGTGCCCTCCGCCCAGTCGTGCTTCGTCAGGTATGCCGACATCACCCAACGCAAGCGGTTCCAGAGCACCTCCATCGTCTCGCCAATAACGACATTGCCAGAGAGTTCATAGATAAACCCGTGAAAGGCGATATCGGCCGATATCAATCCGGAAATTGATCCTGAGCCAAGCGCGGCATCGCCCATCTCCACTAGACGGCCAAACTTTGCCCTCGCAGTGCGTGCCTGATCGCGAGACTTGCAGTTCTGAGAAGCCCGACTCGCGGCAAGGCGGTCCAATGCACCCCGCACAGCATAGACTGCTTCGACATAATCCGGCTTTAATGTCGCAACCATCAGGCCGCGCCGCCCGACGTCGCACACGAATCCCTGGCTTTTCATTAGAGCGAGTGCATGCCCGACTGGCTGCCTCGAAACATTTAGGCGTTCCGCAAGCCATTCCTGCCCCAGCCGTGTGCCCGGAGGAAGGCGTCCGCTGCAAATGGTATCAAGCAGGACCGCGTATACCCGGTCAACCAGCCCGTCCGGACCGTTCTGCTTCTGTTTCTGTTTCTGTTTCGCTGCCTTCGCCATGGTCGATCAATCTAGTTTGTCTTGATTATTGAATGCACTCATTGTATGCAATAAAGAGCGAGAGCGTCGATGTCAAGAGAGTTGAACAGCAACAAGGTTGAATCTAACGATGAAGCGGTACGGAAGCGCTTGCTTCGCCAGTGGCTTGGCAGCCGTATCGAATTCGTGGAGAAAGGTGGCGCTGGGTGGAACCGATAGGCATCCGCAGGCGCTGGCGGCCGATCCCGCAAAAACATATGCATGAAACCGGACAACTACAGTCACAGCTAGGGAGCCTAAGATTCACAAATGGCAAATAAATCAAAAATTTATAACGATCCTGCAAAAACAAAAGCTGCACTTGAGGAGATGGAGAAGAAGGGCGTCAAATACGTCCAAATCGAGGTTCCGGACATGGACGGCATGTTACGTGGCAAAATCGTGAAGCCAAGCAAGGGCCTCGGCGATCTCGGCAACGCGTATTGTACCATCTTGTACGGGTTGTCGACCCAGGACGACGTCATGGAGTCCGAGTTCAGTTCCTTTGAGAACGGATTTCCGGATCTATTCACAGTCCCTGATCTAAATTCCGTTATTCATCACACTTGGCGGCCTGATTTTGCTGCGGTCGTCTGCGACATGGTTGATTCCAAAGATGGATCCCTTTGCCCTATGTCGCCGCGCTCTGTGCTGCGGATGGCGGTCGAAAAGGCGGAGGCGATGGGGTATCAGCATCGCTGCGCCATCGAATACGAAGCTTATATCATGAAGGCTGATAACGACCTGATCAGGAACGGAAAGCATTACGATCTTTCCATGGTCAGCCGCACGATGAATGCTTACAGCCTGACGCGAATTGCCGATATCGAAGAACTGATGCTGAAATTCCATGAGCGTCTCGCAAGCGTTGGCATTTCAATCGACTCGTTCCACTGCGAGCTTGGCTATGGGCAGGTTGAATTTGCGCTTTCGCATGCGCCTACAATGGAGATGGCGGATCGCGCGGCGCGGTCGAAGCTGTATTTCAAGCAACTATGTGCCGAGCACGGTCTGGTCGCCACCTTCATGTCGAAATGGAGGATCGGTGATACCGGCACCGGAGCGCACATCCACCATAGTTTGTGGAAGGGCGGGAATCCAGCCTTCTCGACTGGTAAAGCGGGTGAGTTGTCCGACGTCGGAAAACAATTCGCTGCAGGGATGATCGATCTGATGCCGGAAGTCACGGCCATCTATAATCCGGTCATCAATTCCTATCGCCGCCGCAGCAGCCGGCAGTGGTGCCCGGAAAATGCTTCCTGGGCCGAAGACAACCGAACCGCCGCCCTGCGGGCAATAACGAGGCCAAAGCCCGAAGGTGTACGTATCGAAACGCGGCAGCCCGGCGGAGATGCGAATCCGTATCTGTCAATTGCCGCCGGCCTTCTCACCGGACTTCACGGGATTGAGAATAAGTTGGTGCCACTAAGCTACGCAACGGGTAACGCTGGCGATGACAAGCGGTTTCGGCGTCTTCCGAGAAACCTCAGAGACGCCACCGAAGCGTTCAAGAAGTCCCAAAAGGTACATGAGCTTTTCGGGTCCGAATTCGTCGGGCAGTATGCCATGACCAGAGAAACGGAATGTGATCTCTGGGACAAATGGCTTGAGGACAACGTCACCGAATGGGAACTCAAACGGTACTTCGATACGATCTGACCGGTAATAGCCGTTTCACGTAGAGAGAGTTGACGGTAGAGCAAGTCCCCGCCGTCAACCAGAAGAATAAGCCCCCGGACAATAACGCACACCAAGGGAGGTATCGGCGCGTGATACTAGAATTGCAATCTCTCCGAAAGAGCTTCGGTGGTCTAAGGGCTGTGCAGGGCATCTCCTTCCAACTGCCGCGCGGCGAGATCCGTGGTCTTATAGGGCCGAATGGTGCTGGTAAAACGACAATATTCAATCTGATCAGTGGATTTTATAAACCTACTGCGGGCCGGATATTGTTCGACGGCAAAGATATTTCTGGACTAAACATCCATGATATCGCGAAGCTGGGTATTGTCAGAACATTTCAAGCCACAACGGTTTTCCAGGACTTCACAGTCTTGCAAAATGTGGTAGCAGGCCGGCATCTGCACACCCATTACAACATCCTAACGGCTCTCACCAAGAGTGGACGCGACAATGAGTTCGAAAATGAGCGCCGTGCAATCGAAATACTGGAAATCATTGGGCTTGGCGAAAAAAAGGACGAGTTGGCTGCAAATCTCTCCCACGGCCACCAAAAGGCCCTTGGACTTGCCATAGCACTCGCCGCAGACCCCCGCCTCATCTTGCTTGATGAACCTTTCGCCGGGATGAACCCTGAGGAAACCAACAGAATGATCGATTTAATACGGAAAGTTCGTGATCATCGGATAACAGTGATTCTGGTCGAACATGACATGCACGCGGTCATGGCACTATGTGATAAAGTTACGGTCCTGAATTTTGGGAAGCTGCTGGTCGAAGGGACGCCTGCGGAAGTGGTCAAGAACGAAAAAGTAATCGAAGCCTATCTGGGAGGTGTCTAAGCGATGCTCCTTGAATTGAAATCGATCGATGTCTACTACGGAAAAATTAAGGCTATCCACCAAGTCTCATTGGCTGTCGACTCGTCGCAAATTATCACTCTCATCGGAAGCAATGGAGCAGGCAAGAGCACAACACTCCGAACCATTTCCGGATTATCCCACCCAAAAACCGGTGAAATTTGGTTCGATGGCGAGCGGATTGACCGTCTTTCGCCTGTAGATATCGTTAAGCGCGGTATCGCGCATGTTCCCGAAGGACGTCGCGTTTTTCCGACCTTGACCGTATTGCAAAATTTGTACACAGGCGCATATCTGCGGAGGGATCAGAAAAAGATCGATCAAACGCTGGATCAGATTTTTCAATATTTCCCAATTCTTGCCGAAAGACGCAATCAACGTGCAAACACGTTAAGCGGCGGTGAACAGCAAATGGTGGCAATTGGCCGGGTGCTGATGTCAGCGCCACGGCTTATATTGATGGATGAGCCTTCTCTGGGCCTTTCGCCAAAATTGGTGCATGAGATCGCCGGAATCATTCGTAACATCAAGGAAACTGGCGTGCCAATTGTTCTCGTCGAACAGAATGCAGAATTAGCGCTCAAGTTGGCAAATTATGCTTACGTCATGGAAGTTGGTCGTATCTCATTGAAAGGTCCAGCCGAGGATCTCCATAACAACGATCATGTACGCAAAGCCTATCTCGGCGTTTGAGGCATTGTCACATGCAGTTGAATTTCGCCAGTTGCCCTGCGCAGGACTTAGTCTGGGAGACATTCGCTTGGGGTGCGGAAAATGCACGCCTGTCAGGTTATGTCGAAGAGGCGAAAATTCAATGGCGTATTGCTAAGGATATTTCGGAAGGCTTCGACAAATCCGATCCCCGCTTAGCCAGCAGTCTCAACAGCCTCGGTGTATGCCACCATATGATGGGAAACATTGAGGAAGCAAGGAGCCTGTATTTTAAATCTCTCAGCGCATGGAATCTTGCGGCTGCATGGGTTGCGAGGATTCCGCTTCAACTCAGAGCAACAAGCGTTAATTTTCATTTTGGCCTTCAGCAAAGATATCGTCATCAGTTAACAGCTCTTGGAAGAAATCGATATCGCACTCTCGTGGCGGCGGGTGAAGCCGCAACGAAAAATAATCTGGCTTGCCTTCTGATATCGAATGATTGCATTTCTGATGCAAAGCCGCTTATCTGCACCGCACCGGAACTATGGCGCGCCGCTATTGGTTCCCGTGACGAAGGCCTTGCTATAATTTATCTAAATCTTGGGATGTTTTTCGAAGCGAATGATCAGTCGGCGGAAGCGTTGCAGGCAAGAAAACACGCGGATGAAATTAGAAGAAATCCCTCGCCCTCCCGCATGTTGCGTTTTTCACAGGATTGCAGTCTTAAGATGACAGATGAAAGGCGGCTGAAAGCTGCAATCTATTTGGGCGCAGGACCTTATGTTGGCGCTGCCATTGAGTAGGGCGAGGGACGGATTCAGGTTTCAAGCGTAATGCCAGTGACCGGAGCCCCGCAAGTTCCTCCAGATTTGGGTAGAGTCCGGGGAATAACGTTCATCTGGCGCGTGCCTCCACAACAAGCGGAACGATGTTCTCGGGCCCACCGCTCGGCGTGTTATCAGCTGTGGTGGGTTCGCCATCGGTAACACCCGCCTCCGTGAAACTTGCCATGCCGGAGTGGCACCTGACAGCTGCCATTACGATTCCCATTGCCAGCGCCGCGCCACTGGCTTCACCGAGCCTCAGTCCGAGAGACAGCAGTGGCTTCAATCCGAGCCGGTGCAAGACGTCGGCATGAGCACCTTCAGACGATACGTGTCCTGCGATGCAATGCTGCAGACCTATTGGGTTGGCTCGGTGGAGAACAGCGGCGGCACTAGTTACGACGTATCCGTCGAGGACCACTGGAATGTGCTTGATGCGCGCGGCAAGAAGTGCGCCGAAGAGGGCGGCGATTTCGCGCCCGCCAACGCGCCGAAGCAGTTCCAGGGGATCGTCAAGATACGGACGATGCAAGGCGATTGCCAATCGGACAACATCCGCCTTCCTCTGCAACATCGCATCGCTGGCGCCGGTTCCGCGGCCCACAAAGTGACCCGGCGCGCCGCCGAAGAGGGATGCATAGATTACCGCAGCGATGGTTGTATTGCCGATTCCCATTTCACCAAGACCCAGAAGGTCGCAGCCTTCAGGAACGGCCGCCATACCCGCCTCGATTGCACTCACGCACTCCGGTTCGCTGAGTGCGGACCCCTCGGTGATATCGCCAGTCGGAGCGTCGAGTTCGAGACCGTGCACCGCAAGTTCGATGCCGTGGACCCCGCACAACTGATTGATCGCGGCACCGCCCGCAGCGAAATTTGCCACCATCTGCGCTGTCACTTCGGATGGGTAGGGTGAAACCTCTTGTCGCGTTACGCCATGATTGCCCGCAAAGATGCAGACCGCCGGTTTCGAAATCCGCGGTGATCCGCGCCCCTGCCATGCCGCAACCCATGCCGCAATTTCTTCAAGCCTGCCAAGGCTGCCCGGTGGCTTGGTCAGGATCCGGTCGCGTTCGAAGGCGGCGAGCCGCGCGACTTCATCGGGACCGGGGAGATCAGCCAGAATTCGGGCGATGGTGTCAAAATCTTGGGACATGATACTCTCTTTCTGGTGTCGGCATTTTGACGGCCCAGAACCGTGCAAGCGCCACGCAGGTGACTATGATGGCAGGCTCCACGGCATAGGGCAATAGCCTGTCCGGGTTCAGTACATATGAGACGGATTGGGCTCCTTGGCTTGGCGAGATTTGAGATACTGGTTGGGGGTTAATCCGGCAAGGGCTCCGTGAGGCCAGTAATGATTGTAGAGGTGCTGGAAGCTGTCGAGGATGGGATTGAGGGCTTCGACGGAAGTTGGCAGATCGTAGGTTTCGTAGAACTCGTATCGCCTGGTGCCGTTACAGCGTTCGACGGCGCCGTTGAGCTTGGGCGACTTGGGCAGCAGGACGAAGAGCTTGATGGCCCTTTTCTCGCAGGCTTCCTCGAACTCGGCCATGAACTCCGATCCGCCATCGACCTAGATGGCATCGACCTTGAAGGGCATGTCGCGCACCAGCTTGTGAGGAACAGAGCTGCGGAGGTTGCGGTGGCGCGGTTGAAGGCCTGTCCGACGGTCCATTTGGCGGCGGGATCGTAAGCCGTGAAGTGCTTGATCGACTTTCCCGATTCAAGGGTGATGAAGACGGTGTCGAGCTGGACGATATGGCCGGGTTCGGTGGCCTTTAGATGCTTGGGCAAGCGCGCGGCGAAGCGCCGCTTCTGGCTCCAGCGCGCCGGGCATGGGAGCGTTTGCGCAAGGCTGGCACCGGCTGCACCACACCGCGATTGACGAGATGGCCGATGATGCGGCCCACGGTGGCATCGCAAGCGCAGAAGCCTTCCACCCTGACCAGCGGCCCGATCTTGGCCCTTCCCCACATGGGAAAGTCGAGTCTGAGGCGCTCAACGGCGGCAACCAGATTGCTGCTCCAGGACCTGGCGCGGGTCCGCTTCGGCCGCCGCGACAGAGGTTCGGGCTGCTTGCGCCAGCGGTACAGCGTGGCCCGCGGCACGCCTACGGCACGGGCTGCGGCCTCGGCGTCAAGCCCGTCGCGGGGCGGGCCTGCTCAAACCGCGCCAACGCGCCAGCCAGCATGCCTGCGGCGTGGGCGCCCCAGGCATGCGAGACGCGATGTGATATCCCTGATAAATTGCTCGCTGTAGGCCAAAAACCTGCATGGGGTTCTCCTTGGGGTTTGAGCTTCGACAATCCAAGCCTCGGAGAACCCCAGTTCTTATTCAAGTCGCCACTTTCAACATAGAGGATCATACATTTTTGACGTGAACCAATCGCTAACATAAAACTATTCCAAACATCGACATTGACGTCCGCAATTTTCACTCGTCCGATTTTTTGTCGGTCAATCTATCGGTCACAAATCCAATGCAGCTTCTGTTTTGGCCGTGTCCCGCAAAAGATTGGCCGATGCAAACCACGACGACACCGTTGAACCAAACCAAGCACTGCCCAAAATTGCATTCGAGAGAGTGTAACATTTACGATCCACGGGACTTCTCAACTTGAATGCTCTTGCCTCTTTCCCACAACACGTCCGCACAACCTGCGGCGTGGTTCTCCACGCGCGCGGCTACAAATAGAAATTCGGAAAGTCTGTTAAGATATGACAGGCCATAATTTTGGCCGGAAGCCTTGCGGCCTCCTTGAATCTCAAATTGCAAATCAGTTTCACTTAGGCTGAACAAACGGCGCTCAGCTCGCCTACACACCGTGCGCGCAACGTGAGCAAACGAGGAAGCAGGCTCGCCGCCAGGCAGAATGAACTCCTTAAGCATGCTCAATCCATCATTCACTTGGTTGAAGCTTCCCTCAATGCGCGTCAAATGATCTTGTGACAACCACGGTGTCCCCGGCACGCTGATTTGCGCACCGAGATCGAATAGGTCGTGCTGCACGAACTCCAACGATTGTTTAACTTCAGGTGATTTTGCGAGCATAAACAACACGCCGATCCAGCAATTCAGCTCGTCGATTGTTCCCATAGCTTCAATTGGCGGTGAATCTTTGTCAACTCTGGTTCCAGATCCAAGACGCGTTTGCCCCTGGTCTCCTGTTCGAGTAACGATGCGAGATAATCGATGACCCACTTCTGCCTCCTATGACATTCTTGCGCGTTGAAGAGTCTTGAACTGCGCACCATATTCGCAGTATTGCTCGATGGTCGCCGACATCATTGAACGCTTGGCACTGTCAAGCATTGATATTGGACGCGCCGGTTGCCCACCCCAGAGCCAGCCCCGCTCAAGTTGCTGTCCAGGCATGGTCGTAGAACCTGCAGCGAGCAAAACATCATCCTCAATGATAGTGCCGTTGGCAAGCTTGCTTCCAATTCCTACCAACGAGCTGTCACCAATACGACAAGAGCGCAAAAGAACGTTATGACCAATCGTCGTATTTGCTCCTATTTCTATCTTACCTGCAGCCGCTTCAATAATTGTATTGTCTTGAATGTTGGTATTTTCAGCTATCTCAACCTTGAAATCTGCTGCATTAATGTCGCAACCAAAGAAGATGCCTACATTTTTCCCTGCTTCGACATTTCCTTTAAGCAACGCTGTTGTCGCCACAAACACGTGTCCGCCGAGGGACACCGGTTCAAAGCAATCAGCGGCTGCATTGTTGAAGATCGATAAGAAAATAGCATCCGAAACGAACATTCTGCGCAGCTTGAGTTCCTGATCTTCAAGTTCTCTGATTGGTTTCGCAGGGCTGCCTGAATAGATCAATCCTGCCTTCAAATTTGATCGCGGATACACGGTCGACCCGGCTTCGACGAGAACGCCATTCTCGACACATGATCCATCAAGTATTATTACGCCATCTTCGATCACACAGTTATCACCGACTATACATGCATGTACCACGGCGTCGCGCCCTACAGATACGCGGCTCCCAATCACGGTGGGGAGCAAATTATGGGAAATGTGAACCGTCGAGCGCTCTCCGATTCTAAAATCGTTTCCAATGTGCACGAAATGACCATCGGCCCGAACAACCGAACCGGGTCCAAACCAAGGGCCGTGCCCGATTTCGATTCTGCCGAGCAAACTTACCCGAGTGCCACAATATGCAGGCGAACTTTTCAATAGAGGCCACGTTTCTCCATAGGGTAACTGTAAGGGTATGCCAGCAGTTAGCAGTTCACTGACAATACAATGAATATCACAGGCAACTTGGAGCCGACCGGCAACCGCCCTCGCGGCTGATAACAAAGCGCCAGGTGCAAAATGACGTGCAGCTTCAGTACAGAATGGCCTGAATTCTTCGAGATCATCAACTCCCAGACAACGCGCCGCGAAATACCGCCTGACCGCTAATCGTTCGTGTCCAAGTGCAACGCTATGCGCCAAAAGTTGCCTTGCTGCCCTAGGATCACCGCTGCGAAGCGCTTTTTTCAGGACCATTGTCTGTTGGTGTGTCTGCTGCATGGAAGACATCAGAGGAATAAATATTCATAACAAGTGTTCCAGTTTTCTTCGGCTCTGTGAATCATTGTTTCATCTTCACGCATCAATCCGCCTAGTATTCTGACATTTTGTGCTGGTCCGACTGAGGTCGATCACCTTCCGGCGCTGTGGTCAGCAGCTCATCCACCGCCGCATAAGGATCAAGTACGCGTTCGGCGACCCGCGCAATTGCTTTTTCAAGCCGCCCACCGCCTATTTGCACGGCAAGTTAACTGAACACCCTGTCATGCAACAGCGCTTCCAACTCATTCCCGATCGCATCTAGGTTCCTACGTTGAGCGTCGGCGCTTTCTACTGCCCAAAAACCATGCTTGTCAATTGCGGAGATCAATTCATCAATACCCGTATTCTCCGTCGTGGATGTCTTGATAACCGGAACCTTCCATTTAAGTCGTGGCGTTCCCAGGGTCAGCATTTGCGAAAATCCTTGACGGCGTGATCTGCTCCCGGCCGGTCAGCCTTGTTGACAACGAGCACATCTGCAATCTCCACAATGCCTGACTTGATCGCCTGGATGTCGTCTCCGGCCCCTGGGATCGTCACGAGGCATACGGTGTCGACCACACGAACCACTTCAACCTCTTTCTGGCCTACCCCGACAGTCTCGACGAGTATGATGTCGAACCCAAGCGCGTCAAGAACGTTCACAACGCGTCTGGTTGCGCGAGCTAGACCGCCAGAGTTGCCACGGTTAGCCATACTGCGGATGAACACTCCTTCATCGAGGAACCGCTCGCGCATCCGTATGCGATCGCCCAGAATCGCCCCACCCGTGAATGGACTCGAAGGATCAACTGCCATGACTGCGACACGCGGATAAGTTGCCCGATAAGCCGCAACAAGTGATGAAACAAGCGAACTCTTGTCGGCACCGGGAGGACCAGTAATACCGATAACCTTTGCGTGGCCCGTTTTGGCGTGTGTCGCGCGTATGACTTCCGCGACAGGAAATTCATCATTCTCGACGATTGAGAGCAGGCGGGCGGTGGCCGCTATATTGCCTTGTTGCGCTTGGGCAAGGAGGACAGCAGTACCAGTCATAGCTTTGGTCGCTGTCTGTCCAAAGGCACGACTGCAATAGCAAGAGCTTTCGCCACCAGCAATGGCTCAGTCAGCACGCGTGCAGATGAGCCACTTGGCTGGACGAGTTCGACTACCTTATGTGCGGTGCATTCAAACGTACGGGACGTGTTCCCAGTCCGGGTCAACTTGGCGCGGATTTCGAGGTAATCACCGCTCCAAACTGGGACAAAGAACTCGGCATCGAGCGCCCGCATGAGGCCCTCGTCGCCGTCATTCCCGATCAAGACCTCAGTTACTGCATCTCCGAAAAGCTGCAGTACCCTGGCTCCATCTACGAGATCGCCCGTAGTGCCCATCCGAAGTAGGCATACGTAAACGAATTAAGCCCTCATTCACTTCACAACCCCACTTGCTTGTGCACCAAAAAACTGCTCACGCACCGTCCGTCGTGAAATTTTGCCGATGCCAGTGCGAGGGAGTTCTTCGACAAAATGAACGATTTTTCGTGTCTTGTAGCCTGCAAGATGTGTGCGGCAGAAAGCTAACAAGTCTGTCTCTTGAACAACGTTGTTAGGATAAAGCGCTGCAAAAGCGTGGACAGCTTCACCCCACCAGTCATCGGGAGAGCCGATCTCTGCAACTTCGCGCGCAGAAGAGTGGCGAAGTAACGCTGCTTCAATCTCGCTCGGGATTACAGTGACGCCACCAGACTTGATAACCTCTTTCGAACGGCCCGGAAGTATGAGAAAACCATCTTCGTCAAACCTGCCAATATCGCCTGTTCGCATCTATCCCTCTTGCATGACCTGAGACGTCGCCGAAGGGTCTTGCGAGTAACCGCCGAACAAAGTCGGTGTGCGGGCAATGATCTCGCCATTCATGTCATCGCCCGTAGTATCGCTATCCGCATCGAGAATTTTCAGCTCGGCGCCAATCATTGGGTGCCCTACTGTGCCCATCTTGGTGAGTTGCTCTGAGGGGCGCATCACGGTAAGACACAGATGCTCGATCATTCCATAAAATTGAACGAACTGAACATTGGGCATGCGCTCCAAAAGCGCTGTTATGAGTTGAGCCGGCATTGGCTCTGACGCATAGGCAATAAGCCGCAAGGACTTCGGGATTGAGGCAGGCAGGTGCTCAAGCATGCGGTCTGGTAGCGCACCTGCTTCGGGAGCAGGTCAGTCAAACACCCCCGCTTTCCCTGCGTTCAAGCCTCCAACACAATCAAAATGCATTGTATGCCTTCTATGTCACGCGATATCTCGATTTTTCCAATTGAAGATATTCTTGCGGTCGAGTGATTCTCGAGGCATGACCAACACCGAAACGAAGTCCCCTCGGCTCGACGATGAAATCATTGATCTTCGAGAGAGTGCGCGCATCGCAAACATCTCCCTCTCAACACTGCGCCGCCGGATCGACGCGGGTGATGGTCCGGCGGTCACACGGATGTCAGCGCGTCGGGTTGGTATTCGCTGGGGGGCCTTAAGAGCGTGGCTCCAGAAATGCGAACGGCAAATTTAATGCGCATCCTGCTTCCTATATGCTTCCTAAATCAAGATTTAGGAAGCAGATCGCAAAGGCACACTCTTCAAACCATTGATTATCTTGGAATTCTTGGTGGGCGCAGTAGGACTCGAACCTACGACCCGCTGATTAAGAGTCAGCTGCTCTACCACCTGAGCTATGCGCCCGCCCTGTGAAGGACGTATGGCCCCGCGATGCAGGGCCAACTGCGGGGTCTATACGTCCCCTGCCCGCCCTTGTCCAGCGCCTTTCGCCCCTGAGTTTGCGGGCCTTTCCACATAGGCTTTGGGCGGCGGCTTGAGCAGCACGCCCTTGGCGCGATAGGGGCCGTAGAGATGGTCAAATTCGCCCGCCCGCCAGCGTTCCGTCATCTCGTCCCTGTGTGCCAGCCTGATGACCAGGATTTGGCTGAGACGCTTGAGCCGCGCTGCCAGGCTTTTTTCATCCGTAACCGGCGGCACTGCATCCATCGCCCTCTGGTGCGGGTCGCGGCTCTCCCATTTCCTTTGCTCGGAGGGCGAAAAATGCGTGCGCCGGCAATAGAGGCCGACATGGGCGGCATGGCAGGCCTTGGCGCGCCGGCACCGCAGGCTGGGGCAAGCAGGCAGGGGATTGCCGCGCGGGCAATCATGCCGGGTGAAGCCTGTCCATGGTTCTTTGGAGACATGGGGGCCCGGCTCCGGAAGCGGAAGCTTGGTCATCCGTATACTGATGGCTTTTGGATCTGGATAATGATTCATGGGGGTGCTCGCGGGATGTTGGAGGAAGAAGGTGGAGGGGATGCCCCCGCCCTGGCTTCAAGCCTGCATATGCTGGAAGATGTGGAGTTTAGGTTGGTTAGGCTCAAAGCCCGGCCCCCGCGCGCGCCCTTTTCGGAAAAGCGTTCGCGGAGATTAAGAGACGCAGCGGTTTTTGCCTCGGGGTCATTCTTGCAGAGCCCTGGATCGCACGGTGTCTGAGGTTTTCCGCCAGGGTTGTTTAGCCATCTAAGGCGCGGGGACCATAGTGTCCCCGGGTCTTCCCTTCGGCTCCCGACGGAGCGGGGCGCTATCTTTCCCCTCTCCTGCAGGCGCTGCCCACGGTTCCGGCAATTTCGAGACGCTGTCGACACTGTCCCCTCCTTTCCGGAACCATCAATAATGCTTATAGTCCTACAATAGGAACGTGTCAAGGGGGTAGGAAAATAAATTCTAACGGCTACCTCCTCCCCCTACCCTCCATGGTCGGGCTTGACCCCGACCACCCAGGCTTGGATAGCGATCACACACACTCACTTATCTGGACGCATTTGAGTGTCTAAGTACTATTGGACAGGGCTTACAAGCCATAGGCAATGGTATAGGCTATGATTGAACAAAGCATGGGGATGCGAGATGCTAACCTCCGAGGATGACAAATACTATTTTGACCTAAGGAAAGCCGGGAAGATCTATGTTTCCAAGCTCTTCAGATATTCTGAAGTTGATGTACCAATCCGTAATGTCAAAATTGTTTTTGACGATGCCGATGATCTAGATTTTGGAGAGATCAAAGGGGCATTGCAGATTAGAATTAGCACTAAGGGCAAAAACCAAGTTGCCGCTATCGTTAGTCAGGATAGTAAGAAAATTAATAGAATATCTCTTGTGAGCTATAGAGAAAAGAAAAGTGGCCAGTTTATCGCCACAACTAAAGACTCATTCACTTTTCGTGGCGATGAGTTTGAGAAACTAGTCAACTTCTTGAAGGCAATGGAGTTTATAGACTTCTCAAATATCGACAATTTCCAAATTGAGGACCAGTCCACACCAAGCGCAAGGAAAGCAATTGTTGATCGATCAGACGCCAGCTTGATTCATTCTTTGAAGGAATTGAGCAAGTCCGCTCGATCTAGTTTCCTAACTGCGTTGAGCAGCAATTTATCCCATGATGAGATAAATATTCTGCTGGGCCGTCGCCGTGCTCTGAATGAGTTTAACGCCAAACTAAACGATGAAAATACCACAGAAAAGGAATGGCAGGAATTCTTTAATCAAAATCAGTGGATTTTTGGTTACGGACTCGACTATCGAGTCATGAAAATATTTGACCGAGAAATGGCTGTTGGCCAAGGAGGTACAGCTAATCGCGAAAAGCCCATGGTAGATTTTCTCACAACATTTACGAACTTTACAGCCTTAGTTGAAATTAAAACTCCAAGGACGCCAATCTTTCATACCTCACGCAAGGGCCGGTCTGGTATCTTCGGATTTAGCTCGGAATTTGTCGAAGCAGTGTCTCAAGTGCTTGAACAAAAGGCTGAATGGCTTAGCTTTGGACAAAGTAGGGGACTGTTCAATCGTGATGGTTCTGAGCAACTTAAACAACGAACCAGAGATGCAAAAATAATACTCATAATTGGAAGCAAAGAATGCTTCAACAGTTCTGGAACCCCACGAGATCAAGAAATTAAACTTGATACATTTGAACTTTTCAGACGAGAAAATAGAAATATCGAGATACTGACATTTGACGAGTTATATGAGCGCGCTGAGTTTATCGTGCGACATCACCAAGAACCGCTTAATGCCTAAGTCTTTCAACGGCCAAAAGTCTGGGTGGTCGGGTCAAGCCCGACCATGGAGAAGGGACGCCTTGGAAGGGAAATAGGATCGTTTCCCGTGCGCTTTCAATAGATCGACTTCGCCGCCTCGATGAACGTCACCAAAATCCCCGGCTTCACCAGCTTTGCCAGCTCCGCCGCGTCCCAGTTGGTGAGCCGCACGCAGCCGTGCGATGCGGTTTTGGAGATCTTCGAGGGGTCCGGCGTTCCGTGAATGCCGTAGGTGGGTTCCGACAGGTCTATCCAGGTTCCTCCCACGGGGCCATTGGGGCCCAGCGGAATGGTGAGCTTTTCAGTATTTTCAGCCTGCTGGAAGTTGAGGTCCGGGTTGTAGGCGTAGGTGGGAAACTCCGCCACGCCCATGACCTCATGGGTTCCTTTTGGCGAAGGGTTGGAATCGCTGCCGATTGTTGCGGGATAGACGATCACCGGGCGGTCGTTCTCGCCATAAACCACGATGCGTTCATTTGATTTGTCGGCGACAATGCGGGTGACCACAACCGGGGCCTGTTCGCCCGGATTGATGACGATGATGTTTTCCCCGATGATAAACCGGGCAAAGGGATTAAGCGCCATGAGAAAGTTCTGGTCCATATGAAACTTCTCGGCCAGCGCCTCGGCCCCTGAGGTGAATCCCAGCCACTCCATCTTGGCCATCTCGGCGTAATCGACGGGAATGCTCTCGACCATTTTCTCAAGGTCCTGCGCCGTGATGGTGTAGGTCACGGCAACAGGCTCCGGCGAACGCAGCCGTTCCCACAAATCCGGTGTCATGATCCCGTCGACTTCAAGGCCGTTGATTTCCTGAAGCCCGCGGATTGCCCGGGTCACATTCTCGCCGGCAACGCCATCAATCACCCCGGGATTTGCCCCCGCCCGGTCAAGCAGCACCTGCAGCTTGACCGTGAGCGCGCTCACCCCTTCCGGCATGGCATCGATAAACTCCGCCGCGTTGATCTCATTGGAAGTGAGCGGGGTTTGGCCAAAACTGCTCGGGGAAGCGGGGAAGGATAGAGCCAAAAGACTGAAAGCGGTGAATTTTTTCATGTCTATCAGCGGGATAGGGCGGATTTTGTTCCGCCCCTTCGCCTTGCGAGAATCCAGACAATTTTAGCGAAATTGGCAAACGCAAATTCAGGTTTCACTTCTAGGCTAGCCACTATTGCGAGTTCCGGGGCCGGTTAGCCAATGCAGAATGACCTTCACCGCGTTGAACAGCGCCGCTCCCCGCGCCGCGCGGCACTTATGCAGGCCTCGATTTTTCACCCGCTCCAGACCGAACACCTGAACTGCACCGTGCGCGACATATCGCAGGACGGGGCCCTGGTGGAATTTCCCTATACAAAGGATTTGCCGTCCCTGTTCTGGCTGCGCCTCGATGGCGAAGCCACGCTCCGCCTGTGCACCATCGCCTGGCACGGCGAGCGTAAGTTGGGCGTGGAGTTCAGCGAGCAGATCATGGAACGCCGCCGCACCGAACGCTGGACGCAGGCGCGCGCCGCCTGGCACACCCCGCGCCCGCCGCGGCAGAGCCCGGTAATTGATGCCGCCAACCCTGCGCCCATCCAATGGAGCGCTTCCCTGGTTTGCCTGAGGACAAATCACGCCGATTAACTGCTGCTTCGCCCTCTCCCATTCGCTGCGCTCACGGGCGAAGGCGACAATCATTTGACACTTCACCCTCCCTTCTTCGCCGGTTTTGGTTTGCGCGGCGGAGCACTTTTGCTCTTGGCCGGGACTTTCAGAGTATCACCTGTAATGTCGGTGAGCACGCCGGCCTGGGCGACTTTCTCCGCCAGCTTCCGGTTCATGGCGGCACTGAGCGCCGTGCGCAGCGCCGGGTGGCCGTTGAGGACCGCATGCAGCGCCTTTGAGTCCCACACGCAGTAATGGCAGCCGGGTTCCAACGTCACCGTTGCGGTGGCGGGCCGCGCCAGCAGAAAGGCGATTTCGCCGATGAATGTCTTGCCATCGGAAACCGTCCGGTGCCCGCCCTTGCTGATCGTTATTTTGCCATCGATGATAAAATAAAGTTCGTTCGACGGCTCATTCTCCCGCGTGACGACAAGCGGCGACGCCAGCACTTCCTGCCTGCCGGCTTTCAGCAGCTTGCGGAACTGGCCGGGCGTCAGATCCCCCAGCAGGTCAAACAGCTTGCGCTCTTCGGCCCGCAGGCTGAACTGCACCTCGTCAAGGAAGATGAGCCAGATCATCGCCACATTGGCGATGGCGAACATGGCGCTCCAGAATATCCCGCCCCACAGCGGCTGGTCCGGGGCGAAATAGAAATACAGCATGTAGAGAAGGTCGCCCAGCAGCACCAACCCGCGCAGGATGAACTGGTCGCGCGACAGGAAGCCGAGCAGAAACAAAAGTGCGGCCAGATGCACGAGGTTCTGGCTGACAAACAGTTGCTCGAAAATGCCCGATGACACGCGCGCGGCCCCTGAACCAATGGCGGAAGATGAGACTGGCGCGTTGGAGGCGGCTTGTCCAGAGGGGCCTATGGCAGCGGAACAGGCGTGTCGCCGAGAGTGCGCAGATAAGCGATCAAATCCGCGCGCGTACTGTCGTCCGGGATACCGGGCACTTCCATAAGCCCGCCGGGTTTGGTGAAGGTGGGGCCATAGAGATATGTATTCAGGTCCTCGTAGGTCCATATCCCACCCCAGTCCCGCAATACCTTGGAATAGGAGGCGTCTGTCATCGAGGCCTTTTCACGGCCAACGACGCCCCAGAGGTTTGGTTTGTGATTTCGGGCCTTATTTGGTCCGCCGAAATGGCAACGGGTGCAATTCTCATTGAAAAAAATCCGGCCTTTTTCAGGATCAGCAGCCGCCAGTTTGGCGGTGATCGATTCTGGCTTGGGCAGGACCACGCCATGCGCCATCAGATAATCAGCCACCTCGGCATATCCGTAACGTATGGCAAGGTGAATGGGCGTCCGGGTATCGTAATCATAGGTTGGCGCATTGACATCCGCACCCGCCTCGACAAGCACCTTGACGCAGCCAAGACAGCCATATTTTGCGGCGACATGAAGCACACTCTCGCCATGAAAAGTCGAGTTGGGATTGGCCCCATGCGCCAGAAGCAGCGTCATGAGATCGACACGGAGCTTGCCCGCCGCGATCGTCAAGAGGTCGCCCCAGTAGTTCGACCCGACGGTGACGTCGGCGCCGCGCTCAACAAGCAGCTTTGCCGCCGCAAGGTGCCCTCTCCTGACCGCAAAATAGAGCGGCGTTCCGCCCCCATCGTCCGCATTGATATCGGCGCCCGTTTCCAGGGCGGCGGCGATGCCCGCAACGTCGTCCGCCTTTGCCGCGTCATGAATGGGGGCGGCGAACGACATCGACGGTCCCGTACAGATTATCAGGATGAGGAGCAAAAACCTGCGCATCGAACATCTCCCTGACAAGTCAAAGGGTGAGGCACGGCACTTCTTGATTGGAGGTATACAACATTCGCCGGATGACCGGTTTGTTGCGGCCCAGATTGGCGCGAATGGCAGTTTTTGGCAAGATCGGAAAGGAGAAGCTGACACAAGCCAAGACGGCAAAGCTTACAGGCACGGCGCAACCCGACCTTTAGAACCTCCTGCGCGGGCGTTTACGCGACTTCTCCATCGAACGCCTGATGCTCACGGCATTTGGGAGAGATGTGGAAGTGGTGGTGCGCCCTGCCCCACGCTCAAGGAAACAGGGCGGGATCAGGTTCAAGAGGGTGGCGGCGTGAGGGGCCGTGAATAGAAACACTGTCACCGCAATTCCTAGACGTCTACCAGTCAGTCAAACTTCAATTTGTTCATGACACGGTTTTTCTCAATACTCTCAATATAAGCGCGCATATCGATCATAGCCACGGTACCGAGCTCCTGTAGAATGCTAATCAGTTCAAGAAGAAACAAAGTAACTGCCTTCGGCGTTACGGTAGTTTGATATTTCGATTGGTTAGCAAATCTAAAAATTCCATCTTTCGCAGCGCAGCCAAGGTCAAGCAGATTATTGTAATCTTTTCCTGTATTGAGGCAATTTAGGAGTGATTCTCCTAGTGGTGGCCTCCAGCCAGATTTGTCAGCAAGAATCCCACCAACGATTCGAAAGGGTTGCTTAGAAGGCAAGGTGCCACCCACCGTTGGAACAGACCGAGTGGTGCGTACCAATTTTCGAACTGAGGCAACCTTTTCCCGCGCGTATTTGACTGTTTGCGCGTCCAATTTTGGTTTAACCTCGAATACTGCGTAAACACTCTCCATAGGAACAATAACAGCTTTTTTGAAAGTGAAAACGAGAGGCGTGTAGAATCGGTCGATAATCAAAACATCAATTTGATCACTGTGATTGCCGTAACTGTCGATCACTTGCCCCTTCAACGCTTTATAACGCTCGGGTAAATACCGATTGAACAACTGATTCCAAACCTCTTCTGTAGCGTCCCCTTTCTCGACAGGATGCCCCAATGCCTTGCGGGCAGTTTTTAGTTCCTGCTGAACATTACCGTGCAACTCTTCGAAAATATTCTGAAGATTCAATTCACTTGTCATTTTACCACGTCAACCCAAAATTGCTTATTTCTGGCCACTCCAGCCAGTTTTGCGAGGTGTTTCTTTTGATCCACAGTCAAGTCATCAGACACTACGTTTTCAGAGTTAGATGGATCTAGGCATCTAATAGATACTACATTGTCTCGCACGTAATCAAAACATGCGGAAACGTTGCGCGATAAGCTGCCGATAGGACGATTTTCGCACGCCTCCATGGTTAGTAGCTCAAGAAGAAATGATGGGGTAAACACGGCGTTTTGTTTTGCCCAAACCTTCATTACAATTATTTCTTCTTGTCGACCAGAGTTGGTAACGTTTCTTATATGAGTGCCAACATTTGTCTTTGTCCAAGTGCCAGCACGATTCTTGAAGAGACTATGGTCTGAAGTAAGGTTGTTCTGTCTCTTCGCTGGAACCACATCAACAGAGTAACCACCAACATTAACTCCTATTGATACGTTTTGTTTGCGCGGAACAAAGCCGTCGCTCTTAAATCGATTGAATAGTGTCTCATAAACTTCTTTAAGAGTGTTGGGCGTGGATTGTGACAAGGAAACAAAAAAGTCGATGTCTGTTGACCCACGAATGGCAGTTCCTTTTGCAAATGAGCCACTCGGTGCAACACTCTCGATGTATTGCCCACCCCAAGTAATTAGAGATGGAAGCAAGACATCTCGAGCACTGCGAACCGGAGATAATGTTCCAGTGTCAACACGATACCTTTGGACCAGTCGCCTCAAGTATTCGTCAGCTGGATCAACCAGTGAATTTACCCCTTCTTCAGCGCCCGGTTCACGCCCGAGACAACAGCTTTAAGCGACGCCACCACAATGTTCTTGTCGATGCCGACACCGAACAGCGTCGAGCCATCGGCGAGCCGCAGTTCCACATAGGCAATCGCCGCCGCGTTGGCGCCGTGGCCCATGGCGTGCTCGCGGTAATCGGCCACGTCGAAAGCGAGTCCTGACTCTTTGCGCATGGCGTCGACAAAGCCATCGACCGGGCCGTTGCCATGGCCGTGAATGGTCTTGTGCTTGCCGTCATCGCTGACCTTGGCGGTGAGATTCTGGTCGCCATGGTCCGACTTGGCGTTGTGCTCGATGAAGCCGAAGCGGCCGTTGCCATCAAGATATTCGCCCTCGAAGCTGCGCCACAGGCGCTCGGCGCTAAGCTCCACGCCCTCGCCATCAGCAATGGCCTGCACCACCTTGGAGAATTCAATCTGCAAGCGCCGCGGCAGATCAATGCCGTGTTCGGTTTCGAGGATATAGGCAACACCGCCCTTGCCGCTTTGCGAATTGATCCGCACCACGGCCTCGTAGCTGCGGCCCATATCCATGGGATCAATCGGCAGATAAGGCACTTCCCACAAGGGTTTGTTCGAGGCCTTCATGGCCTTGAAGCCCTTGTTGATGGCATCCTGGTGCGAGCCGCTAAACGCCGTGAACACCAGTTCGCCCGCATAGGGGTGGCGCGGATGCACCGGCAGCTGGTTGCAATATTCCGCCATGCGCACGAGATCGTTGATGTGGCTGCAATCCAGCTCCGGATCAATGCCTTGGGTGAACAGGTTCATCGCCAGCGTGACGAGGCAGACATTGCCCGTGCGCTCGCCATTGCCGAAGAGCGTGCCTTCAACGCGGTCGGCGCCTGCCAGCATGGCAAGCTCGGTGGCCGCCACCGCCGAGCCCCGGTCATTATGGGGGTGCAGCGAAATGGTGAGGCAATCCCGGTTCTTGATGTTGCGGCAGAACCATTCGATCTGGTCCGCGTGGATATTGGGCGTGGACATTTCCACCGTGGCCGGCAGATTGAGGATGAGCTTTTTCGCAGGCGTGGGCTTGTAGACATCCATCACCGCCTCGCAGATCTCCACCGCGTAATCCATCTCCGTGCCGGTGAAGCTCTCCGGGGAATACTCATGGCGGGTCACGCCCTCCAGGCCATATTCCTTTTCCAGCTGCATGATGAGCGCAGCACCCTTCACCGCGATGTCGGTGACGCCTGCCTTGTCCAGCTTGAACACCACGCGGCGCTGCAATTCGGATGTTGAATTATAGAGATGCACGATGGCCGACTTCGCTCCCTTGAGGGACTCAAACGTGCGGCGGATCAATTCTTCGCGCGACTGGGTGAGTACCTGGATGGTGACACCATCGGGAATCTTCTTGTTCTCGATGAGAAAACGCACGAAATCAAAATCGGTTTGCGAGGCGCTGGGAAAGCCCACCTCGATCTCCTTGAAGCCCATGGCAAGCAGCGAGGAAAACATGCGCATCTTGCGCTCATGCCCCATGGGCTCAATGAGCGACTGGTTGCCGTCGCGCAGATCGACAGAGCACCAGATGGGGGCTTTGGTGATGGTGCGGCTAGGCCATTGCCGGTCAGGCAACGGAATCTGGCCATAAGCCTGGTATTTTTCTCGTGGGGAAATCATCATGGTCGGGGTCTCTTGTTCTTAGCTGTTGGGTTTGTTGTAAGTTCTTTTCCCCAAAGAGCCAAGGCAAAGCCCAGCCGGCCCTCAGGGGGAGCTAAGAAGGAGGAGCTGGTTCAGCTTGCGAGACATGAGGCATCCATAGACGATGAATAGTCAAAGCGCAACACCTGTGGCTTTTACGCCGCATTAAGGATGTTTTTTTGGTCATCCAGAATCAGGCTAAGTTCGGTCATTATTGGCTGCGAGAAACGCCACATTCAGTTGGGGACCTGACCATTATGAAGACCTTTATTCTTGCCGCATCATTGGCACTTGCCCTTTCGACATCTGCCTTGGCGGGGGAATGCCAGGACGATATCGAAAAAATTGATGCAGCACTCGCCGGCGGCGATGTCGGCCCCGACCAGCGCGCCCAGCTCGAAGACATGCGCAACCAGGCGGTTCAGCTCTGCGGCGCCGGCAACGAGGCGGAAGGCCTCGACGTCACCGCCGAAGCCAAGGCCATTCTGAATATCCAGTAGGCCTAAATCTCCAGCGTTCCCTGCATGACCTTCACGGCCTGCCCCGCCACGCGCACGGCTTTCAGCGCGCCGCCGGCCACATCCGCTTCAAGAAAGAGATCGGACGGGCGGCCCATCTCATAGCCCTGCTCCAACTGCCATTTGTGTGTGCCATCTTTCAGGGCTTCGGCTCTCAAAAGCTGGGCGGCCAATAGTGCCGTTGCCGAACCAGTAGCCGGGTCTTCCGGAATGCCGCCTGTGGGAGCAAACATGCGGGCGCGGAAGTTCGTCTTGGGATTGTCGCCGCCGCGCGTATAAACATAGGCCGCATCCACCCCGTCCATGGGCCTTATGAGGGCTGACCAATGGGGCTCGAGAATCCTGGATTTTTCCAGCGCGGCGCGCGACTTGACCGGCACAAAGAAAAAGCGCGGGCCGCCTTCCAGCGAAGCCAGCCCATGCGCCTCAAAACCAACGTCCTCGGCCACGAGATTGAGCGACCGCGCCGTCTCGGCAACGCCAGGAAGCGGCACGTCCGCGTGGAATGGCACAACCGGTGCTGTAAACTGCGCACGCGGATGATCGCCAATGCGCGAGACTTTCACCGGCACCAGCCCTGCCCCCTCCTCCAGCCGGATTTCCGTTTCGAAACTGCAGCCCGACTTGTACTTCATTTCGGCCAAGAGCACGGCGCAGCCAACGGTGGGATGCCCGGCGAAAGACATTTCCCCGCCCGGAAAGAAAATCCGCACCTTCGCCGTATTAGCCGGATCCTCCGGCTTCATCACGAAAATCGTTTCCGAGAGGTTGAATTCGCGGGTGATCGTCTGCATTTGCTCCGTAGACAGAGCATCAGCACCAAGCACAACCGCCAGCGGATTGCCGCCGAAGCGGCGGTTGGTAAAAACATCAAGCGTGTGGAATGCAAGCTGCATGGGGCGGAAACCTAAGTCTCCAAAAACCCTGCAGCAACAGTTTTATTGTCCCGATTGTCTCCCTTACGGGACAGCGCCCTCAGTGCGTGCCCCGGCCTTTACCTCAAAGTCCTTCTCGCCCAGAATTGCGCGGTCCGCCCCTTTCGCAACCACATGGTAGGCGCCCGCTTTGAAGGCCTTGTTGACCGCGCCGCCATATTCCGTCGCGAGGTATTTCCGCTTGCCGGAAATATCCTTCTCCGCCGAATATACTTCGATGGTTGAATCAGCAGGCCCCGTGACCGCCAGATAGCCGCCGTCAAGGCTGACCTCGACTTTTGAAACAGCTCCCGCCGTGACCTCAACCGGGGCCGCGCCCTCGGCGTAATCTTTTTTGAAAATGATCAGATACTTGCCTGCTGGAACCTTGAACTGTGCTGTGGTGCCATAGGTGGTGGTGATCCACTCATGCTTTCCGTCAGGACCGGGCTCGCCCTTGCGCAATTCAACCGCGGCACTGTCCGGCAACGCCGGCCCGCCCGCTGCAAACACCCCATTGGCTTCAATGGAACCGGCCCCCAGCGCCAATTTCTGTTCAGACAGCTTGCCCGCGGCAATCTCTATATCCTGCTCCACCTTCGCCGTACCCAGCGCAAGGCGAACCTTGTAGACGCCGGCATTGGCGAGGAAGGCGGTTTCCACCCCGTATTTCGTGGTGATCCATTGGCCCGAAGAATCCAGAAGCTCCCACGCCGCACCCGCATCGGTCATGGGCGTAGTTTCATCCATCATGCCGGACAGCCGCAGGATGCCGGCATCGAGGCTGACATTGAGCTTCTCGACTTCGCCTGCATCGAGCGTCATCGGCAATTCGACAGTGGCCACATCATCCGCCACCCGGACGATGAAATCGCCGGTGCGCGGCAAGTTGATCTTGATGTCCGTGCCATACTCGGTCTGAATCCACTGGCCCTTTTGGCCGTCCACCACATCGAAAAATTCCCAGGTGGCTGACTCATAGCCCTGGCTGAGTTCCACGCCCTCAGCCATCATCACATGGCCCAGCAGATTGAATTCAGGTGCGGCGGGTTCAGGCGGAGGGGCTGGCACGGCCTCAACCGTCTTGGTCAACGCCGCTTCAAGTTCGCTGGCACTTTCCGCCGTGCTGTAGGTGCCGCCGGTATTCTCCGCGAGGCACTTCAACTGCGCAACCGCACCCTGGTTATCAAGGCCGAAGCCCACCGTATGTACCGTGAGATCAACCCCCAGCTTCTCAAGCTCTTCGGCGACAGCGCAAGGGTCAAGCCCGCAGGTTTCAATGCCATCTGACACCAGAATGACGCTGGCCTTGCGCTCGGTGTATTTCAGCGACTCCGCCGCCATCCGCACCGCCGCCGTCATCGGCGTCTTGCCCTTGGGATTGAGCGCCTTGACGGCGTTCATGTAATCACCCGCATCAAGTGCGCCCGGCTCGCGCAGCACTTCGATATCCTCGCAGGAGCCTTTCTCGCGGTGGCCATAGGCCACAAGACCCAACTCGTTCTCCGGCTTCCAGGCGCCGACAACTCGGCCCACGACATCTTTGGCGATTTCCATTTTTGCCGTGCCGTCGATCTGCCCCCACATGGAGCCCGAAGCATCCAGCACCAGGATCACCCGCGAGCCTTCCTCGGCCCGGGCCGGAACAATTGCAAGAATGAAAAGAAAAACAGCAAGCAAAACAGTGCGGAAATTCATGTCAGCGACTCCATTGCCCACTCGTGAGGCCAAGGTGGCAGATCGCTCAGCCGTTTGTCAATCCAACCGCGCCATCATAGACCAGCTTCAAGGAAACAAGGAATAGTGCCACTTCCACAATGCGAAAGAAGATTTTCTCGGGAATGATTTTCGTGAGCCTGTAGCCGAGGAAAGCCCCGATAATTGCGATAGGCGCGAGTATCGCCGCAACGCGCAGGCTGCCTACATTGATCTGCCCCAAAAACCAGTAAGGCGGCAGCTTGAGCAAATTGATAATCGCGAAGACAATGGTCGAAGTGCCCGCGTAAACCATTTTCTCCAGGCGCTGCGGCAGCACATATATCTGGTATGGCGGAGCGCCGGAGTGCGAGACAAAACTTGTGAATCCGGTTATCGCCCCCCAGAAAATCCCGCGCGGCAAGTCCGCCGGCCGGGGCGCAATGGTGCGGCGCGCTTTCATCACCACATCGGCGCAATACACAAGGCCAATGATGCCGACAAGCAGCTTCACCAGGTCATCGCTGGTGATCGAAACCGTGGCCCAGCCGATCACGATGCCGATCGCCGCCGCCGGCACGATGATCTTGATGTTCAGCAGGTCGTAGGACTTGCGGTAGAGCCACAGCCCGTAAACGTCACTCACGATATAGATCGGCAGCAGCAGCCCCGCCGCGGCGACGGGTGAAATTTGCAAGGCTACAAGTGGCACCGCCAGCATGCCGACAAGCGGCAGGCCGCCTTTGGAACTGCCGACCAAAAGCGTGGCGAGGCCCGCCAGGAACCAGAACCAGACATCGCCTGTCATCATGCCGTTTCGGCCGGAAGGGCTACTTGCGCATGCTCCACGCCGAGGAATTGGCCAAGGCATTCCACCACAAAATTATGATCATCGCGCTGCGGAATTCCGGAAACCGTGATAGTGCCGACAACGCCGGTACCGATAAGATGAATGGGGAAACATCCGCCATGGGGCGCCACATCAATCGGGTTGACACCTCGCAGTTCATCCAGCGCCTGCCCGCTCAGCGCGATTTCGCGGCCCACGAGGTAGGAACACTTGTGCACCCGCATGACCACATTGATTTTCCGCCGCACCCATTCGGCGTTGTCCGGCGTGGTGCCGGGCAGGGCCACATAGAACAGCGGCCTTCCCGCCACGCGGATGTCGATCACCAGCGGCAGCTTCCGCGCGATTGCCGCATCGCGCATCAGCGTGCCAAGCTTCCAGGCGTCAGCTTCGTCAAATTTTGCAAAACGCAGCTTCTCTTCCTGAAGCCTCAGCCGCTCAATATCGCTTTCAAGTGACACGCAATTTTCTCCCCTCAAGCCGCCTTGTCGAATTCCTGGCGCGCCGCTTTCACCACGTCATGATTCTGCGCCGACCATTCAACCAGCTGGTCCAGCGGCACCAGAAGCGAACGGCCCAACTCCGTCAAGCCATATTCCACACTCGGCGGCACGGTGGGATGGACTTTCCGGTATATTAGCCCGTCGCGCTGCAAATGGCGCAGCGTCTCGGTGAGCATGCGCTGCGAAATATCGCCGATCCCCCGGCGCAGCGCCCCAAAGCGCACCGGGCCATCCTTCAAGTGCCCAACGATCAAAACGCTCCACTTGTCGCCAATCCGGTCCAGCACATCGCGGATCGGGCAGGCCGCCGTGAGCCTGGGATCAAGGCGGTTGGAGAGTTGACGTGCCAAGGCTGTAGTCATCGAGATGGTTCCTTCCGGGTAACCAGGGGCGCTGAAAGTGCCGTCTTGCGCCCTGTTCAAATTCCTCTAAATGAGACTTACTCTCAAAAAGAGACTGTTGCAACAGAAGGATTACACCATGTATCTCGTCACCGGCGCTTCCGGCCATCTTGGCCAGCTCGTTATCAATAACCTCCTGGAAACCCACAAGATTCCAGCCAGCAGGATCATTGCCACCACCCGCAAGCCGGAAACACTGGCGGCGCTGAAAGCCAAGGGCGTGGACGTCCGCGCCGCGGATTTCGATGATACCGCCAATCTGGTGAAAGCCTTCAAGGGCGCCACCCGCCTCTTGCTCATCAGCACCGATGCGATGGACCGCCCGGGCCACAGGCTAGAGCAGCACAAGAATGCCATCGCCGCCGCCGAGAAGGCCGGCGTGGAGCATGTGCTCTATACCTCCATGCCGAAGCCTGAAACCTCAGCCGTTCTCTTCGCCCCTGATCATGTGGGTACCGAGAAGGCACTGGCCGCCTCCGGCCTCAAGGGCTGGACTATTCTGCGCAACAACTGGTATTTCGAGAACCTGTTCTATTCCCTGCCCTCAGCCATCAAATCCGGAACCTGGTACACGGCCGCCGGCGAAGGTAAGATCGCCCACATCGCAAGGGAAGACCTCGCCCGCGCCGCTGCCGCGGCACTTGCTTCCGACAACGGCGGCAGGAACACCTACACGCTGACCGGCGCGCAGGAATACACAACCGGCGAAATCGCCAAGCTGGTAAGTGATGCGGTTGGCAAGCCCATTTCCGTTGTCCAGGTTCCGCTCGAAGGCCTCGTGCAAGGCATGGTCGGCGCAGGCGTGCCCGAACCCGTTGCCCGTATCTTTGGCTCCTTTGACAGCAACACCGCCCAGGGCGGCCTTTCCGGCGTAACCGGCGATTACCGGAAACTCACCAGCAACGACAACACGCCGTTCGCAAGCTGGCTCACAAAAAACAAGCAGGCCTTCCTCGGCTAAATCGCTGCCACATTGCGAAGGGCTCCCACGGGAGCCCTTTTTGTTTGATGAAATGTATCTTTTATGGTACGCAATGCTATGGTCAGTTTGCGTGGCCAATTGGAATGCCTTTGGTGAAATCGCTTGGCGGCGGACTCTGGGAAATGCGCTCTTCCCTTCCCAGCAAGCGCGAGGCGCGAGTTATTTTTGCTGTGAACAAAGATCAGATTGCCGTGTTGAATGGATTTATCAAGAAGACCCAAAAGACGCCATTGGAAGAGTTAAGGTTGGCGGCAAGAAGATTGAAGGAACTTGCATTATGAAATTTAACCCAAAGCACCTTGGCACACATCTGGAAGACCTCTTGGAGGAAGATGGCATTCTCGAAGAGTCCACCAATTTCGCCGTAAAAAGCGTCTTGGCCTGGCAGCTTGCGCAGGCGATGAAAAAGAAAAAACTGACCAAGCAGCAGATGGCTGCCGCCATGAAGACCAGCCGAGCCCAACTGGACCGCGTGCTTGACCCCAAGAGCGGCAACGCCACAATTGAAACATTGCAAAAAGCGGCAAAAGCCGTGGGTCGGAAGTTGAAGGTGGAGTTAGTATAGACTTGAGCAAGTCCATGTCATGGATTCACCTAGACAGGCAAATGTCTGCTTACAGCGAGAATCTTCGCCACGAAGTCAAACTTCCCGACGAGTCTTGCAAAAAGCTCGCCACCACAATTGCAGCGGACGTTCGCTTTCTTCCACGAGAAATAAAAGATGAAATCGGCAACGCCTCGCCCGTTCCAATTCGAAGTCGGCTTGAGGAGTTACAAGCATTCCAGGGTTGGATGGAGCTTGCTGGGGGTTTGAAAAACCCCTTCGTTACGCGGGCGCAAGTGATTACGCAAAACTACATTTGCTTTGTATATCTGCCAGAAGCGTGTTTCGCCATTCTGCGAAAACATGCTCCACCACAATCAGCGGCAAAAAAGTGCTCCACCTATTTGACAGACAATCCAATCCGCGCATTCCGCAATGCGATTGCACATTCAAATTGGCACTATCGACAGGACTTTAGCGGCCTAGTTTATTGGGCACGCAGAGGCGAAAGATTGGATGAACAGCTCATCAGATTTGAAGTGGACAGCCAGACACTAAGTTTTTGGCAGTCCCTCAGTAGGTGTGCTGCTTATGCCATTTACGAAAATCTGGACTAATTCCTTGCCTTGTCCACCAGCTTGTTCTTGGCGATCCATGGCATCATTTCGCGGAGCTTGGCGCCGACGGCTTCGATGGGGTGGCTGTCGTTGTTGCGGCGGATGGCCTTGAAGCGGGCGGCACCGGCGCGATATTCCTGCATCCACTCGGAAGTGAACTTGCCGGTCTGGATATCGGCCAGCACGCGCTTCATCTCGGCCTTGGTTTCGCTCGTGATGATGCGTGGGCCCGAGACATACTCGCCCCACTCGGCGGTGTTGGAAATCGAATAGTTCATGTTGGCGATGCCGCCTTCGTAGATCAGGTCAACGATCAGCTTCACTTCATGCAGGCATTCGAAGTAGGCCATCTCCGGCGCGTAGCCGGCTTCCACCAGCGTTTCAAATCCGGCGCGGATGAGTTCAACCAATCCACCGCAGAGCACAACCTGCTCGCCAAACAAATCGGTTTCGCATTCCTCGCGGAAAGTGGTTTCGATAATGCCGGAGCGCCCACCGCCCACGCCTGAGGCGTAGGAGAGTGCCAAGTCATGGGCATTGCCGCTAGCATCCTGGTTGATGGCGATAAGACAGGGAACGCCGCCGCCCTTCTGGTATTCGCCGCGCACCGTGTGGCCCGGACCCTTGGGTGCTATCATGATCACGTCGATGGTCTTCTTCGGCTCGATCAAATTGAAATGCACATTGAGGCCATGGGCAAAGGCAATGGCCGCGCCATCACGAATGTGGGGCGCAATGTCGGCCTTGAAGATATCGGCTTGCAGCTCATCGGGCGCCGCCATCATGAGGAGATCGCCCCACTTGGCGGCCTCCGCCACGGTCATCACCTTGAGGCCATCGGCCTCCGCCTTCTTGACCGTGGGCGAACCGGCCTTCAGCGCCACCGCCAGATTCTTGGCCCCCGAATCCTTGAGATTCAGCGCATGCGCCCGGCCTTGGCTGCCATAGCCGACGATGACGACTTTCTTGCCCTTGATGAGGTTAACGTCGGCATCCCGGTCATAATAAACGCGCATGTGAAAGGTCCTTTTTGCAATGACAGCGCGGGAAATAGCGGTCTGGCAGGGTTAAGGCAAGCCTCAATAAGCATGGGGCCTATGCGGCCTCAGGCGTCACCGATGGCCTCCCGGAACAGGCGCACCGTCTCCGCCATGCCGAAGGTGAGCGCATCGGCGATGATGGCGTGGCCGATGGAAACTTCGGCAAGATTCGGCAAAGCCGCCACAAGGGCCGGCAGGTTCTCCCGTGTCAGGTCATGGCCAGCATTGAGGCCGAGCCCGGCAAATTCCGCCACCTTGCCGGTGACAATGATCTTATCAAATTCACGTGCCCGCACTGTGGCGTCAAACGCCCCGCCATAGGGGCCTGTGTAAATCTCAATGCGGTCGGCCCCCGCCGCCTTCGCCTGCTCGGCCAGTTTCGGATCGGCGTCGACAAACAGCGACACGCGCATCTTGCCCGCATGGAGCCGCGTGATTACATCCTTCAAAAGCGATTGGTGCCTTGCGACGTCCCAGCCATGATCAGAGGTGCCCTGCGCCGGATCATCGGGAACCAGCGTCACCTGGTCCGGCTTGTTGGCCTCCACCAGCTTGAGAAAACGCTCGTCGGGATAGCCTTCGATATTATATTCGCGCGTGGAAAATTCCTTGCGGATCAGGTCGCGCAACACCGGCACATCCGCGTGGCGGACATGGCGTTCATCCGGGCGCGGATGAATGGTGAGCCCCGCTGCACCCGCCTGCAAGGCAATGCGCCCCAGCCCCTCAAGGCTCGGCCAGGGCAGGTTCCGCCGGTTGCGCAGATAGGCAATGGCATTCACGTTCACTGACAGCTTGCAACTCATGGCGCCGGAATGTAGGCGCGCAATGGAATGCTGGAAAGTCCGGTTTCAATAAATAATGTCAGACCACTTCAAGCTGCCGGCTTGAATTTCCGTACTTTCATATTCTTCGCCGCCTTGCGGACTTGCGCGATATCAAACTGCAACTGCATCTTGAGAAGAAGGTCCATTGAAATCCCGAAGGCTTTCTCACAGCGGAGCGCCATGTCAGGCGAAAGGCTGGCGCGCCCATTCAGAACCGCGCTCAAGGCTGGACGCCCCACCCCCAACACCCGCGCTGCATCGGTGACAGACAGGCCATACTCGCCAATCAAGTCTTCCTTTATCACTTCACCAGGATGAGCTGGGTTAAAAATCTGCATGATGCACCTCAATGATAGTCAACAAAATCCAAGTCTTCGGCCTTGCCGTTCGACCATTTGAAAATCAGCCGCCAGTTGCCACTCACCGAAAGGCTCCAATATCCGCCACGATCACCCTTGAGGCCATGCAAGCGCCACCCCGGCACCGTGCCCAGTTCATCCAGATTTTCAGCGGCATTCAATGCTGAAACGAGCCGCTTCAACCTTGCGATGCAATCCGATGGCAGCCCGCGCGGATCACCCGTCTCAACAAACCGTTGCAAGGCCTTATGCCTGATTGAACCGATCACTCGAAAGTTGTAGCTTGTTGCGCTACAAGAATCAATGCTTTTGATAAACGGCGTCAGACCACTTCAATCCCCTGCCCCTTGCGGGGAGGGAAATATCACTTAAACCTTCATCCCCTCCGGCCCGCGCGAGATGCCGGCAACGCCGGTGCGTGAGACTTCCACCAGGCCAATGGGAACCATCAGCGAGATGAACTGGTCAACCTTGTCGGGCTTGCCGGTGATTTCAAAAATGAAACTCTCGGTCGAGGCATCGATGACGCGGGCGCGGAAGGCATCGGCCAGGCGCAAGGCCTCCATGCGCTTCTCGCCTCCGCCGGCAACCTTCACCATGGCAAGCTCGCGGGCGATGGAATTGCCCTGCACCGTAAGGTCCGCCACCGAATGCACCGGCACCATGCGCTCAAGCTGATGCCTGATCTGGGTAAGCACCGATGGCGTGCCCGTGGTAACAATCGTAAAACGCGAGACATGCTTGTCGTGGATCGTTTCCGAAACCGTGAGCGAGTCGATGTTGTAGCCGCGGCCGGCGAACAGTCCGATGATGCGGGCAAGGACGCCCGGCTCGTTGTCGGCCACCACGGCCAGCGTGTGGGTTTCCACCGTCTTCTTCGAGGTGTCGAGGAAATAAGCCGAGCCCGTGGGCTGTTGATGTGCGTTCATGTCTCTCTCCTCAAACCAGCTCTTTGCCCTTGGCGTCGATGGCGCTGCCGACTTCCGCGTCGGATACGTCTTCGCCCAGCAGCATTTCATTATGCGCCTTGCCCGACGGGATCATCGGGAAGCAGTTGGCAAGACTTGCCACGCGGCAATCGAAAAGTACCGGATGAGGCGTCTTGATCATCTCCCTGATCTTGTCGTCGAGCTCCGCTGGCTTCTCGGCCCGCAAGCCGACGCAGCCAAAAGCTTCCGCCAGTTTCACGAAATCCGGCAGGGATTCCGAATAGCTTTCGCTGAGCCGGTTGCCATGGAGCAATTGCTGCCACTGCCGCACCATGCCCATGTACTGGTTGTTCAGGATGAAAATCTTGATCGGCAGGCGGTACTGCACCGCTGTCGACATTTCCTGCATGGTCATCTGCACCGAAGCATCGCCCGCGATATCGACAACCAGCGCCTTGGGATGCGCCATCTGCACGCCAACCGCGGCCGGCAGGCCGTAGCCCATGGTGCCGAGGCCGCCGGAGGTCATCCAGTGGTGCGGATCCTCGAACTTGAAAAACTGTGCCGCCCACATCTGGTGCTGGCCCACTTCCGTGGTGATATAGACTTCCCTGTCGCGCGAGAGCTCATACAGCCGCTGAATGGCGTATTGCGGCATGATCACGTCCTTGTTGGCCTTGTACTTCAGGCAATCCTTGGCGCGCCACCCATCGATTTCCTTCCACCAGGCCTGCATCGCTTTTTTCTCAAGTTCGTGCGACTTCGCTTTCCATACGCGGATCATGTCCTCCAGGGCATGGGCAACATCGCCAACAACCGGAATGTCAACCTGCACCGTTTTGTTGATCGACGAGGGATCGATGTCGATATGGATTTTCTTCGAGCCCGGCGAGAAGGCATCAAGCCGGCCCGTGATGCGGTCATCGAAACGCGCGCCCACATTGATCATCACATCGCAATCATGCATGGCCATGTTGGCTTCGTAGGTGCCGTGCATGCCGAGCATGCCCATCCAGTTCTTTCCGCTCGCCGGATAGGCGCCAAGGCCCATCAGCGTCGAGGTGATCGGGATATTCGTCATCTTCACGAATTCGCGCAAAAGCTTCGAAGCGATAACGCCGGAATTGATCACGCCGCCGCCTGTGTAGAGCAGCGGGCGCTTGGCCTTGGCGATCAATTCGACAGCGGCGCGGATCGCGTCCTGGTTTGGCTTCACTTGCGGGCGATAGGTCTTGTGCTCGATGTTCTTTGGGCCGACATAGCGCCCCTTGGCAAATTGCACGTCCTTCGGAATATCAACCACGACCGGGCCGGGCCGCCCGTGAGTGGCCACATAGAAGGCCTCGTGCAGAATGCGGGCGAGATCATTCACGTCCTTCACCAGCCAGTTGTGCTTGGTGCAAGGCCGGGTGATGCCAACCGTGTCGCATTCCTGGAACGCGTCATTGCCGATCAAGTGGGTGGGCACCTGCCCCGTGAGGCAGACCATGGGGATCGAATCAAGCAGCGCATCGGTGAGGCCGGTGACCGCGTTGGTGGCCCCAGGGCCGGAGGTGACCAGCACCACGCCGCATTTGCCGGTGGAGCGCGCATAGCCTTCCGCCGCGTGGGTGGCCCCCTGCTCATGGCGCACCAGCACGTGCTTGACCTTGTCCTGCTGGAAAATCTCGTCGTAAATGGGAAGCACGGCGCCCCCGGGATAGCCAAAGACATGCTCCACCCCGTGATCGGCCAAAGCCTTCAGCACGATCTCTGCACCCGACATCAATTCGCCCGTAACCATTTCAAACCTCTTTAATCCAGCCACTTCGTTTCACATGAACCTGCCATTCAGGCAATAAAAAAGGCCCCTTAAGGAGCCTGTTTCGCGCAACACCGAGTATCCCGGAGGGTTAACCCTCCGCGGCGCTACGCGATCCCACGACGATAAGAATGCTGTTCATGGGGCGTTTGTACCCAGCCCGGAGGAAGAGGTCAAGCGCCCCATGTGACATTCGTTAACCGCTTATGACTTTTTCAGCGAGTCCTGCCAGAACTCGAAAGCCGCCATAACGGCCACCAGCGCGCCAATTGCGAAGTGCAAGACGCGCAATTCGCTAGCGATTCCATAGTCCAGCACAAAGACGGAAGCGGCCAGCCACGCGCCAACGGCGAACTGGATAATTTCCTCCCAGCGCCCTTTCAGCGTGATTTCAAACAGCGCCATAACCATCACCACGACGCCCACGGCCAGCGCGCTGTACAGGACCGGCGGCGGCATTTCACCCATTACCAAGGCAGGTGTCAGCAGCAACAGGCCGCCAAGGCCGATCAGGAACCAGTCTTCCCAGCCCCGATGGACTTTCAAAACATTAAGATTTGGAACATTAAACATTGCCATGGAAACCTCCTCCTTTGAGAAGTCCCGGTCCACGCCCAAGGGATCCGCCACGACAATCCGCCACGCAACCTTTGGCACGTGACCTCGGGATTCAGGTAGGGAATGCCGCCCAATTTACAAGGGCTGCCTGCCCCCGCCACCAGGTGAGCTGGCGCTTGATATATTGGCGGGTTGCCGTTTTGGCCAAAGCCACGGCTTCCGGCAGGGATATTTCACCGCGCAAATGACGGGTGAGTTCGGGAACGCCAATGGCTTTCATCATGGGCAATACGCTGCCGTGCTTGATCAGGGGGCGCACTTCCTCGAGCGCCCCGGCCGCCATCATCCGGTCAAACCGGCGTTCGGCGCGGTTGTAGAGTTCCTCGCGCGGCACATCGACCAGATGGCGCTCGACGAAGGCATCCTTGAGAAATGCCTGCGATTGCGCTTCCGCCTGCCAATGGGAAAGCGGTTTTCCGGTTCCCTCGATCACCTCCAGGGCGCGCGACAGGCGTTGCCTGTCGTTCGGATTCAACGCCTTGGCGCTTTCCTTGTCACGGCGGATAAGCTCCCTGTAAAGATCGCCCTCAAAGCTCCGCCATTTCTCACGGATATCGAGCGAAATGGGCGGAACTTCGGCCAGCCCTTTCTCCAGAGCCATAAAATACATTCCGGTTCCACCGGTGATGATGGGCAACTTGCCGGCAGCCCACGCCGTTTCAATTTCGCTCTTGGCATCCGCCAGCCAGTGCGCCACCGAATAGCTGTCGAGGCCCGACACATGGCCGTAAAGCCTGTGGGGAGCCATATGCACTTCCTCATCAGTTGGCCGGGCTGAAAGGATGCGGAGTTCCCGGTAAACCTGCAGCGCGTCCGCATTGATGATGACGCCGTCACGCTCCCTGGCCAGCGTCAGGGCAAGGGCAGACTTGCCGCTGGCGGTGGGGCCTGCGATAAGCAGCGCAGATTTGGCTTTGGTCGGGTTCATCATGACATCGGTACTTGTTCTCATAGCAGCCCCGGGCTCCAACGCAATAAACGACGCTGTCGTGGCGATTGTAGGAACACCACCTCTTTGGCTCTCCAAAGGCGAGGCGGCGGACTTCGCGGCACCCGACAACTTTGGAAAACTCCGCGAGGCCTTGGCCACGTTCCCCATTGACGTAAATCTGGTTTCCAAAAGCAACCGCCGCAAGAGGCTGCTTATCGCCGACATGGATTCAACCATGATCCAGCAGGAATGCATAGATGAGTTGGGCATCGTGGCGGGCCTTGGCGACAAGATCAAAGCCATCACCGTGCGTGCCATGCGCGGAGAGATCGACTTTGCCGACGCGCTTCGTGAACGCGTGGGCCTGATGGCGGGCCTTGACGCAAAGGTCATCGACAGCATCTTGCGTGAGCGCATCACCTTCATGCCCGGCGGCAAAACCCTGGTCGCCACCATGAGAGCGCAAAGGGCCTACACGGCACTTGTCTCCGGCGGCTTCCGCCAGTTCACCTCGAAGGTCGCCGCCAGCCTCGGCTTTCACACCAATGAAGCCAACGACCTCATCATCGAAAATGGCAAGCTCACGGGCAAGGTGGCGGAACCCATTCTTGGCAAAGAGGCCAAGCTTGCGGCCCTCAGGCATCTCAGCCTGGTAGACGGCCTGACCCCCGCCGACGCCATCGCGGTGGGCGACGGCGCCAATGATATTCCCATGCTGCAAGCCGCCGGCATGGGCGTGGCGCTGCACGCCAAGCCGAAGGTGCAGGAGGCCTTGCAGCTCCGCATCAATCACGGCGACCTGACCGCGCTGCTTTATTTGCAGGGATACAAGAAGTCGGAGTTTATCTAAAGCAACTCACGTTTCATAAATCTTATCATGCCCGTGCTCGACACGGGCATTCTCTGGAACCCTCAAGAGAAGATGGCCGCGTCAAGCGCAGCAATGATGAGATTGGGAAATCTGATTGAGCTAACTACTTCTTCAGCTTCAGCGCAATGAAGCGCATCTCCGTTTGCTTGCCGCCTTTTGAGACGAGCAGGAGAACCGAGTTCTTTCCTGCCTTTTCGGCCTCTTCGATGCTCGCGGAAATGTCTGCGGCACCGGTCACGGCCTTCTCGCCGGCTTCGGTGATCACGTCGCCGGGTTCCAGCCGCTTGTCGGCAGCCGCACTGTCGGCCGTCACCTCGGTGACAACCGCGCCCTTGATTTCAGCATCAATTGCATACTTCTGCCGGAGTTCGTCGGTCATCGAACTGACCGTCATGCCGAGCACGGTTAAAACCGCCGGAGCCGGGGCCGTGCCCGAACCGCCGTCCTGCTGGGCCACGACTTTCTCGCCATCTTCCAGGCGGCCGACTTCCGCCATGAGCTCGAGCTCCTTGCCCTTGCGGAAAATCTTGATCGGCACCTTCTTGCCGATTTCCGTATCCGCCACAATGCGCGGCAGGTCGCGCATGGCGTTGACCGGCTTGCCGTTAAATTCGATCACCACATCGCCCGGTTCAATGCCGGCCTTTTCGGCGGGACCGGTCTTGGTCACATCGGCAATCAGGGCGCCGCGCGCCTTGCCCATGGCCATGCTCTCGGCAATGTCATCAGTCACCGACTGGATCTTGACGCCAAACCAGCCGCGGCGGGTTTCGCCGAACTTCACCAGCTGATCGATTACGCCCTTGGCCGTATTGGCAGGAACCGAAAAGCCAATGCCGACGGAACCGCCGGTGGGCGAGAAGATCGCCGTATTGATGCCAACCACCTCACCCTTCAAATTGAACAGGGGGCCGCCGGAATTGCCCTTGTTGATGGCCGCATCCGTCTGGAGGAAATCGTCATAAGGGCCGGCATTGATGTCGCGGTTGCGGGCCGAGACGAGGCCCAGCGACACCGAGCCGCCAAGGCCGAAGGGATTGCCGATGGCCATCACCCATTCGCCGATGCGCAGCACATCACTGTCGCCGAAGGCTACCACCGGCAGCGGCTTCTCGGACTTGACGCGCAGCACGGCGAGATCGGTTTTCGGATCGCGGCCAACCAGCTCAGCCTTCAGGATTGTCGTATCCTGAAAATGCACTTCAATCGACTCGGCCCCTTCAACCACATGGTTGTTGGTGACAATGAGGCCGCTGGCGTCAATCACAAATCCCGATCCCATGGAACTGACCGAGCGGTCCTGCGGTTCTGGCGACTGTCCCCGCCGCTGCTTCTTCAGGAACTCGTCAAAGAAATCCTTGAAGGGCGAATTGTCGGGAAGGTTGGGCATCTGCAGGGCCGGGCCGCTGGTATCCGATTTGGTCTGAACCGAAATTTCAACCACCGAGGGAAGCAGGCGCTCAGCCAGGTCGGCAACCGAGGGAAGCTGCTCAAGCTGGGCCTGCGCCGGCGGCGTGGTGAGGGGTGCGACGACAAAACCGAGGCTCAACATGCCAAGCGCCACGCCACCCATTAGGTTACGCACAATCCTGATCCGTCCCGTCATGTAAGTCGTCTCCCGAAAGTCCTCAGACAAAAACCGCTTTTACCACCCAAACCATGAAAACCCCAAAGCCCAGGGCGGCCAGGCCGCCAATGCGGAGCGTATCATCCGGAACGCTTTCCATCGCTTTCATCATATTTTTCAAATGCCCCGGAACCAAGGCATAAAGAAGGCCCTCGATCACGAAAACGAGACCGAGGGCCATCAGCAAACTTTGCGTCATTGCGCCGGTGCAGCAGGCGTTCCGCTATTTCTATCAAACCCGAAATACTTGAAGAATTCCGAGTCGGGATTCAGCACCATGGTGGTGCCATCGGCTCCTATGCTTTTGGTATAGGCCTGCATCGACCGGTAAAAGCTGAAGAACTCCGGATCCTGCTGGAAGGCCTGCGCAAACACCTTGTTGCGTTCGCCGTCGCCCTCACCCCTGATGATTTCAGACTGGCGCTGGGCATCGGCAAGCTTGACCGTATAGGTGCGGTCTGTTTCCGCATTCATGCGTGTCTTGGTCGCCTCGCCCTTGGAACGGATATCGGCGGCCAGGGCGTTGCGTTCGGATTCCATGCGCCGGTAGGTTTGCTCAAGGACATTTTCACTCAAGTCGGTGCGGCGCACCCGGACATCAACGATGTCAATGCCAAAGGTGTCAGCTTCTTTCCTGAGTTCGGTGCGGATTTCGCGCATCATGACGGCACGGTCCGATGAGAGTGCCGCATCAAACGATCGCCGGCCATAGGTCTGGCGCAAGGCGGAGTCCAAGCGGGCCGCTACACGCGCCTCGGCCTGCACCAGGTCAGCGCCAAGGGTTTCACGGAACAGCCGCGTGTCAAAAATGCGCGCCAGCGTAATCGCGTTCACGATGTACACCTGACTGGCAATATCCTGCACCGGCCGGTCGTTGTTTTCCCATATGAGCATGCGGTCCTCAATGTAGGTCACGCTGTCGGCGAACGGCACCTTGAAATACAGGCCGGGTTTTTCAACCGAACGGTTGATTTCACCAAAGCGCAGAACCAGCGCCTTCTGCCGCTCATCCACAACGAAATAGGAGGAATAGGCAATGAAGGCGATGATCGCCAGCACGATGCCGAATACATTTTTAATGCTGCTCATGTGAGTGTCCTAAATCTGAATTACTGGCCAGACGTGGCGGCGCGTTTTTGGATTTCCGGAAGCGGCAGGTAGGGCACGACGCCCGATCCGCCCTGCCCGCCCTCGATGATCACCTTGTTTGATTTGGAAAGGATGCCTTCCATCGTCTCAAGGTAGATACGCTGGCGGGTCACATCCTTGGCATTCTTGTACTCGTTGTAAACCGAGAGGAACCGGGCCGCTTCACCCTGCGCTTCAAACACCACGCGGGCCTTGTAGCCGGTGGCATCTTCAACCAGCTTGGCGGCTTCACCTTCCGCCAGTTGAACCTGCTGGTTGCGGTATTTCTCGGCCTCGTTGATCAACTGTTGCTGGTTCTGCCCGGCCCGCACCACTTCGGCAAAGGCGTTTGCCACTTCGGCGGGAGGCTGAACGTCGCCAAGGTTGATCTGGCTGACAATGACGCCGGCCTTGTACTCATCGAGAAGGTCCTGCGTGATCTGCTGGACCTGGGCTGCAACGGCGTCCTTGCCGGTTGTTAGAATCATTTGCGCCCGTGTCTGGCCAACGACTTCACGCATGGCGCTTTGGGCAACCGCCCTTATTGTCCGCTCCTGGTCGGCCACGTTGAAAAGAAAATCCTTTGGCTCCAGAATTCGCCAGAACACCGAGAACGGAACGGAAATAATGTTTTTGTCGCTGGTGAGCATCTGGCCTTCGTTGGCTTCCATGCCGATGTTGATCTGGCGAACAGCACCTACCCGGGGCTTTTCCATGGTTTCAAAGGGCCACACGGCGAAATGCAGTCCGGGGTCGGCAGTTCGGGTGTATTCGCCGAAACGCAGTACGATGCCGCGCTCATCCGGCTGAACTTGGTAAACCGAGTTGAATACCCAGAAGGCCGCCAGCAGGGCTAATGGCAGAAGCCATGAGCCGCGCCCGCCGGCCGGAAGTACATTCTTCAGGCTGTCCTTGCCGCGCTGCAAAAGCTCATCAAGGTCTGGCGGATTTGGGCCCCGGCCACCGGTGTTGCGCGGGCCCTTCGGACCCTGGCCCCATGGCCCCTGGCCCCATGGGCCCTTGCCTCCACCACCTTCATCACTGTTCCACGGCATCTATTGGGGTTCCCATCGGTTGAGGGTTAAGTATTGTTACAGCCGATATAGGAAGCCTGCGGCGGAATGTCCACGAGTTTAGGATGGCAGCCACAGGGGGTCTTTTGGCCCCACGGACAAGCCCAGGGCGGCTGCCGCCTTGTAGGCCGCATCAAGACCGGTGTCATAGGCGCCGTGGACTGTTGCCATGTAGTGCCGGTGCACATGCTCGCCCGCCAGGAAGAGGCGGTCATGGACCGGTTCGGAAAACACCTTCCGGGCTTCGGCCTTGCCGGGTGCGGCGCCCGAATAGGCCCCGCCGATATGCTCGTCCATCGTCCACCCTGTCGCCGCACTTGCCACAATGCGCTGGCGGATATCCGCACCGAAAGCCTTCACCAGCGTATCGATGGCAAACGCCTTCATCGCCGCAGGGCCGGCTTGCGCAAGCTCTTTCGCAAAGTTACCGCCCACATGCGCCACCGCAATGGGCCTGCCAAATGGATGCAGCTCAAAATTAAGCGGCCTAGTCTCCGGCTCCACCGGATCAAACACATCGGCAAAGGGAATTTCGAAACCCTCGAACACCTTGCGATCAAAGCCCAGGGCCACTTTTTCTCCATAGCCCATGGTCACCTCGGCAAAGGCCTGCTGCAACGCGGCGGGCAGGCCCGGCTTGATTGCAATGCGCTGCTTTTCCATCACGCGTGACGGAACCGCCAGGATGCAGGCCTTGGCCGTGATCGTGCCGGAGCTTGTTTCAAGGCGAACCCCTTCGCCCGTAACTTCAATGGCCTTGACCGTCACGCCAAGCCTGATTGGCAAGCCCAGCGACAGGCGCGCCACCAGCGCCCCATAGCCATCTTCCACCGGCAGATTGACATGGGTGTCAGAATAGTTGGCGGCGTCCCTTGTCGAAATATCGCTGGGGTCGTTTGAGTACATGAGCTGGCACCAGTGGCGCAGCAACGGATACATGGCATGGCCGCGGTCCAGAATGCTTTCCGCCGCCACATCGCTGCCGTTTCGCCCGGCCTGCACAATCTCCTCCAGCTTGGTCCAGACATAGTCGGTGGCGAACTCCGAAACTTTCCACTGGCCCCCGATGAATGACCGGAAGCTGCTGACCGCTGGACTTGCAGGGCGGAATTTATGCTTCAGCTTCTCCGCCAGAAAACGCATGACATTGACATCGCCGGAATGCAGCCAGTGCGCGCCGTGGTCCCAGAGATGGCCGATGCTTGACGTATCGCTGTAGGCCCTGCCGCCAACCCGCTGTTTTGCCTCAAGAATAAGATGGGAAACACCAAGCCGCGTCAGCCCCAGCCCAGCCCCGATGCCAGCCGCACCCGCCCCTACGATCACAACATCCAGATTTTGAACCATCATTCAATAGTGCAGGGATCAGGCATTCCGGTCAAGCACCCGCAACACAAAGCCCGCGCTGTCATTGGGCCCGCGGGGATGAATTTCCCGCGCCGTTTCGGTCCACTGCGCCGGATCAATCGGCGGAAGGAAAGTGTCGCCGTCAACTTCGAGATCGACCTCGGTGAGATAGATGCGGTCTGTTTGAGCGAGGAACATATCGAAAATTTCCCCGCCGCCGATAACGCAAACTTCTTCAACCTGCCCTGCCGCAGCCAGAGCCGAAGGAGTATTGGCGACGACAATGGCCCCCTCGGCCCGGTAATTTTTCTGCCGCGTAATCACGATGTTGGGCCGCCCCGGCAACGGCTTCTTCGGCAGGCTTTCCCAGGTCTTGCGCCCCATGATGAGCGGCTTGCCCATGGTAATCGCCTTGAAGCGCTTCAGGTCCGTTGAAATATGCCAAGGCAATCCGCCGTTCCGGCCAATCACCCCGTTGCGCGACACCGCCACCACAAAGGAAATCCGGCTCATGTCGCCAGGGCCTTCAAGGCATCATCGCGAATCCGGCAGAATGTCGTGCCCGGTTCAAGCTCGGCACCGATGCTTTGATAAAGGGCGCTGGCTTCCATGTTCCAATCCATCATCAGCCAATAAACACTCGGATAATTCTTTGCGAGCGCCAAACGCGCCACCGCTTTCAACAGGGCCCGCGCCACCCCGCGCCGGCGGAATTCCGGCAGCACCGACAGGTCTTCGAGATACATCACTTCAGCCCCCCGTTTGGTGGAAAAACTGCGATGCCAAACGGCGCAGCCCGCAAGCCGCCCATCATATTCCGCCATCAGGGTGCCGACAATCGGCTGGTCCGAAAACATTGCCGCTTCAAACATCTCCGGCGTTGCCAGCACGGTATGTAAAAGATTGTGCGACTCCGCCAGGGCGCGGACCATCGACAGGAGTGCGGCACCCTCGCCGCGCTGCATCGGACGCACCGCGATCATTTCGCCGCCAGCTTGTCCAGGGCTTCGCCGGAGACGCGGAACACCGTCCACTCATCCTGCGGGGCCGCACCCAGGGATTTGTAGAATTCAATCGACGGCGCGTTCCAGTCCAGCACCCACCATTGCAGGCGCGGCAATCCTTCCTTCACACAGCGCTGCGCCAAATGTTTTAGCAGAGCTTTTCCGATTCCCTTGCCGCGCATCGCGTCATCGACAAAAAGATCTTCGAGATAAATTCCGGCCCGCCCGCGAAAGGTGGAATAGTTGTAAAACCACAGCGCAAAGCCAGCAGGCTCGCCCCTCCAGAAAGCCAGATCGCAATAGGCCCGAGGCGTTGGCCCAAACAGGCTTTCGCGGATATCGCCCACCGTGGCCGAAACTTCGTGGCGCAGGCTTTCATAATCCGCCAGTTTGCAGATATACTCAAAGACGACCTGTTCATCGCCCGGAACCGCCTGACGGATGAGCAGGCTCATTGCGGCAATGATCCAAAGATGAAGAGCGAATACAGGCCGTTCCAAACGGCGTGGCAGGCAATCGTCACCCATAGGCTGCCAAAGCGGATAAGCAGCGCGCCCAAAGCCAATCCCATCACAAAGATGATGCCAATGGCAAGCCAGGGTTCGGTGATGTGCAGCAGCGACCAAAGGGCCGAGGTGATGAGCGTCGCACCGGAAAACCCGGCCCTGCTGCGGGCCAGAGCCGCAAACAACTGGCCGCGGAAAACTAGTTCCTCCGCCAGCGGCGCGCCAATGGCGACGGCGGGAAACGCCAGCCAAAACAGCTTGGGCTCATTGGCCATGTCGAACATGGCTTCCTTCACCAGCCCGGCCGAGCCGGAAGTCGGCGATTGCCCGTCCGGTCCCGGTGTATAATTCGCAAGGTCGATTTGGAACACTGTCACCAAAACAAAAATCGCGCCATACACCACAATCATGAATCCACCGATAACGATGAGCCATCCCAGCCAGCCCAGGTCCGGCCAGCGCAGGGCCAGAACTTCCCATGGATTGCCGCCGCGAATCTTGGCCACCTGCCACGCCATGACGGCGGTCAAAACCGAGGCCGGAAAAATCCCGATGATGAACGACTTGATGACCGACCTTTGGTCGTCCACGCCCGCGTCAAAGAAAAGACTGAGCGCCCCCATCCCGGCCACGGTCTGCAGCAGCGAATTCGTAATCAGCAGGGCAAGCGCCAGCGCAAGCGCCACCCAAAGCCCCGCCGGGTTGCTGGGAACATAAAGGAGAGGCGAAGTATATTTCTGGAAGTCCGTTCCGAATGCTGCCATCGCGACTAGATCGCCACCGATCCGGAAATGTTCGGATGCGCCTGGTAGTTCACGATTTCAAAATCCTCGTAACGGAATTCATCGATGGCCTTGACCTCGCGCTTCATCACCAGCCGCGGCAGGGCATAGGGCTCACGCGACAACTGCTCATCAATCTGCTCAAGATGATTGAGATAGATGTGAGCGTCGCCCAGGGTGTGGACAAATTCGCCGGCTTTCAGCCCCGTGACATGGGCCATCATGTGGGTGAGCAAGGCGTATGAAGCGATGTTGAAGGGCACACCGAGGAAAATATCAGCCGAACGCTGGTAGAGCTGGCATGAAAGTTTGCCGTTGAGCACATAAAACTGGAACAGGCAGTGGCACGGCGGCAGGGCCATCTTGTCCACATCGGCGGGATTCCACGCAGTGACCAGCAGCCGGCGCGAATCGGGATTTTTCTTGATGCGCTCGACGGTGTCGGCGATCTGGTCGATGACGCCGCCGTCACGCGACGGCCACGAGCGCCACTGCTCGCCATAAACGGGCCCAAGATCGCCGTTCGCATCGGCCCACTCGTCCCAGATGGTGACCTTGTTGTCGTGCAGGTACTTGATGTTGGTATCGCCGCTGAGCAGCCACAGCAGCTCATAGATGATGGAACGCAGGTGCAGCCGCTTGGTCGTCACCAGCGGAAAGCCGGCACCGAGGTCAAAGCGCATCTGATAGCCGAACACCGACCGCGTCCCGGTCCCGGTACGGTCCATTTTCTGCCCACCGTGGTCGCGGACATGCCGCATGAGATCAAGATATTGGCGCATAGGTCCACACTAGCCGATTCTTTTTGCCAAAACAAAACAGGGAACTCCGAGCCGCGCCCCGCCATCTTTTTGATTGTTCGTATAAACCTTTGATAAAATGCCGGAAAAAAGGGTTTTCAAAGTTGTGGACTGGCCCTTTCGTTTGCCCCCCGGAAGCCCTATATCAGGGGTGCCACCCAGCAATGGGCGGCTATGGTGATAAAATGCCATCGTAATAAACCTTTCGGACCCGGGGGCAGTACCCGGCGCCTCCACCAAAGATTGCACGAAATGCAGGCTTTGATGGGGGCGAACTAGGATCGACGAGGGTGTAAAGGATGGAGCTTTGCCCGTGATGGTTCCGACGTTATCGGGCTAAACAAGTAGTTGCAAATGACAACTATGCTCCGGTACATCTCGCTGCTTAATGCAGTGCGAATGCCGAAATCAAAGTCCTGAGGCTTAGCCGTTTCAGGCGGGGTCCGCCGGCACCTGGCAACAGAAGCCGGCACTTTCAAATGTGTGGGACAAATGACGGCATGGCTGCAGAAAGCCTGAACCTGTAGTATCTGAAGGGTGAGTCGGCCTTTCCAAAGGATGTAGTGCTTATGCCTGAAGATCTGATGCGATACGACCAACTGGCGCAAAACGCCCTGCGCGGGGTGGTGCGCGAGGCCCTGCGCCGGGTCGAGAAGTCAGGACTGCCGGGTGAGCATCATTTTTATATTGCCTTCAACACGAAATTTCCCGGCGTCGACATCGGCGAGCGCATGGCCCAGCGCTACCCCCGCGAAATGACCATCGTGCTCCAGCATCAGTATGAAAATCTTCTGGTAAAGGAAGACCGCTTTGAAGTGGAATTGTCATTCGACAACATCCTGGAAAAGCTGGTAATCCCCTTCAATGCGGTGAAGGGATTCCTTGACCCCTCGGTGCAGTTCGGCCTGCAATTCGAAGTTGTCACGGTCGAACCCCCCGTTGACTCTGAGAGCAAGCTGGAGAAACCTGCATCCGGCAAGGTGAAACGTGAGTTGGAAGGTGCCGAGACCGGCGGTCCTTCAGATGAACCACCCAAGGACGGACCCAAGGTTGTTTCCCTGGATTCCTTCCGCAAGAAATGAGGATCAAACGGCCTATGCAGAACTCAAAGTCCCTTGCAGCCTTCTTCATTGCAATTGTTTTCATGTCGGCGCCTTCAACCCTTGCCCAGTCGGCCGAGGACCAGGCGGCACTTGCCGCCCTGGCCAGCGCCGACCTCAAGCACACGCCCGCCAAGAAACTTTTCGGCGCCAAGAAACTGCCGCTGAACATGAAGGCCCGCGCCATTGGCAGCTATGCCAAGGGCTGCCTCTCGGGCGCCAAGGCGCTGCCCGTGACCGGCCCCGCCTGGCAGGCCATGCGCACCTCGCGCAACCGTAACTGGGCCCATCCCGCCCTTCTCAATATCGTTGAAAAACTGGCCAGGGAATCAAAGCAAAGCGATGGCTGGAACGGCTTGCTGGTTGGCGACATGTCCCAGCCCCGCGGCGGCCCCATGCTGACCGGCCATGCCAGCCACCAGATTGGCCTCGATGCCGATGTCTGGTTCACCCCCATGCCGGACCGCATCCTGACCGAGCAGGAGCGCGAAACCTTTACCCCCATCGAGATGGTGAAGGACCGCTCGACCTTGAATAATGACACGTGGACCGAATCCCGCGCCAGGCTGATAAAGCGTGCCGCATCCTACCCGGAAGTGGCCCGCATCTTCGTCAATCCCCCAATCAAGAAAGAACTCTGCAAATGGGCCAAGGGCGACCGCTCGTGGCTGGCCAAGGTGCGCCCCTATTACAATCACACCTATCACTTCCATATCCGCATGAATTGCCCGCCGGGCTTTGCGGGCTGCAAAAACCAGGCACCGGCCGCACCGAAAGACGGCACCGGCTGCGGCGAGGAAATGGCCTATTGGATGGGTGACATTCCCTGGAAGCCCAAGAAGCGCGACCCCAACGCCAAACCGGTGAAACCGGCCCCGGCCTTGACACTGGCGGGCCTTCCTGCTGAATGCCGGGCCGTTGTGACGGCTCCTTAGACCGTTTCCGGAAATCATTGAGGAGGCGGAGCCCGGATTGGGCCTTCCATGACACAAACAAACACTCCCACAAGCGAAGAAGCCCAAAAATCTGGACCCTCTTCGGCCAAGTACAAACTTGCTTTCGCCTCCATCGGCGTGGTCTTCGGTGACATTGGCACAAGCCCGCTTTATGCCATGCGCGAAGCCCTGCACCCGGTAGTGAGCGCCGGGGGCGATCTTCGCCTTGCATCGCTCGGCGTTGTCTCGCTCCTTCTCTGGGCCTTGATTCTGGTGGTCGGACTGAAATATCTCATCCTTCTCATGCGCGCCGACAACAAGGGCGAAGGCGGCATTCTCTCGCTCGTCGTGCTGGTCGAAACACTGCTGAAGAAAAAGGGCGGTGTGGTTCTGGCCCTAGGCATTATCGGTGCCGCTTTTTTCTTCGGCGACGCGATGATTACCCCTGCCATGTCGGTGCTGGCCGCCGTTGAGGGCCTTGCCGTCATCAATCCCCGCTTTGAGTCCGTGGTGGTCCCGCTCACTCTGGTCATCCTCTTCAGCCTGTTCCTGTTCCAGTATCGCGGCACCGCCGGCATTGCCGCGATTTTTGCGCCCGTGACGGCCATCTGGTTTGCGGTGATTGGTCTGATGGGACTTGTTCACATTGGTGATGACCTCGCAATATTCTATGCCTTCAATCCGCTGTATGGCTTTAACATGCTTGTCCAGCAGCCGGGGCTTGCTCTTCTTGTTTTCGGCGGCGTGTTTTTGGCGGTCACCGGTGGCGAGGCGCTTTATGCCGACATGGGCCATTTCGGAAAAAAATCCATCCGCCTTGCCTGGCTTTGCGTGGTGTTCCCGGGATTGGTGCTGAATTATCTCGGCCAGGGCGCCTTCATCATCGCCCATCCGCAGCACGTGGAAAATCCGTTCTTCCTGATGATGCCAACCTGGGGCCTGATCCCCCTCGTTATCCTTGCAACACTCGTGACCGTCATCGCCAGCCAGGCGGTTATCACTGGGGCCTTTTCCATTGCCCAGCAGGCCATGTCCCTCGGGCTGCTGCCGCGCATGAACATCACCCACACCAGCGAAACCGAGCAGGGCCAGATCTACATCGGCCAAATAAATTGGATGTTACTTTTGGGCGTCATTCTCCTCGTGCTGGTTTTTCGTTCCTCATCAAACCTTGCATCTGCCTACGGCATTGCGGTCAATACATCGATGGTGGTTGATACGCTGCTCGCCTTGGTCTTCTTCTGGAAGGCGCGAACCCTTCCGCTCTATATTGTCATACCCGCCCTTCTCGGCATTTTCGCAATCGAATTGACCTTCCTTGCCGCCAATGGATTGAAGCTTGCCAAGGGTGGCTACGTGCCAGTCCTCTTTGGCGCTGCCGTCATTCTGCTTATGGTCACCTGGATGCGCGGGCGTTCTGCCCTCGCCGCCAAGCTCCGCCGCGAATCCATTGAACTCGTGGGTCTCTTGCAAAGCCTCGAAAAGCGCCAGCCCACGCGCGTGGCGGGCGCTGCCGTATTCATGCAGACCGATCCGATTTATGCGCCCAGCGCCCTCATGCACAATCTGAAGCACAACCGCGTCCTGCACGACATTCTGGTTTTCATCAGCGTTGAAACAACCGATGAACCGCGCGCCGATCCTGACAACCGCGTTTCGGTAAAGCACCTGCCCCTGGGGGCATTTCTGGTGGAGGCGAAGTTTGGCTACATGGAACAGCCTGACGTGCCCGCCGCCTTGCGCGCCTGTGAGTCCCAGGGGCTTTCAATCGATCCGGCCCAGGCCTCCTATTTCCTCGGCCGCCGCGTCATTCGCACCTCGGCCAAATCTGCATTGCCCTTCTGGCAGCAGCGCATTTTCATCATGTTGACAAATCAATCGGCCCGGGCGATCGAATTCTTCCGCATTCCCCCCGACCGGGTTGTTGAACTCGGCATGCAAATGAGCGTCTGATGCCCTCACTTTCGCCCTTCTCGCTTCCCGGCCGTTTTTGGCGCGGCAACCTGCATACCCATTCGAACCTGTCTGACGGGGCCCTTGAACCGCCGCAGGTGATCGAGGCGTACAAGAACGCCGGCTATGATTTCATGATGCTGTCGGACCATTTCATCGGGCATTACAACTGGCCCATCGCCGATACCCGCGCCTTGCGCTCCAACAACTTCACCACCATCTTCGGCTGCGAACTGCACGCCCCGCAAACCCAGGTGGGCGAACTCTGGCATATCGTGGCAGCAGGCCTTCCGCTCGATTTTCCGCCCGCCGGCAAGAATGAATCTGGCGAGCAACTGGCAAGGCGCGCCCATGAAGCAGGAGCCTTCATCGGCATAGCCCACCCTGCCTGGTCGCAACTCACCATCGAAGATGGCCGCGCCATTGATTGCGCCCATGCGGTGGAAATTTACAACCATGGCTGCGCCATTGAAAACGACCGGGGCGACGGCTGGTATCTGCTCGACCAGCTTTTGAGCGAAGGCAAACGCCTCACCGCCTTTGCCACCGACGATGCCCATTTCAAGTCGCCGGACTATTTCGGTGGCTGGGTCCATGTGAAGACCGAAAGCTTGGGGGCCGAAGTGCTGCTCGAGGCGCTCAAGAAGGGCCATTATTATTCCAGCCAGGGACCGCAAATTCATGATATTTCGATAAGCGGGAGCGAAATCAGCATCAGTTGCTCACCCGTCGATAACATCACCGTGCTCTGCGGCAATTCCCGCAGCCTGGTGCGCAATGCCAAATCCGTCACCGACGCGACATTCGATTTGAAGAAACTGGAAACCGGCTGGCTGCTCACCAAACTAAGCCCGTGGTTGCGCGTAGTGTGCATTGATCACGCAGGAAAGCGCGCCTGGAGCAATCCTATTTGGAAGGATGAGCTCTAACCTGCACAAAGGGCAGGAGTACCAGTGCCGAGGCGGTGAATGCTGCGCCCGCCATAAACGTCGCCTGTGAGCCTGCCACATCCCACAGAACTCCAGCCAAGGTGCTCGCAATCAAAAGAACAACCCCGCTGACCAGACTGAAAATGCCAAAGGCTGTCCCGCGTAATTCTGCGGGTGCAGTGTCAGCCACCAGCGCGGACAGAAGCCCCTGTGTCAACCCCATGTGAAGGCCCCACAAAGCCACACCAATAAATACCGGCGCCAGGGACGTTGCAAAACCCAGCACTAAATCGGCGGCCAGAAGAGCAGCAAGTCCAAGCAACAGAAGCCCACGCCTTCCGATCCTGTCAGACAGAACACCGACAGGATAAGAGGTCAGCGCATAGACGAGGCTCATGACAACAAGAATCAATGGCACATATCGCGCCGCCAACCCCACCTCCGAAGCCTTGATGATGAGAAATGCCTCGCTGAACCGCGCCAGCATGAAAATGGCGCCGACCAAAACAACAATCCAGAAGTTGCTCCCAAGCAACTTCGCGGTTGCAAGATTCATGCCCGGCTTGTTCTGGCCCTTCGCCACATGTTCGGGCTCCCGTATGCCAAGGGCAAGTATCAAAACCGCAACCAGGGCTGGTGCACAGGCAAACCACAGCACGGTGCGAACATTATCGGTGTAGGCGATCATAAGCCCGACCGCTGCCAGAGGACCAATAAATGCTCCCACTGTGTCCATTGATTGCCGCAGGCCAAACGCGGCGCCCCGGAGGTCCGGCGGCGTAATGTCCGCCACAAGCGCATCCCTTGGCGCCCCCCTGATGCCTTTGCCAATACGGTCCACGATACGCGCAACGAACACCGTGAACGCCATATCGGCCAAGGGGAAGAGCGGTTTCACCAGGGCGGCGAGGCCATAGCCCAAAAGCGCCAGAACCTTGCGGTTTCCGAACCTGTCGCTCAACAGGCCCGATGCCATTTTCATGATCTGGGCCGTGCCTTCGGCCAGGCCCTCTATGAGCCCGAGGAACGTGGCGCTGACACCCAGGGTGCCAATCAAAAACACCGGCAGCAGCGCATGGATCATTTCCGAGGAAACATCCATAAAAAGGCTGACAAGGCCCAGAACCCAAACCCCGCGCGGAATTTTTTGCATTCTTCTTTCCAGCCATGATAATCAGGATAAAGCAACAGAGCAGAATTTGGACCTATGAAAAAGACCCGCACCGAAACCGACAGCTTTGGCCCGATTGAAGTGGAAGGCACGCGCTACTGGGGTGCCCAGGCCCAGCGTTCGCTTGGCAATTTCAAGATCGGCTGGGAAAAGCAGCCGCTTCCCGTGGTGCGCGCCCTTGGCATCGTCAAGCGCGCCGCGGCGGAAGTGAACATGACCCTGGGCCGCCTCGATCCGAAACTCGGCAAGGCAATTGTCAGCGCCGCCCAGGAAGTGATCGAAGGCAAGCTCAATGACCATTTCCCGCTGGCCGTGTGGCAGACGGGCTCCGGCACCCAGTCCAACATGAATGCCAATGAGGTGGTGTCAAACCGCGCCATTGAAATGCTGGGAGGCGTTATGGGTTCGAAGAAGCCCGTACACCCCAACGACCATGTGAACATGAGCCAGTCGTCCAACGACACCTATCCCACCGCCATGCACATCGCCTGCGCCGAGGAAATCCACCACGCCCTGCTCCCGGCCCTGCAGAAACTCCGCAACGCGCTCAACGACAAGGCGCAGCAGTGGAAGCACATCATCAAGATCGGCCGCACCCACACCCAGGATGCAACGCCGGTAACTTTGGGCCAGGAATTTTCCGGTTACGCCAGGCAAATTGAGAACGGCATCCTCCGCATCGAACAGACCATGCCGTTGCTGATGGAATTGGCCCAGGGCGGCACCGCCGTTGGCACCGGCCTCAACGCGCCCGTGGGCTTTGCCGAAATGGTGGCCGAACGCATTGCCGCCATTACCCAGATGAAATTCACCAGCGCGCCAAACAAGTTCGAGGCTCTCGCCGCCCATGACGCCATGGTGATGAGCCATGGGGCGATTAACACGGTGGCCGCCTCGCTGTTCAAGATCGCCAACGACATCCGCTTTCTGGGCTCAGGCCCGCGTTCCGGCCTTGGCGAATTGTCGCTGCCGGAAAACGAGCCCGGCTCCTCCATCATGCCGGGCAAGGTGAACCCCACGCAATGCGAAGCCCTCACCATGGTCTGCGTGCAGATCTTCGGCAATCATGCGGCCCTCACCTTCGCCGGCAGCCAGGGCCATTTTGAACTCAATGTGTTCAATCCGGTGATGGCGTATAACTTCCTGCAATCCGTACGTCTCATGGCCGACGCCGCCACCAGCTTCACCGACAACTGCGTGATCGGCATTACCGCCCGCGAAAAAAATATCAAGGCCGCATTGGATCGTTCGCTGATGCTGGTGACGGCCCTTGCGCCAAAATACGGCTATGACCGCGCCGCCAAGATCGCCAAGACGGCCCACAAGAACGGCACCACCTTGCGCGAAGAAGCCATCAAGGATGGCATTCCCGCCGCCGACTTTGATGCCATCGTGCGGCCTGAAGACATGCTGGCGCCAAAATGATGGCCAAGGTCGTCAATCTCCGCAGCTTTCGCAAGCGCAAAGAGCGCGCGGAGAAGGAGACTGCCGCCCAGGTCAATCGCGCTGCCTTTGGTCGAACAAAATCCGAAAAGCAATTGAACAAGGCAAAACGCGCGCTGGAACAGAAGGTGCTTGATAAGCACAAGCGCGAAGACTGATGGCCAAGGATCTCAAGCGCTCATTGACCATTGCCGGCCACCGCACCTCGCTTTCCCTCGAGCCCGAATTCTGGCAGGCCCTGCAGGACGTGGCGCGGGCCGAAAAGAAAACCCTCGCCAGTATCGTAGGTGAAGTAGACCGCACGCGCGGCACCCGCAATCTTTCCAGCGCCATCCGCGTCTGGCTGTTCAGGCGGGCGAAGAAGTCCTGATCAATAAAGACCGGAAGGCGGCGCCGGCGATGCCGGCATTTTCGGCACCTGAATGATCTCACGTGGCGCAATTGGCTCGCCACGCGGCGCTATCGCTGGTGTGGCCTCCGCGACAACCTTCCGATGGACCCGCAACTCATGTTGCCGCAATCGCAGTTCCACCTTGTTGATGGCGTTGCCATCCCGGATCAGCCGCTGCTCTTCGGCCTTCGCCAGTTCGACATCCAAAATCCGCTGGGCGCTATGCACCTTCAATTCGCGCTGGCGCAGGCGCAATTCAGCCCGCTGCGCGTAGAAGGCCGTCAACCGCTCCTCGTCCACCTTGCGGAGTTCTTCCTCCTCGATGGCCAGGCGTTCCTGCTCCGCCTGTACTTTCTCAAGCGCATCAACACCCTGCTCCAGCACCTTGAATCCGAGGTAGGAGGTGAGCGCCGTCCGGTCCTCGCCGGCCACTAACTGTGACGGCGTTCCGGAATAGGAGATTTCCATCGGCGGCAATTCCGGCAGGGCCTTGAGGCTGAGCACCACGCCCAGGTCAATTTTCCCGTCAGCCAGTTCGGCAATCGGCTTGACCAGCACCTGCGCATCAGGCCCCGTCATGCCGAACGGCGTAAATGTTGCAACACCATTGGCAACTGCCACCGATCCGGAAACCGGCCCGAGCGTGATGCCGCCGCTGCTGCGCAGGCCGGCAAAGGCAAGCTCCAGGCCTTCCGCATCCTTCGCCGTCAAAATCAGCTTGGAAAAATTTTCCGGCGTAATGTTCAGAAGCTTGCCGTCATGCAGCGTAAAGGTGCCTTTGCCGTTGAGCAGCGCCAGCACCCCGCCAGGGCTCCGCCCCGCGCCATCAAACTTCACATCAACCGTGGCCAGCCCTGCGGCAATGGCCCGTCCGTCACTCTGCTTGAAGCGCTGGAAAACATCGATGGGAACCGTTACCCGCCCGGTAATCCTGCGTCCTTCAGTGGCCGGGCGCGAGGCAATTTCGACGGCAATATCGTCGCCCTCTCCGGTTTTGGCGGAGGCGATGAACTCCGTCACGTCCGCCGCGGCGGTAATGCCTATTTGCGCGTTGCCGACGGCAAGGCCGGGATAAATCTCAAGCGTCTTTGGCCGCACCCAGACCACCCCGGTCAGGCCGAACGGCAGGGTCCTGGCGAAGGTTTCCTCCAGCGGCTGGGGGCTGCCATTCCACGGCAGGAAGACCGGCGCCATGGTTTTCACCAGTGATATATCACCCACGTCAAAATCGCCCGTCAGCTGCGTCTGGTCTTTCAACGCGGCGCTGCCCGAGAGGGTGAATTCGGAAAGCTTCGCTTCGATCTCGTCAAAGGATTGCACGTTCCCGGCCGTGTTGATCTTGGTGGCAAATGACAATTGCCCGCCCGCGGCTGAAAGCGCCGGGATATTGAGGGCGGCAAGCAAATCCTGGGCCTGCGCGCTCTGCACCGTGAGGTTGCCGTCAAGCACAAGCTTGCCGGGGTCCGGATTGACATTGCCCCTGAACTTCACCTCTGAACGGTAGATATCGCTCTGCAGGTCAATTTGGAAACTGTCGTGCAACACCCCGTCAGCGGTCAGAACTGCCCTGGCCGGAATCGCATCCACTGTTTCCACCGCCCCGCCAAACAGGTTGAACAACGTGGCGCTGGACGGGCTTTTGATTTCCGTCGTGCCTTTAAGCCCCGTGCCAGTCATGCCGGTCCCCACCGTAAAGCTGCCGTTGGACGTAATGTCGAGGTCACCCACCTTGCCCATGACGCCAAAATGCGTCGTGGGCGCCGTGGCCGATGGCTTTGCTTGCAGATCGATTTTCAACGCCGTCTTGCCCAGAACCGATGACCATTGCGGAGTCGTGCCGCGCGGCAGCAAGCCGATGAGACGGAGAAGCTCGCGTGGATCTTCAGCGGTGAGAGATATGCCGATGTCGCCATCGGGGCCTTCCAGCGTGTTCAGCACATTGCCCGACACACTCAGTTTAGCTCCGCCAACCGAGCCCGCCTCAATGGTCTTGAGGTCAAAGCCCTTCACCGTGGTTTCCATGTCCACCGCAACATCCGAGGCCTCAACCCCGTTGAGCCGGAGCGTTCCCGCCTGGAAGGTCAGATGCAGGTCCCGCTTGACCTGCTCTTCGACGAAGTTTCCGACAACGCTGGTCCAGCTTGCGCTGCCATCGGAAGAAAGCGCGGCCAGGCCATTGGGCACGTAACTGTCGATATCCGCGGTTTCCATGTCCACGCGCAAATCGATAATCGGGCGCTCGCCATTGACCAGCACTGCCAGCCCCGCCTTGCCCCGTTCGCCATCCAGTTCATAGTCGATGTTCTGCAGTTCAAGCTTGGAAGCGGTGAGCGCCACATCCGCCTTGGCCTCCAGGCTTCCGCGCAGGCCGGTCCAGGTCCGGGCGATTTGGTTTTTGCTGTCCGGCCACAGCCACAGCGAAAGCTGCCGCGCATCGGGCGATTTCACCTCAAGCGTGCCGGCCAGTTCCGCATATTGCGTGCCAGGGAAGAAAACCCCTTCAAAGCGCGAACGCGAGCGCCCTGGAAGCGAGGCGGAAAGTTCATGAATGCGCATGGCATTGCGGTTGGCGGATACGTCAAGCAGGACATTGTCCAGGACTTCCCCGCCAGTCGTGAGAGCCGCGAACTTTATCGAGGAACGCAGGTCAACCGCCTCCGGCAGGGCCGCCAAGAGGCCGTTCACCAGTGAAAGCCCGCCGCCATCGCGCAGCAGGCGGCGCGCCCCTGCTCCCGCCAGCACATCAAAATCCACCCGCGGGGCGGACAGGTCGGCAGTGGCTTTTATCTCCTTGTCGAGAACAAAACTCGCCGCGCCCGACAATATCGTGCCCTGGCCGGCAACATCCGCCGGCCTGATTTCGATTTCGCTGAGGTCGATCTTTTCAAAACTGCCGGTCACCTTCGACTTGAATGTGATGGGCCGGAACTGCCCTTCCGTATCGGATTTTCCATCGGGGCTTTGCGTGGGATCGAGGCGCAAGGTGCCATCGAACGTGCCCGCATCGCTCTTGCCGTCAAGGAAATAGGAGTACCCGGAATTTTCCTGCGACGACACGCGAAGCCCGAGACTTAGAGGCGCGTCATGCGCCCAGGTGCCGGTGTTGGCCGCAAACGCCAGGGGCGTGCCGTCATATTCAAAGCTGCCGGAACTGCGCCACGGGCCCGCCAGATTCAACGCCGAGAAAGTGGCGTTGATTTTCCTCAACTCGGCCGAGGCGCTGCGCCGGTCATCAAGCACCTGCACGGTGCCGCCGCTGAGCGTGATCTGGTCCAGCTTCACCTGATCGAGCAGGCGGCTGTTGCGGATATTCTCGGCCGGCACAAAATGCCAGTTGGCGCTGCCGTCCAGCGAGCGCCGGAGTTTTATCATTGGGTTATCGATGTTGATGCCTTCAACCTGAATTTCAGCGTTGAACAGCGCCCCGAGATTCATCCGCACCACGATCTGGTCGGCAGTGGCAAACCATGTATCCGCTGATCCGGGCGGATTGGCGATGCGTACGTCCTGGGCCCTGAGCCGCGGCCACGGGAAAAGCCTGACACCTATGGGCCCGGCGATTTCCACTTTCCGCCCGGTGAGCTTTTCGCCATAGGCTTCAAGCCCTTCGCGGTATTTGCCCCAATCCACCACAAAGGGCGCCAGCATGGCGCTGAACACCGCCAGCGCCAGCACAATCCCGAAATAAAAGACCGGTGATTTCCAAACCTTCATGATTCCTTACAATAGGACCAAACCTTCAGAGTGCAAGAATTTTGCCGGGGTTCATGATGTTGAGCGGGTCCAGCGCCTGCTTGATCTGGCGCATCACGTCCAGCGCCTTGCCATGCTCGGCCTCAAGGAATTTCATCTTGCCGCTGCCCACCCCATGCTCGCCCGTGCAGGTGCCTTCCATGGCGATGGCGCGGTGAATGAGCCGCTCATAGAAACTCTTGACCCGCGTCACTTCCGCCTCATCCAGGGGATCGCAGTACAGCACCACATGGAAATTGCCGTCCCCCACATGGCCGATGATGGGGCCGAAAAGATTATTCGCCCGCAAATCGTCCTGGGTCGCGATCACGCATTCCGCCAGCCGCGAAATGGGCACGCAAACATCGGTTGAAAAAACATCCTGCTTGCCCGGCGCAATGGCCCGCGTCGCCCAGAAGGCATCATGGCGCGCCTGCCATAGTTTCTGCCGGTCCTCTTCCTTTTCCGCCCACTCGAGGGGTCCCGCGCCATGCGACGCGGCGATTTCCCGAAACATTTCAATCTGCTCGCGGGCATAGGCAACAGTTCCGTGAAATTCCAGGAACAGTGTCGGGGCGATTTTAAGGTCGAGCTTCGAATAGGCATTGAGCGCCTTCACATGTTCCTCATCCACCAATTCGATGCGCGCCACAGGAATGCCGAGCTGAATGGTTTCAATGGTGGCGTTGCAGGCGGCCTCGACACTTGGAAAGGCGCACACCCCCGCCGTCATGGCTTCCGGGATACCGTAAAGCTTGAGGCCAACTTCGGTGATAATCCCAAGGGTGCCTTCCGAACCCACCAGCAGCCGGGTGAGATCATAGCCCGCCGATGATTTCTTGGCCCGTGTTCCGGTGCGGATGATTTCCCCATTGGCCATGACAGCCGTGAGGCCCATGACATTTTCGCGCATGGTGCCGTAATGCACTGCATTGGTGCCCGAGGCCCGCGTCGCCGCCATACCGCCAAGGCTGGCGTCAGCCCCGGGATCAATCGGGAAGAAAAGGCCCTGGTCACGCAAATATGTGTTCAGGGTTTTGCGGGTGACGCCCGCTTCCACCCGCGCATCAAGGTCCGCCGCATTCACCGACAGGATGGCGTTCATCTGCGAAAGGTCAACCGTGATGCCGCCATGGGGAGCGGTTATGTGGCCCTCCAGCGAGGTGCCTGTGCCGTATGCGATGACCGGCGTCTGATGCATGGCGCAGATCGTGACGATCTTTTGCACTTCCAGAGTATTTCGCACGAAGGCCACGGCATCGGGCGGGGCTCCGGGCGCCCAGGTCTGGTCCTTACCGTGCTGCTCGCGCACGCTTGGCGCGGTGGAAAGCCGGTCGCCCAGGAACTCCCGGATTTCGGCAATGGTGGTAATTGTGCTGTTGGCACGGTCTCGTGTAAGCATGCGCCAAAACTAGCAGACGGGAAGAAAATTACGATGGTTTTTCCAAGCCCCATCAAAAGCGCCCCCTATTCCATTGAAAGCCAGTGGATCGACTACAACGGCCATTTCAACATGGCCTATTACAATGTGCTGTTTGACCGGGATTCCGATGTGGCCCTGGCCCTTGTCGGCCTCGGCCCCGCCTATGTTGAAAAAACCGGAAGTTCCTATTTCACCCTGGAGGCCCATATCAGCTATCTGCGCGAACTTGGCGAGAAAGACCAGGTTTGCATTGCCACCCAAATTCTCGATTTTGATTCAAAACGTCTGCACTATGTACAAATGATGCATCACGCGAATGAGGACTGGATTTCCTGCGTCTCGGAAAACATCGTGATGCACGTGGACCTGGCGTCGAAAAAATCCTCGCCCTTTCCGGCCGACGTTCTGGAGAAAATCAGGATCGCCCACGACGCGCACAAATCGCTCGCCGTTCCATTACAAGTGGGCCACAGGATCGGGATTCCCCGAAAGACCTTACAACCGTAACATTCTCGTCGCATTCGCCTGCCATAACCAATTCACAACAAGAAACATGCAGGAGGCGAATATGATGACACATTCCGGTTATTTGCAATTTGCCGAAGCCTTGGTCTTTGCCCAGGGTCCAAAAGCTGCAGAAGAAGCGGCCAGACAGGCAATCCTCTGTGAAAAGTCAGGCGACATGGAAACCGCAGAAACCTGGCGGAATGTCCAATTTGCCTTGAAATGCGTGGGCTTTAAGAAAGCCGCCTGATCTCCCCCTCAGGGTGAGGGAATTTACAGGACTGTTCCCGCTTCTAAATTGCTATAAGGGGCCTCAGAGGATTCGAGAGACCCCATGACGGCCAAGCCGACCAATAGTGTTGAAGCCAGTATTTCTGCGCGCGCCCTGGCGGGCAGTGAACCCGCATACTTCAAGGGCCTGAATCCGGAGCAGCGCGACGCGGTCGAATCAACCGAGGGCCCCCTGCTCGTGCTGGCCGGCGCCGGCACCGGAAAAACCCGCGTGTTGACGACAAGGCTGGCCCATATCCTGGCCACCAACAAGGCCTGGCCCAACCAGATGCTGGCGGTGACCTTCACCAACAAGGCGGCGCGCGAAATGAAGGAGCGCATCGGCCACCTCATCGGCGGCGTGGTGGAAGGCATGACCTGGCTTGGCACCTTCCATTCCATCGGCGTCAAGATCCTGCGCAATCATGCGGAACTGGCCGGGCTGAAATCCGGCTTTTCCATTCTCGATACGGATGACCAGATCAGGCTTCTCAAGCAGCTTCTCTCCGCCCACGATATTGACGAGAAGCGCTGGCCCGCCCGCCAGCTTGCCCATCTCATTGACGGCTGGAAAAACCGCGGCCTTGTTCCGGAGAAAGTTCCAGCCGGTGAAGCCCACGGTTTTGCCAATGGCATGGGTGGCAAGCTCTATGCCGAGTACCAGGCGCGCCTGAAGGTTGTGAACGCCGCTGATTTTGGTGATCTGCTTCTGGAAGTGCTTCGCATCTTCCAGTCCCATCCCGATGTTCTGAAAACCTACCAGACCCGCTTCAAATACATGCTGGTCGATGAATACCAGGACACCAACGTGGCGCAGTACCTCTGGCTGCGGCTTCTCGCCCAGGGCCATAAGAACATCTGCTGTGTGGGCGACGATGACCAGTCGATCTACGGCTGGCGCGGCGCCGAGGTCGATAACATCCTGCGCTTCGAAAAGGATTTTCCCGGCGCCAAAATCATCAAGCTGGAACGCAACTACCGCTCCACTCCGCATATCCTTGGCGCGGCCTCGGGCCTTATCGCCAAGAATGAAAGTAGGCTAGGCAAGACACTCCGCACCGACAAGAACGATGGCGACCCGGTCATCGTGCGCAGCCATTGGGATGGCGATGAGGAGGCCCGCGCCATCGGTGACGACATCGAAAGCCTGCAGCGCAAGAAGGAAATGCTTAACGACATGGCCATCCTGGTGCGCGCCTCGTTCCAGATGCGCGCCTTTGAAGACCGCTTCATTACCTTGGGCCTGCCCTACCGTGTGATCGGCGGCCCCCGCTTCTATGAGCGCGCCGAGATCAGGGATGCGCTCGCTTATCTGAAAGTCACGGCCTCACCCGACAATGATCTCGCCTTCGAACGCATCGTGAATGTGCCCAAGCGCGGCATTGGCGATACCTCGATCAAGCGCATGTTTGAATTTGCCCGGGCCCGTGGCCTGTCGCTGTATCGCGCCGCCGAGGAACTGACGCTCACCGATGAACTGCCCAACAAAACCCGCACCGCGCTCCGCCTGCTCATCGAAAGTTTCGGCCGCTGGCGCCAGGCCCTGCAGGGCCTGCCCCATATGGACCTCGCCGAAATGATTTTGGATGAATCGGGCTACACCGAAATGTGGCAGAATGATAAAAGCCCGGAAGCCGAGGGCCGGCTCGAAAACCTGAAAGAGCTGGTGCGCTCCATGGGCGAATTCGAGAACATGGCTGGCTTCCTCGAGCATATCGCCCTGGTGATGGACCGCGATAGCAATGATGCGGATGACAAGGTCAGCATCATGACCCTCCATTCCGCCAAGGGCCTCGAATTCGGCACGGTATTCCTGCCCGGCTGGGAGGAAGGATTGTTTCCGCACAAGCGGGCGCTGGAAGAAAAAGGCACACCCGGCCTGGAAGAGGAACGCCGCCTCGCCTATGTCGGAATCACCCGCGCCAAGCGCCGCGCCACTATTTCCTTCGCCCAGAACCGCCGCGTCCATGCCATGTGGCAGAACGCCTTGCCTTCACGCTTTGTCGATGAATTGCCGGAAGCCTTCATCGAAATCGCCCCCATGAGCAACAGCTTCGGCGGCCACAGCCTCGGCGGCTATGGCGCCAGCCGCTTCGATGAAGTCAAACCCTTCACCAACACCTATGCCACGCCCGGCTGGCAGCGCGCCCAGGAACGCTGGAGCAAGGGCGAAGGCCTGCGCTCAACCCCCAAATTCATCGAAGGCGAAATGGTCACCCACGGCGAAGAAAACCCGGCGCTGACCAAGGGCACCCGTATTTTCCACCAGAAATTCGGCTACGGCCGCATCACCTCCGTCGACGGCAACAAGCTCACAATCGACTTCGAAAGAGCCGGCGAAAAACGCGTGCTCGATAGTTTTGTGACGGCGGCCTGAGGTGCCGGATAGCTTAATCCTGCCTTAAGGAAACCTGCCTAAGCCTTCCCTTTGGCGTAATGGAAGGCAGCATTTTATGCAAATTGCGACGGAAGCCGGGCCGGCAGCTCGTGCCAGCACCGAGACCCTGAACCGGGCCGCGCCCGCCGTCTTCACCATGGCCATATTCACCTCGGCCTTTCTGCTTTTCGCCATCCAGCCCATGTTCACCAAAATGATCCTGCCGCAACTCGGCGGCTCTCCCGGCGTTTGGTCCGTGGCCATGGTGTTCTTTCAAGCCGTGCTGCTCCTAGGCTATCTCTATGCGCACCTCTCAACCCGCTACCTGCCGCCACGCACCGCCGTATATGTGCATCTGGGCCTCCTCCTCGTAACCTTCATCGCCCTGCCGATCTCCATTGCCTCGGGCCTTGGAAAACCCCCGGCGGAAGGCCAGGCCTTCTGGTTGATCGGCGTGTTCACGTTTTCCGTTGGCTTGCCCTTTTTTGCGGTGGCCGGAAACGGCCCGCTCCTGCAGGCATGGTTGGCCCGCACCCGGCACAAGGACGCCGGCAATCCCTACTTTCTTTACGCCGCCTCAAACCTCGGATCCTTTGCGGCGCTCCTGCTCTATCCCCTGATCTTTGAAACCACCCTGCGCCTGCCGCAGCAATCCCTCGGCTGGTCAATCGGTTTTGTGGCACTTGCCCTGATGATCGCAGCCTCGGGTTATGTCTTGCAGCTGACAATGGCCGAGCCAAAATTGGGCGTGATACAATCCCGAAACATCGCGGGACCGACGAAACGCCGGGTTGGCGAATATATCTGGCTCTCATTCATCCCGTCGGCCCTGCTGGTGGCGGTCACCGCCCACATCTCCACCGACATCGCACCCACACCATTCCTCTGGGTGATCCCGCTGGCATTATACTTGCTGACCTTTGTGCTGATCTTCCGGGATCAGGCGCTTATTCCGGCAAAATTTGTTGTCCATCTCGTTCCAGCTCTGGCAGGGCTGGTCGTCTTATCCAAAGTCGCCCAATTCAACCTCATTCTGACTTGCACGATACACCTCGGATTCTTTTTTGTTGCGGCCCTGATGTGCCACCAGCGGCTTTATGACCGGCGCCCTCCAGCCCAACAACTCACGCAATTCTATTTGTGGATGTCCTTTGGCGGCGTTCTGGGCGGCATTTTCTCCGGCCTGATCGCGCCACAAATTTTTGATCGCATTCTCGAGTATCCTATTCTGATAGGCCTTTTAATGCTGGCCCATCCTGCCGTGCGTCGCGCCTCGCGCGCCGAATTCATAAGGGAAGTTTTGCCAGTCATTGGCCTGGGGCTCGTGGTGGCAGCTGGCATCTACGTTTTCCGCGAGAATGAATTTATCAGTTCCAACTCCTACCACAAATACCTTGTAGGCGTGATGAGCGTCGTGATCATTGGACTCTATATTCATCAACTGACAAGGGTGGCATTCATTGTTGCCGCGCTTCTGGCCTTGGAGATGTCACCTGTCGATATTCTGAATACAACCTACGAACGTTCATTTTTTGGCGTGAACAAAGTGTTCCTGCAGAACAGCGGGCAGTTCCGTGCGCTGGCGCACGGGACAACTCTGCACGGCGCCATCAGGATCAAGAATCCCGACGGTTCCGATTACACTGGCCCCATTACGCCGCTTACTTATTATCATCCCAAAGGTGTGCTTGCGCAAACGCTGCAGTTGCTGCCGCCCCAGATCAACGGCCGCGAAGTCGCCGTCGTGGGCCTCGGCACCGGCGCCCATTCCTGCAATGGCCTGACCCGCGACCGCTGGACCTATTACGAGATTGATCCAGTTGTTATCAAGATCGCCAAAGATCCGGAGCAATTTGGCTTTCTGTCGAACTGCGCCCCGGCAGCCAAAATCATTCTGGGTGACGCGCGCCTCACCCTTGCCGAACAGTCACCTTCAGCTTTCGACTATCTGCTCATAGATGCTTTCTCGTCAGATACGATTCCAATTCACCTGCTGACCCGTGAGGCAATTGCGCTTTACATGTCGCGCCTCAAGGGCGATGGACTTTTGGTAATCCACATATCAAATCGCCACATGGAACTGCAAAGCGTTGTATCCGCGCTGGCTCACAATGCCGGCGTCGCCGTAAAAACACGGACCCAGACTACCAAGCCTGGGTCTCTTGGAGACCCGGTGCCGTCTGCAGTCGCAATATTTGCACGCCAGCCGGAAACCCTTGCCAGATACACCGAAGAGCTTGGTTGGAAACAGCCGCCAAACAATAATGTAGCGGTCTGGACAGACGACTATTCAAACATCCTGGGTGCCATCTGGCGGAAGTATGTGAACTGAAGCCGGTTCACGCAGAGGCCGGCACGAATTTCAGCGCCAGCCCGTTCATGCAATAGCGCAGGCCCGTGGGCGGCGGGCCGTCATCGAAGACATGTCCCAGATGCCCGCCGCAGCGGCGGCAATGGACTTCGGTGCGTGTGGTGAAAAAGGTGTTGTCTTCCTTCTTGCCAACCGCGTCCGGCAAGACGTCATAAAAGCTCGGCCAGCCCGTGCCGCTGTCATACTTCGTGTCCGATGAATAGAGCGGCAGGTCGCACCCCGCGCAGGTGAAGGTGCCCTGGCGGTGCTCGTCGAGAAGCGGGCTGCTGTTGGGCGGCTCGGTGTTCTCCTCGCGCAGCACCGCAAATTGCGCGGGCGCAAGCAAAGCCTTCCACTCGGCCTCGGTCTTTGTGATTTCAAAATCCCCCGCAAAGCCCGCACGGCTCCCGGTAGCCAGGCCGATGGCGGAAAATCCTGCATATTTCAAAATGCTGCGTCGATCCATAACATCCTCACTTTACCATACCTACGGACCAAACCGGCAAAAAGTTTCAGATCTCCACCGGCCCTTCTGCCACAGGCTGCGGCGCGGCGGGCTTTCCCCGGTTAATTACCGAGGACCCGGCATTCGCATCAAGCCGCGCAAATTGGAACACGGAAAGCATGGCAATTCCCGCGACGATGAAAAACGCCATGGAAAAATCGTCGGCCGCAATGACCGCTTCACCGCGCCAGGCCTGCACCGCTTCCAGGACGAAAGCCGCCACGGCCACCCCGGCAGACAGTGAAAACTGCTGGGCCACCGCATAAAATGTGGTGGCGTTGCTGGTGTCGGCGCGAACTATGTCCGAGTAGGTGAGCGCATTCATCGCCGTGAATTGCAATGAACGGAGGAAGCCGCCGACTAGCAGCAACATCGAGATGAGCACAAAAGGCGTGACCGCCGAGAGCAAGCCATAGCTTGCCATCAAAAAGCACGACACCACGCCATTGACGAGCAGCAATTGCCTGAAACCAAAGCGGCGGAGCAAGGCCGATGCGGAGAATTTCATTACTATGGCCCCCGCCGCCGCCCAGCAGCTCAACAGGCCGGATTGGAAGGCGCTGAGGCCGAAGCCAAGCTGGAACATCAGCGGCATGAGGAAAGGAATGGCGCCCACGCCGATGCGGTAGAAGCTTCCGCCCTCCACACCGGCGCGAAAGGTGGGAATGCGCAGAAGCTTCAGGTCCAGGATGGGATTTTTCGCCGTCGCCGCATGGCGCACATAAAGCCCCAGGCATACGACGCCAGAAATGATGAGCAGCAATTGCCCATAGCCGGGCAGGAAGTCCCGGCCCACGATCGTAAAACCGAAAACCAGCGACGAGAGGCCGAGGGCGGAGAGCAGGAAGCCGCGGACATCCAGGGGCAGCACCGGCTCAGGCGGCATCTCCGGCAAATAGCGGGTCGCCACAGCGAGGCCCAGGAGCCCGATGGGAATATTCATCCAGAAGATCCAGCGCCAGTCAAAATAGGTGGTGATGAACCCGCCGATGGGTGGCCCCACCAAGGGGCCGATGAGGGCTGGAATTGTAAGCCAGGCCAAGGCGTCCACCAGTTGTGATTTTGGAACCCCGCGGAGAATGATAAGGCGGCCCACAGGCACCATCATGGCGCCGCCCAGCCCCTGCAGCGCACGCGCCGCAATCAACCAGCCCAGCGATTGGGAATAGCCGCAGGCAATCGAGCCCAGCATGAACACCGCAATGGCCGCGCGAAATATGTGCTTTGCGCCGAAGCGGTCGGCGCACCAGCCGCTGATCGGGATGAATACCGTGAGGCTGAGGAGATAGGTGGTGAAAGCCAGCTTCAGCACGATGGGATCGGTGCCAAGGTCTGCGGCAATGGCCGGCAGCGATGTGGCAATCACCGTCGAATCCATGTTTTCCATGAACAGGGCGGAAGCTACAATGAGCGGAAGCAGGCGGGCTGGGGAGACCATTTCAATGCCCGGCAGAATGCCAAACTATTCCATCTCACGCAATGCGGCGCCCCGCCAAAAAGCTCATGCTTTAATGCTCCAACCCCATGCAACCACCTCATAAGGCTAAGGTTTTTCCATTGCAAACAATGCCCTAGGGCTCTTGCCCCGGCCTTTGACCCCCGCGCGGTGAAGGCGCTATAAGGCGCCCATGATAACTAGATTTTTTACCTGGCTCGAAAACTACGTCGATTCCTTTCCCATGCAGCAGGCTGAAAAGCCCGCGCCAACGCTGTTTGCCTTTGCCTTTCACTATACCAAACCTTTCCTGCCGCTGCTGATCGCCTCAATTCTCTTTTCAACGGTGATTGCCCTGATCGAGGTTTACCTCTTTGCCTTCATCGGCGATCTGGTTGACCTGCTCGGGGCGGCGGACCGCGCCACCTTCTGGGAGGTGAACGCCACCAAACTGATTCTGATGGGCGCGCTGGTCCTGCTGGCGCTGCCCATCCTCAATTTCATTTCCGAGGCCATTTCCCACCAGGGCCTGCGCGGCGCCTTCGCCATGCGCATCCGCTGGCTGGCGCACCGTTATGTGCTGCGCCAGAGCATGGACTTCTTCCACAATGATTATTCCGGCCGTGTTGCCACCAAGGTGATGCAAGCCGCACTTGGCGTGCGCGATGCGGTGATGAAGATCACCGAGGTCGTGGTCTATGTCACCGTCTATTTTGTCGGCGCGCTCGTTCTCGTGGCCACCAGCGATTACTGGCTGATGGTGCCGCTTCTCGTCTGGCTCTGCGGCTATGCGCTGGCCTGCTGGTACTTCGTGCCACGCCTCGGCAAATTGTCAGAAGCCCAGGCTGAACTGCGCTCCCTCGTCGTGGGCCGGGTGGTCGACAGCTACACCAACATTTCGACGGTCAAGCTATTCGCCCACGCGGAACGCGAAGATTTCTATGCCCGCGAAGGCATGGGCTGGATGCTGGAAAGCGTCAACCGGTCCATGCGCATGTCCACCTTCATGACCTCAACGCTCAGCCTGCTCAGCGGCATTCTCATTTTCATGATGTCCGGCATCTCCATCTGGCTCTGGCATACGGGCGCCATCACCACCGGTGCAATTGCCTTCTCCATCGGCCTGACGCTGCGCCTCAAGGCCATGTCGCAATGGATCATCTGGGAAGTGGCCGGCCTGTTTGAAGATATCGGTGTCATCCAGGACAGCATCGAAACAGTTGCTCGCGACCGCCAGGTAACCGATATTCCGGATGCCAAGCCGCTTGTCGTCAGCAAGGGCGAGATCGTCTTTGACAAGGTGCGCTTCAATTATGGCAAGGAACAGGTTGAGGGCCGGCCTGATATTGTCGATGGCTTCTCGCTCACCGTCAGGGCCGGCGAAAAAGTGGGCCTTGTCGGCCGCTCGGGCGCGGGTAAATCCACCCTCGCCAATCTGCTGCTGCGCTTTTACGATCTCGAAAGCGGCGCCATCCGCATTGACGGCCAGGACATCTCGCAGGTGGCCCAGGAATCCCTGCGCTCAAAAATTGGCGTGGTGACCCAGGACACCTCCCTGCTCCACCGCTCGGTCATGGAGAACTTGCGCTACGGCATGCCCGATGCAACGCTGGCCGAGGTGGAAGCCGCGGCGCACAAAGCCCACGCCGATGAATTCATCGCCAATCTTGTCGACCCCAAGGGCCGCAAGGGTTACGACGCCCATGTGGGTGAGCGCGGCGTGAAACTTTCCGGCGGCCAGCGCCAGCGCGTGGCCATTGCCCGCGTGCTGCTCAAGAACGCCCCCATCCTGGTTCTCGACGAAGCGACCAGCGCACTCGACTCGGAAGTCGAATCCGCCATTCAGGAAAATCTCTACACCCTGATGGAGGGCAAGACCGTAATTGCCGTCGCCCACCGGCTTTCAACCATTGCCGCCATGGACCGCCTGATCATCATGGACAAGGGCCGCATTGTGGAAGAAGGCACCCACAAGCAACTGCTCAAGCGCAACGGCCTCTATGCCAATCTGTGGAAACGCCAGTCCGGCGGCTTCCTGGTGGATGAAACCACGCTCGCCGCCGAGTAAACCTTTCATTAACCATAATCCGGCCACAACTGCCTTTTTAGACAGGCCCAGACAATTCCGGGGACATCAATGAAACACGCCACCATCGCCTTGACCGCCGCATCCTTCCTGCTCGCCGCCTGCTCCACCGATCCCTATACCGGCGAGAAGAAGGTTTCCAACACCGCCATTGGTGCTGGCACCGGCGCCCTCCTCGGCACCGCCGCGGGCGCTCTGCTGGGCTCGACCACCAATATAAAGACCCGCAAGGCCATGCTGGTTGGCGCGGGGCTCGGCGCATTGGCCGGCGGTGGCGTGGGCCTCTACATGGACAACCAGGAATCAAAGCTGCGCGAGCGCCTCGAAGGCTCCGGCGTCTCAGTCACCCGCCATGGTGAAAACATCGTCCTCAACATGCCGTCCAACATAACTTTTGCCACCGATCAGTCGGATATCAAGCCGGCCTTCTATGACGTGCTGAATTCCGTCGCCATCGTGCTGCGCGAATTCAACCAGACCCTCGTGGATGTCAATGGCCACACGGACTCCGATGGCTCCGATGACTACAACGAGGAACTTTCGAGCCGCCGCGCCAACTCGGTCGCCCACTACCTTGTCTCCCAGCAACTCGACAGCCGGCGCTTCTCGGTCCAGGGCTTTGGTGAGAGCCAGCCCGTGGCCTCCAACGCCAGCGCCTCGGGCAAGGCCCAGAACCGCCGCGTCGAAATCCAGATTGTCCCGCTGACCTGATGGACGCGTATCCTGCGGGAAGCTAAAGCCCCCGCATGGCCACGCCGCGTGTAATCCTCACCATCCCTGCCCTCAGCCTGGCGGCGGCGGAAGACATGGCAAACCGGTTCGAGAGTGATTTCCGGATCGAGCCGCTGGCTGTCACCATCAATGAAACCGATGAGTCCAAAGATCTTTGGGAAACCGTGGCGTATTTCGCCACTGACGAAGTTGCTGAGGAAGCGCGGCGGCTTCTGCAAGTGCCGACAGGCATTATATCAACGCTGCCGGATAGGGACTGGGTCAGGCATTCGCTTGAAGGACTTGCACCTGTCGTGGCGGGTCGGTTTTTTCTGTACGGCTCCCACGACCGTGACCGCCGACGCCATGGCGGTGTGCCGTTTGAAATCGATGCGGGAACGGCATTTGGAACCGGGCATCACGGCACCACAGCCGGCTGCCTTCTTGCCCTTGATGCGATCCTGAAACGGCGGCGGCCGGAACGCATTCTGGATCTTGGCTGCGGCACGGGCGTGCTGGCCATTGCTGCCGCCCTTGCCACGAAACGCAGAACCCTTGCTACCGACATTGACCCGGAAGCGGTGCGGGTGACGGAGTTGAATGCGAAACTCAACGGCGTCGCACCCCTGCTCAATGGCGTGACGGCACCGGGGCTCAAGCACACCCGCATCGCCCGTGGCGCGCCCTATGATCTGATCTTCGCCAACATCCTGGCGCGACCCCTGATCAGCCTGGCCCATGGCCTGAAAGCCATTCTGGCCCCGGGCGGAACCCTCATTCTGTCTGGTCTCACCCGCGATCAAATCCGCTGGGTCTCAGCCTCCTACCGCAATCGCGGCCTCTTCCCCAGCCAAACCCTATTGCTCGGAAACTGGGCCACCCTCGTGTTCAGCAACCCGGCAAAAGAAAACCGCCCGAAAAGCGTGCGCATTGGGCGGTTAGTATCCAGTGCTGTAGGCAAGGGATGGGAAGAGGCTTAGTTGCCCCAAACCATCTTTTCGATTTCCGAACGGCGCACACCGATATCGGCAAGCATCCGGTCGTCGAGCTGGTGCAACTGGCGCTCAGCCCGGGTGCGGGCGAAATAGCCCTTTACGCGGCCCATGATGCCGGGAGCAAAATCACTGCCCTTGATGTGGCTGGTTTCGCGGCCATAAGTTACTGTCGTCATTGTCTTTCTCCTTCAATCTCTTCCCAAAAACCTGCCTGGCGCTGACTTCCGAGGTTCCAAATCTTGTGCGTCGCACAATTTCATACTCTATATATGCTGCAGTTCGCCCCGTTCGTAGAGCTAACCTTCCGTGTCTGCCATGCAATAATTACATGACTACGTTCATGCTCCGTTAATCTGCCAGGAACATCGCATGGATAGTGTTATGCGCTTGAAATATGACAACTATTCAACGATTTATGCCTTTGTTCAGTCACAATGTTTGAAAATTTATAAAGACTGATAGCCCAATCAATGGGATTTCTGAGGTCAAAGGCATGCTTATTAAGCATGATATGCACCCGCCTGAATTTTGCACTGCACAATAAAAAATGCCCGACCTATTGGTCGGGCACCGTAATTCGCAAAGTTTTGCTAGCGATTAAGCAGCAGTCAGATTGCCAGCCGAGCTCTTGCCCGTGCGCTTGTCGGTCACGATTTCAAAGGAGACCTTCTGGCCTTCCTTGAGAGTGCGCAGACCGGCGCGCTCTACAGCGGAAATATGGACGAAAACATCCTTGCTTCCGTTGTCCGGTTGAACAAAGCCGTAGCCTTTTTGCTCATTAAACCACTTTACAGTACCCGTATTCATGGGATCGTCCTTCAGTTGGGTTATAGTGAGGCCTTGTTGAATTGCAAAAGCAGCGCAAAAAGACCCATGTAGTCGATTATTGGAGGAGTCTTTGCGGCACGCGTCCCACAGGGATAGCGAACTGGCCAATCGTCCGGCCCAAGTTTTCGATGCAAATGATATGGAACAAGTTGACGCAGGATGCAAGTATTTCCTTTTGCCGGAATCGCGAGAGCGGATTAAGCTGCGGAAATGACTCACAAATCTCGCGTGACCGAACTTCGGCAACTTTTCAGGAAACAAAGACTTAGCGGGCTGATCATTCCCCGGCAGGATGAATTCCAGGGTGAATATGTGGCCGCCTACGCCGAAAGGTTGCGTTGGCTCACCGGTTTTGCCGGCTCCTGGGGCATGGCCATCCTCACCCTTAACAAAGGCGCTATTTTCGTCGATGGCCGCTACACCATCCAAGTGCGCCAGCAGGTGGATACCAAGCTGTTTACCCCGCATCATCTCGTCGATGAGCCGCCAGCCAACTGGATTACTGAAAACCTGAAAAAGGGCGATGTTCTGGGCTACGATCCGTGGTTGCTGACCGCCGACCAGGCCGAGCGCTTCGCGGCGGCTTGCGCCAAGGCGGGAGCAAAGCTGCAGCCCCTTGCCAGCAACCCTATCGATGCAATCTGGAAGGACCAGCCCAAGCGGCCAACCGCCCCCCTCTCGGTGCAACCCCTGCAATTTGCCGGCCAGAGCGTTGCCGACAAGCTGGCGATGATTTCAAAGTTGTTGGCCAAGGCCGGTGCCAATGCCACCGTGCTCACCCAGCCCGATTCGGTCGCCTGGGTCTTCAATATCCGGGGCCATGACGTGCCCTACACCCCCGTTGTCCTCGCCTATGCCATTCTACGGAAAAAAGGCAAAGCCGAACTCTTCATCGACAGGGCAAAATTGCCGGAAGATGTGCAGGCCCATCTCAGGAAATCGGTTACCATTAAAAAGCCTGCCGAATTTGAAGCGTCGCTGAAGACCCTGGGAAAATCCGCGGTTCAAATCGACGGCAATTGGGCTCCGGCAAAAATCAAACTGGCGCTGGCCAAGGCGAAAATCATCAACGCCACGGATCTCTGCGTTTTGCCCAAGGCAAGAAAGAACAAGACCGAGCAGGAAGGGGCCCGCGCCGCGCACCGGCGGGATGGCGTCGCCATGTCCCGCTTCCTCTGCTGGCTCGAAGCTGCCGCGCCGCAAGGCGGCCTCACCGAATGGTCCGTGGCCGAAAAGCTGGAGCAGTTCCGCCGAGATACCGGCATGCTGCTTGAACTGTCTTTCGACAGCATCGCAGGCGCCGGTCCCAATGCCGCCATTCCGCACTACCATGTGAACCCGGATGATTGCCTGCCCCTCAACATCGACGAAATCTTCCTCATCGATTCCGGCGGCCAGTATCAGGATGGCACCACCGACATCACCCGCACCGTCATCGTCGGCGAGCCAACGCAAGAAATGAGGGACCGCTTCACCCGCGTGCTGAAAGGCATGATTGATGTCTCGCGCATCCGTTTTCCGAAAGGCACCTGCGGATCGCAAATCGATGTGCTCGCCCGCCAAAGCCTGTGGGCCGCCGGCCTGGATTACGATCACGGCACGGGCCACGGCGTTGGCTCCTATCTTTCGGTGCATGAGGGCCCGGCCCGCATCAACAAGTCGGACCGCATACCTTTGGAACCCGGCATGATCCTTTCCAACGAGCCTGGTTTCTACAAGCAGAACGAATTCGGCATCCGTATTGAAAACTTGCTGCTCATTCACGAAGCGAAAGCCATCGAGGGCGGCGAGCGTCCCATGCTGGGCTTTGAAACTTTGACCCTTTGTCCCATCGAACGGCGCTTGATCGATACGAAGCTGCTCACACGTGACGAGTTGCACTGGCTCGACACCTACCACGCCCGCGTTCTCAAGGAAGTCGGCGATCACCTTTCCGGCGATGAATTGACGTGGCTGAGGAAGGCTTGCGCGCCCTTTAACTGAGAACCATGCGGAGCAGCACCACACTGACAACGCCGGTCAAAATCGTAACCACCAATGGCGCCCTCATGAAGGCAACCGCCGCTGTCAAAATGGCGGCGCTGGTTTCAGCAAGGCCCGTTGTCAAAATCGTCGGCGCGATCACCGCCATGAGAATGGCTGGCGGCAAAGCGTCAAGTGCTGCCTTCAGGCGTCCCTTCACCACCACGCCGCGCATGAGGTAAAGCCCGCTGGCGCGCGTCGCATAGGTCGCAAGCGCCATGCCCAGAATGGCCAGGATCGTCGCCGTCATGATGCTTCGCCTTCCCGGTAGAGAAGTGCTGCAACAACAACCCCAACAATTCCACCGATCACGATATACCAGGCGCCCGGAACATAAAGCTTGGCCAGGGCCGCCGCGATGGCGCTGGCTCCCAGGACTGCGCCGGTGCGCGGGCCCTTCCAGAAGCCCGCCAGGATTCCGATGAACATGGCCGAGAATGCAAAATCAAAACCATAGGCCGCCGGATCGCCAAAAGACCGGCCGACAATTGCGCCAGTGATTGAAGACGTTGTCCATGTAATCCACATGGGCAGGGCGAGCCCGAAATAGTAGCCCAAGGTCAGCGGTGTCTTGAGCGCCCGACGCTCAGAGAAAGCCCAGTTTTCGTCGGCCATGAGGAACATCATCGCCGGATGCCAGCGCCCATCTATGCCCCTCAGGTGGCGTGACAGGGATGCCCCCATCAACACGTGGCGGATATTGACGATCAGCGCCGTGACCGTCAGCAAAACCCAGGGCACCGGATCTCGCCACACTTCAATCGCCACGAATTGCGCCGCACCGGCAAAAACCGTGGCGCTCATCAGCCAGACTTCAAAAGGCACCAGCCCCTTGCTCGCCGCCAAGGTTCCCCACAGCAAGCCAATAGGCGTGGCGGCAACCAGAATGGGCAGGACGTCAAGCAGACCCTGCCGGAACTCACGCGCAGGTGACGTCATGCGCAGTCCTTGCTCAGGCGGAACCTTCCGGGCGTGATGCCGAGCCGTGACTTGAACACGCGCGTCAGATGGCTTTGATCGGCGAAACCACATTGCGCCGCCACATGGGTGGCGCTCATGCCGGCCCGCAACAGGTTGCAGGCCAAATGCACCCGCTGGTCCATCAGCCAATTATGCGGCGTCAGTCCCGTAGCCTTGCGGAAGACGCGGATGAGATGGAAGGGGCTGAGGCCCGCCGCCCGCGCCAGCACCTCAAGATCAACCTGCTCATCCACATGGGCCGCGAGATAATCCTTGGCGCGGCGCACGGCAGCCGGTTCGTGCCCTGCGGCCATGGCCCGGAGGCCGCCACCGTGACGGTCAATCATATCAAGGAGCACTGCCGTCAGCGCCTCATCCGCCGCAAGCGGCTCGGCGCCATTTTCGAGTGCCTCGTGAGCCTGCAAGAAGCGTGTGGCAAGGGACTGGTCCCGGATAACCGGTCCGTTGAACTGCGGGGCACAGGCCTGCCGCCCCGTTGCCATTTCGATGACTGTCTGCAGCAGGGAAGCCCGCGGATAGATCACCCGGTAGCTGTAGCCGCCCTTTTGCAGAACCGTGTCGTGGACCTCGCCGGGGTTGATAAAACACAGGTCACCCACTCCGGCCCGCACCAGTGAACCCTCAATGTTGTAGACATGAAGGCCGGATACGACAGCGCCGACGACATAGGTTTCATGGGTGTGGGGTGGAAAAATATGGGTGCGGAAGGTGGCCGACAGGCATTCCAGGGACTCATGCCGGTTTACCCGCCAGAATGACGTTTCATCATTCGCGGCCAGGTCATCCAGCGTATCGTCGGGAGCAAGAAGCTTCATGGGCTATATTTAGCAGACAGGCCAAGAAAGGCTTGTACAGAATTGCGCCTACTTTTGCTCCCCCACCCGTCGGAACCATTCGGCCTCGTCGATCACCTCAACCCCATGTTTCTCGGCTTCTTTGAGCTTGGAGCCCGCCCCCGGGCCCGCCACGAGCAGATCGGTTTTCTTCGAAACCGAACCCGCAACCTTGGCCCCCAGCCTCTCGGCCATGGACTTGGCTTCCTCGCGCGTCATCATTTCCAGCGCCCCGGTAAACACCACGGTCTTTCCCGAGACAGGTGACGATGCGGCAACGGCCGCAAGCGCTGACGGCGACACATGCTTGAGCAGCTCATTGACCACCTCAATATTGTGGCCTTCGCCAAAGAATTGCGTGATCGCCTCGGCGACGACCGCCCCGATACCGTCAAGCGCATTGAGCTCGTTCCACGCCTCCTCATCATGATGAGACGCCGCAATCATCTGATCGCGAAAATGCTCCGCCGACCCATAAGATCGCGCTAAGACCCGCGCCGTGGTTTCACCCACATGACGAATACCGAGAGCAAAAATAAAACGGTCAAGGGCAATGCTGCGCCGCTGATCGATGGCGTCAAACAGCTTCTTGACACTTGCCTCGCCCCAGCCTTCGCGGTCCTTCAGTTTCTTGAGGGAACGCTCATTACGCGCCGCAAGCGTGAAAATATCCGATGGCGATTGAATAAGGCCATCGTGATAGAATTCCTCGATGATTTTGTCACCAAGGCCCTCAATGTCGAAAGCATTGCGCGAGGCAAAATGCTTGAGGCGCTCAACCCGTTGCGCCGGGCAAATGAGCCCGCCGGTGCAGCGCCGCACCACATCGGTCTTGCCCGTGTCGCGCTCCTCGCGCTCCGCATGGCTGCCGCAGGCCGGGCAGACTTTTGGAAATTCATAAGGTTTCGCGCCGCGCGGGCGCTTCTCCAGCATCACCGCAACAATCTGCGGGATGACATCTCCGGCCCGCTGCACCGTGACCGTGTCGCCAATGCGCAAATCTTTGCGGGCAATTTCATCCTCATTATGCAGCGTGGCATTGGACACCACGACGCCGCCGACAGTGACAGGCTTGAGCCGCGCCACCGGCGTCAGGGCCCCGGTGCGGCCCACCTGAATATCAATGCCTTCCAGAATCGTCGTCGCCTTTTCCGCTGCAAACTTGTGGGCTAGCGCCCAGCGCGGGCTGCGCGAAACAAAGCCCAGCCGCGCCTGCCAGTCCAGCCGGTTCACCTTGTAGACAACTCCGTCGATGTCATAGCCCAGGTCGGCCCGGCGCTCCTCGATGCTGCGGTAATGGATCAGCAGTTCTTCGCTCGAACGGCAGAGTTTCATCAGCGGGTTTACGGGGAAACCCAGCTTCTTGAACCCCATCACCACATCCCACTGGGTTTTTTCCGGAAGTTCCGGTGCTTCGCCCCACGCATAAGCAAAGAAACGCAGGGGCCGCGAAGCGGTAATCGATGAATCCAGTTGCCGCAAACTGCCAGCCGCGGCATTGCGGGGGTTGGCAAATGTCTTCTCGTCGTCCCGACTCTGTTTCTCATTGAGTTTGGCGAAGTCCCTGTGGGACATATATATTTCGCCGCGCACTTCCAGTACCGCCGGGGCCTTGCCCGCCAGTTTTTCCGGCACATCGCCAATCGTCCTTACATTTGCGGTGACGTTTTCACCTTCCGCCCCGTCGCCGCGCGTCGCTGCCTGTACAAGCTCCCCATTTTCATAGCGCAGCGATATGGAAAGCCCGTCGATCTTGGGCTCGGCCGTGATTTCGATTTCGGTGGCTTCCGGCAGGTTCAGAAACCGCCTCACCCGTCCGAGAAATTCCGCCACATCGCTGTCCTCGAAAGCATTACCGAGCGACAGCATCGGCACCCGGTGCTGCACCTTGCCAAACTTTTCCTGGGGTGCGGCCCCCACCCGATTTGACGGCGAACTCGCCAATACAAGTTCCGGAAAACGGTCCTCAAGCGCCGCATTACGGTTGCGAAGCGCGTCATACTCCGCGTCCGATATCGTCGGTGCATCCTGCCCGTGATAGCGCTCATCATGTTCGGCGATTTCCTCGGCAAGTCGCTTCAGCTCCGCCTTGGCCTCGGCCAAACTCAACTGATCAGGGGATTTCTCCGGCATGCTTCAGCCCTTGGCCGCCAGCAAGCGATCCGCCTGGGCCCGCGCCTCATCGGTCACCTGCGCCCCCGAAAGCATGCGCGCCACTTCCTCGCGCCGGCTCTTGTCGGACAGCGATTGCACCCGAGTCACCATGCGGTGGCTGCCCACCTCTTCCATCTTCGAAATCAGCATGTGTTCGCTGGCCCGCGCCGCCACCTGCGGTGAATGGGTAACCGCCAGAACCTGTAACCCTAGCGCCATGCGCGCCAGACGCGCGCCGATGGCATCGGCCACCGCACCGCCTACGCCGGTATCAATTTCATCGAAGATCAGGGTGGGAGCCGAACCCTTGGCCGCGAGAATGACCTTGAGCGCCAGCATGAAACGCGCCAACTCGCCGCCCGAAGCCACTTTCATCAGCGGCGACAATGGCGTTCCCGGATTTGCCGCCACGACAAATTCCACCCGGTCAACCCCGTGCGGCCCGGGCTTGCCCGCGTCGCTGGTAATCTGCGTTTCAAAGCGTGCCTTCTCAAGCTTGAGCGGAGGCAATTCGGCAAGCACGGCCTTGTCCAAATTCTTCGCCGTCTCTTTGCGCACCGCGCTCAACAGATCGGCAGCAGTTTCATAGTCCTTCTGCGCCGCCGCAGTCCGTGCTTCAAGCTTTGCAAGATGTTGGCCGCCATCGGTTAGCGTCGCAAGTTCCTTTTCAAAGCGTTCGCGCGTTGCGGCCAAAGCATCAACCGTGCACTTGTGCTTGCGCGCCGCCGCCCGCAACGCGAACAGCCGCTCCTCGGATTTATCCAGGTCCGCCGGATTAAAGGAGAATGAACGCTGAGCTTCGGCGAGAGCCCGGTTCGCCTCATTCATTTCGATGAGCACCTTGTCGAGCGCCGCACAGGCCTGGTCCAGTCTGCCACCGGCGGAATCCTTCCGCCGTTCCAGTTTGCGCAGCGCCGCATTCAGCCGCGCCTCGACACTGTCACCCGACAGCACACCCTCCGCCTCGCTGAGCGCACTCGCATATTGCTCCGCATGCATCATGACCTGGCGCGCACTGGCGAGTTTCAGTTCTTCGTCGGGTTGCGGATCAAGAACCCGCAACTCTTCCACAGCGTGTTCGATGTAATCGCGTTCGGCTTCCGCCCGCGCCATCAGTGCCCGATGCTCAGCCAGCTCATTTGTCAGATCACTTAACGCCTGCCAGAGTTTTCCAACTTCGCCAGCCTGCCCTTCAAGATCACCATACGCGTCAGTCAGCCGTCTGTGATTGGCCACATCCACCAAAGCACGGTCCGCATGCTGGCCATGAATTTCAGCAAGGCTCCCGGCGATCTGCCGCAGCAGATTCAAACTCACCGGCTGGTCATTGATCGTGGCGCGGCTCGGGCCATCGGCATTCTGGATGCGCCGGATCACCAGTTCGCCTTCCGTTTCGATGCCCTGCTCCTCCAAGAGGCGCAGCGCCGCATGGGCCTTGGGCAGCACAAATCCGGCGGTGACAACGCCCTTTGCGGCCCCATGGCGCACCAGGCCCGAATCACCGCGCCCGCCAAGGGCGAGGCCCAGAGCATCGAGAAGAATGGATTTTCCGGCACCCGTTTCGCCGGTTAAAACCGTCAGACCCTCTTCCAGCGAGATATCGAGTTTCTCGATGAGCACGATATCGCGGATGGAAAGTGCGGTCAGCATGTGAGGACTATAGCTGAGTCATTTGGCGAAGCGCGAGAGCCTAATTCAGCTGCTGAAGAGGCGGCTGATCCATGACTTTTTGTTTTCAACCGGCTGCTGGCCTTCGCTTGAAACAAGTGCATAGGCGTCCTTGTACCATTCGCTGTTGGGGAAATTCTGCCCCAGCACCGCCGCCGCCGTTTGCGCTTCCGAGACAACGCCCAGGGCCATGTAGCCTTCGGTCAGGCGGTACAGCGCTTCCGGCACCTGGCTGGTCGTCTGGTAGTCCGACACAACTTTTTTGAAGCGGTTGATGCCCGCAAGATAGGACCCCTTTTTGAGATAGTAGCGCCCGACTTCCATTTCCTTGGCGGCAAGATGATCACGCGCCATGACGGCTTTCTTCATCGCGTCCGCCGCATAGGGCGACTGCGGGAAACGCTTGCTTACTTCTTCCAGCGCTTCCAGTGCTTTCTGCGTCCTTGACTGGTCCCGGCGTACATCGCTGATCTGCTCGTACTGCGAAATCGCCGTCAGGTAATAGGCGTAGGCGGAATCCTTGTGGCCAGGATGCAAGGTGATGAACCGGTTGGCGGCATTGATCGAGTCATCATACTTATTGTTTTGATAGTAGGCGAAGGCCTGCATCAACAGGGCCTTGGTGGCCCACTTGGAATAAGGGTGTTGGCGCTCAACCTCGGAAAAGCTCTTGGCGGCCGCCTTATAGGAACCTGATTTCAGTTTTTCGAGCCCGGAATTATAGAGCTCGGCCACCGGATCACCCCGTGCCGGAGCATCGCCGCCGGGGCTCATGGCACCGCCGGTCAACGCCATGCTGGTCGAGGCCGCAGGGGTGGAATCATTGCCGAAAACATCTTTGATCACGCTGGCGGTCGAACACCCCGCAAGCAGCACAGCAACTGCTCCGAAGCCCAATAAACGCAGGGCCCGGACAGGGCGATTTCCAACGGCAAGAACCATTCGCAACTAACTCTCTTATCTGAATAGCGGCATATTCTAGCCTATCGCGCCGGAAACATGAAGCAGATAGCGTTAGAAGCACGAAACCCGGCGGAAATGTGACCGCCGGGCTTCTTAAACCGTAAGGGAATTGCTCAGTTTGCCTGGCGGCGCAGGAAGGCCGGAATGGTCAACTGGTCATCGTCCAGATTGGGGTCAATATAGGTCTGTGGTTCAGGCGGAGCCTGGCGGGCCTGCTGCCTGGTGACCTGCACCTTTGGTTCGGAACGGACCGCCATGACCGGTTCGCGCGCCACGGGGGCGGGATCATCCCGGCGGCCCAGGCCGACATTTGCCAGGCGCTCGAACAGGCCCTTTTTCTTGCGGGCCGCATGCTCGGCAATATGCTCGATGCGGTTTTGCTGGGCGGCAATCTGCTTCTGCGCAATGGGCGGGAATTCTTCAATCGCGGGAATGCGCTGGCTGCGATTTTTTACTTGAGCCCTCGCTGCAACCTGCATGTCGTGCTCGTCGTCCATCTCTTCTTCAACAGCCGCCGGTTTTGGCGGAGCGGGCGCTTTGTTGGCAACCGGATTGGCCCGTGCCGCCATCGGCGCCGGCTTTACAACCTTCGGAATTGCCGTTTGCTGCTTGCCCGTGTAGCCGAAGGATGAGCCGGTGGCTTCCTGCATTTCACCCTCAGCTTCAGCCGGATCGGAACTTGTCAAAAATTCCTGGGCAAGGCCCGTGGCAACCACGGACACGCGCATGGTTCCTTCCAGTGAATCATCGAATGTGGCGCCCAGAATGATATTGGCTTCCGGATCCACTTCTTCACGGATACGCGTTGCCGCTTCATCCACTTCATAGAGAGTCAAGTCTGGTCCGCCCGAAATCGAAATCAGAAGGCCGCGCGCCCCGCGCATCGACACATCATCAAGCAGGGGATTGGAGATCGCGGCTTCGGCTGCCTCAATGGCGCGTTTTTCGCCGGTGGCCTCGCCGGTGCCCATCATCGCCCTACCCATTTCGCTCATGATGGCGCGAACGTCGGCGAAATCGAGATTGATCAGGCCTTCCTTGGTCATCAGTTCGGTGATCGAGGCAACGCCCGAATAAAGCACCTGGTCAGCCATGGCGAAGGCCGCGGCAAAGGTTGTCTTTTCATTGGCCACCCGGAACAGGTTCTGGTTCGGGATGACTATCAGCGTATCGACATATTGCGCGAGCTGCTCAATGCCGCGCTCAGCGGTTTGCAAGCGCCGCACTCCTTCAAAGTGGAAAGGCTTGGTCACCACGCCAACAGTCAGAATGCCCTGCTCTTTTGCGGCGCGCGCAATGACTGGCGCCGCACCCGTGCCAGTGCCGCCGCCCATGCCCGCCGTAATGAAGGCCATGTGGGCCCCGGCGAGATAATCCAGAATTTCAGGAAGCGCTTCCTCCGCCGCCGCCGCACCAATTTGCGGTTGTGAACCGGCCCCCAACCCTTGTGTGAGGGCTGTGCCCATCTGCACCCGGCGCGAGGCCGAATTCTGCAAAAGCGCCTGCGCATCCGTGTTAGCCACAACGAACTCGACGCCCTCAAGGCGGCTTTCAATCATGTTGTTGACGGCGTTGCCCCCAGCACCGCCGACCCCAAAAACCGTGATACGTGGCTTGAGTTCAGAAAGGTTAGGAATGTTCAGATTGATTGTCATGACTGCTTCCGGAGAGTTTTTCCCTGCCGTCATCTTTCTTACTCAAACAATAACAAATGGTTAACGCCCGCTAACCAAGTCTCTCAATCTTGCTTAAAATATGCCTCAAAATGACTCAAAACGTTGCGAAAACCTTAAAACTTGAGCCCCCAGCGCCGAAATAAATTTTTTGGGCTCAGAAGCTGTCCGCGATCCAGCGCCCCACCCGCCGGACATAGCCCTGCTGGGCCCGGGCCAGGCTTTTTGCGGCCTGGGCCGGAAGAACGGAGTGCTTGTCCGGTTTCAGCCCATAGGAAAGGAGCCCAACGGCCACCGAAAATCCAGGATTTCGCCCGGCATCCGGCATTCCCGATACGGGTTTGGGCATGCCGAGACGAACCTGCCGGTCCAGCCACAGGCCTGCAACCTCCGCGACCCCAGTCAACTGGCTTGCACCGCCGGAGAGTACCACCCGCTGCCCGCCAAGATGCGCCACTGAGCAGGTGTTCAGGCGATCCGCCACAAGTTCGAAAATTTCGTCGATACGCGGCCGGATGATGCCCGTCAGCATGGCGCGCGGAACTTTTTGCACGGTGTCAACGCCACGCTCGCCCAGCAAGGGCACCGACAGCAGCTCGCGCTCGTCAGCACTGGTGGGAAGGGCGCTGCCCCACAGGGTTTTCATCCGCTCCGCATGGGCAATCGAGGTTGACATGCCGCGCGCGATGTCATTGGTGACATGCATGCCGCCCACCGGAACGTTGTCCGCAAAAACCAGGCTTCCCTCATGGAATATGCCGATGCTGGTGGTGGCACCGCCCATTTCAATGAGAGTGCTGCCCAGCACCGTTTCATCTTCCGCCATGACTGACTTGCCCGCCGCATAGGGCGCAATGACATAGCCCGTCACCGAAAGATGGGCCCGTTCGATGGCAAGCGCCAGGTTTCGCAAATGGGCGGTGTCGGCCGAGACAACGCCCAACTCAATGCTCAGGTTTTCACCATGCATTCCAAGCGGCGCCGAAATGCCCTTGACGTCATCAAGCTGATACTGGATCGGCGCCAGATGCAACACCGTGCGCCGCGATGGATGGATCTGCGCCACCGCCGATGCAATGACCGTATCGACATCGCGCGGGCTCACGCCATTTCCCTCAAGTACAATCTGACCGATGTAACGGGTCGATTGCGGGCGCCCGCCCGACACATTCACATAGACTTCGGAAATTGTCTGCTGCGCCATGCGCTCCGCCGCATCGACGCTGAGGCGGATGGCGCGCTCCGCTTCATCTACATCAACCACGGAACCATTGCGCACGCCGCGCGAAACCTGGTGTCCAAGGCCAAGAATTTTCAGGGACTTCTGTTCGGAAGCACCCGGCATTTTATGCTTGGCCGGCAGGGTTTCGCCGATCAGGCAGGAAATCTTGGATGAGCCGATGTCCAACGCCGCAACTATGCTGCGTCGGTCAGAAACCGGCCCCCGCCCCGTTGATTTTCCATGCAATTGCACCACCGTCATTACCCAGCACTTCCCGACCTGTTATTCGCTCTGGCTCAGCTTGACCTTCGCCTTCTCTGCGGTGGTTTCTTCAATCCTGGCAATCGCCACGATCACCCGGCCCGGGAAGCGCAAATCCACGCTTTTCACGCCCTTCGAAAGCAAATGTTGGCTTGCATCAAGCGCCACAACTCGGGCCAGTGCCGCCTCCACATCCTTCTCGGGCAACAGGACGGTGACGCCGTTGTCGAGATAAAGATTCCACCGGCGCTGTCCTACCCGGGCAGCACCGCGTATTTTCGATGATAGGTCAGGAGAAACTTCCAGTTGGTTAACAAGTCCTGCCACCTCAAACTGCGCGCCTTCGCCTGTTACCAGGGGAAGTGCCGGCAGTTTGCCCGGCGTCACATTGCTCATGGCCGAACCGGAGCGGTCAATCACGTAATAGGCGCCGGCCCGCTGCCACACCGCAAAGGGAACCCGTTCCTCCACGGAAATTTCAAGCTGGTTGGGAAACGAGCGTTGCACTGCGGCAGTCGCCACCCAATCGAGATTTTGAAGAAGCGACTTGGCATTTTCCGCGTCAAAGCCAATCAGGCTTCCACCGGGTTTGATCCCGAGAGCCGTAAGAAGCATCTCCGGTTCCTGGTGAACCAGCCCCGTTATCCGAATATCATCGGCAGCCCAGCCGATGAGGCTCGACAGTTTGCCCGGCACTTTTGCCCACGGGCTGCCGTCATAATTGAGATAGCCCCCTAGAATAATGCTGTGCAGAATTGTCATGCCGAGAAACAGCACAGCGCTCGCCCGCACCGCCATGCGAACCCGCCTGCTCTGCCCAAGCTCCAGGAAGCCCGCGCGCTGGCCGCACCCATAAACCCGTGTCATCGGTTGATTGATGCGTCGTTGACCATCCATGTCACCAACTCCTCATAAGAATGCCCGGAATGGGCCGCGAGTTCGGGAACCAAAGAGGTTCCCGTCATCCCCGGCTGGGTGTTGATTTCCAGCAGGATCAACTCGCCCGCTGGCCCGTGCGTATCGTCATAACGGAAATCCGCGCGGCTGACGCCGCGGCAGCCCAGCGCCCGATGGGCCAAAAGGGAATATTGCTGGCATTTCCGGTAAACGTCCTTGGGAATGTCCGCCGGCAAAATATGCTGGGACCCGCCGGGAGAATACTTTGCGCGGTAATCGTAAAAGCCCACCTTGGAGATGATATCGATGACGCCAAGGGCCACATCGCCCATCACGGCGCAAGTGAGCTCCCGTCCCGGAACAAACCGTTCTGCCATTACGTGGGAGCCAAACAGTTTGCGTTCCTCCAGAATGATCGCGGCAGGGCCATTGGATTGCTCGGTGACAATATGAACCCCGACGCTTGAACCTTCACTGACGGGCTTCAGCACGTAAGGCAGCGCCATGGGATGCTGGGCTGCAGCCACTTCGATTTCCACCAGCACGCTTTCCGCTACCGGAATGCCCGCTTCATGGAACAGGTGCTTCGATTTTTCCTTGTGCATCGACAGGGACGAGGCCAGGACACCGGAATGCGTGTAGGGAATTTGCAGCGTTTCCAGCAGCGCGGCAGCACATCCATCCTCGCCCCATTTTCCATGGAGCGCATTGAACGCCACATCGGGCCGCAAATCCTGCAGAACAGGAAAAATCGTTTCGCGCTGCACATCTACTGGAGTGACATTGAATCCGGCCCGGCGCAGTGCGGCAGCGCAGCCCTCGCCCGAAGAAAGGCTAACCTCCCGCTCAGCCGACCAGCCGCCCATCAGGACGGCAACATTGGTATCCCTAGGATTACGCTTGGTCATGCGGCACCTGCCGGAATGCCGATGCGCTTGATCTCCCAATCAAGCTCAATGCCGGAATTTGCTTTCACGCGGGCGCGGATTGTTTCGCCAAGCTCTTCAATCTGTGTAGCGGTTGCGCCACCTTCATTGATCAGGAAATTGCAGTGAAGCTCCGAAACCTTGGCGGGGCCGATGGCAAAACCACGCAAGCCCGCCTTGTCGATCAGTTGCCAGGATTTGTTGCCCGGCGGATTTTTGAACGTCGAGCCGCCGGTGCGGCTCTTGATCGGCTGGGTTGCTTCGCGGCTATCAGTAACCTTGTTCATGGCTGCCAAAATGTCATCCTGCTGTCCCGCGCGCCCCTGCAACAGGGCCCCGGTGAAAATCAAATCCTCCGCAGCACCACAGTACCGGTAGGAATATTTCATGTCCGCATTTGACAGCACGTGTATGTTTCCCTCCCGGTCCACCGCGCGCGCCTCGATGAGAACGTCCTTTGTTTCGCCACCATAGGCCCCGCCATTCATCCGCAACGCGCCGCCTATGGTGCCGGGGATACCTCTCAGAAAGGTTAACCCGTCAATGCTGTTATCGTAGGCAAAGCGCGCCGCGCGCGCGTCCGGCACGGCAGTTCCCACGCGCACACGATTGTCCGGCTCGGCCTTGATGTCGGAAAAGCCGCGGCCAAGGCGAATGACAACGCCCGGAACCCCGCCATCCCGCACAAGCAAATTTGAACCGACGCCGATGACGTAAACCGGAATGTCCTTCGCCACGCCGCGCAGGAAATCCGCAAGGTCAGCCTCGTCCTGTGGCGTAAACAAAACCTCTGCCGGCCCGCCAACGCGAAACCAGGTCAGGTCCGCAAGCGGCGCATTGGCTTCAAGCCGTCCCCGCACAGCAGGCAGCCTTATAACCAGCGCCTCGCCATCCAGTTTCGGCATTACGCGGATCCCTTGCCGTCAAGGGCCGCCAACTGGCCGGGCAACGCATAGGCCCACTGGCTGATCGTGCCGGCGCCCAGGCAAACCACAATGTCGCCGGAGGCCGCCTGCTCACGCACCAAGGGGGCCAGCTCTTCCGGCCGCTCGATGGTGTAAACCGAACGATGGCCGCGCCCATGCAGTCCTTCAGCGAGGTGCTTATGCGTTGCGCCTTCAATGGGGCTTTCGCCGGCGGCATAGACCGGCGCCAGAACAACCGAATCCGCATCGTTAAAACAGGCGCAGAATTCATTGAATAGACTCGACAATCGCGTGAAGCGATGGGGCTGCATTACGGCAATGACTTTCCCCTTCGTCACTTTCCGCGCCGCACTTAACACCGCGGCGATTTCAACCGGATGATGACCATAGTCATCAAACACCGTAACGCCATTATGCTCGCCGGTAAGCGTAAAGCGCCGCTTGACCCCGGCAAAGCTCTTCAGGCCATTGCGGATATTGTCGTCACTCAGGCCAAGCTCATGGGCCACGGCCACGGCTGCGGTGGAATTCAGCGCATTGTGGTCACCCGGCATTTGCAGCTCAAGGCCAGCGATATCCTGCGTCGCTCCGGTAAGCCGGTCGGTGATGCGCACCGCAAATTTTGTCACCGCATTTTCGTAGGCAAGATCGATCAGGCGGAAGTCCGCCTGCGGGCTGAAACCATAAGTTACCACGCGGCGGTCATTGACCCGGCCAATCAGTTCCTGGACCATGGGATGGTCAATGCACATCACGGCAAAGCCATAGAAGGGAATGTTCTCGACAAAGGCCAGATAGGCTTCCTTGGCTTTTTCAAAACTGCCGTAATGATCGAGATGCTCAGGATCGATATTGGTGACAATCACCACATCCGCCGGAAGCTTGACAAAGGTGCCGTCGGACTCATCCGACTCCACTACCATCCAGTCGCCCTTGCCGAGCCGGGCGTTGGTGCCATAGGCGTTGATGATGCCGCCGTTGATCACCGTCGGATCAAATCCACCCGCGTCAAGCAGTGCCGCGACAATGGATGTCGTCGTGGTCTTGCCATGGGTGCCGCCCACCGCAACGCAGGATTTGAAGCGCATGAGTTCCGCCAGCATTTCGGCCCGGCGTACGATCGGCAGATAGCGGGCCCGCGCCTCGACAAGCTCCGGATTGTCCGGCATCACCGCCGATGAAACAACGACAACCTGTGCCGTGCCGATATTGGCCGCCTGGTGGCCAATGAGAACCTCAATGCCGTTTTTTCGCAGCCGCGCCACATTATAATTATCGCTGAGGTCCGAACCCTGCACCTTGTAGCCAAGCGTTGCCATCACTTCGGCAATCCCGCTCATGCCAATGCCCCCGATGCCGATGAAATGGATGGGGCCAACGTCGCGCGGCAGTTTCATGACTTCGTCTTCTCCAGTTTCGCTTTTGCGGAATTGACCGCAAGCCGGTTTGTCAAATCTGCCAACCGCTGGGCAGCATCTGGTCTTCCGTGGTCAAGCGCTGCCTTGGCGGCAGCCCGCAATTCCCCCTCCTCATAGCGCAATCGCGTCAAAAATGCGGCAAACTCGCCTGGAACAAGATCCGCCTGCGACTTGATCCAGCCTGCCCCCGCCTGGGCAAAGCTTTCCGCATTGCGCAATTGGTCATTATCAAGGGCATGGGGCAAGGGCACCATAATGGCGGGCCTGCCGATGACCCCGAGTTCGGCAATGGTCGAAGCCCCGGACCGGCAGATCACCAGGTGCGCGTTTGCAATCCGAAGTGGCATGTCCATGAAGAAGGAGCGCAAATCAAACCGGAAATTGAGCGACTCATAGACTGCCTTGACCGCTTCCATGTCTTCCGGGCGGCATTGCTGGGTGAGGCGCAAATTCTTGAGAATGGCCCGCGGCATTTCCGCCAAGACCTTGGGCATGAACTCCGCGAAGAAGCGGGCCCCCTGGCTGCCACCAAACACCAGCAGGTTAAAGGTCTGGTCCGCACCGGTGGCGGGATAGGGCGAGGCCCGCTCGGCCATCACCAGGGCCCGCACCGGATTGCCGGTCACCACCAGCTTTGCCTTGGCCTGCTCCGGAAGCTTCGCCAGTTTTGGAAATGATGAGGCAACCGCGTCGACAAAGCGCGAGAGGAACCGGTTGGCCCGGCCCATCACCGCATTCTGGTCATGTACACAGGTTGCAATGCCGAGCTGCGACGCGGCGATGATTGGCGGGAACGACGGATAGCCGCCAAAACCTACGACCACTTCCGGCTGCAGCCTTTTCAAGATGGTCTTTGCCTGCTGCACGCCGCGGAACAGTCGGAACAGGCGCCCCGGCAGCAGCCACGGCTTGGACAGCGAAATTGTCGTCGAGGGAACAATATGGGTTTCGATGGCTGGAAAGGCCTTGCCGTAGTCGGCCACGCGCTCATCGGTGATCAGGTGGATGAGAAAGCCGCGCGCCACAAGTTCTTCCGCCAGCGCCTGGGCGGGAAACAAATGCCCACCCGTTCCGCCCGCCGCCAGAACCACAACGCCGCGCCTAATTTCCACCAAACACCTCACTCATCGACTCAAACTCATGTTGTCACGGGTTGCCATGTGGTTGAGGCGAGCGAGACATGCGGCTGCCTGCGGCTGAAAGCCAAAACCATGCCCATGGCAAAGGCAACGCCGATGAGCGACGATCCGCCATAGGAGATGAGCGGCAGTGTCATACCCTTCGCCGGCAGCAGGGAGACATTTACCCCCATGTTGATGACGGCCTGCAAACCGAAAATAATTCCCAAGCCGCTCAGGGCGAGGGCCGGGAAGGGGTCAGGCTCGATTTTCGCCCGTTGCAGGATGCGCATGACGACAAAGGCAAAAAGCAGCATCAGGCCGATGCAGGCAATCAAGCCGAATTCTTCGCCGACCACAGCAAAGGTAAAATCCGAGTGCGCGTCCGGGAGAATTTGCTTGGCCTGGCCACCGCCCGGACCCGTGCCCAGCAAGCCGCCATTGTAGAATGCAGTAATTGCCGTATCGACCTGGAAAGTGTCGCCCTTGTCGGGATTCAAGAACCGGTCAATGCGCGAACTCACATGCGGAACCAATGCATAGGCCGCCATCACGCCCGAGGCGCAGAGCCCTGCAAGGCCCAGAACCAGAATCCATGGGATTCCATAAATCAGCAGCATGGTGCCAAACGTCAGCACCACCAGCGCCGTTTGGCCGAAATCGGGTTGCACAACGAGCAGGCCCACAAAAATTGCGAAAATCATGTAGGCGATGACATGCCCCGGCATGTCCGGCCGTTTCGTGTGTTCCGCCAGGAACCACGCGGCAATTACCACGAAGCTGGGCTTGGCCAATTCCGAAGGCTGCAAGCCAATGGGGCCAAAATTGATCCAGCGATGGGCTCCCTTGATCTCAGGGCCCCAGAAAAGCGCGGCAACCATCAGGCCAAGGGATAGGGCGAGCATGAGAAAAGCGGCGCGCCGCGCCTGCCTGGGTTCAAGGAGCGAAACTGAAATTAGCAAGACCATGGCGGGTAAGAGAAAGGCCAGCTGGAATTTGAAGAAATGGAAAGTATTGAGGCCAATGCGCTCCGCCACCGGCGGGCTGGCGGCCATGCTGATCAGAACGCCAATGGCCATTAGGAGCAGCACCGCAGACAGCAGGGGCCTGTCAACCGTGAACCACCAGCGCGCAAAGACTCCACGGTCACTTCGCGATACGAGCATCAGGAGCCTCCCTTTATGGTCATGACAACGCCTGGCAATTCGGAAACAAGTTTCACGAAGGCATCGCCGCGGATTTCAAAATTGCGGTAATGGTCAAACGAAGAGCAGGCCGGCGACAGCAAAACCACCGCATCCGCCAGCCCGGAGTTCACCGCATCACGCGCCGCGGCGACGACCGCCTTGTCGAGCGTGCCGCATATTTCGAAGGGCACTTTGCCGGCCAGCACCTGCGAAAATTCATCCGCCGCCTCGCCAATCAAATAGGCCTTCTCAATGCGCGGGAAAAACGGCGTGAGCGGTGTGATGCCGCCCGCCTTGGCAATGCCGCCGGCAATCCAGAAGATATTCTCGAAGGAGGCCAGCGCCTTTGCCGCCGCATCGGCATTGGTGCCTTTCGAATCGTTGATGAAAGGCACATATCCGAGTAGGCCAATTTCCTGCATGCGGTGCGCAAGGCCGGGAAAACTCGTCATGGCGCTTCTGATCTCGGCAACGCTCAGGCCGAAGGCCCGCGCCGCGCCATAGGCCATGCAGGCATTCTGCCAGTTATGCGCACCCTTGAGAGCGGGCATCGGGCGGAGATCAATCCGCGCCGCTTCGCTGCCGTTCTGCCACTCGCGGAGAATGCCGCCCACCGCCGAAATGCCATCTTCCATTTCATGAAGAACGGAAACCGCCCGCACCTTGGCGCCAGCCTTGATACCTGTGGCGATGTCGGCGCACCACTCGTCATCAACACCAATCAGCGCCGTATCATTCTCATCCTGCTTCAGGAACATCCGGGCCTTGATCGCCACGTAGTTTTCCATATTGCCATGACGGTCTAGATGGTCAGGCGTGAGGTTCGTCAAAATGCCGATATCCGGCTTCAGTCCAGGCATTAAATCAATCTGAAAGGAGGAAAGCTCAAGCACATAGATGCGGTCCTGCGCCGGCGGCCGCATCAGGAACACGGCGGTGCCAATGTTTCCGCCCACATCAACATCGCGGCCCAAGGCCTGAAAGATATGGCCGATCAGGGCCGTAGTGGTGGATTTGCCATTGGTTCCCGTAACGGCAACGATGCGCGCGCCTGTGCCCGCCACTTCCCGCTGGAACACTTCCGTGTCGCCAATGATTTCAATGCCCGCAGCCCTCGCTTTGGCGACTGCCCAGTGCGGCGCCGGATGGGTGAGCGGCACACCAGGACTCAGGATCAAACTGTCAAGCGTGGCAAAATCAACGTCATGCAAATCCAAAACGCAAAGCTTTGCGTCCTTCGCCGCCGTCACTGCCGCCTCCGAGTCATCCCAGGCAAGAACGTCTGCCCCACCCAGCCGCAGGGCTTCGGCGCAGGCCTGGCCCGACCGCGCCAGGCCGAAGAGCGCCACTTTCCTGTTTTTGAATGAGTGGGCGGGAAACACTAATGCCTACCTGAGCTTCAGGGTCGAAAGGCCGATGAGGGCCAGCACAAAAGCAATGATCCAGAAACGGATGACGATGGTCGGTTCCTTCCAACCTTTCTGCTCGAAGTGGTGGTGCAGCGGCGCCATGGCAAACACCCGCTTGCCTGTCATCTTGAAGGAAACCACCTGGACGATGACAGAAACTGTTTCCAGTACGAAGAGGCCACCGATAATCGCAAGCACAATTTCATGCTTGACCGCAACAGCGATGGCGCCAAGTGCCCCGCCGAGCGCCAGCGAGCCGGTATCACCCATGAAGATCATGGCAGGCGGCGCATTGAACCAGAGGAATCCGAGCCCCGCCCCCACCAGGGCGCCGCAGATCACCGCGAGTTCGCCAGTGCCCTTCACATAATGCACCTGCAGATATTCAGCGAACACCGCGTTGCCCACCAGATACACGATCATCCCGTAGCTCGCCGCCGCGATCATAACCGGCACAATTGCCAGGCCATCAAGACCGTCGGTAATGTTCACCGCGTTGCCGGCGCCGACGATGACAATTACGCCCACGAGAATGAAGAAGCTGCCAAAAGGAATGAGCACGCTTTTGAAGAAAGGCACGGCAAGTGAACTCGACAGCGGCTTGTCGCCTATCCACATGAAGCAGGCAACCGCCACGCCCGCGATCAGGAATTCAACCAGCAGCCGAGCCTTGCCGGAAAATCCCTTGGTGGTCGAGCGCGTCACTTTCAGGAAATCATCATAGAAGCCGATGGCGCCAAAGCCGAGGGTGACAAAGATCACCGCCCAGACATAGAGATTGCTGAGATCGGCCCACAGGATGGTGGACACGAAAGTGCCCGAGAGAATCATGAGGCCGCCCATGGTTGGCGTGCCCTGCTTCTCTACGATATGACGCTGCGGGCCGTCGCCGCGGATGGGCTGCCCGCGCCCCTGTTTAATCCTAAGTAGTGCAATGATCCGCGGCCCGAACACGAAAATGAAAAACAAGGCGGTTAGAATGGCCCCGCCGGTCCGCGTTGTGAGATAGCGGAACACGTTGAAGGCCGAAACATCATCCATGAGGCTGGTGAGAAGGTAATAAAGCATCAGCTAGTGATCCCTGTGCAATGGTGCAAAGCGCTCTTTTATGGCGTCCACCAGCGGTCCCATGCGGCTGCCAAGCGAGCCCTTGATCATGACGACGTCTCCGGCACGAAGCCCTTCCAGTAAACTGTCCTTCAACTCCGCAGATGTTTTGGCTAGAACGCCCCGGCGATCTCGTGGGGTCTTTTCCCAGAGATGGGCCATCAACGGCCCAGCGGCATATAGGACATCAACCTGTGCTTCGTCCAGTTGCAAGGCCAATTCCTCGTGCAGCGCCCTGCCATGCGGGCCGAGCTCCAGCATGTCACCCAATACAGCGATCCGCCGGCCCTCCCCGCGCGGCATTGACTGGCCGAGCAGGGCGATGGCAGCGCGCATGGACGGTGGCTGGGCATTGTAACTCTCGTCGATAAGCACAAAATCACCATTACCAATGTGCAACCTATGGCGAGCCCCGCGGCCCTTGGCGGGTTCAGCCGTGGCCATCGATAGCGCGGCGCGAGCGAGATCTGCCCCCACTTGCTTAGCGGCCGCAAGCACGGCAAGCGAATTGGCCACCATATGGGCGCCGGGAACACCGAGCTTATAGGTCACCGGTTCTCCAAGAATGCTCGCGGTGACGCATGAGCAGGTTTCATGGAGCGCCACTCGTTCGGCTCGCGCCTCCGCCTGTGCATGTTCGCCGAAACCAATGATCTGCGCGGCGCCTGACTTCCGGGCCGCCGCCGCAAGCTTTTCGAAGTAGGGATTGTCGCGATTGATGATGGCGGTGCCGTCCGGTTCAAGGCCGAGAAAAATTTCGGCCTTCGCGTCGGCGATCTCGTCAAGCGATGCAAAATGTCCGGCATGACTTGCTGCAACGGTGGTGATGATCGCCACATGCGGTCGCACCATGCCGGTCAGTGGCGTAATTTCACCTGCATGGTTCATGCCGATTTCAAACACGCCAAAGGCTGTATTGCGCGGCATGCGTGCCAGCGTCAGCGGCACCCCCCAGTGATTGTTGAATGACGCCACCGAGGAGTGCGTGAGCCCGGAAGCGGCCAGTGCCACCCGCAGCATTTCCTTGGTACTGGTTTTGCCCACACTGCCGGTGACGCCTACGATCCAAGCCTGGCAACGGGCCCGCGACGCACGGCCGATTTTTTTCAGGCCCTCAAGCGGGTCATTCTCAACAACCAGCAGCGGCCCCGCCGTCTTCATCTCTTCCGTAACGCGCGAAACGACCGCCAGGCCAGCGCCTGCCGTGAGAGCCTTTGCCACAAACTCATGGGCGTCATGGGTCTCACCCTTGATCGCCACGAAAATGTCGCCGGGGGCAATCGTCCGCGTATCGATGGAAACCCCATTTAGCGGCTTGCTGACGGAACCAATCAGTTTTCCGCCGCTTGCGGATACGAGTTCGTCCACTGTCCAAAGCGCGGGCTCAGCCATGATAGGCCTCCCCTTCAATGGCGGCGCGCACCGCCTCATGGTCGCTGAAGGGAATGACCTTGGTTCCAATAGTCTGGCCTTCTTCATGGCCCTTGCCAGCAACCAGCAGAACGTCTCCTGCCGACAAGCCATCAACACCGGTGCGAATGGCTTTGGCCCGGTCGCCGATCTCCTGGGCCCCCGGACAGGCGGCAAGAATTTCGGCGCGGATAATCTTCGGGTCTTCACTGCGCGGATTATCATCGGTGACGACAATCCTGTCCGCATGTTTCATGGCGATGGCTCCCATCTGTGGCCGCTTGCCCTTGTCGCGGTCGCCCCCGCAGCCAAAAACCACAACGAGCTTTCCATCCGTATAAGGACGAAGCGACGTCATGGCATTCTCAAGCGCGTCGGGTGTGTGGGCGTAGTCCACAAAGATCGAGGCCCCGCTCTTGCCCTTGCCCACAAGTTCCAAACGGCCTTTTGCGCCCTGCAAGGACTCCAGCGCATGCATGACAAGCGTTTCCTCGCCGCCCGTAGCAAGTACAAGCCCTGCCGCCACCAGTGCATTTGATGTTTGGAAGCCACCAACCAGCGGCAGATACACCGAGTGACTTTTTTGCACGCCTTGCAATTTTAACTGCTGGCCGAGCCCATCCCGTTGCGTGCTGAGCAATTTAAGTTCTAAGCCAAGTGTGCCGACCGAAAAAATCTTCAGGCCACGGGCCATGCAACGCGCCGTAACTTCAGAGCTGAATGGTGTGTCGGCATTGATGACTGCTGGTGCACCGGCGGGCAGCAGCTCTTCAAACAGCCGCATCTTTGCGTCAAAATAGTCTTCCAGCGTGGCGTGGTAATCCAGATGATCGCGCGTCAGGTTGGTAAATCCCGCCGCCGAAAAGCGGATGCCGTCCAGCCGGTATTGCGCCAGGCCATGGCTTGAGGCCTCAAGCGCCAGATGCCCCACATGGTCTTCAGCCAGCGTTGCAAGCAGGCGCTGCAGCTGCACCGGATCAGGTGTCGTATGGGCCAGATACTCCGTACCCGAGGGCCCGACCACCCCAAGGGTGCCGAGGCTCGCCGCGCGAAACCCCATGAAGAGCCAGATCTGGCGCACGAATGCGGCAACCGAGGTTTTCCCATTTGTTCCCGTCACTGCCACCGTGAGGTCAGGCTGCTTGCCAAAAAACCGCGCTGCCATCCGGGCAAAAAGCTGGCGCGGATTGGGTGTCTCGATCACCAGTCCGGCGCCGCTGTAAGACCCCTCATTGGCGACGACAACGCTAGCCCCGCGCGCGAAGGCCTGGCCAATGTATTTTGCCCCATCAACTTTCGTTCCCGGCAGCGCCGCAAAGGCAAACCCCGGCTCAACTTCGCGGCTGTCCGCCGTCAGTCCGGCAACCAGCAGTGAGCCCGCCGCTTCCGGTAAAGCCGCGTCAGTTCCCACCAGTTTTGCCAGCATGGCACTCATTTCCGCTTAACCGTCCTTCTTTGCGGTTTTGGCAAGCTTGGCCAGCTTCTCGATGTCTTCCGGCGTAAACACCGGCCGGACGCCCAGAAGCGGCGCGATCCGCTCGATGATCTTGCCAGCCGTCGGCACCGCATTCCAGCCCGCCGTGGCAAAACCATAGGTTTCCGGCGTGGCCTTCGGCTCGTCCAGCATCACGATGATTGCATATTTGGGGTTATCCATGGGGAAGGCCCCAATGAAGGAATTAAGCAATTTATCAGGTACGTAGCGTCCACCAAAGACCTTCTCGGCTGTTCCGGTCTTGCCGCCTACCCGGTAGCCGATGACATCGGCTTTGGAGGCCGTTCCCTTGCTCACATTGAGCCGGAAAAGATAGCGCATTTTCTCGCTGGTTTCCGGCTTCACAATGCGCTTGGCCAGCACCTCCGCCTCCGCCACATCGCGCTTCAGAAACGTGGGCGCTGTCATCACGCCATTGTTAAGTATTCCACCAATCACCGAAATCCCTTGCAAGGGCTGTACGGCAAAACCATGGCCAAAAGCGGCGGTGGCGGTGGCCAGTTTGCTCCAGCGCTTGGGATACAGCGGCTTGGCGCTTTCCGGCACTTCCGTGGTCAGCCGGTCAAAAAAACCGACCCGGCGGAGGAATTCCTGGTGCCCCTCTAGCCCCACATCAAGCGCCATTTTGGCCGTCCCTATATTGGAAGAATAGGTAAATATCTCAGGAACCGTCAGCACTTTTCGCTTGGCTTTATAGTCCTCGATTTTTGCATTCCCAATTACCAGGGGAAAGCGCGCGTCATATGAACCGTTCAGGTCAGTCACGCCATAGTCAAAGGCCATGGCGAACGTCACGGCCTTGATGACCGAGCCAAGCTCGAACACCCCGCTCGTCATCATGTTGGCCTGTTGCTTGCTGAATTTTTTGTCTTCCTGGTTGGGATTGAAATCAGGCAGCGAGACAAGGGCCATTATTTCTCCCGTGGTGATGTCGATAACGATGCCGCCCGCGGCGATCGCCTTGAACCTTGCGACAGCCTTTTCCAGTTCATCGGTCAGCGCGTGCTGTACCCGCGTGTCGGCGGAAATCTGCGCCGGGCTTGCCGTCTCGCCGGAGCCTTCGGCAAGTGACGCGGTGTAAAGCGCTCCCTGGTCATCGAGGAATTTTTCAATGCCGGCAATGCCCTTGCTGTCGCGATCGACATAACCCACCGTATGGGCTGCAAGCCGCGCGAGCGGATAAACCCGGCGGCGCTCGTTCACAAAGCCAACGCCGGGAATGCCAAGATTGTAGACGGCGTCGCGCTCTTCCGGCGCCACCTGCCGCTTCAGCCAGACAAAGGCCCGCCTCGGCTGAGTGAGCTTGGCGCGCAAAGTTTTCGCATCGAGATCAGGAACCGTTGCCGTCAGGCTTTCAACCGCTTCTTCGACATCAATGATTTTTCGCGGGTCCGCGTATAGCGAGGCAACCGCAATGTCGGTGGCCATCACCGTGCCGTTGCGGTCGACGATATCGGGCCGTGGCATGCGCGGCTGATGTTCCGCCAGCACATCGTCTTCAACGCCCATGCCCTTGTAGATGGTGAGGTTTGCCAGTTGCAGCGCTATGGCGAGGAAGGCAATTGAAAAACCGATGGCCACAAGGCGAATGCGGTTTTGGCCCGCCAGTTTCGCCGGACCGTCAAATCTGTCATCGGGCTCGTGTGTCATGGTCATTGCATTTCTTTGAGTATGTCGCCAATCACGTCCTTGCCTTTTTCCTCCAGCATGATGATCGGTTCGGCTGGAACCCTTTGGGCAAGCTCTTCTTCGCTCACGAATTGCGAAGCCGTTACCGTTTGCAGTTTCAGGTTTTCCTGCGCCAGCTTCTGCAGGCGGTCGGGCCGCGAAAGGCTGCTCCATTCGGCGCCCAGAACTTTTATGGATTCGCGCTCATCTGAAATGCCGCTTTTGAGCTTTGCAATCTGCCGTTCGTAGCCGCGCGTTGAATGTTCAAGCGAATAGAGGAAGAAGGCCGAGACAAGGACGGCGAGCATCAGGCAGGCATTGAAGAATTTATGCATGGTGGCGGCTCCGTTCAATCCTGGGAATTCCGAGCTCACCACGCGAGTCCGGCCACGCCGGTGCAGCGGTGCGCGAGGCGGCCCGGAGCTTGGCGCTGCGGGCCCGCGGATTTCCGTCTGCTTCCTGCTGTGACGGATCAAGATGACCCTTGAACAACAGTTCGAAACTGGGCTCCGCCTGCGCGATGGTCCCCGGCATATGGCGCGAAACCTCCGGCGTCTTGCCGCTGCGCATGGCGAGAAAGCGCTTCACGATGCGGTCCTCGAGCGAATGAAAGCTCACCACCACGAGCCGCCCGCCGGCGTCCAAAATCTTTTCCGCCTCGTGCAGGGCGTCAACCAGTTCTTCCAGTTCCGCATTCACGTAAATGCGCAGTGCCTGGAAGGTCCGCGTCGCCGGATGGGTCCGGTCCTTCGCCCGCTGCGGCCCTGTTGCTTTCTCAACCGCCTTGACGAGATCAATCGTGGTAACCAGCGGTGATTCAAGCCGCTGCGCCACAATGGCCTTGGCGATGGCGCGCGAGCGTGGCTCTTCGCCAAACAGGAAAATCAATTTCGCCAGCATCTCGATAGAGTAGGTATTGACCACATCTGCCGCACTCTGCCCGGCCTGCGACATGCGCATGTCAAGCGGGCCTTCGCGCATGAAGGAGAAGCCGCGTGCCGCCTCGTCAAGCTGCATGGAGGATACCCCTACATCCAGCACCACGCCCTGAACCTTCCCAAGCCCAAGGCCGGCAAGATGCTCGCTCATCATGCCAAACCTGCCTTCAACCAATGTGAGCCTTCCAACAAATTTGGCGGCAAGCCCCTGCCCGCCGGCAATCGCTGCGGGGTCCCGGTCCAAAGCCACAACCCGGCAATCGGCTGCTTCCAGAATGGCCCGCGTATAGCCCCCCGCCCCAAAGGTTCCGTCGACATAGATGGCGCCGGATTTTGGCCCAAGCGCCCGCACCACCTCGTCAAGCATGACGGGCACATGGCGCGGCTGGGTTTGGCTTGTTTCAGGGGTCATTTTGAGCGGAATATCACAATGAACAAGTCGTTAACGTCTGCCCGACATTGCCCCCGGGAACATTAACAAATAGTTTCAAATTAGCGTCATCCCGCAACAGAAATGTCAGTCGGCCTGTAAGCCGGGTTCTGTCCCGGCGGTTTCCCGCCATGGATGACCATTCATCTGGAACCTCCGTTGCCGGAGGCTTCGCGCGACCTACCCGGGCAGTGGGCCGAAAAGACCCTGGGCCGAAGCCCGTACCACCCCTATTCGGTCTTGCTCCCGGTGGGGTTTGCCGTGCCGCAACCGTTGCCGGCCACGCGGTGCGCTCTTACCGCACCGTTTCACCCTTGCTGCGGATAGTCCGCGAGCGGTTTAATTTCTGTGGCACTTTCCCTGGGGTCGCCCCCGCCGGGTGTTACCCGGCACCGTTTTTCCGTGGAGCCCGGACTTTCCTCCCCCGCACCCTTTCGGGCCTAGCGGGAGCAGTCATCCAGCCGACTGACGCCCCTGACCTATTCCGCCCCGCCTCCAAGGTCAACAGAAACCGCCTGTCCACAAATTCCTTGGCCGGGGCGATATCATGGCGGCAAAAATCGCGCTAAGAGGAAGGCAATGCGCGCGCGCCTGTCCATAACGCTTGCCACCCTTGTGCTCGGATCATCCCCGATTTTGGCCCAGGAGCGCATCTGGACTCTCGACCAGACCGATGCCGAGATCTTCCTGGTTTTCGGTGTGCCCGAAACCGACGATGTGGGGGTGAGTTTCTGGTGCACCCAGCAATCGGGAATCGTGAGATTGTATTTCCCCGAGTCTGATCCCACGCTGAAACCTGGCGTGGCGGTAAATTTCAAGCTGGAGGTCGCCGCCAAAACCTACTCCCTCAATGGCAAGACCGCCTTTAATGAGGAATCGACCGGAACTAGCCTCGAAGCCGAGATCGAAACAACTGACCCGATATTTTCTGCCCTGCAATCGGCCAATCATTTTGCCGTGAAGGCCGGTTCAACCAATCATGTGTTCCCTTTGGGCGAAGCGGATTTTCCCACCTTCCTCGCCGTCTGTGGAAAACCCTAAAGCTGTTCCAATCCTTGGAGCAGGCGGTGCAGGGTGATGACGGTAGAGGAATCCGCAATCCCATCTACCCGTGAAGGCCGGAAGTGGCGCTGGAAGGCCCGCACCGTTATTTGCGTGAGATCATCATAAAGTCCGTTGACCTCCACCCCGTAGCCATAAAGCTGCAGCATGCCCTGCAGCGCTTCAACCGTCTGGCCCTGGTCACCCAACTGCAGGAACGTTCCGCCCTCAATGGGTTCGGGCCTCACCCAATGGCCAACGCCTTGCGCATGCAGGCGCGCCCAGTCGAATTTTTCGCCTGGATCAATCTTCCGCTCGGGCGCGATATCCGAATGCGCCAACACCCGCGTGGGATGAATGGCGTGGCGCACCACGATATCCTTGCAGAGTGCAATGACCGCCAGCATCTGGGCTTCCGGAAAATCCGGATATCCCTCCGCATGACCAGGGTTTTGAATCTCGATGCCGATGGAACAGGAGTTGAGGTCCTGCTGGCCCTTCCAGGAAGAAACCCCCGCATGCCAGGCCCGCATGTCTTCATCCACCATCTGGATGACCGCCCCATTTTCCTCAACCAGATAATGGCATGAGACTTTCGAAACGGGATCGCAGAGCCAGCGGCAGGCCTTCTTGGCATCAGGCATGCCTGTGTAGTGCAGGACAAGCATGTCCGGCGTAATGCCATCCCGCCGTGGCTCAATATTTGGCGACGTCAGGAAAGCCGAAGCAAGCACGGAGCGCGTCACAATTGATGCTCCTTCAAAATCTGCTCATAGGCCGCGTTGATCCGCGCCAGGCGGCTCGTCGCCAGGATCACCATTTCCGCCGGAACCCCGGCGGCAATCTGCTTGTCCGGATGATTGTCGCGCACCAGTTTGCGGTAGCGCAGCTTGATTGTGGCTAGGTCCGTTTTCCGGTCAACATCAAGGATTACATAAGGATCATCTGGGCCGGCGCTGACATGGCGCGCCTTGATGCGGGCAAAGTCATGGGGCCCGAAACCGAAAAGCTCCGCGACGTTTTCAAGGTAGCTGAGTTCTGCCGGATGGATTGTACCGTCAGCCTTGGCAATGTAGAATAGCCCGTCGAGAACGCTCTCGAGCGTGGCAGCCTTGGCGTGGAACAGCCGCGCAATCTGCCGAGCATAGGAATCATAGCCCGTCACGTCCTGCTTCGCCAAATTGAAAACCCGGGCCACCGCCGCAAGCTCCGCCTGCGGAACATGGAATACCCGCTTGAATGCCGCCACTTCATCGACGGTCACAACGCCGTCAGCCTTCGCCATCTTGGCGCCAAGCGCAATCATTCCGATGGTGAAGCCGAGCGACTTTTCAGGGGCAGTTACCCGCCCCTTGGCCAGCTTTGCCAGAAAGCCGCCGATTGAATCTCCAACGAGGGCAAGCGCCTCACTAATGCGGGTCCAGATAGACATATAATGGTGAACTTAATGGATTCGGGGCCGGGCTTAAGAGGCAATCAGGTTTTTTTGAAATAGTGCAGGAGTTTGAAGTTGGGGACATCAATATCCAGGTTCTGGGCGAGTCTCCGTTCCACATGCCAGGCCCGTCCGGCGGTCCAGATCGATGCAATTATCGCTGGAACAAGTCCAAGAACCATGAGTGCTTCGGAAAGGAGTTCCGGCAATCCAAAAAGCTTGGCAAATGCCCAGATCGTTGTCATTGCAGCGGTGCCCAAAAGGCAGAAGGTGAGCAGGGTTATGCCGAAAGCGGCAATAAAGCAGCCAAACGGGCTAAAGGCCTGGGAAGAGCCTTTGGGGGGTACATCCGGTTTAATCAATTCCTGTTCCATGGGCACCCATATGCCCTTTCAGGCCGGAAATTGCAACGAACCCCCATAATTTAATGACAGTAGGCGTTGCCGCTGCGCCGGTTCTGCAGGTCCAGGTGAATATGGTCGCGGTGGTGCATGTCCGAGCCCGGCCCCAGCACGGTTGAGAATTCGCCGCAGGCCTCGCCTCGAACCTGCCGCAGGAATTTTTTGGCATCCCGGTCACCATTCCAGTCAGCCAGAACCGAAACCTTGCGCCCGCTCTCAAGCGTGAAGGCGGAGATATCAATGGCATTGCCAAAACCATGTTCGCTCATCTTGGCGCCGCGCGAATTGTTGCGTCCGCGGCAGGCATAGGAGGCGGCCACGTCAATGCCCACAACCCTTTCGCCAAAAGCATCCACCGCCGAGTTCTGGACCGTTCCGCCGAGCCACGTGTTGAGCGGCGCGGCAAGTCCACAATTCATCGTTGCCGATTGGCTGAACCGGACGCCGGCCAGCGCTGAAACGCTATAACGGTCGCGCACTTCGCAGCCATTGCCTTCATCAATATCAGGCAGGGCCTTTGCCTGGCCCAGGGAGCGCGGATCGACTGTGCAGGCTGAAGCGGGGGTGCGCAGTTCCTTGGTTTCAAAATTTTTCCGCGAGGACGAGTCCGAACATGCCGTCACCGCAAGAGCCACCGCAACACCAACAGACAAATTTATGAAGCAACGCATAAGCCGCCAACCAGAGGACTGAATCCAAACAGGTTAGGCTGAAGCTGTTAACGGCAGGTGATTAACGCGTGAGGGCTGCCACCAATTGGCTGACATCGCCCTTGCGCTTGGAGATATAGGAGGTGAACAGCCCGCGCTGCAAATAGGTGAGCGAGAAGCCCATGACCTTCACATCGGCGACCTTGTAGGTTCCGTTGCGCCAGGTGAGCTTCCAGCGCACGTTGTAGGTTTGCCCAGACAGCAGATAAATCTTGCTGGCAACAACAACATCCTTGTCGGCGTCAACGGTTGCCTCGCCGATTTCATATTTGGCCACGCGGTACTCGCGCGACTGCTCGGCAAAATACCGCGACATGAAGGTGACGACGCCTTGGTAATACCGGCTACGCTGGCTGGCAGGCAGGTTGGGCTTGTACTGGCCAAGCGAGTAGTTGGAAATGCCGGGGACATCCGCATAGGCCTCAATGACACCGGCAAACTTGCCAACTGTTCCCAGGCGATGCGCCGCCAGCATATCCTTGCCGAAGCGGTGCATGAACACTATCGATGGATGATCGCCTGCAAACGCGGGTGAAATGGAACTGACGGCAATGAAACCCAAAAGGGCGCGGCGGGTGATCATGATTCGGTTTTCCAACGGAACTATTCGGGCAAATACGTTTAACGGTTTCTAAACGCGCTCATAAACTTGTTTGCCGGAATTACCAAGTCTCTGCTTCCCGCAATTCGGCGAAAAGCGCTTCAAAGTCCCCCTTGGAGCGATTGAGAACGTCGCTAAAACGCTTCTTTGTTGCAATCGTCAGCCACACCCCTTTGATATTGATGTCACTGATCTTGTAGCCGCCACCCGCCGGAACGAGGCGCCACCTGACCTGTTCGCGGCCGCCGCCATTCTGGACAATCGCACTTGTGATCGTGATGAATTTGCCTTGCTGCGACGTGGAGATGATTTTCAGGTCGGAACCTTTGAAATCATCCACATAATAGACGAACAGCGCCGCCGCATAATTGTTGAACAGGCTGTAGAACTCATTCTTGGCGCCAGGCGGCAACTTCTTCTGATAGGGACCAAGCGCAAAATTGGCAATGCCGCGGAGATTGACGTAGCGGTTCAGGACCGAGGCAAACCGTCCGCGCAGCGCCGTGCCCTTGGTCCCGCTGTTTGCCAGCGACATCACTTCATCGGCTATTTTGCCGACATAGCCTTCGGCGGGATCAACTGCCGCCATGACAGGACTCTTGCCGCCAGCCAGCGCTGCTCCCAAAAGCATGACCGAAAATCCCCGGCGGCTGAACTTGCGGGTTGTTGTGCCATTCATAGAACCTCCAAACAGCTTGACCGAGTTTCCTCCAAGCGTCTGCTAATCGCCGCACAATACGCCTCGAAAGTATGGAAAAAGCAAGGCCGCAATGAGCCGGTACAAATCCGCTCAAAATCAGCCTTGCCGTTCCATGGCTTAATCAATCATTGAAAAGCATATAAAGATATGTTTATGTCTATTTCAAGAGGAGATTTGGCATGGATGAACTGCTTGTGGGACTAAGGGCAATTGCCGAATCGACCCGCGTGCGCATCCTTTTTGTCCTGTCCCACGGCGAATTCAACGTCAGCGAACTCACGCAAATCCTTGGGCAAAGCCAGCCCCGCGTCAGCCGCCATCTCAAGTTGATGGTCGAAGCGGGCATGGTCTCGCGCCACAAGGAAGGCAATTGGGTGCTCTTTCGCCTGCGCGAGGAAGGTCTGGGGGGAACCCTTTCACGCGCCATTGTTGACATGCTGCCCGCCCACGATGCGACTCTGACTCGCGATCTCACCCGTCTTGAAACCATCCGCACCCAACGCGCCGAATTGGCTGCCAGCTATTTCAGCAGTAATGCCGCTAACTGGGAAAAGCTCCGCTCCCTGCATATCCGCGAGGAAGATGTTGAAGGCGCCATGCAGGCCATTCTCGGCAAGGCCCGCGTTAAATCCCTGGTTGACCTCGGCACCGGCACCGGCCGTGTCCTGGAACTTTTCGCTCCCCAGGCCGAACAGGCCATCGGCATTGATTCGAGCCGCGAGATGCTGGCCATTGCAAGGTCAAACCTGGAAAGGAAATCCCTGCGCCATGCCCAGGTTCGGCAGGGCGAAATCTATGCCCTGCCCCTTGCCAATGCCTCGGCTGATCTCGTCGTCATTCATCAGGTCCTGCACTACCTTGATGATCCTGGCCGTGCCCTGCTCGAGGCCCGCCGCATTCTTAGTCCAGAGGGCCGCCTGCTGATCGTTGATTTCGCACCCCATGAACTTGAATCCCTGCGCAGCGAACATGCCCACCGCCGCCTTGGAATCTCCACCGAGCAAATCACCGGCTGGTTCAATCGTGCCGGCCTCGCGCTGCAGCAACACGAGCTCCTGCCTCCGCCCTGGCTGAAGGAACAAACAGGCCTGACCGTATCCCTCTGGTTGGGTGTCCCCAAATCCACCCGGGCCCTGCAGACCCAAACGAAAACTTCCATCGAGATGGAGTCGAAGGCCCGATGACCGACGCAACGCCCGAGGCCAAAAATCTCTCTGTCTCATTTGAATTCTTCCCGCCAAAACCCGGCGACGCGGAAGAGGCCTTCTGGCGCACCTTGAAGCGGCTGGAAACAATCAATCCGAAATTTGTCTCCGTCACCTATGGCGCTGGCGGCACCACGCGGGACCGTACCCTGAGCACGGTCAAGCGCATTCACAATGAAACCAAACTCAAGCCCGTGGCCCACCTCACCTGCGTGGGTGCGTCGAAAGATGAGGTGAACGCCGTAATAAGAGAGAACTGGGATGCGGGAGTCCGCCATATACTGGCGCTCCGCGGCGACCCTCCGGGCGGCGTCGGCAAGCGCTTTGAACCCCATCCGCAGGGCTACAAGAACGCCGCCGATCTGGTGCGCGGCATCCGCACCATTGCCGATTTCGAAGTCTCCGTCACCGCCTACCCCGAGCGCCATCCGGAATCAGTATCCATCGAAGAAGACCTGGCCTTTATGGCCGACAAGGCTGAACACGGGGCGAGCCGCGCCATTTCGCAGTTCTTCTTCCACAATGCATTCTTCCTGCGCCTGCGTGACCGGATTTTTGCCCGCGGCATCAACATTGAGCTGGTGCCCGGCATTTTGCCCATCACCAATTTCGCCCGCGTCTGCGAATTCTCCGCCAAATGCGGCGCCCACATCCCGCCCGATCTGGCCCGCCGCTTTGCCGGCCTTGATGCGGATCCGGAAACGAGGAACCTGGTGGCGGCAATCATTGCCGCAGAACAGGTCGAAGCCCTGCGCCGCGAAGGCGTGAACGCCTTCCACTTCTACACCCTCAACCGCGCTGATCTCGTCTATGCCATCTGCCGCGTACTGGGCCTCGGAACACCCAAGGAAGAGGCCGCCTAAGGCATTTTGTTTCGCGCCCACACCTTGGCGATGACCGGCCGCGCTGCAACCAGTTCATAGAGTCTCTTGATGTTGCCATGGCGCGCAAAGAGCCGTTCGACGTCTGGCGCCCAGCTCACCAGCATGGCCGCATAGATATCAACAGCGCTCATTGACGGGCCAAGAATGAATGGCCCTTCGTCCAAAGCTTCCGCGAAGATGTCATAGTCGCGCTCCATGTCCTCGATTGCCTTGGCCTTGATGGCAGCGGCGTGGCCCGCATCGGTCGAATGCCGCGCCGGATAGTACATCCGCAAATCCGCCATATAGACGGCCGTGGCGAAATAAAGCATCCAGCGCAGATAGCGGGGCCGCAAGGGCGACGTTGCTGCAGGCGCAAGGCCCGCCGCCGGATGGAGGTCCGCCGCCGGATGGAGGTCCGCCAGGTAGATCATCATGGCCGCACTCTCTGTCATAATACTGTTATCGGCCAGGCGGAGAGTGGGCACCTCGCCCCGTGGATTGATCTGCAGGAAGCTCCGCGGAACAGTTCCATCGGGTTCACGGAGAATGTCTATGATCTCGAAGGCAGCGCCGCATTCGGCAAGAAGCGCTTCCACTGCGGCAGAACCGGCATTGGGCCGGGCATAGAGTTTGAACATGAACTTCTCCTTTGGCAGACGCGCAATAGAGCATATAAGCGGCAATATCCAGCCAGCGCCAATTGGATTGCCCAGCATCGATATGCCAAAATCACCGGTTCATCCAGGCAAGAAAAAGCCAGTTCGCTTTTCCTATTCTACCTCCGACCAGCCTGCCCTGCAGCGCGCCGTCATCCAGGCCATTGAGAAAATGGGTGGCCAGCGCAAGCTCAAGAAGCTCTATTTCCAGCACCAGAAGAGCGTCGCTGGCGGCGAGAATTTCTTTGACGCCGCCGTCCGCCTGCTGAAACTCAATGTCATGTATGATGAAGCGGAACTGGCGCTCACGCCGAAAACCGGCCCCGTTCTCTTCATCGCCAACCACCCCTATGGCGTCATGGATGGCATCACGCTCACCTGGCTTGCCACCAAGGTCCGCGCCGATACCAAGGTCCTGGCCAATGATGTTTTGTGCGAGGCCCCGGGTGCCGCGGGCAATCTCCTGCCGGTCGCCTTCGCCCCCACCCGCGAGGCCCGCGAAACCAATGTGAGTTCCCGCCTCGCTGCGCAAAGCTGGCTGCGCGGAGGCCATGCCGTTGGAATTTTCCCCGGTGGCGGCGTTGCAACATCGGAAAAGCCACTGAAGGGCCAGGCCGTTGACCTGCCCTGGGCGCCGTTCACCGCAAAACTCCTGCGCATGTCAAAAGCAACCGTCATTCCAATCTTCTTCACCGGGCAAAACAGCCGGCTTTTTCAACTGGCAAGCCACTTGAGCCTGACGCTCCGGCTTTCCCTGGTCTTTCGCGAAACCACAAGGCGCATCGGAACCGGCCTGAACGTGCGCATCGGACGGCCCGTGCCATTCAATGAAATAGCCCATATCGAGGATCGCAATGAGTTGGTCATGGAACTTCGCAAGCGCACCTATGATCTTGCCAAGGCCGAAGACATCAGGGGCACCCGCACCGGGCTTCATTTGCGCGAGGCAAAAATCAAGGGCGGAAAACCCCGCGACGTGGTATAACGGCCCTCCCTTCCGAAAGGGCTTGCGACTCAGATTCAAAGGGATTCAAACAGCAGCGATCGGAACTGAGATGATGCGTGGGCGCTGGCTTGTCTTTCTGTTCATCCTGTTACCAGGTGCTTGCCTGTCCAGCGCCACGGCGAAGGCCTGTCCGGCCTCCACCTTCGTAACCAATGCCGGCAATGCCTTCATGGGCGCGGCACGCGTCCATACCGCTTCGGCATTTTCCGGTGTGACGGCCCGCTATACGGACCTGCGCGGCATTTCCATGTTTGCCCTTGGACCCCATCGCGGGCGGTTGAGCAAGTCAAGGGAAGCCGAATATCTCTCCCTTACCCGTGGCTTCATCGGCCGTTTCATGATGAAGCATTCGCGCCGCTTCGCCGGCAGCGGAATGACCATCAAGGATTGCGTTACCTCCAGCAACGCCCTGACCGTCAGCACCCGCATGTCAAACGGCAAGAAGATCATCTTCAAGCTTCACCGCTCCAAACGCGGCTTTCTGGTGCGCGACGTCAATGTCTCGTCGGTCTGGCTGGCCCAGCAACTCCGCTCCACCTTCGTGGGCGTCATCAACCGCAATGGCGGCGACATCAACGCCCTCTTCGCCTATTTGCGCAACTGAGTTCACACCTGCGCCACAAGGAACAGGCGTGGGAAACGCAGGATAACCTTGCCATCAGGAACTGCGGGATAGGCCTTGGCCAGATTGGCGCGATAGGCGTCAACAAATTGCCCGCGCGTCGTGTCGTCCAGCGGATCAAGAAACGGCCTGAGCCCAGTTGTGCTGACAAAATCCACAATGCCCTGCACGCCGTCGAGGATATGATAATAGGCCGTGTGCCAGATATCGAGGCTTCGGCAATGGGGCTTCAGCAGCGTGTAGTATTCATTGGGCGTCCGGATCACCTCGCGCGATCCCGCCGCGTGTCTGAGAGCCTTTGCAAAAGGCCCGGATTTCGCCGTCTCGCGCATCAGCCGGTGGCTTGGCTCAGCCAGATTGTCTGGCATCTGTAGCGCTAGCACGCCGCCGGCCTTCAAACCTCTGAGCAGGCGAAGCAAGACCGAAACATGATCGGGTACCCACTGGAAGCTGGCATTGGCGTAGAGGAGGTCGGCATTGGGATCGCCCGGCCATGTGGCAATGTCCGCTTCCCTGAACTTGACCTGAGGCAGGTCTTTCCGCGCCCTTGCCAGCATCGTTGGTGAATTATCAAGGCCCACCAGTTTGGCCCGTGGATAAGCTTCGCGCAAAAGGGCCGTGGAATTTCCCGGGCCGCAACCAAGGTCATAAACAAGCTCCGGTGCCTTCAAGGGAATCCGCGCCAACAAATCCCGAGCCGGACGGCTGCGTTCATCGCTAAAGCGCAGGTAATCTTCAGGCCGCCAATCCTCCATGTTTCAACCGCGATGCCTTGAGTCCAGGCTCGAGCGCTGGCCCATGAGGCGGCTCCTGACATCGGCGGGCAAATTCAGGTCCGCCAGGTCGCGGTCACTCAGGGCCATAAGATCAAGCCGCGGGATGCGCTTGCGGGCAACACTCCGGGCCGTCAAAATCCCAACCAAAACCCGCCAAATATGTTCCAGGGAAAGTGTCATTGCACCCTCGTGAATTGATAGCTGAAGACCGAATATGCTCAATATCTCCCAATTATTAGGTATAAACAAACGCGTTTTATCGACAAAGCCATCAAACCAGCTTATGTCTCAGCTATGACCGCAATGCCGCCCCTTGCCGCCATCCGGGTTTTTGAAACCGTGGCCCGCCACGGCAATTTCAGCCGTGCCGCCGCCGAACTGAACATGACCCAATCGGCGGTAAGCTACCAGATCAAGCTTCTGGAAAGCTTCGTGGGCGCACCCCTGTTTGTCCGCCAGGCCCGCGGCGTCGCCCTGACCGAAAAGGGCGAGACAATTGCCCCCACCGTGCAGCGCGCCCTTGGCGATCTCGCCCAAAGCTTCCGGCTGGTGCGCGAAGAAAGCAATTCCGTGCTGGTGATCTCAACCATGCAAACCATTGCCGGAATCTGGCTGGCGCCGCGCCTTGGCGGCTTTCAATTGCTCCATCCTGAATTTGCCCTGCGCATCGATATTTCCGGCCAGCAGGTGGACCTAGACAGAGATGGCGTGGATGTAGTGATCCGTTCCGGCAAAGGCAATTGGCCGGGCCTCACCAGCCATTTCCTGCTAAGCCAGACGTTTACTCCCGTGTGCAGCCCGCATTACATCGCCCGCGAAGGCCGGCCCGCAACGCCCAGCGATATTCCCAATCACGTGCTCATTGACCGGAAAGACATCTGGTGGCCGATCTGGTTTGAAACCGCTGGCCTCGACCGGAACGCAACGATCACCCGCACCAGCATTGATGTAGATACCCAGCAGATGGCGGCTATCCTTGCCGTCTCCGGTTCCGGCATAGCCCTCGTATCGCCGGCTTTTGTGAAAGACGATCTGAGTTCCGGTCGGCTCATCCAGCTCTTTGATGTGATGGCAATGTCCGGCTCGAACTATTATCTCGCCTATTCGGAAGCCCGCCGCAACACCCCTAAAATCCGCGCCTTCCGCGAGTGGATATTGAAAGAGGCGGGAACGGGCTAGCGCGAGAACTGCTTGTACTTGATGCGCTTGGGCATCATCGAATCTCTGTCCAGCCAGCGCTTGAATACAGTTCCATCAGCAGGAAGGCTGGCTATCCCAGTGATCTGTCAGGCGACTTTACGCTTCTTGCAATCTGCGGAATGCTGGCTTCCAATTCAGCGTCATTGCCTGCAAACGTGATGATCAAGAAACCATCGAGACGAGTTACCTGCAAGACATAGACAAAACCCTCATCCTCTGTCAGATCCGTGCGTTTCGAAAGGCGATAACGAAGATTGCCAACGTCGAACTGGAGAATCTCTGTTTCATCATCTTTCAACTCGCTAAGCTCAAGTGGCTTATCACCGTCAGTATTCCTTTCGACAGTGTATGACGAGACCCACATCTGCTGCCCACCAAAGGTCAGCCCCCAATTGTCGTCATCTTGAAATTCATACCAATAGCCTGGAATTTCACAGCTCCACCCTGAACCGACATAGCGTGTGCAAAGTCTACGCCGATAGCCAATACCCTCTGCAGATGGTATCGTGGATTTTGCCGTCCCACTTCTGAGAAGAAATTCCAGTTCACGCATTTCTTTTACAGGACGGTCAACTGCCGGATCAGCACTCTTTGCTAGTTTGGAACATTTGATCGCAGCAGACATCAAGTGGGTTTCGTTTTCGCCGGCAGGCACGTGCCATGGCACATCCACCCACATTAGTGTCTTAGCTGTCCTAACCCAGTCCAAGGCCGAAGGAGACCGATCCCACCATGGAAACCATCCAGCGGCCAGATCAAGCAAGAGAGGATTAGACGCCGCTTCAATTTGCTTCAGTTCTTTCAATTCGATGGGGCCGTGAGGTGTAAGGACGGTCCCTGCGCTTCCACTCTGAACAATAACATCGATCGGCAGCGAAATCATTTGGCTATCCGCACCTTCGCGAGCATTTCCGAGCACACCACTCGCCACCGCTTTTAACCAATTGGCGTGCTGTTGCTGCAAGTCGGAAAAATTGCGGTCGGAAAAGTAACCAGTTTCGTCGAGGTTTTCGTCGTCTTCTGCAAACTCTAGCTTGTACGTCTTTTTTAACTGATCGATAACATCGATCATGAATGCATGATATCCGGGGCCGCATGTCGAGGTGCGACCTGACAGCATAATGGCACCATCCCGCTGCTCGAAATCCAGCCATTCCTCGCAGTAATGAGCAGCTATTTGCCCCGCGCTGCCATATGGTGGGATAAGAAATTCTGTTCCATAATTTTCCGCCACTTGCGCTACGGCAGATTCAATAACGGCCTTCCAGTTTGTCTCCTTTGCAAAAATGCCGGAGAAGCGCCGTGCTGGAATAGTTGCTTTGAATGAAAAGCCGAGTCCCATGACTCACCGCGAAAATTGCTTGTACTTGATGCGCTTCGGCATCACCGAGTCCTCGCCCAGCCGCCGCTTCTTGTCTTCCTCATAGTCCTGGAAGTTGCCTTCGAACCATTCCACATGGCTGTCGCCCTCGAAGGCCAGGATATGCGTAGCAAGGCGGTCAAGGAACATGCGGTCATGGCTGATGATCACGGCGCAGCCCGCGAAATCTTCCAGCGCCTCTTCAAGCGCTGCCAGCGTTTCGGTGTCAAGATCATTCGTCGGCTCGTCAAGCAGCAGCACGTTGGCGCCGGACTTCAGCATTTTGGCCAGATGAACCCGGTTGCGCTGACCGCCCGAAAGCGTGCCGACTTTCTGCTGCTGGTCACCGCCCTTAAAATTGAAGGCCCCCGTATAGGCCCGTGAGTTCATTTCGCGCTTGCCGAGATAGAGAAGCTCGTTGCCGCCGGAAATTTCCTGCCAGACGGTCTTTTCCGGATCGAGCGAGTCGCGGCTCTGGTCCACGTAACCAAGCTGCACGCTGTCGCCGATTTCAATTTTTCCCGCGTCAGGTTTTTCCTGGCCGGTCAACATGCGGAACAGCGTCGTTTTGCCCGCGCCATTGGGACCGATAATGCCCACAATGCCGCCGGGCGGCAGCTTGAAGGAAAGGTCCTCGATCAACAGGCGGTCACCATAGGCCTTGTTCAGGCCCTCAACCGTGATGACATTATCGCCCAGCCGTTCGCCGGGTGGAATAATGATCTGCGCCGTCGTTGACTTGAGCCGCGCGTCATTTGCCTTGATGAGCTCATCATAGGCTTTGAAACGCGCCTTGGATTTGGCCTGCCGCGCCTTGGGTGAAGAGGAAATCCACTCCTGCTCGCGCTCAATCACCTTTTGCCGCGCCGCATCCTCGCTCTTTTCCTGTGCAAAGCGCTTGGCTTTCTGGCGGAGATAGGCCGAGTAGTTGCCCTCGTAGGGAATGCCCCTGCCCCGGTCAAGCTCAAGAATCCAGCCCGTCACATTGTCGAGGAAGTAACGGTCATGGGTGACAATGAGAATGGACCCGGTGTAGTCGGCCAAATGATGCTCGAGCCAGTTCACGCTTTCCGCGTCGAGATGGTTGGTGGGCTCGTCAAGCAGCAGCAGGTCGGGCTTGCGCAGCAAAAGCTGGGTGAGCGCCACGCGGCGCTTTTCACCGCCGGATAGATTGTCGATTGAGGCGTCACTGGGCGGGCAGCGCATGGCGTCCATCGCCTGCTCCACCTGCACTTCAAGGTCCCACAGGTTCTGCGAGTCGATCACGTCCTGCAACTTGCCCGCCTTCTCGGCGTTTTCATCATTATAGTCAGCCATCAGCGCGTTGTATTGATCAAGGATCGCTTTCTTGTGGGCCACCCCTTCCATCACATTCCCCATTACGTTGAGGGCGGGATCAAGCTCCGGTTCCTGCTGGAGATAGCCGCGCGTCGCCCCATCCGCCAGCCAGGCCTCGCCATTCCATTCCTTGTCAAGCCCCGCCATGATCCGCAAAAGCGTGGATTTGCCCGAGCCGTTAGGCCCCAGAACGCCGATTTTTGCATCCGGATAAAATTGCAGATGCACGTTATCGAGCACTTTTTTGCCGCCCGCATAGGACTTGGAAAGGCCCTGCATATGGTAGATGAATTGACGCGCCATGGGGGTTTAGCCTGAATCTGGGGTGAGGTTTATGCCGCGGGGTTTAGCCGAGCCCCTGCCAAAGGGCAATGCGCTTCACGAACCTGACGCTGGCGGCTTTTCCTCGAGCATGATTTTCTTCTGGTAGCGCCCCTGGATCACATCGACGATCACCAGCGCCGCCACCACGAAGTAGAATGTGCTCTTGGCCATGGGCTCGATCGGGTAGCCAAAGAACGCCAGATGGGCAATGTGGCCGCCTTCCGCCAGCAGCATGACGCCGACCATAAGCAGCACGAACAGGCCCAGCACCTCGTACATGCGGTTCTTCTTGAGAAACCGCGCTATCTGCTCGGACATCAACACCATGAGCGCGCCGGAAACCACGATTGCCGTGGCCATGACAATGAAGTTGTTGGTGAGCGCCACTGCCGACAAGACCGTGTCGAAGGCGAACACAATGTCCATCGCCAGGATCCAGAACAGCACCCTCGCTACCGAAGCGTGCTTGGGGCCTCCGCCCGACACCTTGCCAAGGTCGTGGACCACCAGCATGTGGAATATTTCCTTCATCGCCGTGTGAATGAGGAAGGCGCCACCCGCCATCAGGATCAGGCTGTGGCCATTGATGTACCCTTGGGCAAACGGCAGGGTGAAGCCAAACATTGGCGTCTGGAACATGGCAATGAGCTGCAGAATGACAAACAGCAACACGATGCGCATGCCTATGGCAAGGATCATGCCGAGGCGGCGGACATATTGTTGGCGCGACGGCTCAACCCGCTTCGCCTGAATGGCAATATAGAGAAGATTGTCGAAGCCAAGCACGGTTTCCAGCGCCGTCAGAACGATCAGCGTAAAGAGATTTTCAATTGTGAACAGTTCGACCATCTTTTGCCCCTGCCTGGCGTCTGAATTTGGCAAGTCTCATAGAGATAATTCCCGCCCTTGACGAGCCCCGACGATTGCCCGAAACCAAATTTCCATATTTCCTGCTGTGAGAGTTTGATAACGTGAACCATTCCGAGAGCCCGCCTGTCCATATCGACTTTCTGAATCGGGCCGATATTGCGAACCTTGGGCTGACGGATAACGAGATCATAGCCGCCGTGGAAACAGGCCTTGCCATGCAGGGCCGCGGCGAAACTGCCATTGAACCCCGCGTCCATCTCGAACCGCATGCCGGCGTCGAGGGTCATTTCAATGTGTTGCGCGGCTGGATCGGCGGCCATATCGCCCAGGCCGGCGTCAAGGTCGTCGGTGACTTTGTCGGCAACTACAAGGAAGGACGGCCCTCCGAATATGGTCTCCTGGCCTTGTTCGATCCTACGAACGGCGCGCCCACCGCCATTATCGATGCCACCGGCCTGACCGACATGCGCACCGGTGCCATCACCGCCATCGGCGCAAAACACCTGGCACGGCCCGGCTCAAAAATTCTGGGCCACATCGGCGCCCGCGGAACCGCCTACTGGAATGTAAGGCTGCTTGACCGGCTTTTTAATTTCGATGAAATCCGCGTGCATTCCAGAAGGCCGGAAAGCCGTGACAGTTTTGCTGCGCGCCTGTCTAATGACCTCGGCAAGAAAGTCGTCGCTACATCAGACTGGCAGTCCTGTGTCGAGGGTGCCGATATTGTGGTGGAGGCTTCGCGTCTTTCGGCACCCACACCGATGTTGAAGACGGAGTGGATCAAGAAAGGCGCACTGGTCATCCCCTACGGAACCATGAGCGCTGTCGAGCTAAACCTCACCGACATCATGGACAAGATCGTAGTCGATGACTGGGGCCAGTGCAAAACAGAAAAATTCGGCTCGCTGCGCGCCCATGTGGAGGCAGGAAAGCTCACCGAGAAAACGCTTCATGCCGAACTCGGCCAGATCGTTGCCGGAGTTAAGTTGGGACGGCAGCGTGAAGATGAAACCATCCTCTTCTGGCATCGTGGCCTTTCCTTGTCCGACATTGCCCTGGGCCATGCCATGCTGGAGAAAGCCAGAAAGCTCGGCGTAGGCCAGCGCCTGAGGTTCTATTGATGCAGAAGCTTCACCTCGACGGCAGCCACATTTCACTGCAGCGCTTTGTCGAACTCGCTGACAGTCCGGTGTCAATCACCCTCGCCGCGTCAATCCGCGAACGGCTCGTTCGCGCCCGGGAAATCGTCGCCCGCTATGCCGCGAGCGACCAGCCCGTATATGGCCTTAACACCGGTCTTGGCGGCAATCTCCAGCACCGCATTGAAGCCGAGGACATTCCCGGTTTCCAGGCCAGCCTGCTCCTGGCCCGCAGCGCCGGTGTTGGCCCCAATCTTCCCGAATGGATCAGCCGCGCCGCCTGGCTCTCGCGCATCATCGGCGCCGCGCGCGGCGCCTCGGGCCTGTCGCTCACCACTTTTGATCTCATGCTGGCGATGGCGGAGCGCGGGCTTGCCCCCGCCGTTCCAACCTACGGCTCAATTGGCACGAGCGATCTTGTGCTTGCGGCCCAGATGGGTGCCAGCCTGATTGGCCAGGGCGAGATGTGGGACAATGGAAATTGCCGCCCTGCGGCGGAGGCCCTTCGCGCCCACGGCATTGAACCCATCGAACTGGCCCCGAAAGATGGCCTGGCATTGGCCAATAATTCGAGCCTCTCCATTGCCCTTGCCGCACGTGCCCTCAGCGGTGCCCGCAGCACCATGGATTTGGCGCAAGCCATCACAGTGCTTTCCGGCGAAAGCTACGGCATGAACCTCTCCATATTCGAGGCCCGCATTCACGCGCTCCGCCCCGCCGCCGGCCAGGAACAGGCCGCCGCCTGGTTTCGCGCCGCCCTTGAGGGTTCGTCACTATATGGAAGCGGCGCACCGCGCTCAATCCAGGACGCCTTAAGTTTCCGTGTTGTTGCTCCCCTGTTCGGAACTGCCCGCAACGCCTTGGCCCTTGCGGAAAAGGAAATCGAAATCGAACTGAATGGTGCTGCCGACAATCCAGCGGTGCTGATCGACACGAACGAAATGCTCTCAACGCCGAATTTCCATACGCCGGCCCTGGCTCTAGCACTCGATACGCTCGCCATCGCCCATGTTCATCTGGCCACGGCCTCGGCCCAGCGCATTCTGAAACTCATGAACCCGCATCTTTCCGGCCTGCCGAAATATCTCTCTCCAGTAGGCGGCGCATCGGCAGGTCTCTTGCCCCTGCAGAAAACCACAGCGTCCCTTCTCGCTGAAATCCGCCTTCACGCCCAGCCTGCAAGCCTCGATGCAATCTCTGTCTCCGAAATGGTTGAAGACGTCGCCCCGCAAACTCCGCTGGCCGCCCGCAAGCTCGCCACCCAGACTGAATTGCTTCAATGGCTCATCGCAATTGAAGCGCTCGTTGCGGCCCAGGCCGTGGACCTCCGCAAACCCAAAAGCCTCGGCCGCGTCGCAAAAATGCTCCACTCCGCAATCCGCAACAGCGTGCTGACACTCCACGAGGACCGCGCCACCGGGCCGGACGTTGCCGCCGTCCGGCAAGCGATCAACGCCGACGAATTGCGCAGTGTATTGGCAAATATCGGTCTGACGGCGCTCTAACAAACGCCTAGGATCTATTGGTTTCACCCTTGCGCCGCATGGCCAGCCACCAAATTACAAGAGCAGAGGCTAACAATGCTGCAATTGTCAAAACAGAATAGATAAAACTGAGTGCACTGGTGTCTTCATCAGGGGAACCAAACGAAAGTAATGTTATCGCTGCTAGGCCAAATGCGAAGGCAAACCAAATGGCAATTGCCGCAATGAGGAGCCTCAGTTTGCTTCGCTGTGGAGTTCCTGCCACTGTGAATTTGCGCTCTCGTCGAACGAGTAAGACCCAAATCAAGAGAATCCAAATGACAAATGAATCAAACCTCATGATA
>JAUXUN010000073.1 GCA_030680855.1 Aestuariivirga sp.
GCCCCACTTTGAATCACAAACGGCTCAAGACACGCCCACTCTTTGTCGCTCAATAATCCCCGGATCAATATGACCTCCGAAAAAGCCACTTTGAATCACGGCAAAACTGATTTGGGAATCCCCTTTGTCAACAGGGCCTAGCCCTGACGAACTGGCAATGTAAACACCAGCCCCCGCCCGGAGGTTCAGATGCCCTTCAAACGTTTTCAAATCACCACACTATGCTTTGGACTTTTGACCGCTATCAGTTTTTTTGCCGGTAACCCCGCATCGCTCGTTGGTACCGCACAAGCCCAGTCCGTTCGCTCCACCGCCGAGGATGCAGTCCAGCTCATCCGCAACTATTATCGCTGGATCAACCAGAAAAAATACCAGGGCGCCTTCAACATCTGGGAAAAGGGCGACGACGGCTACGCCGTCAACGGCCAGAGCTTTGAAAAATTCGCGGGCGGCTCCAGCGACACGGCCTCGGTGAGCGTGGAAATCGGCGCGCCGAGTGAGATCGAGGGCGCGGCCGGCTCGAACTATATCAAGATTCCTGTGGTCATTTCGGCCATGACTAAATCTGGCAAAGCACAGAAATTCGCCGGCACCTATACCATGCGCTCGTCCAACATGGCCGATGACAAGAGCTGGTACATCAATTCCGCCAAGGTGCGGAAGGTTGAATGAAGTGCCCTCATCTCCCGCTTCGCAGGAGAGGAAAGGGGCCCGCCGCACGCAAGTGCGGTGGGATAGGTGAGGGCACTTCGTTAAGAGCGCGTGATTTTTTCCGCGCCGCCCATGTAGGGCCGGAGCGCTTCTGGAATGGTCACGCTGCCATCGTCATTCTGGTAGTTTTCCAGAATGGCAACCATGGTGCGGCCCACGGCAAGGCCGGAGCCATTCAGCGTATGCACATAGCGCGGGCCTTTGCCGTCCGCCGGCTTGAAGCGGGCGTCCATGCGCCGGGCCTGGAAGTCGCCCAACTGCGAGCATGACGAGATTTCACGGTAAGCATTTTGCCCGGGCAACCACACTTCAATGTCATAGGTTTTGCGGCTCCCGAAGCCCATGTCGCCGGTGCACAAAACAATCGTCCTGAAGGCAAGCTTCAGCCGCTTCAAAACTTCTTCGGCGCAATTCAGCATGCGGCTGTGTTCGGCTTCCGCCTGCTCCGGTGTTGTGATGGACACAAGTTCCACCTTCGAAAACTGGTGCTGGCGGATCATGCCGCGCGTGTCCTTGCCCGCGGCCCCCGCTTCAGCACGGAAACACGGCGTGTAGGCGGTCATGCGGATCGGAAGCTCCTTCTCCTCCAGCACGCGCTCGCGCACCAGATTGGTGAGCGAGGCTTCGGCGGTCGGAATCAGCCAATGGCCCGATGTGGTCTGGAACAGGTCTTCCTTGAACTTCGGCAACTGCGCCACACCGAACATCGCCTCGTCGCGCAGCATGTAGGGCGCATAGATTTCCGTATAGCCGTGATGCTCCGTGTGCAGATCAACCATGAACAGGCCAAGCGCCCGTTCGAGCTTTGCAAGCTGCCCCTTGAGAATGACGAAGCGCGCGCCAGAAAGTTTGGCCGCCGTTTCAAAATCCATGAGCCCGAGCCATTCGCCGATATCAAAGTGCTGGCGCGGCTCGAAATTGAACGTGGGCTTTTCACCCCAGGTGTGAAGCTCCTTGTTGTCATGTTCGTCCTTGCCTTTCGGCACGCCGTCCATGGGGAGGTTCGGGATCACCGCAAGGGCATCATTGAGCTTCTTCCTTAGGTCGCGCTCTATTTGCGGGCCCGCAAGAATTGATTGCTTGATACTTGTTACTTTCGCTTTGGCGGCTTCGATTGCGGCACTGTCTCCTGTGCGCATGGCGGTCCCAACTGCTTTTGATTCAGCGTTGGCTGTCGCCTGCATGGCTTGCAATATTTGGATGTGTTCCCGCAACTCCCGATCAAGCTTCAAAAGCTCATCCGCCATTGGCGGCAAGCCACGCAAGGCGAGGCCCTGATCGAAAGCGGCGGGATTATCCCGGATGGTTCTTATGTCATGCATCGGCGGCGTCTTTCACGGCTTGGGCCTTGGCCCGGCGCTTCTCCAGGAATCGCACGGCCTGTACGGCCACCTCATAAAGCCCCATCAGCGGGACCGCCATGGAGATCATCGAAATGGGGTCCGGCGGCGTGATGAATGCTGCAAGGGCGCAGACACCGACTATGGCAAAGCGCCTGCCCTTGGTGAGCATCTCGTAGCTCACGACGCCGATCTGCCCCAACAGGGTGAGCACCACCGGCAACTGGAAGGTGAGGCCGAAAGCCAAAATCAGCATCATGACGAAATCGAGATAGGCCTCGACATCGGGCATCAGTTGAATGGCAGCCTGCCCCGCATCGCCCGTGGACGCCGCCAAGCCATAGAAGAAGCCGATGGCAACCGGCAGCAGGAAGAAATAAACCAGCGACGCGCCCAGAACGAAAAAAATCGGCGTGGCGATGAGATAGGGAAACAGTGCCTGCCGCTCGTTCTTGTAAAGCCCCGGCGCCACGAAGCGGTAAAGCTGCGTGGCAATGAGCGGGAAGGAAATGAACATGCCGCCGAACATGGCGATCTTGAGCTTTACCAGAAACACGCCTAGCAGCTTGATGGAAATGAGTCCCACATCGGTTCCCGTGCCCCACTTGAAGGGCAGAATGAGCAGGGTGAGAATTTCCGAAGAGAAGAAGAAGCTGACGATGAAGGTGACAAAGAAGCCCGCCACGCAGTAGATCAGCCGGGTGCGGAGCTCAAGCAGGTGATCGAGCAGCGGGGCTTCCGAGGCGTCAATGTCTTCCTTCGTCATGGCTTGGGGGCTTCATCCGGAGCGCCAAAATACTTGTCGAAGTCATTGCTTTTGCTGGACGAAGACGGCGAAGCGATTTCGTTCTTGATCTGCGTCATGGGATTGAGGTTCTTGAGGCCCTGAAGATCTTTCTTCACGTCATCAAGCCCTGCATCCTTCATGGCCGAATCCACATGGCCCTGAAATTCCCGCGCCATGCCCCGCGCCTTGGACATCATTTTTCCAAAGGCCCGCAGCATCTTGGGCAAGTCCTTGGGCCCGATGACGATGACCGCAATCAGGGCAAGAACAAACAATTCGGAATAGCCGACGCCAAAGTCAAACATGACTCATTTAGCCTTTTGAAAGCCTTACGACTTGACCTTCTTGGCGGGGGCCTTGACCGTTTCTTCCGCCGATTTTTCAAGCGTCTTTACTTCCTCGGCAGCCTCGTCGGCCGGATCTTCCGCCAGACCCTTCTTGAAGCTCTTGATGCCCTTGGCCACATCGCCCATTAGATCCGATACCTTGCCCTTGCCGCCGAATACCACCAGCACGACAACCAGCAAAAGCACCCAGTGCCACCACGAACCGAAACCCATCACAAAACTCCTGAAATCATCACGTTCAATTTATCAGGTACTATCGCAGAAAGCCTTCGCTCCCGCAACAAATGCCACACACCCTGTCAAATGCTGTCTGGGGCGGGCTTTGTAAAGATTAAAACATGATCGTGATCAACGCGGAAATGGGCGGTTTCGCCCCGTTGCGGCGCCGGACCCGAAAGCAGCACGGCAACGGGTTCATCCAGCCCGTTAAACTGCACCTGGAGCCTTGTTTTATCGCCCAGAAACCGGGCTTCCAGCACATAGCCCTCGGTGCCCGCCCCCGCATGGGCCAGGGTCACGGCCTGGGGCCGGATAATTACGACGACTTCGACCGCATGGTTAAAGCCCGCTGCGGAAAAAGTGCCCAGCGGCGTTTCGACATTGCCATTCTTCACCCGGGCGTCGATTTCATTCACATCCGAGAAAAACCGCGCCACCTGCAAATCGGCGGGTTTGTTGAAGAGTTCCGCCGAGGTGCCGGTCTGGATCAGGCGGCCCGCCCGCATGAGCAGGATGCGGTCGGCAAAATCCATGGCTTCCACCGGATCATGGGTAACCAGCACGCAAGTGGCCCGGGTCTCCTGGAGCAGCGCCAGGGTTTCCCCGCGCACCGTTTCGCGCAGGCGCTGGTCCAGCCCGGAAAATGGTTCATCCATCAGCATCACCTGCGGCCGCGGCACAATGGCCCTGGCCAGGGCGACACGCTGCTGTTCGCCACCCGATAGGGAACTGGGATAGCTGTGGCGGAAACTGGCGAGCCCCACCCGCGCCAGCGCATGCTCGGCCACCTTGGCGGCTTCCCCGCGGCTCAAGGCGCTGAGCCCAAAGGAGACGTTCTCAATCACCGTGAGATGGGGAAACAGCGCAAAGTCCTGGAACACCAGGCCCACATTGCGCCGCTCTGGCGGCACGAAGAGCGTGGGCCCATCCACTTCCTCGCCATCCAGCAGCACCCGGCCCGCCGTTGGCCTCTGTATGCCCGCCGCAATGCGCAGCAGCGTGGTCTTGCCGCAGCCCGACTGCCCCAGCAGACAGGCGATTTCGCCGGCCTGCAATTCAAAGCTGAGGTTCTTCAAAATTTCGGTCGAGCCAATTGAACAGGAGACATTCTCAAAAGTGAGCCTGCCCGCAAACAGGGCGCCCGCCGTGCCGCGCGTGCCCCAGCGCTGCCGCTCAGGCTGATTGGAAATTTCACTGCCGTCCTGCATGGAAGCCGCCAATACACCAGAACCGCCGGGAAGGAAACTATGGCCCCAAGCGGCATTGTGATGCCAACTGGAACTGGAAGGAGTGTTGCCGGAGCCTTGGGCAGAACTAGCTGACATCTTGTTGAAACGCAGCCCAACTTCCGCATCACAGAGCAGTTTCCCCTCGATTGCTATTTAGAAAGCACCACACCGTCATGACAGCCTGCATCATTATCGTCATGGCCATTGTCTATTTTGTACTGCGCCATCTCACCGACCTGCAGGGCTGGAATTTCGTGGCAATCATTGCAGCTTGGCGATTTGGAAAACATGAAGCGCAGGACATCAAGCATCACTTGCCCCTCTCGTTGCTGAATCGCGCCGGCACGAGGCATGGCAAGAGTTCCGCATTTGTGTGCGGGGAATAAGGATGGTAGCGTCCACGTAGTTCATCGACTCAAATTTCCTCTAGCGTGTCAACGGCAGCCGGAATCCCCGCGCCAAACCAAGGATGGGAAATCAGATGTCAACCGATCTCAAAATGCTGGCCTGGATTTCAGCCCTCACCGCTTTGATGTGGCTGCCCTATATTCTCACCCGCCTGATGAACTCGGGGCTGATGCGCACCCTCAATTATGAGGCCGACACCGACCCGCTTCCGCCCTGGGCAGCCCGCGCCAAAAAGGCCCATTACAATGCCGTCGAAAACCTCGTGCCCTTTGCCGCCGTCGTGCTGGTGGCCCATCTCACCGCGACCGCAAACGCCACAACGGCCCTGTGGGCCACGATTTACCTCTGGGCCCGGGTGATCCACTATATCGGTTACACGTCAGGGGTTCCGTTCGTGCGCACCCTATCCTTCGCGGTGGGCTGGCTCGCGACCATGATCATCTTCACGCAGGTCATGGGCTGGTTCTAAGTATAGCGGCTGACGTTTGTTTAATGCGCGTGTCAACCTGATAGACCAAGAATGACTCCAATAGACACAGACGTACTGGTCGTTGGCGCCGGGCCGACAGGGTTGATGCTGGCCAACCAACTTGTCAGGCGCGGCGTCCGTGTGCAGATCATCGACCGCCATGCCGGGCCATCGCTGCAAACCCGGGCCCTGGGCGTGCAGGCCCGCACACTGGAAATTTACTCCAAGCTTGGCATCATTGACCGGGCGCTGGAGCTAGGCAAACGCGGCACGGGAGCAACCCTTTGGGCCCAGGGGCGGAAGATTGGTCGCGTGCCCCTCTCCGAAAGGGGCCAGGACGCAACGCCCTATCCCTACATCCTCATTCTCGGCCAGGATGACAATGAAAAGATCATGGGCGAGAACCTCGGCAGGTTGGGCGTAACCGTAAAGTGGAATACTGAGCTTGTCGGTCTGGACCAGGATGTGGACGGCGTGACCGCAACGCTCAAGCTGGCCGACGGGGCAAGCCAATCCCTGAGTGTGCCCTGGGTTGCCGGATGTGATGGTGCGCGCAGCGCCGTGCGCGAATTAAGCGGAATCACGTTTCCCGGCGCCCCCTACGAACATGTGTTCTTCGTGGCCGATGTGGAAATGACCGGCCGCATGGCGCCGGAAGAGGTCAACGTCTATCTCTGGCGCGAGGGATTTCATCTGTTGTTCCCCATGCGTGGGCAAAACCATTGGCGCATCGTGGGAATTCTCCCGGAGGAGCTGCGCGGCAAGGACGATGTTACTTTCGAAGCGGTTATTCCGTCCCTGCACAAGGAAGCAGGCGCCGAACTTGATTTCAAGGCCTGCACCTGGTTCTCCACCTACCGCATCCACCACCGGAGTGCGGCGCGGTTCCGCGACCGCCGCTGTTTCCTGCTTGGTGATGCGGCGCATATTCACAGCCCCGTGGGCGCGCAAGGCATGAACACCGGCCTGCAGGATGCCTATAACCTCAGCTGGAAACTGGCGCTGGTTGCCAAAGGACAAGCCGGCGAAGCCCTGCTTGCAACCTACGAAGACGAGCGCATTCCGGTGGCGCGGCGCCTGCTTAACACGACTGACCGGGCCTTCAAACTGGTCGTCGCCGACAACTGGCTTGCCGGACTGTTCCGCACCAAGATTCTCGCACGGATCGCCGCCTTTGCCATGAGCCGCAAAGCCATCCAGGAATTCGCCTTTCGCACCGTCTCGCAGATTGGGATAAATTACCGGAATAGCCCGCTCTCAAAATCACTGCAGCCCTTGCCTGCCGCTGCCCCCCAGGCGGGCGACCGCTTTCCGTGGCTGCGGCTCCAGTTGAAAGCCGGCGGGCCGGTGGAAGACCTGTACCGGAAACTCGACGACACAAAATTCAACCTCATCGTCATCGGCCAGCTTCTTGAAAAAACGCCAGACCTGGGCGGCCTGCTGAACGTCTACGGCATACCGTCAGTGCCCGGCAATTCAGCCGAACTGGCACGCCTGCAGGTGCCCCAGCCCTCGTTCTATCTCCTGCGTCCTGACGGCCACGTCGGACTTTGCGGGAAGCATTTGGACCCTGCCGCACTCAAGCGTTATGTTTCCGGGAATTTGCACTTCGCCTTGTGAGCGAGCCCTGGTACTACGCATCTCCAAAGTTGGGCCTTGCCAAGTCCCCGGCTTCGCAGCAGTATTGCGAGGAACCAAATTTTCACTGCATTCATGGTGGCTTGCGCCAGCGTCGGACAAATCCTTGGAACACCCGGTCATCGAATTCAGGAATGTCACCAAGCGCTTTGGCGAGGTGGCGGCGGTTGTCGAGAACAACCTTGCCGTCAAGGCCGGTGAATTTCTCTCCATCCTCGGCCCTTCCGGCTGCGGCAAGACAACGAGCCTGCGCATGATGGCGGGCTTTGAACAGCCAAGCGAGGGGGAGGTTTTCATTCGCGGCGAAAACATGACCGGGGTTCCTGCCTACAAGCGACCCGTCAACATGGTTTTCCAGCACTACGCCCTGTTTCCTCATCTTTCCGTCAGCGATAATGTGTCCTACGGCCTGCGCCAGCGCAGCCCCAAACCGTCACTCGCGGAACTCGCCAGGGAAGTGACCGAAGCGCTCGCCATGGTGCGGCTTGACGGTTACGAGAGCCGCCGCAGCTATGAACTGTCTGGCGGCCAGCAGCAGCGCGTGGCGCTGGCCCGCGCCCTGATCAACCGCCCGGCAGTGCTGCTGCTTGATGAGCCGCTTGCCGCCTTGGACCGCAAGTTGCGCCGCGAAATGCAGATTGAACTGCAAAATCTGCAGCGCGACGTGGGCATTACCTTTCTCCTCGTCACCCATGACCAGGAAGAGGCGCTGTCCATGTCGGACCGCGTCTGCGTCATGCGCGAAGGCCGCATCGTCCAGTCCGGCTCGCCGCGCGAACTCTATGACAAGCCGGTCAGCCGTTATGTCGCCGATTTCGTCGGCAAGTCGAATTTCTTTGCCGGACCGACCAAGGATACCGTGATCAGCGTTCGGCCCGAGTTGGTGGAGATTGCCGCCAACGAGGCTGTCTTGCCAGAGGGCCTGAGCGCGCATTATTCAGTCAAGGTTCTCAACCGCATTTTTCTCGGCGAGAACACGGAATACCGGGTTGCCAACGACACGCTTGGGGAATTCATGGTGCTCACGCCGCGCAAGTCCGAGCGCAGCAGCGGCACCTTCGAAATCGGCGATACGGCTTCAACTGGCTGGCGGCCGGAAGCAGCCCTCGTATTGGCCGCAACGTGAGTAACTAAAAACCGACAGGGAGAAACGTCATGACCAAAGACAAGAATATCATCACGCCACAGCAGTTCATTGATGAATTGCGCCGCTACCAGAAGGGTTCGGTCACGCGCCGCCATTTCCTCGGCGTCACCGGACTTGGATTGGCCACCGCCGTTATGGGCGGCGCCATGCCCGGCCTCAAGCCGCGCAAGGCCTATGCCGCACTTTCCGGCACCGTGAACTTCACCACCTGGCCGAGCTATTTTGCCCAGGAAAACATCGACAAGTTCACCGCAGATACGGGCGTCAAGATCAACATCGCGGTGTTCGGCTCGAATGAGGAAATGCTCGCCAAGCTCCAGGCGGGCTCTACCGGCTGGGACGTTTTCGTGCCCACCAACTACGCGGTCTCGACCTACAAGGAACTGGACCTCATCGAGGAACTCAATCTGGCCAAGCTTCCGAATTACGACGCCTCGACGCAGGAGCAGCGGTTCACGGCGGAAGGGATCATCGACGGCAAGACCTATGCCGTGCCGAAAGACTGGGGGACCACCGGCTTCGTCTACAATTCGAAGTCGATGCCGCAAAAGCCTGCGAGCTGGAAGGAATTCTGGGACCTTGCCATGAACGAGGCCACCGGCCGCGCCATGGTCCACGACTACCAGCTCACCACCATCGGCAACGCATTGAAATATTATGGCTACTCCTTCAACTCCAACGACGAGAAGGAACTGGCCGAGGCCGAGAAGCTGCTGATTGCCGCCAAGCCGCATCTCTTCGGCATCAATTCCGACTACAAGCCCTCGCTCATTTCCGGCGATGCCTGGATGAGCGTCTGCTGGACCGGCGACGCCACCCAGCTCCAGCGCGACATGCCGGAGATGCTCTATGTGCTGGCCAAGGAAGGCGGCGAGATCTGGAGCGACTTCTACGCCATCCCCAAGGGCGCGCCCAACATCGAGGCGGCCTATGCGCTGATCGACTTCCTGCTGACGCCGGAGATCAACGCCAAGGAAGTCGTGGCCCACGGCTATCCCTCGACCGATTCGCGCACCAACAAGCTGGTGCCGAAGGAAATGCTGGAAAATCCAATCCTCTATCCGGCAGTCGAGGCGCTGTCGCCGCTTGAGTTTGGCGCTGCCGCAACCCTGACCAATCCGCTCCGCGCCGAAATCATGGCGCGCTTCAAGTCAGCCTGAGTATCGTCTCCCTCCCCCGCACCCGCGCGGGAGGGAGATCCTGCCTTCGAGATCGGAGTCCCGCATTGACCGCAGCGCCTGCCCGTTCCCGCGCCGTGACCGCGCTGCTCGTTGCACCTGCGGCAGTCTTCTTCGTCTTCCTGCTGATCGTGCCGTTGATGGTGGTCGTTGTTTTTTCCTTCGGCGAGCGGGCCCCGGCCGGCGGCTATTCGCCCGCCTTCACTTTCGACAACTACCTGAACCTCGCGGCGCGCGGCAAAGCCTTCGTCAACACGCTCACCCTGGCGCCCCTCGCCACGCTGCTCACCGCCATTTTCGCCTTTCCCATGGCCTATTTCCTCGCGGTGAAGGTCGATCCGAAATGGCGCGTGATGCTGCTCGTGCTGGTTATGGCGCCGTTCTGGACCAGCCAGTTGCTGCGCTATTATGCCTGGATCATGCTGCTGGGCGGCAAGGGCATTCCGGCCTGGCTCGCCTATATCGGCATCGCCGACGTGCGGATCATCAACACGCCCTGGGCCGTTCTCATCGGCGCCGTCTATGGCTTTCTGCCGCTCATGGTGCCGCCCATCTATGTCAGCCTCGAAAAACTCGACAAGCGCCTGCTTGAGGCCTCGGCCGATCTTGGGGCCACGCCGATCCGGACCTTTTTCCAGGTAACGCTGCCGCTGGCGCTGCCGGGCGTCGCCACAGGCTCGATGCTGGTCTTCATCCTGCTGATGGGCGATTACATCCTTCCGCAGTATCTCGGCGGCGGAAAGGTCTTCTTCATCGGCAACGCGCTGGTCGACCTCTTCCTGCAGTCGCGCAACTGGCCCTTTGGCGCCGCCGTCTCGGTGGCGCTCGTCGCCATCATGTTCGTCACCATTTTCTTCTACATGCGCTTCGTACTCGGCAAAACCGGTACGCGACGCGCGGCCCTGGTCTAGCCATGCGCCTCTACGCCATCCTGATCTACATCTTCCTCTACGCGCCCATCGCCTTCATCGTCGGCGGCTCCTTCAATGCCGGAAAGCAGGCGATGATCTGGCAGGGCTTCTCGCTGGAATGGTATGGCAAGGCCTTCTCCAATCCGCTGATCACCGAGGCGCTGACCACCAGCCTGATGATAGCCCTCACCACGGCCACGCTCTCTGCCATCATCGGAACGCTTGCCGCACTCGGCCTTGAGCGCATGAGCGGCTGGCTCCGCCATGTCTTCGACGCCCTAATCTATATTGCCATCCTGGTGCCGGGAATCGTCATCGGTATCTCGACGCTGATCGCCTTTGTCTCTTTCTTCGACATGATCAATCCATACCTTATAACCGCCTGGAACATCCGCATTGAAATGGGCGCCTGGATGGTGATCGCCGCCCACGTGCTGTTCAACATCGCGGTGGTAGCCCTTCTGGTGCGGGCGAGGTTGCAGGGCATGGATCGCAGCCTCGTCGAGGCCTCGGAGGATCTCTACGCCACGCCGCTCGGCACCTTCCGCCAGGTCGTGCTTCCGCTGCTGGCGCCTTCGATTCTTGCGGGCTTCCTTCTGGCCTTCACCTTCTCCTTCGAGGATTTCATCATCGCCTATTTCGTGGCGGGGCCGGATGTGACGCTGCCGATCTACGTCTTTTCCTCCATCCGCCGCGGCATTACGCCCGAGATCAACGCGGTCGGAACGGTGGTGCTGATGACGTCGCTGGTGTTGCTCGTACTCGCGCAAGTCATCTTGCAGCGTGGAAGCCGGACACTGAAAACCTAGGCCGCGATATGCGTCACCCGGTTGCGGCCCTCGCGCTTGGCGATGTAGAGGGCCTGGTCGGCGCGCTTGAGGAACTCCTCGACCTTGTCGTTGGCGCCTATCAAGGTGGATAGTCCCACCGAAACCGTAATGTTCAAGGTGCCGCCATTTGGTCCGGCGCTGAACGGCTTGCTGGCGATTGACTTGCGGATGCGCTCGGCAATCTTTTGCGCAAGATGCAGTTCGGTCGATGGCAGGATGATGGTGAACTCCTCGCCGCCCACGCGGCAGGCCATGTCCACGTTCCGGATATTGTCTCGGATGCGGCTGGCAAGTTCCTGCAAGACCTTGTCGCCCACGTCATGGCCGTGGGTGTCATTCACCGGCTTGAAGAAATCCACGTCGATGGCAAGCGCCGAAAGCGGTTTGCCGCGATTGATCGAATGTTCAACCAGATGGCCGAGATGGGTTTCCATGTAGCGCCGGTTGTAAAGCCCGGTGAGCGCGTCAGTCACCGCCATTTCGATGGATGTCTGTACGCTGACGCGGAGCTGCTCGGCATAGCGGGCGCGCCTGATCTGCGTGTTCACCCGGGCCATCAGCTCCTGCCGGTCGATGGGGCGGATGAGATAGTCGTTTACCCCCATGTCGAGGGCCCGCATGAGGCGCTGCTCGTCGTCTGGCGCCACCACGATGAGAATGGGGATTTGCCGGGTCTGCTCCAGCGATTTCAGCTGCGAGCACAGGCGCAGGCCGTCGAATTGCTCGGCATCGAGATTGACGATGACCAGCTCGTAGGGCGTGGCACTTTCAATAATGGAGGGAATGACTTCCAGCGGATCAATGACCGCAGAAACCTTGTGCTTTCCGGTGAGCGCCACACGCACCCGGTCAATGAAGGCAACGCGGCTGTCGACCACCAGGATATTCCCGGGGCGCGAATCGGCCGGGATGGCTTTATTGACGACCAGCCCCATGGTCTGGCTCGATTCAGCCCGGGCCCGCAGCTCGTCCGAAAGCATTTTGAGGCGCACCAGGCTCTTGATTCGGCAAAACAGGGCCACGTCATTCACCGGCTTGGTGAGGAAATCATCGGCGCCGGCTTCCAGGCCGCGCACCCGGTCTTCCAGCTGGTCAAGGGCGGTGACCATGATGACTGGAATATGCTGCGTGGCAGGATCGGCCTTGAGGCGCCTGCACACTTCAATGCCATCAATGCCCGGCATCATCACGTCAAGGAGCACGATGTCAGGCTTGGCGCGCTGCACGGCTTCCAGCGCATCCACCCCATTCATGGCGGTGACGACTTCGAAATATTCAGCTGAAAGCTTGGCTTCCAGCAAACGGACGTTTGCGAGGATGTCGTCTACGACAAGAATGCGGGCTGTCATTTTGGCTTGCCGAGGAAACTGTCAATGGTTTTGAGAAAGCTGATGACCGAAATGGGCTTGGAGACATAGGCCTCGCAGCCGCCCTCTCGGATCTTCTGCTCGTCGCCCTTCATGGCGAAGGCGGTGACCGCGATCACCGGAATGGCGCGCAGCACGTCATCTTCCTTCAGCCACTTGGTGACTTCAATGCCGGACACTTCCGGCAACTGGATATCCATGAGAATGAGGTCCGGCATGTGCTTGCGCGCCAGGTCGAGCGCCGAAAGGCCGTCGCGGGTCTGGATGACCTTGTAGCCATGGGCTTCGAGGAGGTCATTGAACAGCTTCATGTTAAGTTCGTTGTCTTCGACAACGAGCACGGTTTTGGGCTTCGCAGGCACGGCCCCTGGTGTTTTCATCACATCCGCCATTTGTGTTGCGGTAAGTTCCATAATCGACGCCGATCTCACATTTGAAGGGACCCTGCTTGTTTGACAAGTGCCCCGCCGCTACCACTGCCCTATTGATGGTCATTCTGGGGCGATTCCGTCACTAATGACTTAATTGTTAGGGGTCCGGGCAAAGGGTTAGGCATATTGGTTAATTGCGAGCAAAGATGGCATTGAAATTTTCAGGTGATGCCGAAACGTCACAAACCATTGCTTTGAAAGCATTGGGCTATTTGGCAGCCGACGAGGACCTTTTAGAGCCGTTTTTTGGCGCCACGGGCTTGGCGGTTGGGGACCTCAGGACTGGCGCCACGGACAGTGCCTTCCTGGCCGGTGTGCTTGACTATTTCCTGCAGAATGAAGCTTTACTTCTGGCCTTTGCGGGAGCAAGTGAACTCGCTCCAGAAACCATCGTGCGGGCCCGCCAGTGCCTGCCCGGAGCCCTTAATGATTAGTGAAACCACGATAAATCAAATTGCCGGCCTGCAGTTGCGTTCCAACCGCCCCCTCGTCATTTGCGACGTGGACGAGGTGGTGGTGCATTTCACCCGGGATTTCGAGGACTATCTGGCAGGCCTGGACCTTGAACTCGATACCTCGCGCATGCTCTTCAGCAGCAATATCCGCCGGCGCAAGAACCTGGCGACGCTCAACCCCGAAGACAGCGAAAAAACCGTGGTGCAGTTCTTTGCCGAACGTACCCTGGCCATGCAAACCATCGATGGCGCGGTTGAAGCCCTTCTCAACATTGAAAAATCCGCCGATGTCATCATGCTCACCAACCTGCCCCATGAAGCCGGCGACGACCGCCGCGCCAATCTTGCCGGCCATGGGCTGAATTTCCCGGTGGTGACGAATTCCGGCCCCAAGGGCCCGGCCATCCGAAAAATCGCCGCGCAGATTGCGGCCCCCGTGGTTTTCATTGACGACAGCCCGGGCTTTATCACCTCCGCCTTTCAGCATGCCCCCGACGTGCATCTCATCCATTTCCTTCACGATGAGCGCTACGCCCGCCTCGTGCCGCCGCTCGATTTCGTCTCGCTGCGCACCCACACTTGGGAGGAAGTGCACCCCCACGTGATGGAATTGATTGCCGAGCGTTAGCGCCCAGCTAAATTCGGCGCTAAACTGCCGCCATGAGCACGCCCCAGGGAGCCCCCGGATTCTGCCGTGACTGCTTGGCGGCAGTGGAGCCGCAGGATACGCGCTGCCCCCAGTGCCGCGGCCCACGGCTGATGCGGCACACGGAAATCCACGAGCTCGCAATCGCTCATATCGATTGCGACGCTTTCTACGCAGCAGTTGAAAAGCGCGACAATCCGGACCTTATGGACAAGCCCGTGATCATTGGCGGCGGCACAAGGGGCGTGGTGTCCACCGCCTGCTATGTAGCCCGCGTCAAGGGGGTGAAATCCGCCATGCCCATGTTCAAGGCACTGGCCCTCTGCCCTGATGCCACGGTGATCCGCCCCGATATCCGCAAATATTCCGCCGTGGGCAAGGAAGTGCGCGAACTCATGCTGGAACTCACCCCGCAGGTTGAGCCCATCTCCATCGACGAGGCCTTCCTCGATCTCACCGGCACAACGCGATTGCACGCCAAAAGCCCGGCGTTATCACTGGCAACCCTTCTCAAAACTATCGAAACTAAGGTCGGCATCACAGCCTCCGCCGGGCTTTCCTATAACAAATACCTGGCCAAGGTCGCTTCCGACCTGGAAAAGCCCCGGGGCTTTTCAGTTATTGGCAAGGCCGAAGCCAAAAGTTTTCTGGCGGAAAAATCCGTAAGCCTGATCTGGGGCGTCGGCCGCGCCTTTCAGGCGCAATTGCTCAAGGACGGCATAAGCCTCATCGGCCAACTGCAGAACATGGAGCGCAGCGAGCTCATGCGCCGCTACGGCGTGATGGGGGCACGGCTCTATCACCTGGCGCGCGGCGAGGACGCCCGCCATGTCTCGCCCCATGATGAAAGCAAAAGCATCTCAGCCGAAACCACCTTCAATCATGATATCAGCAGCTTCGAGGCGCTGGAGCGCATTCTCTGGCAACTCGCCGAAAAAGTGTCCTGGCGCGCCAAGAAGGATGACCTTGCAGGCCAGACCGTGGTGCTGAAACTCAAGACGACAGATTTCAAGATCCGCGGCCGCAACACCACGCTGGATGAGCCCACCCAACTGGCCCACCGCATCTTTTCAGCAGCCCTTCCCATGCTCAAACGCGAGGCAACCGGCACGGAATTCCGCCTGATCGGAGTTGGCATCTCAAACTTGAGCACCGCCGTGACCGAAACAAAAAGCCTCGACGCCAGAGTCGAAACCCTTACCAAGGCCGAACGCGCCATCGATAAGCTGCGCGGAAAATTCGGCAAGCACGCCGTGGAGCGTGGCCTAAGCTTTAAAATTGATAATGATTAAGCGGCGAAATTGATTTCGGCAAATTTGCGCGACTGGATGAGCGGCTTGGCGCGGGCATGGAAATAGACGGCAAAGGGGCGGAACTTCGCAACAAGATCTTCCTGCAACAATTCCCATTCCGCGTCATTGCTTTTGACATTCACCGAAAACATTACATCGCCAAAGTCGCCATCACGCAGCGGGAAGGAAATTCCATACTTGGTAATTCCGTATTTATGCGCGGTTGGCAAGAGATCCTGCCCCGACGGATCGTCGCCGGCCCAGTCCATCACAAGGTCTTCTGCGATGGAAATTTCAAAACCGCGGTCTCCCAGCGGCGTATAATTCTCCATATAGAAGCTCATGTATGACGGGTCATAGGTCGTGATCCAGGTAACCTGGTCCGGTGTTCCATCAATGGAGTGAACCAGCCAATAGGACATGTGATTGACCTTCAGGCGCGCGCAAACGTCCTCCAGATAATGCGTTGCCTCTTCAAAAGTGGCAAAAGCACTTCTCGACTCATTTGCTAGGTCAAAATCATTATTCATCACCGCACCAACCTCTTTATACGAGGATAAGTTCCCACCCTAAAGAGAGAGTTACACAACACAGTAAATTCCGGAGAAAGATTGCTCCGGTTTGATTTAATTTTTTGCTATGGTCTCCATGGACATTAACGCCGCGTTTCCGCCCGATGCCGTTGTGTCGGTCGAACACACCCGTTCGGTGGCAAAACGGTGCATATAATGGCCTCCCCCGGCTTTTGGCCCCGTGCCGGAAAGCCCTTCACCACCAAAGGGTTGTGCTCCGACAACGGCACCTATCTGATTGCGGTTCACATACATGTTCCCGACCCGGACGAGGCTTCGCACTTCATTAACTGTGCTCTCAATGCGCGTATGCAGCCCAAGGGTGAGTCCAAATCCCGTTGCATTCAGCGCGTTGCAAACCTCGGCGATACGGTCCCCGGCAAAACGCACTACATGCAGGACGGGGCCGAAGACTTCACGTTTCAGTGAGGCAATGGACTCCAGCTCGTAAGCCGCGGGCGAAACAAAGGTGCCATGGGCGCAATTCCCAGGAAGTGGCAGGTCAAGAATGGTTTTGGCCTGCTTCGCCATCTCAGCCTTGTGTGCGCCGAGTTTTTCGCGCGCTTCCGCGTCAATGACCGGGCCGATATCCGTGGCGTAGTCCAGGGGATCGCCAATGCGAAGCTCGGCCATGGCGCCGCGCAGCATGGGGATTATGCGGTGCGCCACATCGTCCTGCACGAAAAGCAGACGGGCCGCCGAACAGCGCTGCCCGGCACTGTCGAAGGCCGAAGCGAGAACATCACGGATTGCCTGTTCGGGAAGTGCCGAGCTGTCAACGATCATGGCATTCATGCCGCCGGTTTCCGCGATCAGCGAAACAAAGGCCCCATCGCGCGCCGCCAGTGCCCGGTTAATGATCGAAGCCGTTTCATTGGAGCCGGTGAAGGCCACACCCGAAAGAGCGGGATGGGCGAGAAGGGTCTTGCCAATCCGCACCCCATCGCCCGGCAGAAAATGCAGGACCGAGGACGGCACACCGGCAAGATGCAGAAGCTTCACCGCCTCATGGGCCACCAGCGGCGTTTGCTCGGCGGGTTTGGCGACGACGGCATTGCCGGCTGCCAAAGCAGCCGCAACCTGCCCGGTGAAAATGGCGAGCGGAAAGTTCCACGGCGCAATGCAGGCAAATACGCCGCGGCCATGCAGCGTGAGTTCATTGCTTTCGCCCGTCGGTCCCGGCAGGCGCAGCACGCCCGAAAATTCCGCCCGGGCCTGCACCGCGTAGTAGCGCAGGAAATCCACCGCCTCACGCAGGTCGGAAAGCGCGTTGTCAAGAGTCTTGCCCGCCTCCTGCACCAGCAGCGCCATGAGCCGCGCAGATTTCTCCTCGTAAAGGGAGGCGGCCTTCTCAAGTATCGCGCCACGCGCCGCACCGCCGAGCAGATCCCAGTCATGCTGCTGCTTGGAAGCCGAGGCCATGGCTTGGGCCACTGACTTTTCATCCGCCTCATGGACAACGCCGACATTCTCCCGGTTGTCGTGCGGCGCGCTGATATTGCGCAGCGGCCCGCCCCGCACGGCCTTGCCATCAACAAGTGTTGAAGCCTCAGCCGACTTTGCCAATTCACGCTTGATGCCATCCCCGATTTTGGCCCGCGTATCATCGTCCCACAGGGGTGCACCCGCCGAACTCAGACGGCCTTCAAAAATATTGCGTGGCGGCGGAATGTGCGGATGGGGGATTTGTGCGAGTGCTGCAACCTCCACCACCGGATCGGCAATGATATCGGCAATGGGCGCATCATCATCGGCAAGCCGGTTGACGAAGGAAGTGTTCGCCCCATTCTCCAGAAGCCGCCGCACCAGATAAGCCAGCAAATCCTCATGGCTGCCGACCGGCGCATAGATCCGGCAGGGCAAATTCATTTTCGTGGGTCCCGCAATCTGCTCATAAAGCGCCTGCCCCATGCCGTGCAGCCGCTGGAACTCATAGCCCCCCTGCTCGCCCGCCATGATTTTGACCGCGGCAATCGTGTGGGCATTGTGCGTGGCGAATTGCGGATAAAACAAATGGCGCTTGCCCAGCATGAACTTCGCGCAAGCCAGATAGCTGACATCTGTGGAAACCTTGCGGGTGAACAATGGATAGGCCTCAAGCCCCGCCTCCTGGGCCCGCTTGATTTCCGTATCCCAATAGGCGCCCTTCACCAGCCGCACCGGTAGAACCCGTTGCGTTGTTTTGGCAAGCCTGGCCAGCCATTCCAGAACCGGCTTGGCCCGCTTTCCATAGGCCTGCACCGCAAGGCCCAAGCCGTTCCAGCCCTTCAGGCTCGGTTCCGCCGCCAAGCTTTCAAACAGATCGAGCGACAGATCGAGCCGGTTCACTTCTTCCGCATCGATAGTAAGGCCCACGTTCAGGGACTTGGCCAGCACGGCAAGCTCAATGATCTGCGGCAGAAGCTCACTGCGCACCCGCGCCTGCTGCTTCACCTCGTAACGCGGATGCAACGCCGACAGCTTCACCGAAATCGACGGCCGTGCATAAACATCCCTGCCTGTCGCATTAGCGCCAAGTTTCTTGAGCGCTGATTTATAGGATGCAAAATATTTCTTCGCATCATCCGCCGTAAACGCCGCCTCTCCCAGCATGTCATAGGAAAAACGATAGCCCTCCGCTTCCAGCGGCTTGGCAATTCCCAGAGCTTCCACAATGGTGCGCCCCAGCACGAATTGCTTTCCCATGATCCGCATGGCCTGTTTCATGGCACTGCGGATGACCGGCTCGCCCGAGCGCGTGATCAGGCGCTTGAGATAGCCCGCCGTGTCGAATTTGGTGCCCTTGCCGAGCTCCACGATCCTGCCGGTGAGCATCAGGCCCCAGGCCGAGGCATTCACGAACAGCGATTCCGACTGGCCGAGATGGCCCTCCCAATCCTTGCCGCCGATCTTGTCGGCAATCAGCTTGTCGGCGGTCTCTGCATCGGGAATGCGAAGGAGCGCCTCCGCCATGCACATCAAAACCACCCCCTCCTCTGAGGAGAGTGAATATTCCTGCATGAAGGCGTCAATGCCGCCCTGGGCCTGGCGGTTGGCCCGCACCGCGGCCACCAGGACCTTGGCGAGGTCCGCTACCCGCTTTTTGTAGTCGGGGCTGAGCAGCGCCTCCGCTGCCAGCTCCCTCACGAGCAAGGTTTCATCGGCAAAGAGGCGGGCGGATATGGCGGCACGGCTTGATTGGGCAGTCATGAAGGTCTCCGAAAGGACCGGACAATGCCACAGTCCGAAACATTTTTCTCGCCATTAACGGCAAATTATGTGGATATAAAGCACTTCCTGTGTGTGCTTGCAGCAGCCGATTCCCAAACCCAAGGTTCGAAACCCGTGAAGCCAAAGATCGTCCGTTCCATTGAAGGGCTGCGCCGCGAAACGGCCAAGTGGCGCAACGACGACCTGACCTTTGCCATTGTGCCCACCATGGGGGCCCTCCACGAAGGCCACCTCGCGCTCGTGGCCGAAGGCCTGGAACAGGCCGACAAGGTGCTGGTGACGATTTTCGTGAATACCAAACAATTCGGCGCGAATGAGGATTTGAGCCGCTACCCCCGCGACGAGGCGGGCGACGTGGCCAAGCTTGCCGAAACCGGGGCCCATTTGATTTTTGCCCCTTCACCAGAGGAAATGTACGGCCCGGATTTCGCCACAACGGTGGTGCTCAAAGGCCCGGCCAAGGCCAATCTCGAGGACAAGTTCCGCCCCCATTTTTTTGATGGCGTGTCCACCATCGTGGCCAAGCTCTTCATTCAAAGCGGGGCTGACTTCGCCATGTTTGGCCAGAAGGATTACCAGCAATTGCTGGTGGTGACCCAGATGGCGCGTGATCTCGACATGCCCATCAAGGTTATTGGCGTGCCCACCCTGCGTGCCTCCGATGGTCTGGCGCTTTCCTCGCGCAACCAGTACCTCACCAAGACCGAGCGCGGCCAGGCAACCGCCATCCACAAATCCCTGACGCAGGCCGCCGAAAAAATCCGCAATGGCACCGATCCGCAAAAAGCCATGCGCGCCGCCTCGCGCTCGCTTACTACGCTCGGCTTCAAGGTTGACTACGTCACCGCAAGAAATGCCGAAACCCTCGCCGTGCCGCAATCCCACAGCGACGAACCCTTGCGCCTATTGGCCGCCGCATGGCTTGGCAAGACGCGGCTGATCGATAATATTGAGGTGTAGATTCAATTTTCCTCTCCCCTCGCGAATTGCGGGAGAGAGGATGAAGTGCGATTCAATTTTCAATGAGCATCGGGCATAGCTTCGCCCTTGGTGAAAACGGTTATGCCGCTTTCGGGGCAGGCGAGAAGCGAAGGGTTGCGTGAGCGCAGCCTACGCGAAAATGCCGGTCGTGGTAGTCCGGCGGGTGACGCAAACTGCGCCCACGCTTTTGTGGCGGTTTTTGCCTCGGGGAAGGTCTTGCAGAGCCCTAGATCGCACGGTGTCTGAGGTTTTCCGCCAGGGTTGTTTAGCCATTTAAGGCGCATGGACCGTAGTGTCCACGGGTCTTCCCTCCGGCTCCCGGGTGCCTGATGAACGTTTCACCAGACCCGCAGGCGCCACATCCACCCCATCACTGATCACCGTCATGACCGAGACCCCTTCCGGGATGAA
>JAUXUN010000081.1 GCA_030680855.1 Aestuariivirga sp.
GAACAATGCGGCAATTGCCACGCAGGCATTCCGCGATTCCGGTGCGGCGCGCGTGGCCATTCTCGATGTGGATTTTCACCACGGCAATGGCACGCAGGATATTTTCTATGACCGCAGTGACGTGCTGTTCTGTTCGCTGCATGGAGAGCCGGAAACAGCCTATCCTTATTTCCTTGGCTTCAAGGATGAGACGGGGGCCGGTAAAGGTGAAGGCTTCAATTTCAACTATCCGCTGCCTGAGGGATGCACTTACGAAAAGTGGAGCAAGGCGCTGGGCCAGGCTTGCGGGAAAATCAAAAGCTTTGCGCCCGATGCGCTGGTGGTTTCCCTTGGCGTTGATACCTACGAAAAGGATCCCATCAGCTATTTCAAACTGAAGTCGGAGGATTTCCGCGACTATGGGCGGCGCATTGCCAAGCTGAAGCTGCCGACGCTGTTCGTCATGGAGGGCGGCTATGCCATTGAGGCCATCGGGGTGAACACGGTGAATGTGCTGGAAGGCTTCCTTGATGCGTGACCCGCGCTATAACGTGCTTTTCGAGCCGGTGAAGATCGGGCCGGTGACGGCGAAAAACCGGTTTTACCAGGTGCCGCATTGCAATGGCGGTGGCTATCGGGACCCCACTGCCGCGGCTGAAATGCGCCGGGTGAAATCGGAAGGGGGCTGGGGGGTGATTTTCACCGAGCAGGTGGAAATCCATCATTCATCGGAGATCACGCCTTTCATTGAGCTGCGCATCTGGGACGAGGACGACATGCCTGGCCTCACGAAGATGGCCGAGGCCATTCATTCAAACGGGGCGCTGGCAGGCATTGAGCTGGCTTACAGCGGAACCAATGGCCCCAATCTCTATACGCGCGAAGTGCCCATGGGGCCGATGCACAGCCCGATCCTGACGTTTACCAGCGATCCGGTGCAGGCCCGCGCCATGGACAAGGAGGACATCCGGAACCTGCGCCACTGGCACAAGCTGGCTTACCGCCGCGCCAAGCGCGCAGGCTACGACATCATGTGCCTTTATGGCGCCCATGGCTTCGGCATTCTGCAGCACTTCCTGTCGCGGCGGACCAATCAACGCGGCGATGAATATGGCGGGCCGCTGGAGAACCGGGCGCGGCTGCTGAAGGAATTGCTCAGCGATGCGCGCGACGAGGTAGGCGACAGTTGCGCCGTGGCGGTGCGGCTTTCGCTTGATGAAATGGCGGGCGAGCAGGGATTTTCCAATGCGGAGCTGCGCGATCTCATCGGCCTGCATGCGGAGCTTCCCGATATCTGGGATTTTGCCCATGGCACCTGGGAGGCCTGTTCGGGCACTTCGCGCTTCAAGCCGGAAGGCGCACAGGAGGATTTGATCCGGGGGATCAAGCAACTCACATCAAAGCCCGTGGTGGGCGTGGGGCGCTTCACCTCGCCGGACCTCATGGTGCGGCAGATCAAGCAGGGCATATTGGATTTCATTGGCGCGGCGCGGCCCTCCATTGCCGATCCGTTTTTGCCCAACAAGATTGACGAAGGCCGGGTCGAGGATATCCGCGAATGCATCGGCTGCAATATCTGCGTGACGGGAGACATGACGGGTTCCTTGTCGCGCTGCACGCAGAATTCATCCTTCATGGAGGAGTGGCGGAAAGGCTGGCATCCTGAGCGGAGCAAGTCGAAGGCGACGGACGCGAAGGTGCTGGTGGTGGGGGCAGGACCGGCGGGGCTTTCCGCCGCACACAAGCTGGGACTGCGCGGCTATGAGGTGGCGCTGGCCGAGGCCGGCACCGAGCTTGGCGGGCGGGTGGCGCGGGAATGCCGCCTGCCAGGGCTTTCCGCTTGGGGACGGGTGCGGGATTACCGCGCGGGCCAGATCGGCAAAATGAGCAATGTGAATGTTTACCGCGACTCGAAACTCTCCGCCGATGACATCCAGGAATTTGGTTTTGAGCATGTGGCCATTGCAACGGGCGCCACATGGCGGCGTGACGGCCTTGCCCGCTACAATCTTCTGCCGATTGCCATTGATGCGGCAATGCCGGTGTTCACGCCTGACGACTTGATGGAGGGCCAACGGCCCTCCGGCCACGTGGTGATCTATGATGACGACCATTACTACATGGGCAGTGTGCTGGCCGAACTTCTGGTGCAGAACGGCAATCGCGTGACCTTCATAACTCCATCCGCCAAGGTGGCGGAATGGAGCTTCAACACCCTGGAGCAGGGATTGATTCAATCACGGCTGCTTGAGCTCGGTGTCGAGGTGCGGGTGACGCGCGCCGTGACCGAGGTAAAGGCTGGCGGTGTTGCCGCAAGCTGCGCTTATACAGGGCGGGTGGAGGACATCGCCTGCGAAGCGGTGCTGATGGTGACGTCGCGGCTGCCCAATGAATCGCTGATGCTTGATCTCACGGCGCGAGCTGCCGCTTGGGCGGACAATGGCATTCAATCGGTGAAGGCCATCGGTGATGCACAGGCGCCGGCGGCCATTGCCTGGGCCACCTATGCGGGGCACCGTTATGCGGAGGAGTTTGACATGCCCGACATCGGTGATGCATTGCCATTCAAACGGGAAGTTGCGGGGTTAAAGAACTGAGATGGGCAAACTGACTGTGGCCATTACGCAAATGGCATCGGAAAATGACTGGAAGAAGAATTGCGACAAAGCGGAGAAGCTGGTGCGCGATGCGGCCAGGCAAGGGGCGCAGCTCATCCTCCTCCAGGAATTATTTGATGGCGATTATTTCTGCATTGAACAGCACACACGGTTTTTCAAGAATGCCCACGAGATAGAGCATCATCCCACGGTGGCGCGCTTTATGGCGCTTGCAAAGGAACTTGGCGTGGTGCTTCCGATCAGTGTTTTTGAGCGCGCCGGCCAAGCCCACTACAATACAACGGTGATGGCGGATGCTGACGGCAAACGCCTTGGCGTCTACCGCAAGTCACATATCCCTGACGGGCGCGGCTATCAGGAGAAATTTTATTTCTCGCCGGGGGATACGGGCTTCAAGGTTTGGGACACGGCGGCGGGCAAGGTGGGGCTGGGCATTTGCTGGGACCAGTGGTTCCCGGAATGTGCCCGGATCATGGCGCTGATGGGAGCGGAAATCCTGCTTTATCCCACTGCCATTGGTTCGGAACCTGGCGATCCTTCCTATGACTCCAGCAATCACTGGCAGAACACCATGCGGGGCCATGCGGCGGCCAACATCATGCCGCTGGCCGCTTCCAACCGGGTGGGGCGGGAAGTGGCGCCTGACGGGCGGGCCGACACGTTCTATGGCCGGTCCTTCATCTCCGACCAACAGGGCGAAAAATTAACTGAGATGGACCGGGTGGAAGAAGGGGTGCGGCTGCAGAGCTTTGACCTGGCGGCGATTGGCGAATTGCGCCGGACCTGGGGGGTGTTCCGTGACCGGAGGCCCGAACTTTATGGCAGTCTCTTGTCAATTGATGGTAAATTGCGCTTTCCCGCCACATAGTTAGCTGGATTGCGACAATCCGGCGCCGTATTCCCCGCCTAGCCTGGCTCCATGGAGAAACCGGGTTTTCTCATTCAGCACTTCATGATCGCGGCCCTGCTTGCCGCCATTGGCATCGTCGTCCTTGCTGGCCAATCCCACGCGGGCAACCGCTATTGCATCTATTACCCGGAAGATCCCAACTGCTATGAGGCGCTCTACGGACAGCGCGGCATTTCGCAATCGCCTGGCGAAGATGACGGGCAATTTGACGATGGCAATTTCTACTTTCAGCCACCTCCGCCACGCCCGCGGGCCAAGTCTGCCACGTCGTGCCAAAACATTGGCCGGGCGTTGCGGCAGCATGGCTATCGCCAGGTGCGACCGGTGGATTGCGGTGGCGTGGATTACAAGTACGTGGCCTATCTCGGCTACCAGCGCTACCTGCTGCGGGTGAACAGCCGCAACGGCGCGATTGTTCACGAAATCAATTATTGAGAACTGGCCGCTTTTCCCTGGTTGTGTACCAGCCGCCAAGGGCTTTTTCGTAAGCGAGCCCGGCGCGGAAGACGCGGGCATCATCCCAGGTGCGGCCGACGATTTGAATGCCGGTGGGAACGCCTTGCGATGTATGGCCTGAGGGAACGGCCAGCACCGGGCAATTGTGCAGCATGTTGAACTGGGCTGTCATGACCCAGCCATATTCGGCATCGGCTTTCCTGCCGTTGATGGTGAAAGTCTGGTCCCAGGGATCATGGCCGGCCTTCACGGCGGCGAGATTGTTGGTGGGGCAGACCAGGACATCGTGGGCTGCAAGGATTGGCCCCAGTGTCTGGTACATGGTGTTGATGCGCTCCCACGTCTTGTGCACATCATTGATCTGCGTGTTCCTTTCCACGGCGTCGGCCATTTTCAAGGCATAGTCGGTCATCAGGTGGGCGCTCTGCTCGCGGTGCCAAACTGTCTGCCGGCCGAAATGCATGGCGTTGTACCAATGGAAGCAATCTAGGTCGACTTGCGGGGTCCAGCCGAGTTCAACTCCATTGACCTCGGCGCCGAGGCCGCGGAGCACGGCAAGGGCGGCCAACGTATTCATGCGCACTTCCGGATCCAGTTCGACATAACCGAAATCAAGCGAATAGGCGATCTTCATGCCCCTGATGCTTTCAGCTTTCGTGGGAAGCTTCACACGGTTGCGGAGCGAGTCGTGATCGAGCGGATGCGGGCCTGATGTCACGTTCTGCATCAGGGCCGCATCCGCGATGGTCCGGGTCATGGGGCCGCAATGGTTGAAGCGGTCAAAATTTGCCGGCGGCCCATCGGGATTGCGCCCGTGCGGCGGCTTGTAGCCCACGACGCCACAGGCGGAAGCGGGGATGCGGATGGAGCCGCCGATGTCGGTTCCCGTCGCAAGCGTTGTGAAGCCCGCAGCCAATGCCGCACCCGAACCGCCGGAAGAGCCGCCGGGGCCGTAGTCGAGGTTCCAGGGATTTCGCGTGATACCCCAAATCCGTGAATGGGTGACACCGGAGAGGCAAAATTCCGGCGTCGTGGTGCGGCCAAAAATGATGGCGCCGGCTTTTTCCAGGCGCGCGATCTGGGGATCGGAATGATCATCAATGTTGTTGGCGAAGATCAATGAACCATGGGTGGTGCGCCTGCCTTTCACGCGTTGCGCATCCTTGACCAGCAAGGGAATGCCTTCCAGGGCGCGTGGCCTGAAGCCGCGTTTCGCATAGAGTTGTTCTGCTGCCTTTGCCTTGGCCAGGGCTTCATCGAAATAGCAGTCGGCGAGGCAGTTTATTTTTTCGTTCAGCTTCTGGCTGCGCGCCATCAGTGCCTTGAGCAGTTCGACGGGCGAGACCTTGCGGGCCTTGAACAGTTTCAGAAGCTCCGTTGCAGAGGCATAGGCCAGATCAACATTGGTCATAGACAATTTCCACGGATTGGAGTTAGGCAGGAGTTTGAACCATAATGAGGGAACTAGTCCATGGCCGGGAAGCTTGAGGGTCGCGTTGCATTGGTCACTTCGGCGGGGCAGGGCATTGGCCGGGCCTCGGCCATTGCGCTGGCGCGGGAGGGGGCAAAGGTTTTTGCCACCGACATCAGGGAAGATTTTTTTGCGGACATTTCGAAGAAACATCCCGGCATCACGGGCTTTGGGCTCAATGTTCTGGAGCAGCCGGCGGTGGATGCGGCTTTAAAGCGCACCGGCGCCATCGACATCCTGTTCAACTGCTCGGGCTTTGTGCACAACGGCACGGTGCTGGACTGCGAGGAGAAGGATTGGGACTTCTCTTTCGACCTGAACGTGAAGGCCCATTACCGGATGATCAAAGCCTATCTGCCGGGGATGCTGGCGAAGGGCAAGGGCAATGTCATCAACATGGCGTCGGTTGCCTCTTCGGTGAAGGGAGCGCCCAACCGTTTTGTCTATGGCGCCAGCAAAGCAGCGGTTATTGGCCTCACCAAGGCCTTGGCGATAGATTTCGTGGCCAAGGGCATCCGCTGCAATTGCATTTGCCCGGGAACGGTGGAAACGCCGTCGCTTTATGACCGGATGCGGGCCCAGGGTGATGTTGAAAAGGCCAAAGCCGCCTTTATCGCACGGCAACCCATGGGGCGCATGGCGCAGCCTGAAGAAATAGCGGAGATGGTTGTTTATCTGGCAAGCGACGACACGGCCTTCATAACCGGGCAGGCGCTTGTCATCGATGGCGGCTGGTCGATTTAAGCTTCCGCAACTGCCCCATTGGCAAGCCGAAAAATTCCCCATAGGATAGTATTTTAATCGTCTGGAACAAGACGAAGGGGAGAAGCTTAATTGGCAATTGGCAAGGCTGCCATTGAGGCAGTCGGCGTTACAAAGATATTCCAAAGCTCGGGCCAGGACAGCCTCAAGGCCCTGGACAATGTTTCCGTCACGATTGGCGAAAACGAGTTTTTCACCCTTCTCGGCCCTTCGGGCTGCGGGAAAACTACCCTGTTGCGGCTGATTGCCGGGTTTGATTTTCCAACCGATGGGCAAATCCTGCTGCATGGGCAGGATATCGCGCAGCTGCCGCCGTTCCAGCGGCCGGTCAATACGGTCTTTCAGAACTACGCCCTGTTTCCCCATATGACGGTTGGCCAGAACATCGGCTTTGGCCTGGAAATGCAGGGCAAGCCCAAGGCGCAGGTTGAGGCACGGGTGGCTGAGATGCTGCGACTGGTGCAGATGGAAGAGCTCAAGAACCGACGGACCAGCCAGATTTCTGGTGGCCAGCAACAGCGCGTGGCGCTGGCGCGGGCCCTTGCGCCGGAACCCAAGGTCCTGCTCCTTGATGAGCCGCTTTCGGCGCTTGACTACAAGCTGCGCAAGGAAATGCAGATCGAGCTAAAGCGCCTGCAGAATGAAACGGGAATTACCTTCATTTTCGTGACGCATGACCAGGAAGAAGCGCTGACCATGTCAGACCGCATTGCGGTGATTTCAAAAGGCAAAATTCTGCAAGTGGGATCCCCCCGCGACATCTATGACCGGCCGGCGGTGCGCTTTGTGGCCAATTTCATTGGCGAAACCAATTTCCTTGAAGGCAAAGTTGTTTCAACCGCTAAAGGTCAGGCCAAGATTGCGCTTGATGCGGGCACTACGATTGCTGCGTCGCTGGGCGAAGGTGCCAAGCCATCGGGCAAGGTGACGGTTGTGGTGCGTCCGGAACATGCAAGCGTTGTTGCGTCATCTGGCAAGGCGACACTTTTGGGCAAGCTCGAAAACATCGTCTATTTCGGTACGGACACCCATTACCATGTGAAGCTGAACGGAGGCGGCGAGTTCACTGTCCGCCACCAGAATGTCCATGCAGGCGCCCTGGCTTTTGAAAAAGGCGACAAGGTGGGCGTGCTGTTTGGCGCCGATGCGGCCCGCGTGTTGAGGGATTGATGGCAACGCCGCGCGAAATCGCCATTGCGGCGGAACGGCGGGACATCCGCAACAGGTGGCTTCTTTCTTCACCCGCCTTGCTCATCATCGCCCTTGCGGCAGTCGGCCCCCTGTTCGTGATGCTGCTCTATTCCTTCATGCTCAAGGGTGACTACGGCGACGTAAAGCCCTGGCAGTTCTCGGGTGACGGCTGGTTCGGGGTTTTCCTGCAGCGGGACATTTTCGATGACACGCTGACCGTTGCCGATGCCCACATCACTATTTTCTGGCGCTCGGTCAAGTTGTCGCTGATGACGACGCTGGCAACACTTTTCCTCGGATTTCCGACTGCCTATTTCATTGCAACGCGACCGCCGCAACGGCGCGACATCTGGCTTTTCCTGGTGACCATTCCGTTCTGGACCAACATCCTGATCCGGACTTTCGCCATGCAGGAGGTGATCCGCAACGAAGGCATCGTCAACAGTGTCATGGTCTGGCTGGGGCTGATCAGCGCGCCGGTGCAGATCATGTACACGGACTGGGCCATCCTGTTTGGCATGGCCTATGTCTATCTGCCGCTGATGGTGCTGCCTTTATACGCCAGCATGGAGAAGATTGATTTCCGGCTGGTGGAAGCCGGCTATGATCTCTATGCCACGCGGCTCCAGGTTCTCCGGCGCATCATCATTCCCCTGGTAAAGCCCGGCATCATTGCCGGCTCCATCCTTGTCTTCATCCCGTCGCTTGGCGCCTATGTGACGCCGCGGGTGCTCGGCGGCGGCAAAAACATGATGCTCGGCAATCTCATCGAGCTGCAGTTCGGGCAGGGGCGTAACTGGCCGCTGGGTGCGGCGCTGTCCATCACGCTGATGATCATCGTCACCCTTGCTTTGCTCGTCTATGTGCGAAATGCCTCCAAAACCGGAGGCGGCCATGGCTAGGACATTTTCCGTCAGGACGCAGCCGGGCTTCACCTTCATTGCGATGCTGTGTTTCTTCCTGCTTTACCTGCCGATCGCCACGCTTGTGGTCTACGCCTTCAATTCGGGACAGTCGGTTGCGATCTGGGAGGGGTTTTCATTCCGGTGGTTCGAGTCGGCTTGGAACAACCGGGCAGTCCAGGAAGCCTCAATTCGCTCGATTTTCATCGCCACGTTTGCGGCAATCGTGGCAACGTTTGTGGCAACAATGGCGGCGCTCGCCACCACGCGGACGGCGCCCTATCCCGGCCTTACCTTCAAATACGCCTTCATCAACCAGCCTCTGATGGTGCCCGAAATCGTCACGGCCGTTGCCCTGCTCATCGTTTTCTCGCGCATCAAGGTGTGGACCGGGTATTCCGGCATTGCCTATCTGCTTGCCGCCCATACGGCCTTCTGCATTCCCTTTGCCTACCTGCCCATCCGGGCGCGGCTGGAAAACATGGACCTGACGCTGGAAAGGGCCGCCGCCGACCTCTACGCAACCCCTTGGAATGCCTTCAAACGCGTGACTTTGCCGCTTCTGTGGCCTGGCATCATCGCCGGGTTCATGCTGGCCTTCGTGATTTCGCTTGACGATGTGGTAATAACGGAGTTCGTGAAATCGGGCGGGCAGGAAACCCTGCCGACTTACATGCTGGGGCAGTTGCGCCGTATCGTGACGCCCGAAATCAACGCGATTGCAACGGTGTTCCTGCTGATATCGGTCGCATTCGTGACAATGTTCTTCATAATCAACCGCAAGAAACCATGATGCGTACAACAAGGAGGAAGACGACCATGAAATGGAAACTGACAGCGGTGCTCGCGGGCGCCGCACTATTCGCCGCGGCGGGTGCAGCGCACGCCGAAGGCGAACTCAACATCTACAACTGGGGCAACTACACCAGCCCGGAGATGATCAAAAAGTTCGAGGAAGCCTACAAGGTCAAAGTCACGATCACCGATTATGATTCCAATGACACGGCTCTCGCCAAGGTCCGCGCCGGCGGCCACGGTTTTGACATTGTCGTGCCTTCGGCTAACTACGTGCCGATCTGGGTCAAGGAAGGATTGCTGCTGGAGTCGCGCCCTGACCAGATGGAAAACTTCAAGAATGTCGATGACCGCTGGGTGAACGTCGACTGGGATCCGGGCCGGCATTATTCGGTTCCGTGGCAGTGGGGCCTGACCGGCTCGACGGTTGATACGTCGGTCTACAAGGGCGACATCAACACTTCGGCCATCTGGCTTGACCCACCGCCAGAACTGGTGGGCAAGATCAATGTGGCGCCGGAAATGAATGACGTCATGTTCGCTACCATCCGTTATATGGGCGGCCAATGGTGCACGGACGACAAGGAACTCCTGAAGAAGGTGCGCGACAAGCTGCTTGAGGCGAAGCCGAAGTGGATCGCCATGGATTACGGCACCATCGAAAAATTCGCCAGCCGCGACTATGCCGCCGCGTATTACTGGAATGGCGCTGCCATGCGTTCGCGCGAGCAAAACCCGGATGTGCGCTTTGGCTATCCCAAGGAAGGCTTCCCCTTCTTCATGGACAGTGCAGCCATTCTCAAGGACGCAAAAAATCCGGACAATGCCAAGCTGTTCCTGAACTTCGTCATGGATCCGGAAAATGCCGCGATGCTCTCGAACTTTGCCAAATACGCAAATGGCATCAAGGGATCGGATGCGTTCATGGATCCGGCGATGAAGGATGCGCCTGAACTGAACGTTCCGGCGGAATTCCAGGCGGCGGGTGAATTTCTTCAGTCCTGCGCGCCGGAAGTTACGGACATCTATACGAGGATCTGGACGGAACTCCTGAAGTAACGAAACCTGCATGCGGCAGCCCCCGGTGCTTAGCACAGGGGGCTGCTGTGTTTTCGGGGCCCAGTTTGATTTCATTCGTATTTTTGGCCATAGTTCTTGCCAGCGGTCCCAAAGAGCAAGATTCATGAAACAGAGAGGAACACAGCCATGAAATTCAAACTAGCGGCGGCGCTGACAGGATTTGCCATGTTCGCCGGCCTTGGCCAGGCGCAGGCGGAAGGCGAACTGCATATTTACAACTGGGGCGACTATACCAGCCCCGAACTCATCACGAAGTTCGAGAGGCAATTCGACGTCAAGGTGACAATCACCGACTACGACGCGAATGATACGGCGATCGCAAAAGTAAGAGCCGGCGGCCACGGTTTCGATGTCGCGATGCCATCGGCGAACTACGTTCCGATCTGGATCGAGGAGGGCCTGCTGCTGGAGTCAAGGCCGGACCAGATGGGGAATTTCAAGAACATGGACCCGCGCTGGGTCGATGTGCCCTTCGATCCCGGCCGCCATTACACGGTGCCCTGGCAATGGGGCACCAATGGCATTCTCGTCAATACAAAGTTCTACAAGGGCGATCCCAATACCTCCGCCATTTTCCTCGACCCACCGGATGAGTTGAAAGGCAAGATCAATGTCGTCCCCGAAATGGGCGAGGTCATGCATCTGGCCATTGAGTATGTGGGCGGCGAGCCCTGCACTGCAGACAGGGAGGTGTTGACGAAGGTCCGCGACAAGCTCATGGCGGCCAAGCCAAGCTGGATTTCCATGGACTACGCCAATCCGGATAAATATGCCAAGGAAGACATAGCTGCCGGCGTCAACTGGAACGGCTGGTCGTTCCGCGCACGCCTATTAAACAGCAATCTCGTCTATGGTTTTCCCAAGGAAGGCTTTCCGATTTTCATGGACAGTGTTGTAGTCCTGAAAGACGCCAAGAATGTGGAGAACGCCAAATTGTTCCAGAATTTTATCATGGATCCGGAGAATGCCGCGATGATCTCCGCCTTTGCGCGCTATAACAATGGCATCAAGGGTTCCGAAAAATTCATGCCGGAAGATATGAAGACGGCGCCCGAGGTGAACATCCCGGAGGACGTCATGGCCCATGGCTCGTTCACGCCAACATGCCCGCCGGAAGTGACGGAAATCTATACGAAGATATGGACTGAGTTGATGAAGTGATAGTTCCATCCTTGCCCCGGCGGGAAACTGCCGGGGCTTTTTTATTGTCCGGGAAACACCATGCCCTCATTCAAAAACTCCGATACGCGCCTGCCCATCATGGAAGGTTCGCCGCCAAGCCTGGTTCCGCCGAAGATGGATTGGGACAGGCCGCCGTGGAACCGCTGGTCGTTCCAGCATGTCAGGGAAATTTTGCCGACGGTCGAGATCTGGCGTGGCAGCGGGCCGGTGCGCGCCTTGCCGCGAGCAGATGCCGATCTGGATAATCTGGCGGTTGTCGATGCTGCCGGCGCTTCGATCCCGCTGATGGGATTTCTTGACGAGACCTATACGGACGGCTTTCTGGTTCTGAAGAACGGCGCCATTTCCTACGAACGTTACTTCAATGGCATGGATTACCGCACGCTGCATCTCTCGCAATCAATGACGAAGTCATTTGTTGGCATGGTGGCGGGCATTCTGATCGGGCGGGGGCAGCTTGACGTGAGTGCCCCGGTTACAACTTATTTGCCCGAGCTTGAGCAAACGGGCTGGCGCGGAGCCACGCTGCAGCAGGTGCTCAGCATGACCACGGGCACACGTTTTTCCGAGGAATACACCAATCCCAATTCGGATATCGGGCAATTGGATGTTGCCTCGGGCTGGAAACCGGTTCCGCCCGACAGCGATGCCAGTTTCAAATGGCCGCGCCATATGTGGGAGCTCATCACCGGATTGGCCGAGATGACCCGGCCCCATGGCGAGCTGTTTTCCTACCGCTCCATCGAAACCGATGTGTTGGCATTTTGCATGGAGCGGGTGACCGGCAAGCGCCTGCCGCAGCTTCTGTCGGAGGAGCTGTGGCAGAAAATAGGAATGGAGGAGAGCGCCTGCATCACCGTGGACAGCGCGGGCTTTGCGCTGGCTGACGGCGGGCTCAACGCCACACTGCGCGATTATGGGCGCTTCGGGCAGATGGTTCTGGAGCATGGCTCGGGCGTCGTTCCGGCTTCGTGGATTGAAGCGACGCGCAGCGGCGACCACGGCATTTTCAAAGAGCCCTACACATTTTCAATCCCGCACGGGGCCTACAAGAACCAGTTCTGGATCGAGGACCCGACATCACGGGCCATTCTGGCGAAGGGGGTGTTCGGGCAATTGATCTATGTGAACTGGGATTACAACATGGTGGTGGTCAAGCTTTCGAGCTGGCCGGATTTTCTCAACCGCCCCTTTGACGTCGCCACCTTCAGGGTGGTGCATGCGATCGGCAAGGCGCTGGGTTGAGCCCGCAAACTTGGGATTGTTGCAAAACTGAAGAAATTGGTTTGTATTGAATTGGGCATGGGCAAAATCGAGGGAATAAACACATGATCTGGCGCCAGCTTTTTCTCTCAACCGCACTTCTCACCTTGCTTGCGGGATCGGCCCAGGCTGAGGCGCAGAGGGTCACGCTGCTCAGTTTCAACATGTGGGGTGCGGGCGCCAACGAGCAAAAACCCATTGATGAAACGGTTGCGGTGATCAAGGCCTCGGGCGCGGATATCATCGGCGTGCAGGAAACCGTGCCCGAGCCCGACCCGTGCACCGCCGATGTGTGCGCCGCCACAGGCAACAGCCGCGCCAAGGATGTTGCCGCGGCCCTCGGCTACCACTACCACGAATTCGAGCACAATACGGACAACCACTGGGCGGATGCGGTCATCAGCAGGTTTCCCTTCGGAAAGGAAACGCCCAATGGAGTTGGCGTTGAGATTGACATGAACGGGCGCAAGGTTGTGGCCTACAGCATGAATCTCGATGATGCGCCGTATCAGCCCTATCAATTGCTCAATATCGAATACGGCGATTCGCCATTCCTGAGAACGGCGGATGAGACTATCAAGGCGGCGAGTGAAACGCGCGGCAAGGCGCTGGCACTGCTGCTTGCAGACATCAAATCCATGACTGATGCGGGAGCGCAGTTTGTGATGGGAGATTTCAACGAACCCAGCCATTTGGACTGGACGGAGAAGGCCGCCGCTGCGGGACGCCACCCGCTGGCGGTTGAGTATCCCACCACCAAGGCTGTCGAGGCGGAAGGCTTTGTGGATACGTTCCGTGTGGCGTTTCCCGATGAGATGGCCAAGCCCGGCGTAACGTGGACTCCAACCAGCGAGCCGACGGACCCGGAAGATCACCATGACCGGATCGATTTTGTTTTTGCAAAAGCCAAGAACCTGAAAGTGATTTCCGCCGGCATCGTGGGTGAAAAGGCGCCGGAAGCCGATCTCGTTGTGACCCCATGGCCATCGGACCACCGGGCCAGCATGGCGGTTGTTGAGTTCTAATTCTTAAATCGTAATTCCTGGCAGCTTCAGGCCCTGTTCCCTGGCGCAATCCCTGGCGATGTCGTAGCCGGCGTCGGCGTGGCGCATGACGCCGGTTGCTGGGTCGTTCCACAAGACGCATTCCAGCCTGCGGGCTGCGTCAAAGGTGCCGTCGGCGACGACGACCATGCCGGCATGCTGCGAATAACCGATGCCGACGCCGCCGCCGTGATGGATTGAAACCCAGGTGGCGCCGGAGGCGGTGTTGAGCAGGGCGTTGAGCAACGGCCAATCAGACACGGTATCGGAGCCATCGAGCATGGCTTCGGTTTCGCGGTTGGGGGAAGCGACGGAGCCTGAATCGAGGTGGTCACGGCCGATGACGATGGGGGCTTCGACTTCGCCGTTCCTCACCATTTCATTGAAAGCCAGCCCCAGGCGGTGGCGCTGGCCGAGGCCGACCCAGCAGATGCGGGCGGGCAGGCCCTGGAAGGCGATGCGTTCACGCGCCATGTCGAGCCAGTTGTGCAGGTGCCTGTCGTCGGGGATGAGTTCCTTGACACGCTGGTCGGTCCTGTAAATGTCTTCCGGATTGCCGGAAAGTGCAGCCCAGCGGAAGGGCCCGATGCCACGGCAGAACAGCGGGCGGATATAGGCGGGCACAAAACCGGGAAAATCGAAAGCATCCTTCAGGCCCATTTCAAAAGCCATCTGGCGGATGTTGTTGCCATAATCGAGGGTGGGGATGCCGGCTTCCTGGAAATCAAGCATGGCCTGCACGTGGATTTTCATGGAGGCCATGGCGGCTGCCTTTACCGCTTGCGGATTTGAAACGCGCTTGTCTTCCCATTGGGCCAAGGTCCAGCCAATGGGCAGGTAGCCATTTACCGGGTCATGGGCGGAGGTCTGGTCGGTGACCGCATCCGGCCTGATGCCGCGCTTGACCATGTCGGGGAGAATTTCGGCCGCATTGCCGAGAACGCCAACCGAGATCGGCTTTGGCGAGCGCTTGATCATTTCGATGGCTTCATCGACGGACCGGGCCTGCGTGTCGAGGTAGCGGGTGCGGAGCCGCATGTCGATGCGCGAGGGCTGGCATTCGATGGCGACCATGGAGGCACCGGCCATGGTGGCGGCCAAGGGTTGCGCGCCGCCCATGCCGCCGAGGCCAGCGGTCAAGAACCATTTGCCCTTCAGATTGCCGCCATAGTGCTTGCGTCCTACTTCGGCGAAGGTTTCGTAGGTGCCCTGGACGATGCCCTGGGTGCCGATGTAGATCCAGGACCCCGCCGTCATCTGGCCGTACATCATCAGGCCCTTTTTATCGAGCTCGTTGAAATGATCCCAAGTGCCCCAATGGGGCACGATGTTGGAATTGGCGATGAGCACGCGGGGGGCGTCCTTATGGGTGCGGAAGATGCCGACTGGCTTGCCGGACTGCACCAGCAGGGTTTCATCATCTTCGAGGGAGCGGAGGCTGGCCACGATCCGGTCGTATGCTTCCCAGTTGCGCGCGGCCCTGCCGATGCCGCCATACACCACGAGTTCCTCGGGGCGTTCGGCCACGTTCGCGTCGAGATTGTTCATCAGCATGCGCAAGGGGGCTTCGGTGAGCCAGGACTTGGCACTGAGGGTTGTTCCGGTGGCGGCACGGATGACCCGGGTGTTGTCGCGGCGGCTGTTCATAAGGGCTTTCCTTGGGCATTGGTTTTGTAGCGGCTGTGCAGGCCGTAGCGGCTGGCGGGATAGATGAGGGTGGCCACGGTGACGACCTGGCCCTGGTTCCAACTCCGGCGATGGAGTGCAAGGCAGGGTTCATTAGGCTTTATGTCCAGGAGTTCCTGCTGGGCTGCATCGGGCAGCAGGGCCCTGACGGCGTGTTCCAGTTCATCAACGGGAACGGTATTCAGCAGATAGGCCGTGGGCGTTTGCTTGGTAAAACTCTGGATGAGGAAGTCTGGGGCAATCTGGGGGTTCACCCAGCGGTTCTCGAGCTGGACCGGCACGCCGTTTTCCTCATGGACAATGGCGAGATGGAACAGGTTCTGGGGGGATTTCCACTCAAACTCTTCGGTGAGAATTGGGTTGGCGGTTATCTTTTCACGGGTGATCAGGCGCGAGGAGTATTTATGGCCGCGGGCGGCGATTTCCTCCGCGATATTGCGGAGTTCCATCAGGCTGGTGCGGGCGGTCTGTTCCTTGACAAAGGTGCCGACGCCGGGAACCCGGGCGAGGTAGCCATCGGCGGAGAGCTCACGCAGGGCCCGGTTGGCGGTCATGCGGCTGATGCCGAAGCTTTCGACGAGCTCGTTTTCCGAGGGTACGCGTGAGCCGGCGGCCCAGGTGCCGGACAGGATATTATCCAGGATATGCTCCTTCACCTGCATGTAGAGGGGCTGCATCTGGTTCACGGCAGGGTTCCTTTGATGATCTCGCCATTCCGGATGACGGCGGCGAGGGGATTAAACCCCAGGGGGTAGGCGAGATCGCCAGGGCGTTTGACGTCCCACAAGGCGAGATCGGCCTTCTGGCCCACGGCGATGGTGCCCCGGTCCTTGAGGCCAAGGGCGCGGGCGGCATTGGCGGTGACGCCCAAGAGCGCCTCTTCCGGGGTGAGGCCGAAAAGGACGCAGGCCATGTTCATGGTGGCGAGCAGGGAATGGACGGGGGAGGAGCCGGGGTTGAGATCGGTGGCGATGGCAACGGGGACCTTGTGCCTGCGGAGCTCCGCCACCGGCGGGGCCTGCTTTTCGCGCAGGTAATAGAAGGCGCCGGGGAGCAGCACGGCCACGGTGCCGGACTTGGAAATAGATTCGACTCCCTCCTCATCCAGATATTCGATGTGATCGACGGACAGGGCCTTGAAGCGGGCCGCCATTTTCGCTCCGCCCAGATTGGAGAGCTGTTCGGCATGCAGTTTCACCGGCAGGTTGAAGGCCCTTGCCGCCTTGAATACGGTTCGGGTTTCCTCGACGGAAAAGGCAATTCCCTCACAGAATGCGTCAACCGCATCGGCGAGCCCCTCCCCGGCAACTCTGGGAAGAGCCTGATCGCAGACAATTTTGAGGTAGGCTTCATGGTCTTCCCTGAATTCATGGGGGAAGGTATGGGCGCCGAGAAAGGTGGTTTTCACGTCCACCGGGCGCAGGGTGCCAAGCGTTCTGGCCACCTTGAGCATCTTGACTTCGGTCTCAACATCGAGGCCGTAGCCCGACTTGATTTCAATGGTGGTGACCCCTTCGGCCAAAAGCGATTCGAGTCGACGCAATGCGGATTCGAGTAGCTCCGCTTCACTGGCCGCACGGGTAGCGCGCACGGTGGACATGATGCCGCCGCCCGCCGTGGCAATGTCAGCATAGGTGGCGCCATTGAGGCGCTGCTCGAATTCAGCGGCGCGGTTGCCGCCATAAACCAGATGAGTGTGACAATCGATGAGGCCGGGGGTGAGCAGTCTGCCACCGCAATCAATTGTAGTGCCTTTGGGGGTGTCGGGTCCTACCGATTTTATGACACCCTTTTCGATCAGGACCGCGCCCTTCTCAATGAGGCCGTAGCCGTTGACCATGGTGGCGATGGAAAGATTGGTGAGGTGCACGTGGATTCCCTGCTTGTATAGTGTTGTATATACAGTATGCTCGCAAGCATGATCCAAGGCAAGTTCCGTTTCACATCGGCTCTCACTTCTTCCGGCTGGCAGAAGGACGTGGCTGTTGTTGTCGATCAAAACGGGATGATTGAAAATATTGAGACCGACGCGAAAGATGGAACTCCGATCAGGGGCATCGCCATCCCCGCCGCTCCCAATGTTCATTCACATGCGCATCAACGATTGATGGTGGGACTGGCGGAACGGGCGGGTCCGGGGGCTGACAGTTTCTGGACCTGGCGCGAGGCGATGTATGGCTTTGCGCTGAAGCTTTCGCCCGATGATCTTGAAGCGGTTGCGGCGCAGGCCTATGTTGAAATGCTGAAGGCGGGCTTTTCCTGCGTGGGGGAATTCCAGTATCTGCATCACCAGCCTGACGGCTCGCCATACGATGAGCCCGCTGAAATGTCTTTGCGCTGCATCTCGGCGGCGGAACAGGCAGGCATAGCCATTACCATGCTGCCGACGCTTTACAATTACTCCGGATTTGGCGGGCAGGCCTCGACTGTGGGGCAACGGCGCTTTGTCAATGGCGCGGAGCGGTTTCTGGAAATCTACGGCACATTGAAAGCTGTTTGCAAAGCCAGCCCGCTGCGGCGGCTTGGGATATCACCCCACAGCCTGCGGGCGGTGACGCCGGACCTTTTGAAAACCGTGCTGAATGGCATTACGGATGATGCCCGGGTGCATATTCACGTGGCCGAGCAAACCAAGGAAGTGGACGATTGCGTGGCCTGGTCGGGCAAACGACCGGTTGAATTCCTCCTCGACCAGTTTGATGTTTCCAGCCGCTGGTGCGCCATTCATGCGACCCATATGACGGGGAACGAAACCCAGAGGCTGGCAAAGTCCGGGGTGATTGCGGGGCTGTGCCCCACGACTGAAGCCAATCTCGGGGACGGCATATTTCAGGCGAACAGTTTCAAGAAGCAGGGCGGGGCCGTTGCCATTGGCAGTGACAGCCAGATCACGATCTCGCCGGCGGAAGACCTGCGGATGCTGGAATATTCGCAACGGCTGCGGGACCGGACGCGCAATGCACTGGCTTCCGGGGCCGGGGCCTCGACGGGGCGCAGCTTGCTTGATGCCATTCTTAAAGGCGGAGCCGCCTGCCTTGATCAGCCCATGGGAGTGATTGCCGTGGGCAAGCGCTGCGACATCACAGTTCTGGCCGACGGGCATCCCGCCATGATCGGACGCGAAGGCGATGCGGCTCTCGACACCTGGATTTTTTCTGCCGGGAATGCCGCGGTGAAAGATGTGATTGTCGGCGGGTCGCATCTGGTGAAGGACCGCCGGCATATCGACGAAGACCGCATTCAAGAGAAATTTACTGAAACCGTGAGGCGTTTGTCATGAAGATTGCCATTGGTGAAACGGCGATTACGCTGGAACAGGCGCGGGCTACATTGGCTGGGCCTATCACTGTTTCGCTTTCGCCCAAGGCACGCGAGCTCATTGTCAAAAGCGCTGAAACCGTTGCGCGGCTGCTGAAGACAGGCGACGCAATTTATGGCGTGAACACGGGCTTTGGAAAACTGGCAAAAACGCGGATTGCGGCGGAAGACCTGTCAAAGCTGCAGGTCAATATCGTGCGCTCGCATGCGGCGGGGGTTGGTGCGCCCCTGGACGAGGGCGTGGTGCGGCTCATCATGCTGCTCAAGATCAACGCGCTTTCGCAGGGGGCCTCGGGCATCTCGCTGGCGGCGATGAAAACGCTGGTTGCCTTGCTGAACGCAGATGCTTTGCCGGTTGTTCCGGGGCAGGGTTCGGTTGGTGCATCCGGCGATCTGGCGCCGCTGGCGCATTTGAGCCTTGTGCTGATTGGCGAAGGCGAAGTCCTCCACAAGGGTAAGCGCCTGAGCGGGGCAAAGGGATTGGCGACGGCTGGTGTTGGGCCGGTTGCCCTGGTGGGACCGAAGGAAGGGCTTGCCCTTCTCAACGGTACGCAGGTTTCAACGGCGCTCGCCCTTTCCGGATTGATTGCGGCGGAGCGCAACGCGGCGGCGGCCATTCTGGCAGGCGCATTGTCGATTGACGCGGTCATGGGCTCCGACACCCCGTTTGATCCCCGCATCCATGCACTACGGCCCCATCCTGGGCAGATTCTTGCGGCTTCTCACTATCGCCGCCTGCTGGCGGGCAGCGCTATTCGCGCCTCGCATCTGGTTAATGATGAGCGGGTGCAGGATCCCTATTCCTTCCGCTGCCAGCCGCAGGTGATGGGGGCGTGCCTCGACATGCTGGCCAATGCGGCGCGTACATTGATGATTGAAGCCAATGGGGTTTCCGACAATCCGCTGGTGTTTGCGGAAGACGGTGCTGTGCTGTCCGGCGGCAATTTCCATGCGGAGCCGGTGGCCTTTGCCGCCGACATGATTGCCATTGCCATTGCGGAAATGGGCTCGCTCTCTGAACGGCGCATGGCGGCGCTGATTGATTCCTCGATCTCGCTGCTGCCGCCTTTTCTCATCCGCAATCCGGGGCTCAATTCCGGCTTCATGATCCCGCAATGCACGGCGGCAGCGCTGATGAGCGAGAACAAGCAGATGTCGCATCCCGCTTCGGTTGATTCAGCGCCTACTTCTGCCAATCAGGAAGATCACGTGAGCATGGCAACGCATGGGGCGCGCAGGCTAAGGCCGATGAACGCCAATCTGGCGCGGATCGTGGCCATTGAACTTATGGCCTCGGTGGAAGGCATTGATTTCCGGCGACCGCTTAAGTCATCGAAGCCGCTGGAGGAGGCGCACAAGCTGGTGCGTTCCAAAGCCGCCAGCCGGGAACAGGATAGAGAATTTTCAACGGACATTGAGGCCATTGCCCGCATGATTGAGCGCGGAGAGTATCAACCCCTCGTGCCCATGCTTCTCAGCGATCTCGGCTGTGCCTAGTTTTTCAAGCGATAACCGGTCCTGAATATCCATGCCACGATGGTGAGGCAGGCGGCCAGAAAAGCCGCAATAGCCAACAGGCTGTAGCCAATGCTGACATCCGAATGGCCGAAGAAGCTCCAGCGAAAGCCACTGACAAGATAGACCACCGGGTTGAACAGGCTGACCGTCTGCCAGATGGGCGGCAGCATGTTGATGGAATAGAAACTGCCGCCGAGGAAGGTGAGCGGGGTGATGACCAGCAGGGGAATGAGCTGCAACTTCTCAAAGCCGTCGGCCCAGATTCCGATGATGAATCCGAAGAGGCTGAAGGTCACGGCGGTCAGCACAAGGAATAGCAGCATCCAGAAGGGATGCAGGATTTGCAGGGGAACAAAGAATGCGGCGGTTGCCAGAATGACGAGGCCCAGGACGATGGACTTGGTGGCGGCGGCGCCCACATAGGCGATGACGATTTCCAGGTAGGATACGGGAGCCGAGAGCAGCTCAAAGATAGTCCCGACAAAGCGCGGGAAATAAATGCCGAACGAGGCATTGGCTATGCTCTGGGTGAGCAGCGACAGCATGATCAGGCCCGGCACGATGAAGGAGCCGTAGTTGATGCCGTCAATTTCCTGGATGCGCGAGCCGATGGCGGCGCCAAAAACCACGAAATAGAGCGAAGTTGATATGACCGGCGAGACAAGGCTCTGGGTCAGGGTGCGGAAGAAGCGCGCCATTTCGAAGATATAGATTGCCCTTACGGCATTGAAATTCATGACGGCTTCCTCACCAGGCTCACGAATATTTCCTCAAGCGAGCTTTGCTTGGTTTCCATGTCCTTGAACTTGATTTTTGCGGTGTGCAGATCTTCAAGCAGGGCGGCGATGCCTGTCTTGTTGCCCTGTGAATCATAGGTGTGGGTGATTTCCGTGCCTTCGCCATTGAGCTCAAGCCCATATTTGGCGAGGGCTTTCGGAATGCTCTTGATGGCGCGGTCGAGATGCAGGGTGACCTGCTTCTTGCCGAGCTTGGCCATCAGGGCCTTCTTGCCCTCAACCAGGATGATCTCGCCCTTGTTGATGACGCCGATGCGGTCGGCCATTTCCTCGGCCTCATCAATGTAATGGGTGGTGAGGATGATGGTGACGCCGGTTTTTCTGAGATCGCGCACGAGCTGCCACATGTCGCGGCGAAGCTCCACGTCCACCCCGGCCGTCGGTTCATCGAGGAACAGGATTTTTGGCTCGTGGGACAGGGCCTTGGCGATCAGCACCCGGCGTTTCATGCCGCCGGAGAGCTGCATGATTTTGCTGTCCTTCTTGTCCCAGAGAGAAAGTGCCTTGAGGGTTTTCTCAATATGGGCGGGGTTGGGCGAGAGGCCAAAGAGGCCACGGCTGAAATTAACCGTTGCCCAGACGGTTTCAAAGGCGTCGGTGGTCAGCTCCTGGGGCACAAGGCCGATAAGGGAGCGGGCGGCGCGGAAATCCGTGACAATGTCATGGCCGTTGGCCAAGACCTTGCCGGCGCTGGCATTGACGATCCCGCAGATAATGCTGATGAGGGTGGTCTTGCCCGCCCCATTGGGGCCGAGAAGGGCGAAAATCTCGCCCTGCCTGATCTCAAGATTGATGTCTTTCAGGGCCTGAAAGCCTGACTTGTAGGTCTTTGAAAGGGAGGACACGGAAATTGCGGATGACATTGTGTCCAAATAGGGGCTGAGAGTTGGAAAGGCAAGGTGCCGCAAGCCCTGACCGCCGGGATTTTATTTGGCGCAGGAACGGTTTTTGGGATACACAAATTCGTGAATGCCGGACGGAATTCCGGGCTTTAGCCGTCTTGAGTAGGTTATGCTGTTGGCGGCATGGTACTCGGGGAGTGGTAGTCATTTGAAAAAATCGACGGCGGCAGCGGTTCTCCTTTTGGCCCTCGGGGGGGCTGCCTATTGGCTGCAGGCCGACGGCCAGCTTAAATCCTTGTGGCCCGGAGCATCGGTGGCGCCAGTACAGCCTGCAGCTGGCGGCGGGAGCAAGCGCGCGGCCTCATCGGTGGAAGTGGCAACGGCAAAAGAGGGCCAGCTCAGCGACGATATTGCCGCGATCGGTTCGCTGGTGTCGGAAGAATCAGTTGATATCGCGTCTGAGACGAATGGCCGGATCGTGGAGATCCTGTTTGCCGATGGCGCACAAGTCAATGCGGGCGATGTGTTGTTCCGGCTCGACGATACGCTGGTCAAGGCCGTCGTGACCGATGCGGAAGCCAGGCTTGCACTGGCAAAAACCATTGTCGAGCGCAATGCCGCGCTGCTCAAATCCAGGAATATCGCGCAAAGCGTTGTCGACCAGTCCAACACCGAACTCACGCTTGCCGAAAGCGCCCTGGCGCTCGCCAAGGTGCAGCTCGGTAAACTGACGATCCGTGCCCCCTTTAGTGGCCGGGCGGGATTTCGCGGCGTGTCCATAGGCGCCTATGTGCAGGCCGGCGCGCCGCTCGTGCATGTGGAAAAAATCGATCTGTTGAAGGCGGCCTTCAGCGTTCCGGAACTGAACTACGCCCAGCTCTCACTTGGCCAGAGCATCATGGTGAGCGCCGACGCGGTGCCGGGTGAAACTTTCGAGGCAAAGATTTCAGCGATCGACCCGCTGCTGGACATCAACGGCCGGGCGCTCCGGGTGCGGGCCGATCTTGACAATTCCGCCGACAAGCTGCGGCCCGGCATGCTGATACGCGTCAGCGTTCGCGGGCCCTCACGCTCATCGGTGATGGTGCCGGAGGCTGCCATTGTTCCGCGCAGCAGTGGCGCGGTGGTGTTTGTCGCCGCAGGTGAAAAGGCGGCAGAAACAAAAGTGCGCACCGGAAAGCGCGTTGACGGCGCCGTCGAGATCATTGAGGGACTGAAGGCAGGCACACAGGTGGTTACCGCCGGAAACGCGCGGCTGTCGGACGGAGCGGCCATCGCCATCGTCCCGCCGGCAAGCAATTGAGACGGCGATGACCCTTCCCGAGCTCTGCATAAGGAGACCGGTTTTTGCTACGGTGCTGAGCCTGATCCTCGTGCTGATAGGCCTCATGGCGTTCAGCCGGCTGACGATCCGCGAATATCCCAACATCGACGAGCCGCAGGTTTCGGTATCAACCGGTTATAACGGCGCATCGGCGGAAATCATCGAAACCCAGGTGACGCAGGTGCTCGAAGGTTCTCTGGCCGGGATCGAGGGCATCGACACGATTGAATCCACCTCGCGGGCGGAATCGAGCCGGATCACCATCCGCTTCAGGGCGGGCGTCAGCATCGATTCGGCCACCAGCGATGTGCGCGACCGGGTGAGCCGGGTGCGCCGCCAGCTTCCCGATGAAATCGACGAGCCAAACATATCCAAGGTTGAGGCTGACGCGCAGGCCATTATCTTCCTGGTGCTGCGCTCCACCGGCATGTCGGCCCTTGAGCTCACGGATTACGTGGACCGTTTCGTGGCCGACCGGTTCAAAAATCTCGACGGCGTGGCCGACGTTTCGGTGAATGGCGAGCGGCGCTATGTCATGCGGGTCTGGCTCGATCCGGGAAAACTCGCGGGCTACGGCGTCACGGTGCAGGACGTCGAACAGGCGATCCGTTCGCAGAACGCCGAAATCCCGGCAGGCCGGGTGGAAAGCAAGGACCGCGAGTTCACCGTGCTGTCGCGCACTTCGCTTGGCACGGCCGCGGAATTCGCGCGGGTGACGCTCAAGGCGGCGGGGGGCCTGCAGGTTTCGCTCGGTGATGTGGCCAAGGTTGAACTCGGAACGGCGGATGTCCGGCGCGAGAGCCGCTATGACGGGCAGACGGCCATCTCGATTGGCATCGTGAAGCAGGCAGTTGCCAATCCGCTTGACGTGGCAATTGCGGTCAACCGCGTGCTGCCAACGATCAACGCGTCAATGCCGGAAGGAACCTCTATTGAGGCCGGCTTTGACTCGACGGTGTTTATCGACCGGTCGATCAAGAATGTGTTCATTACAATTCTTGAGGCGGCTGGGCTGGTCATTCTCATCATCCTTTTGTTCCTGCACTCCTTCCGGGCGGCGATCATCCCGGTGGTCACCATCCCGGTTTCGCTCCTCACCGCCTTTGTCATCATGTATGCCACCGGCGTTACGATCAATACCTTGACCCTGCTGGCTTTCGTGCTGGCCATCGGGCTCGTGGTGGATGACGCCATCGTCATGCTTGAGAACATTTACCGCCATGTGGAAGAGGGCATGAAGCCTTTCAACGCGGCGATCAGAGGGGCGCGGGAAGTGGGCTTTGCCGTCGTTGCCATGACGATGACGCTGGCTGCGGTCTATGCCCCCATAGCTTTCACGCCAGGGCGCACGGGCCGCCTGTTCATGGAATTCGCGGTGACTCTGGCTGGCGCCGTGGTGGTTTCGGGCTTTGTCGCCCTGACGCTGACGCCCATGATGTCATCAAAACTCCTGAAACATTCGGAGCGCGAGAATTTTTTCGCCCGTTTTGTGGAGAAGCTGCTGAAAAACCTGGATGCTGGATATCAGCGGACATTGCGCCAAGTGCTGCGGCTGCGCTGGATGGTGATGCTTGCCGCCCTTGGCGTCGCTGGCGTTGGCGGCCTGCTGCTCGCCCAGCTCAAATCAGAACTCTCGCCCACGGAGGACCGGGGCGTCGTCATGGTTTCGGGAAATACGCCGGAAGGGTCAAGTTTTGCCTACACACAGCGCTATGCGAGGCATGTGGAAGCACTGCTTCGGGATATTCCCGACCTGCGTTCGGCGCTGTTGATTGTCGGGGCCGGAGAGGTAACGCGGATGATGTCTTTCGCGCGCCTGAAGGACTGGAGCGAACGCACGGTCAGCCAGCAGGAAACCGTGCAGAAGCTGCAGCCGAAGCTCCGGGCCATTGCTGGCATCCAGGCTTCGGCCTCCAATCCCGCCTCATTAGGGGTGCGCGGCTTCGGCAAGCCGATGCAGTTCGTCATCCAGTCGTCAGCCTCCTATGAAGAACTCAACGGGATTGCCAGCAAGCTGGTGGAAAAGCTCAAGGACAATCCGGGCCTTGCCGACCTCGACACGGATCTGCGGCTCAACAAGCCGGAAGTGCGGATTGAAATTGACCGGGCACGGGCCGCCGACCTCGGCCTTGACGTGACGGTGATCGGGCGCACCCTGGAAACGCTGCTCGGCGGGCGCAATGTCAGCACCTTTGAAATTGGCAGCGAGCAATATGACGTGACGGTGGCGCTGCCGGTGGCGGACCGCACCTCGACCGAAACGCTTTCCCGCATTTTCGTGCGCAGCGTTTCGGGCGAAATGGTGCAGCTTTCCAACGTAGTGACGGCGCGCGAGGCGGTGGCGCCGCGCGACCTCAGGCGTTTCAACCAGCTTAGGGCCATCACCATCGAGGCCAATCTTTCGCCGGGTTACACGCTGGGCGAGGCGATCAGCGCCTTCAATGCGGCAGCCCAGGAGGTTTTGCCCGACAATGTGGTGACCGATCTTACGGGGCAGGCGCGCGAGCTGCGCGATTCAAGCTCGAACCTGGCGCTGGTTTTCGTACTGGCGCTGGCCTTCATCTACCTCGTGCTCTCGGCCCAGTTTGAAAGCTTCCGTGATCCGGTGATGATCATGTTGAGCGTGCCGCTTTCCATGACGGGGGCGCTTGCGGCGCTCTATTTCACGGGCGGCACCTTGAACGTCTATTCGCAGATCGGGCTGGTGACGCTTATCGGGCTCATTACCAAGCACGGCATCCTCATCGTTGATTTTGCCAACCGGATGCAGGAGGAAGGGCGCACACGGCTTGATGCCATCGTCGAAGGGGCCACGCTGCGGCTGCGGCCCATCCTCATGACCACTTTCGCCATGGTGCTGGGCGCGGTGCCACTTGTGCTGGCTTCTGGCGCCGGTGCGGAAAGCCGCATGCAGATTGGCTGGGTGATTGTTGGCGGCATGACGCTTGGCACGGTGCTAACGCTGTTCGTAGTGCCATGCGCCTACGCCATCATGGGGCGGCAACATGTTGGCCCGGCGCTTGAAGAAACCAAGCCCGAACTGCGTTTCGCAAAACCAATTTCGAAGGCGGCGGAGTAGGTGCGAACTGCGGGTTCTGTAGAGGTCCGGGGGATTTACCCCTGACAGACATCGACCCATTCCGCGCCAATCAGCTCTGCCATGCGGATGGGATTGATGCGGAGCGCGCTGTTGGTTGAACCCGCCGCCGGCACGACTTCGTCAAAGGCTTTCAGCGAGACATCGCAATAGACGGGGAGCGCTGTAGCCAGGCCAAAGGGGCTTACCCCGCCCACCGGGTGGCCAGTCACCGCCAGCACCTCTTCGGGACTGAGCATGCGGGCTTTGCCGCCGAAGGCTGCCCTGGCCTTTTTGTTGTCGATGCGGGCATCGCCGCGGGTGACCACCACGAGGTTCCGGTCGCCCACCCGGAGCGACAGGGTCTTGGCGATCTGGCCGTGCGTGACGCCGTGGCCTTCGGCGGCGAGCGCCACGGTGGCGCTGCTGGCTTCCAGTTCGATAATGGCAATGTCGGGGGCCTTCTCGGCCAGAAACGCCCGGACAGACTCTAAGCTCATGTGAACAGCCTTTCTTCAGAGTCAAGAATTAGCCCACCCGTGTGGCCGTTCAAGATGAAAAGACTTTAGGCACAGGGAGATAACCGGGTTCCTGAATTGTGCCTTCTTGCGTTGCAATTACAGCCATCCAATTTTGCCTGGTAACAAATCGTAACCGTCTCGCACAAGGAGGACTCCCATGCGCAAGCTCAAGGCCGGCATCGTCATTAGCACCACGCGCGCCTCCCGCTTTGGCCATAAGCCGGCGGAATGGGTCAAAAGCATCGCCGCCGAGCGCAGCGACATGGCCGTCGAAATACTGGACCTGCGCGACTATCCGATGCGCTTCTTCGATGAAGTGGCCCAGCGCTGGCAGAAGAAAGTTGCCGAATTCGACGGCTTCGTCTTTGTGGCGGCAGAGTACAACCACGGCATTCCCGCGGTTCTGATGAACGCCCTCGACTATGCCTATCCGGAATGGAACAAGAAGGCTGCTGCCCTGGTAGGCTACGGCGCGGTGGGCGGTTCGCGCGCGGTCGAACAGTTGCGGCTGATCGCGGCGGAGCTGCAATTGGCCACCATTCGCACCGGCGTTTATATCCAGGGTGCCGATTTCATGGCAGCGCTGAAGGACGGGAAGAACCTCAAGGAGATCGCCTATCTCCAGCAGGGCGTCAGAGACATGCTCGACCAGTTGGCCTGGTGGACCACAGCGCTCAAAACGGCACGCCAGCGAGATGCATTGTCGGCGGCCGCCTAGCCTCTTGTCAGTCACATCGGCTGGCTTGTTTCAGATCAATGATCCGACACAAAAATTCCGACATAAGCGACGGAAATCGCGGGCAGGCGTGTCTAATTATTGTTGAGCACCATTGAAACTGATTTGAGCCATGCCTGTTGCCGCCAGAACAAGATATGACACTGTTGCCCTGAGCCTGCATTGGCTTATCGCCACGCTGCTGATCTTCATGCTCTTTTTTGGCGATGAACTCATGGAAGCGGAAGATGGCGGCAGCACGTTTGGACCCTCGCTGCATGTTTCGGTAGGCAGTGCCATTCTCTTGCTCAGCGTATTCCGTCTCATTTGGCGCCTGAACAATCCACCGCCCGTCTGTCCCGCCAGCATGGCTCCATGGGAACGGACGGCATCTTCGGTGACGCACCTGCTCTTCTATGTCCTGCTGATCAGCATCCCGCTGACAGGCTGGTTCGCTACGCCGAAGTTCCTCAGTGAGGAAGGCGTGATGGCGGGCCTCACGGTTTTCGGCGTATTCCCGCTGCCGGGCGCACCAAGCCTCAGCCTTCCCATGAAGGGCCTTCACGAGATCGGCTCGAACCTCGGCATTGTGCTGCTGGCGCTGCATGTGCTTGCCGTCCTCAAGCACCCCTTCGTCAACCGGGATGACGTGTTGCGCCGCATGCTGCCCATCGGGCGGAGCGGCTAGCTTCCGGGCAGTTTTTTAGGTGGCGGTGCGGGACAGTTGTGGCGCGGCAGGGGGATCTGCTCGTAAGGGTTATCGGCGCGTGCCACGGGTCCCATGGGGCAATCGGGAGAAGGCAGCGGCTTTGCCTCGGGCACGGCATCCAGAAAAGCCTTGGCTGGCGGAAATTCGCTGCGCCAGTCATCCTCATGGCCTTCCCAGTTCATGGCGAGGACCGGTTGCGCCGTGGCAAGCAGGGCGATGATGGTAAGCATCCTCATGGGCCGAGTATAGGGCTGGCCGCGTTTCAAATCCACGGTTTACAACCGTCAATCCTGCTATCGCCAAGCAGCCGCTGCTAAGCCTTAGTAAGGCGCTTCTGTTTTGCCAGATAGTCAACGATGGTGTCGGCCGCCTGTTCGGCTGAGAGTTTCGCTGTATCGAGTGAAATTTCAGGATCTTCCGGGGTTTCATAGGCGGAGGAAATGCCGGTAAAGTTCTTGATCTCGCCGCGCCGCGCCTTGGCGTAAAGGCCTTTCACGTCGCGTTTCTCGGCTTCGGCAAGCGTGGTGTTCACGAAGATTTCAACGAACTCGCCCTTCTCCACGCTTTCCCTTGCCATCAAACGCTCGGCGCGGAAGGGGGAGATGAATGAGACAAGCACGATCAAGCCGGCATCGACCATGAGCTTCGAGACTTCCGCCACGCGGCGGATGTTTTCAACCCGGTCGGCATCGGTGAAGCCCAAATCGCGATTGAGGCCGTGGCGCACGTTGTCGCCATCGAGCAGATAGGTCATGTGGCCGAGCGCATGGAGCTTTTTTTCCACCAGATTGGCAATAGTGGATTTTCCCGAACCAGAAAGGCCGGTGAACCACAGCACGGTTGGCTTTTGCTTGGCCTGGCTGGCGCGCGCCACCTTGTTCACGTCGACGGCTTGCCAATGGATGTTGGAGGCACGGCGCAGCGCGAAATGAATGAGGCCCATGCCGACGGTTGAGTTGGTGAAGCGATCAATGATGATGAAGCTGCCGAGGTGGCGGTTCTCGGCGTAGGTGGTGAAGGCGATGGGGCCGTCGAGCTCCAAATTGCATACGCCGATTTCATTGAGCGTGAGCGTCTTGGCCGCCACATGCTCCATGGTGTTGACGTTCACCTTGTATTTGAGGGAATCAAGCGTGCCGGGAACCTGGCGGTTGCCAGTCTTGATGACATAGGGGCGGCCCGGCAGCATGGGTTCGTCACCCATCCACAACACCTCGACCTCAAACTGGTCCGACACTTCGATGGGGTCTGCCGCATTGCAGATGACATCGCCGCGGCTGACATCGATTTCAGTGGTGAGAGTGATGGTGAGTGACTGGCCCGCGACACCAACCGGCAAGTCACCATTGTAAGTGACGACGCGGTCGACGATGGCGGTCTTGGCCGAGGGCAAAACCTTGATCTGATCGCCGGGGCGCACCGCGCCGCTGGCAATGGTGCCGGAAAAGCCGCGGAAATTCTGGTCCGGGCGGTTCACCCATTGCACGGGCAGGCGGAAGGCCCTCGTCGCCAGATCATCGTCAACCGGCACGGTTTCGAGGTGCGCCATCAATGTGGGGCCGTGATACCAGGGCATGGCGGCGGAGGGCTCGACGACATTGTCGCCGGCAAGGGCGGAGAGCGGAATGCAAGTGATGTTGTCGGCGCCGATGCTTTTGGCGAAGGCGCGGTAATCGGCTTCGATGTCGGTGAAAACTTTCTGGTCATAGTTCATCAGGTCCATCTTGTTGATGGCGATGACGAGATGGCGGATGCCCAAGAGGGTTGCGATGAAGGTGTGGCGGCGGGTCTGGGTGAGTACGCCCTTACGCGCATCGATGAGAATGACAGCGAGATCGGCAGTTGAAGCGCCGGTTGCCATGTTGCGGGTATACTGTTCATGGCCAGGTGTGTCGGCGACGATGAATTTGCGCTTGTTGGTGGTGAAGGCGCGGTAGGCTACGTCGATGGTGATGCCCTGCTCGCGTTCGGCGGCGAGGCCATCCACGAGAAGCGCGAAATCGAGATTGCCGCCCTGGGTTCCCATTTTCCTGGAGTCGGCTTCAAGGGCGAGGAGTTGATCTTCAAACAGCATCTTGGCTTCGTAGAGCAGCCGGCCGATGAGGGTTGACTTGCCATCATCGACGGAGCCGCAGGTGATGAAGCGCAGGAGATCCTTGTTCTCCTGGGTCTTCAGGTAGGATTCAACATTGCCACCTTCAAATTCGATGAACCGGGACATCAGAAATATCCCTCCTGCTTTTTCTTTTCCATCGAAGCGGCCTGGTCCTTGTCGATGACGCGGCCCTGGCGCTCGGAGGAGGTGGCCACCAGCATTTCCTCGATGATGTCGAGAAGCGAGGTGGCGTTACTATCAATCGCGCCGGTCAGGGGATAGCAGCCAAGGGTGCGGAAGCGGATGTTGCGCATCTCCGGATTTTCGCCGGGGTTCAGGCGCATGCGTTCATCATCCACCATTATCATCTGGCCGTCGCGCCAGACGATGGGGCGGGGGGCGGCGAAATAGAGCGGCACGATGGGAATGTTCTCGATATGGATATATTGCCAGATGTCGAGTTCGGTCCAGTTCGAGAGCGGGAACACGCGGATCGATTCGCCCTTGTTCTTGCGGGCGTTGTAGAGGTTCCAGAGTTCGGGGCGCTGGTTCTTGGGGTCCCAGCGATGCCTGGTGTCACGGAAAGAAAAAATGCGCTCCTTGGCGCGGGATTTTTCCTCGTCGCGGCGGGCCCCGCCGAAGGCTGCATCGAAGCCATATTTGTCGAGGGCCTGCTTCAGGCCATCGGTTTTCATGATCTGGGTGTGGAGCGCCGAGCCGTGGTCGAAGGGGTTTACGTCCTTATCGATGCCATCGGGATTCACATAGACGATGAGATCGAGGCCGAGGCGCCTGGCGGTTTCATCGCGCAGCGAAATCATGTCGCGGAATTTCCAGCGGGTATCCACATGCATCAGGGGGAATGGCGGCTTGGCGGGATAAAAGGCCTTCATGGCGAGATGCAGCATGACGGCTGAATCCTTGCCCACGGAATAGAGCATCACCGGCTTTTCGCATTCGGCGGCGACTTCGCGGATGATGTGGATTGATTCCGCCTCGAGGCGTTCGAGATGGGTCAATTTCCTGAGGGCAGGGGCCTGCGGCATTTCGCTATCCTTGTTCGGGCGGGTTTATGGCGGTGTCTTTGTGCAAAGGCAAGGTGGGACTTGCCCAGATATGGGCTTCGGGTTAGTGCTTTAAGAGGGGGGCCGATGAAAAATCCATCACCAAAAAAACCGGCGGCCAAGAGGGGCGCGCCCAAACTTCCCTACCAGGAGCCGCATCTGGGCGCTGCGGCGCGGGGCAAGCTGCTGGAGGAAGCCATTGGGCGTGAAGTGCGCGGATTCCGGGAAAAACTTGGCATCACGATTTCGGAGCTTGCCAAGGCGGCCGACATGTCGGCCGGGATGCTGTCGAAGATCGAGAATGGCGCCACCTCGCCATCACTTGGCTCGCTGCAGGCCCTGGGCAAGGCCCTGCAGGTGCCGGTCACAGCGCTGTTCCGGGGTTTTGAGGAAATCCGGGATGCGTCCTTCGTGAAGGCTGGACAGGGCCTGACCATTGAGCGGCGCGGCACGCGGGCAGGGCACCAATACCAGTTGCTGGGCCACAGCCCACATGGGGCGGTGATGGTCGAGCCCTACATGATCACGCTCACCGCCCAGTCGGACGTGTTCCCCACATTCCAGCATGGCGGACTCGAGATGCTCTACATGCTGGAGGGCAATGTGGTTTACCGCCATGGCGACAAGACCTATGACATGCACCCCGGCGACACCCTGTTTTTCGACGCCGATGTTCCGCACGGGCCGGAGGAGCTGAAAAAGCTCCCGGCGCGTTATTTAAGCGTGATCAGCTACCGGCGGGATGATTAATTGACAAAGTAGCTACCGGTAGCTACCGGTAGCTACATTGCTCTCATGGGTATTTCTGTTAAGGAAGCCAAGAACCGCCTGTCCGAACTTCTGCATCGCGCGGAGTCGGGGGAGAGAGTGGTTGTAACGCGTGACGGCGTGCCAGTGGTTGACCTCGTTCCGCACGCGCCAAAAAAGGGCGGATTAAACCTTGAGGCCCTGCGCGCCTACAAGAAATTGCATGGCATTGACAGAGTCGTTGAATTCATCCCGGATGACTTCGATGACCCTATGCCTGCGGATTTTCTCGTCCGGCCCCTGCCAAAGGCATGAAGCTGCTCATAGATACACATTTTGTCATACTTCTCGCAGATGACTGGATTGACCAATCGGCGCACCCAAATCGGGACATTATCCTTCATGAGAGTTCCGAAGTTTTTGTAAGCGTGGCAAGTCTATGGGAGGTTGAAATCAAGTCTCGCATTGGCAAGCTCCCACTGAAGGACCCAGTACGGAACTGGTCGGGCATGCTTGAAAATGCCGGAGCCCGTATCCTGCCTGTCGAATTGCAACACGTCGTCGCAGACATTGGCCCTGAGCCAGAAATAAATGATCCCTTTGACCGGTTGTTGCCGAGTACTTGCGCAGCGGAAAAATTCAGGCTTGTCACCGTCGACCGGGCGTTAGTAGATCACCCTCTTGCGTGGCGTGGTTAATCCATGTCATTCCTCTTGTGAAAAAATAATTCCTAGTAGTTGATAATGCTGTAATGCCCTGATACAGTCTTTCAGCGCTGTTTCAGGAGAGGTTTTTTGTCATGTGCGGCATTGTCGGTCTTTATCTCAAGAACCCCAAATTGAAGCCCAAACTGGGCAAAATGTTCAAGCCCATGATCATCGAGATGACCAATCGCGGGCCGGATTCGGCGGGCGTTGCGATTTACCGCAATCCAGTGAAAAAGACCCAAACGAAATTTTCGCTAGCCCATGATGATGCCAATTATGACTGGAAGAAAATTGATGTGGGCCTGGAGAAAGCACTGAAATGCGACTGCACGGTGAAGAAGATCGGCAATCACTGCATATTGGTGACGACGGGTAAGGAGCCTGCAGTCATTGCCTGGCTGAAAGCCCATCATCCGCAGGTGCGCGTTGTGGGGTCCGGCCACACGATTGAGATTTTCAAGGAAGTGGGCCTGCCTGCCAATGTCTATGACAAGTTTGATCTCGACGAAGCGGCGGGCACGCACATCATCGGCCACACCCGCATGGCAACGGAAAGTGCGGTGACCACGGCGGGTTCACATCCCTTTGCAACGGGGGCCGACCTTTGCCTTGTCCACAATGGATCGCTCTCCAATCATAACCGCCTGCGCGAAAGCTTGCGCAAGGAGGGCATGGATTTCCAGACCGAGAACGACACGGAGGTGGCGGCCGCTTACATGACCTCTAAACTGCGCGGCGGGGCCACGCTGAAGGAAGCGCTGGAAGACGGGCTTCGCGATCTCGACGGTTTTTATACTTTTCTGGTTGGGACCGCTGACGGCTTTGCCGTGGTGCGCGATCCCATCGCCTGCAAGCATGCGGTGATGGCGGAGACCGACGACTGGGTGGCGATGGCGACGGAATACCGCGCCATTGCGCATTTGCCCGGCGCCGATAACGCGAAGATTTGGGAACCGGAACCGACCATCGTCTACACTTGGGGCGGACACGCATGAACGAGCTTGATCTTCACGAGGTTGGGGTGCGGGGAATCAACTCGCAACTTCTCAGCCTGCCCAAGAACACCAATGAAAAACATTGGGTCATTCACAATCCCAAGGGCCAGCACTCCATTGCGGTGGGCCTTGATGCGCCGCTGCAGATCGATATCAGGGGCCATGTGGGCTTCTATTGCGGCGGCATGAACAGCCACGCGGAGTTGACCATTCACGGCCATGCGGGCGTGGGAACGGCTGAAAACATGATGTCCGGTGTGGTCTGGGTGAAAGGCAACTCATCGGAATCGGCAGGCGCTACGGGCAATGGCGGGTTGCTGGTGATTGAAGGCGATGCCTCGTCACGCTGCGGCATTTCGATGAAGGGCATTGATATCGTGGTGGGCGGTTCGGTCGGCCACATGTCGGCTTTCATGGCGCAGCGCGGCAATCTGATTGTCTGTGGCGATGCAGGCGATGCGCTGGGTGATTCCATTTACGAGGCACGGCTTTACGTGAAAGGCAAGGTGGCAAGCCTTGGGGCCGATTGTATCGAGAAGGAAATGCAGGCGGAACACCTGGCCGATTTGGAGCGTCTGCTGAAGGCCGCCAACCGCAAGGAAAAACCATCGGATTTCCGCCGCTATGGCTCGGCGCGCAAGCTTTACAATTTCAGCGTCGATCACGCGGACGCATACTGAGGACAACATGGATAAAACCCCCCGCACGCTGCCGCGCAAATCAGCAACCTTTGACGACTACACGCTTTCTGAAATCCGCCGGGCCGCAAGCACCGGCATTTATGATATTCGCGGGGGCGGCGCAAAGCGCAGGCTGCCGCATTTCGATGACCTGCTGTTTTTGGGCGCATCCATCTCGCGTTATCCGCTTGAAGGCTACCGGGAAAAATGCGGCACCAATGTCGTGCTCGGCACACGCTTTGCCACGAAGCCGATTGAACTGAAGATTCCAATCACCATTGCGGGCATGAGTTTTGGCTCTCTTTCGGCGCAGGCCAAGGAAGCGCTGGGGCGTGGGGCAACCATTGCCGGAACCTCCACCACCACGGGCGATGGCGGCATGACACCGGAAGAGCGCGGGCAATCCAAAACATTGGTTTATCAATACCTGCCATCGCGCTACGGGATGAATCCTGAAGATCTGCGCAAGGCCGATGCGATTGAAATCGTCATCGGCCAGGGCGCAAAGCCCGGCGGCGGCGGCATGTTGCTGGGTCAGAAAATTTCCGACCGGGTGGCGGCCATGCGCTGCCTGCCGAAAGGCATCGACCAGCGTTCGGCCTGCCGCCATCCGGACTGGACAGGCCCTGATGACCTTGAAATCAAGATCAATGAACTCCGCGAAATCACCAATTGGGAAAAGCCCATCTATGTGAAGATCGGCGGAGCCCGGCCCTATTACGATGTGGCTTTGGCGGTGAAGTCCGGGGCTGATGTTGTGGTGCTGGATGGCATGCAGGGCGGCACGGCGGCGACCCAGGAAGTGTTTATCGAGCATGTGGGCCAGCCGACATTGGCCTGCATCCGCCCGGCGGTCCGCGCCTTGCAGGAACTTAACATGCACCGCAAGGTGCAGCTCATCGTCTCTGGCGGCATCAGGAATGGCGCCGATGTGGCAAAGGCCCTGGCGCTTGGCGTGGATGCCGTGTCGATCGGCACGGCAGCCCTTGTGGCGCTGGGCGACAATGACCCGCATTATGAGACAGAATATAATGAGCTTGGCACAACGGCGGGCTCCTATGACGACTGGCATGAGGGGCGTGATCCCGCCGGCATTACCACGCAGGACCCGGAGCTGACCAAGCGGCTTGATCCGGTGAAGGCTGGCAGGCGTCTTTCCAATTACCTGAAAGTCATGACGCTGGAGGCACAGACCATCGCGCGGGCCAATGGCAAAAGCCATGTGCATAACCTTGAGCCTGAAGACCTCTGCGCGCTCACGGTGGAAGCCGCGGCCATGGCGCAGGTCCCCCTTGCAGGAACAGACTGGATTCCGGGCCGGGGCGGGTATTAAGATGGTGCCTTCTTGAGGGGATCATCATGACACTGTCGGCGCTGGTTATTTTTTTCGTGGCTGAATTCGTGTTTGCGGTTACGCCGGGGCAAAGTGTGGCGGCCTTGGTGGCGCGGGTGATCAACCGGGGCTGGCGGAGTGTGCTGCCGTTTCTCAGCGCCATGTGGCTGGGTGAAATCATCTGGCTTACCTGCGCGGTAGCGGGCCTGAGCCACATCGCGCAAACTTTCCACGAGGCCTTTGTCGTTCTCAAATACCTTGGTGCGGCCTACCTGTTTTATCTCGCTTACAGGATGTGGACGGCGCGCATTGACGAGAAAGAAACCACTCTGCCAAAGAGCGAAAGGCCGGCACGCATGTTTTTTGCCGGGATGGCGGTTACGCTGGGAAACCCGAAGCTCATGATTTTTTATGTGGCATTCCTGCCGTCAATCATTGATCTGGCTGCAGTGACGCCATTTATTTGGCTGGAATTGACGCTAACCTTGGGTCTTGCCCTGATCGCGGGTGATTTCGTTTGGATTTTCCTGGCTTCGCAGGCGCGGCGCTGGCTGAAAAGCCCACGCGCGGTGAAGCTGGCCAACCGCGCTGGCGCCGCGGTGATGGGCGGGGCGGCGACGGTAATTGCAGCGGAATGAAATTTAAAAACCATAATCGGGAGTGAAATTAATGGCCGGGGAACTCGAAGCATATGCCAAGAAGAACAAGGTAAAGTTCTTCCTGTTCAATTTCACCGACCTGTTCGGTACGCAGCGCGCCAAGCTCGTGCCTGCCGAAGCGGCAACGCGGATGCAGAAGGCGGGTGCGGGTTTTGCGGGCTTTGCCACCTGGCTTGACCAGACACCGGCGCATCCGGATATCCTCGTGATGCCGGATCCCAATGCGATCATTCCATTGCCGTGGCGGCCGGAGGTGGCCTGGGTTGCGGGCGATCCGTGGATGAGCGGCAAGCCGCTGGAACAGGCGCCGCGCCATGCGCTGAAGAAGGCCATGGAGAAAACCGCCAAGAGCAATCTCAAATTGATGGCGGGCGTCGAGCCCGAGTTTTTCCTGATCAATGCGGATGGCACGCAGATTTCCGATGGCCGGGATACGCAGGAAAAGCCCTGTTATGATCAGGCGGCGATCATGCGGCGGCTTGATGTGATCACCGAGATTTCCTCGACGATGATTGAATTGGGCTGGGGACCCTACCAGAACGACCATGAGGACGCCAATGGCCAGTTTGAGATCAACTGGAATTTCAACGACGCGCTGACGACGGCGGACCAACTTGCCTTCTTCAAGTTCATGGTGAAGAGCATTGCCGAAAAGCATGGGCTGCGCGCCACCTTCATGCCCAAGCCCTTCATCAATCTCACGGGCAGCGGCTGCCATGTGCATCTCTCGATGTGGGACAATGCGCGCAAGAAGAACCTGTTTGACGATGCCAAGGACGAGATGGGCCTTTCGCCCATGGCCTACAACTTCCTGGGCGGTTTGATTCATCATGCGGAATCGCTGGTGGCGGTCACCAATCCCACGGTGAACTCCTACAAGCGCATCAATGCGCCGCGGACGATCTCGGGGGCCACATGGTCGCCAAACACGGTGACCTTCGGCGGCAATAACCGGACGCACATGGTGCGCATTCCCGATGCAGGGCGCACCGAGTTCCGCCTGCCGGACAACGCGGCCAATCCCTACCTGATGCTGGCCTCCATCCTTGCGGCGGGCATGCATGGCATCGAGGCGAAGATGGATCCGGGCAAGCGCCTTGACATCGACATGTATGCGGAAGGCCATACGGTGAAAAACGCCAAAAAGCTGCCGCTAAACCTGCTCGATGCGCTGCGCAATTTTGAAAAGGACACTTACTTGCGTGAGGCTCTGGGGGCTGAAGTATCGTCGGCCTATCTCAAGCTCAAGCATGCGGAATGGAACCAGTATTGCCGTCACCTCACGCAATGGGAGCGGGACACGACGCTGGATTGTTAGACATCATCTCTCCATGGTCGCACATGATGCGACCACCCGGACTTGGGCAAAGGGCTGGGTGGTCGGGTCAAGCCCGACCATGGAGAAAAAGAAAAGCCTGAAATGAAATACTCCGTCTTCTCACTGCTCAAGAACACGCTGTCAGGCCACAAGAAGTGGCCGGCGGCGTGGCGCGATCCGCAGCCCAAGCAGGATTATGACGTGATCATCATCGGCGGCGGCGGGCATGGGCTGGCCACCGCCTATTACCTGGCGAAAGTGCATGGCATCAGCAATGTGGCGGTGCTGGAAAAGTCCTGGCTGGGCTCGGGGAATGTCGGGCGCAACACGACGATCATCCGCTCCAACTACATGCTGCCGGGGAACAATCCGTTCTACGAATGGTCGATGAAACTTTGGGAGGGGCTGGAACAGGATTTCAACTTCAACGCCATGGTTTCGCAGCGCGGCGTCTTGAACCTCTGCCATACGGACCCGCAGCGCGATGCCTTCGCGCGGCGCGGCAATGCCATGCGCATCGACGGGGTGGATGCGGAGCTGCTCGATAGGGAACGGGTGCGCGAGATGTATCCTTTCCTTGATTTCAACAATGCGCGTTTTCCGATCAAGGGCGGCATATTGCAAAGGCGCGGCGGCACGGTGCGCCATGATGCAGTGGCCTGGGGCTATGCGCGGGGAGCCGATTCACGCGGTGTTGACATTATCCAGAACTGTGAAGTCACCGGCATCAAGACGGTGAAAGGCAAGGTTATGGGCGTTCAGACCAGCCGGGGATTCATCGGCTGCAAGAAGCTTGGGCTTGCGGCGGCGGGAAATTCCTCGGAGGTGGCCGCCATGGCGGGCCTGAAGCTGCCCATTGAAAGCCATGTGCTGCAGGCCTTCGTGTCGGAAGGATTGAAGCCATACATTGATGGTGTTGTGACCTTCGGTGCCGGTCACTTCTATGTTTCGCAATCCGACAAGGGCGGGCTGGTGTTTGGCGGCGATATCGACGGCTACAATTCCTATGCGCGGCGCGGCAACCTGCCGATGGTGGAACATGTGATCGAGGCGGGCGTAGCCATGATCCCCGGCCTGGCGCGGGTGCGGGTGCTGCGCTCCTGGGGCGGGATCATGGACATGTCGATGGATGGCTCGCCGATCATCGACAGGACGCCGATTGACGGGCTCTATCTCAATGCGGGCTGGTGCTATGGCGGCTTCAAGGCCACGCCGGCCTCGGGCTGGTGCTTCGCCCATACGATCGCCAAGGGCGCACCGCACAAGCTGAACGCGGCTTACCGTCTTGACCGCTTCCGCCGGGGCTGCATGATCGATGAAAAGGGGCAGGGCGCTTCGCCCAATTTGCATTGATGGAAAGTTCCACAAAATTCCTCACCCTGAGGCGCTCGATCCAAAGGACCGAGCCTCGAAGGGCCTTGCGTCGGAACTTGCGGCGATCCTTCGAGGGCCGCTTCGCGGCCACCTCAGGATGAGGGAAGAATTATGCTTGTAAAATGCCCCCATTGCGGAACACGTCCCGTGGAAGAATTTACCTTCAACGGTGATGCTTCGGTGCAGCGGCCCGCGTCGAATGATCCCAAGTCGATGGATCAGTGGTTTGACTATGTTTACCTGCGCGACAATCCCAAGGGCCGCTTCGACGAATACGCCCATCATTCCAGCGGCTGCCGGGCCTGGCTGGTGGTGACCCGCGATACGCAGAGCCATGAAATTTTCAACGTGGTAACGGCGCGGGACTATGCGAAGAAGCGGGTGGCGCCATGACCGGTTTTCGTCTGGACAGGGGCGGGCTGATTGACCGCACGGCACCGCTGGATTTCATCTTTGACGGCAAGGCATTCACCGGATTTGCCGGTGATACTCTCGCTTCCGCGCTGATTGCCAATGATGTGCATCTCATGGGGCGCTCGTTCAAATATCACCGGCCGCGCGGGGTCATTTCGGCGGGCAGTTCGGAGCCCAATGCGCTGGTGGAACTGCGCGAAGGTGCGCGCAAGGAAGCGAACACGCGCGCCACGATGATCGAGCTTTATGATGGCCTGGTGGCGCGGAGCCAGAACCGCTGGCCATCGCTTGGTTTTGATATCGGCGCGTTGAACTCGCTGGCATCAGCGATGTTCGTGGCGGGCTTCTATTACAAGACCTTCATGTGGCCCAAGAGCTTCTGGGAAAAGATCTATGAGCCCATCATACGCAAGGCGGCGGGATTAGGGACGGCGTCCAAGGAAGCGGACCCGGACAAGTATGAAAAGGCCTATGCGCATTGTGATTTTCTGGTTGTGGGCTCCGGCCCGACTGGATTGATGGCGGCGCTGACGGCTGCACGATCCGGCGCGCGCGTCATTCTTGCCGATGAAAGTGCGGCACTTGGCGGTTCGCTGCTCAATGAGAATGAAGAGATTGGCGGCATGTCAGGGTATGCTTGGGCCATGGCTGGGATTGCCGAGCTCAGCGCCATGCCCAATGTCATTGTGATGCCGCGCACGACGATTTTCGGCTGGTATGACGGCAATATTTTTGGTGCGGTCGAGCGGGTGAATGACCACGTGCTGGAACCCAGCCCTTACGAGCCCCGGCAGCGTTACTGGCGAATCATGGCCAAACGCGCGGTGATGGCGACGGGGGCGGAGGAACGCCCCATCGTGTTCGGCGGCAATGATGTGCCGGGCGTGATGACTGCTGGCGCCTTGCGGACCTATGCCAACCGCTATGCGGCGGCGGCGGGCAAATCGGTTGTGGTGTTTACCAACAATAATTCAGGTTACCACACGGCGCGCGACATGAAGACCCATGGCGTGCATGTGGAAGTCATCATTGACTCGCGCAAGGAGTCTGCGGCGGATTCGAGCGGTATTCCGGTTATTCGCGGCGGTGCGATTGTTAATGTCAGGGGCGGCAAGCGGGTGAGCGGGGTTGAACTCGCCGATCACCGGATGGTCCCTTGCGATGCGGTTGCCATGTCGGGCGGCTGGAGCCCCATCGTCAATCTGATGTGCCATCGCGGGGCGAAGCCCAAATGGGATGAGCGCATCGCCAGCTTTGTGCCGCCTGATGTTGGTGGTGGCTTCGTCGCGGCGGGTTCGGCGGCGGGCCGGATGCTGCTGTCGGAATGCCTGGCCGATGGGGCGCGGGCCGGCACATTGAAGGGCAAGACGCCCTCCATTCCCAAATGCCGGGATGAGGCATTCGCCGTCACGCCCCTTTGGTGGGTTAAGGAATCAACCGGCAAGGCCTTTGTCGATTACCAGAATGATTCCACGGCGAAGGATTTGCCGCTGGCGGCACAGGAGGGCTACCGTGATATCGAGCTCGCCAAGCGCTACACCACGGCGGGGATGGCGACAGACCAGGGCAAGCTCGGCAATGTGAATGCCATTGCCATCCTGGCGGAAGCCACGGGCCGCAGCATGGACCAGGTGGGCACCACCACATTCCGGCCCTATTACACGCCGGTTTCGTTTGGTGCGCTTGCCGGGCCCTTTGTCGGGCGTCATTTCCAGCCGGTTCGCAAGACGCCGCTGCATGACTGGGCGGATGAGCTTGGCGCGGTTTTTGTCGAAACCGGATTGTGGATGCGTTCGTCGTGGTTTCCGCAGGAAGGTGAGGATTGGCTGTCCAGCGCCTCGCGCGAGGTCTTGGCGACACGCCAGCGGGTTGGCCTGTGTGACGTTTCAACCCTTGGCAAGATCGATGTGCAGGGGAAAGACGCGGCGGAATTTCTCAACCGGCTCTATTGCAACACCTTCAGCACGCTCGATGTGGGCAAGGCGCGTTATGGCCTGATGCTGCGTGAGGACGGAATTGTGTTTGACGATGGCACGACGTCGCGGCTGGCACCCGATCATTTCCTGATGACGACGACCACGGCCAACGCGGCCCGCGTCATGAGCCACATGGAATTTTGCCATCAGGCCCATTGGCCGGAACTTGACGTTCAGTATGTTTCGGTCACGGAACAATGGGCCCAGATGGCGATTGCCGGGCCAAAAGCGCGGGCCACGTTGCAGAAGATCGTTGACAAGGTAACGCTGGATGACACGGGCTTTCCCTATCTGGTGGCGAAAGAGATCAGCATTCTCGGCGGCATGACGGCACGGCTGTTCCGCATTTCATTTTCGGGCGAGCATGCCTATGAGCTGGCGGTGCCGGCGGATTACGGAAATCTCGTGGCGCGCGCGATCATGCAGGCGGGCGAGGAATTCGGCATTGCGCCCTATGGCATTGAGGCGCTGTCGATCATGCGCATCGAGAAGGGCCATGTGGCGGGCGGTGAGCTTAACGGCACGACAACGGCGGCTGATCTCGGTTTGGGCAAAATGATGTCGTCAAAGAAGGACTATATCGGGCGCATGATGGCGGCGCGTGAAGGCCTCACGGACAAGAACCGGCAATGCGTTGTGGGAATCAGGCCCTTTGACGTTGCCGACAAGATCCGTTCGGGCTCGCATATCTTGAAAAAAGATGATGCGCCGTCGATGGCGGCGGACCAGGGCTATGTTTCATCCGTGGCCTGGTCGCCCATGCTGAATATGTGGCTGGGGCTGGCGCTGCTTTCGAATGGCCGCGAGCGACATGGCGAAGTGGTGAAAATTTTTGATGGCGTCCGCAACATCCATATGTTTGGCGTGATCTGCGATCCCATGCATTACGACAGGGAGAACAAAAAACTCCATGCCTGAGATTTTTCAAAGGGCCTCGCCGCTGGCCGACATCGCCATCCAGGGCCGCTTCGGCGCTGATCACGGCGCGCCGGGTGTGACACTTTCGGTGCGGCATCCCGCGCTTATCGTTACTGTGATCGCGCGTAAGGGCAAGGCGAAGACGCTAGCCGAGGCTCTGAAAAACTGGCGCGGAGCTACGGTGCAGTGGGCGGGGGCGGAGCAGTATTTTGTTCTGGACAGGCCGTTTGACGAGGTGCGCAAAAAACTGGATGGCCTCGCCTCCTGTTCCGATCAAAGCCATGGCCGGGTGATCATCCGGATTGAGGGACCGAAAGTACGCCAGGTCCTATGCAAGGGCACGCCGGTTGACCTGCATGAGAGCGAATTCGAGATCGGCAAGAGTGTGCTGACGCAAATGGCCCATGTGGGTGTGCATCTCACGCGCGTGGAGCGGGACGCATTCGAGCTGTCGGTGTTTCGCGGATTCTCCGAAAGCTTCTGGGAATGGCTGACGGAACAGGCGGAAGAATTCGGGTATCAGGTGATTTGAAATCCCTCATGCTGAGGTGCGAGTGGGCAAAGCCCGCGAACCTCGAAGCACCTGTGTCCGCCTCCGCCAACCCTTCGAGGCTCTGCTCCGCAGAACGCCTCAGGGTGAGGTCTGCAATGCGCTGGCAAGCCGCGCAATTCTCTTGCAAGCCTCGATGATTTGCGTTTCATCGACCGTCAGCGCCACGCGCACGTGGCCGGCGCCGCCGGCGCCGAAGCTTTCGCCGGGCATGGTGACGACGTTTTCGTTAGCCAGCAGTTTTCGTGCGAAGTCTTCGCCGCTAAGTCCCGTCTTGCGCACATCGACCATGACGAACATGCCGCCTTCGGGCATGCGGGCGGAAATGTTTTTGGCGCCTTTCAATCCGGCGACCAGGGCGCGGGCGCGGCGCTCGTAGCTCTGCTTCATGGCGTCCACCTCGGGGAAGTGGTTGGCAATCGCAAAGGCTGCGGCATCTTCGAGGAAGGCCTGCGAGCCGAAGAGCATGGTTTCGGTGAGCGGCAGTGCGGCCTCAATGAAGTCCTCGGAGGCCGCCAGCCAGCCGCAGCGGAAGCCGGGCATGGCATGGGATTTTGAGAGCGACGAGACAACGATGGTGCGCTTTTCCAGGCGTGGCTCATCGAAGGGCGAGGCGAACACGGTGTTGCCATAGGTCATGGTGGCGTAGACTTCGTCGGAGATGATCCACAGGTCATGGCGCTCGCAGACATCGCCGATCTGGGCAATGGTTTCGCGCGTCAGCACGGCCCCGGTGGGGTTGCTTGGCGTGTTGAGCAGAAGAGCGCGGGTTTTCGGCGTGATGGCGCGTTCGAGATCGGCGGCCTTGAGATGGAAACCATTGTCGGGATCAACGCCCACGGGAACGGAGATGCCGCCCGCCGCGGCGATGACACCTTCATAAGTGGCGTAGTAGGGATCGGCCATCAAGACTTCGTCGCCCAGTTCAACGGTCGCCTGCAGGGCCACGAACAGGGCGGTTTGCGTGCCGGGCAGGAAGATGAATTGCTGGGTGCTGATTTGGCGGCCGGTGCTTTTGGTATATTGCGCCGAGAGCCCGTCAAGGAGATCGCATTCACCGCGGCTGGCGGCGTATTTGTAGCGCCCGGCGCGCATCCGGCTGTTCACCACATCCATGATCGACGTGGGGGTAGGCGCATCGGGCTCGCCGATAGAGAGGAATATCAGGTCTTCGCCGGCGGCGGCGCGGCGCTTGCCTTCGATGTGCACGGCCCATTTATCGGAGCCGAGGCCGCTGAGGCGCTGGGTGATGGATGCGAGTTTCATGGGCGCCTTCTAGCCGAGCCTTCAGGCATCGTCGAGGGATGGCCCGACCCTGCCGTCATGGGAGATATGCAAATAGGCTGATTTGGAAAGTTCCTGAAATTCCGGCGTGGTGACGGCAAGCACCGGGCAGGCCTTGCCGTAAAGCGTTTCGGCCACGGCAGCTCCGATGGCGAGGTTGATATCGGGCTGCACCAGGATGATTCCGGCGGGTGCTGTACCAAGCCTGATGGCTTCGGCCAGGCCGCCGGGAGCGCTGCCGGAACCCCGGCTTTCCAACATCATCAGGATTTTGCCTTTGAGGCTTTGGCCCTTCTGCGGGTGGTGAATGTCGATAATGGTTCCGCTGCGGGGATCGAAAGCGCCCCAGAAACTCAGGGGTTCATCGAGCAGAAGGACGGGGCCTTGGGCTACGCCTGCATGAAGCACGGTCATGGATTTGACCACAGATCAGGGTCGCGCCAGACCGCGCCAAACACGGCACTTTCGACACATTCCTTCAAGCTGCCGAAACAGACTTCGACGCCCAGCATTCCGGGCGCGTAATAGGCCCATTTCGCCGCATTGGTCATGACCCGGCCCTTGAGACCTTGAATTTTTGGCAAGTAATAGGTGCAGACATCGACGGGTATGGTGACGCCTGCATCCTGCAAATCCTTGAGCCAGCCTTTGGCGATGAGCATTTCGCGGATGCCGCGGCTGGTGGAAATATATGTTGTCGTTTTCACCTTGCGCCCATTCAGCAGCTTTACGAGCTCGGCAAATTCGGAAAGTGAAAAATGCGGGGTTCCGAGAGCAACCGCATCGAGCGGGCCATCGTTGAAGGCTGAAAGTTCACGGTGGGCGGCTTTCAGGTGGTCAGTTGTGACTTCGTAGGTCTCGCCAATCCTGAACACCGTATTCAACGTCGGCGCTTCAGGCGTTACGCCTACGACATGCAGCAGTTCCACGCCGCCTGAGGCAGCGCTTGCGGCGCATAGGGCCTTGAGCTGATCGGTGCTGGTTTCTTTCGGAACACCGGAAATTGCCGGAATGCGGCGGCCCGCCTTACGGCCCACGACATGGCCGAGGAGATGAAAGAAAATGTCCTGGCGTTTCCAAGCATCGGGAATGGATGCGCAGGAGAAATGGATATCTGCCATGCGGCCCTCATCGGTGTGGAGCCCGGCGAAAGGGGCAAGGCCGGTGATGGCGCAGGCCACGTCGAGGTAATCGCCATATTTATTGGTGCGGGCGCCGACGGCAGAATTGTAGAAGGCCACAGCGTTGGATTCGCCCACGGCAATGTGATCACCAAACTTTGGGCCGCCGGCGAGTTGATAGGGCGCGCAGGTCCAGGTGGGTTTGCAGCCGAGCTTGGCATAGAGCTCCATCAACTCATGGGCACCCCGCACCATTTCGGGATCGGAACGTTCGGGCCTGAGGCCGCCGTCATCGGGGCTGGCAACGCTGTTGTTGGTCCAGGCGGGCACGGAAAGTTTTGCGCCATGCTCAAGAAGAAACTTCACGAAATCAACGTGGGATTGCCCGGTGTAAAAGCAGGCATCGACATGGGCAAAGCTGATGGGAATGAGACGGGGTGCGCCCATGATGCGGGCGGCCTGCTCCACCAGCTGCAGGGCAAGCTGGTGGGCCCTGCTATCAGCCATTGGCCCCCTCGTTGGAGATGCGGGTCAAGGTCATATAGTCGGTCTTGCCGGAGCCGAGGAGCGGGATTTCATCGAGATGCACCAGGACTTTTGGAATCATGAGGTCGGAAGCGCCGCGGCTTCTCAGGCCTTCGGCAATCACGGCGCGCTCAGGCTGGGCCATGGTGGTGAAGAGGATCAACTGCTCGCCTTTTTTCTCGTCGGGAATGGCAACGGCGGCAAAATTCTCGCCGGGGAAGGCTTCCAGCAGCTTTGTTTCAACGGCGGTGAGCGAGACCATTTCGCCGGCAATTTTCGAGAATCGCTTGGCCCGGCCGAGAATGGTGACGAAGCGGTGCTCGTCGACTTCCACGATATCGCCTGTGTCATACCAGCCCTCGGGCGGGGCTTCGATGACGCCGGGATTATCGGCGCGCAAATAGCCCAGCATCACGTTGGGGCCTTTCACGAACAGCCTTCCGCCCGTGGCTATGCCTTCGACGGGTTCCAGGCGGTATTCGATCTGGTCCAACAGCCTTCCCACACTGCCGGAACGATTGTGCATGGGCGTGTTGATGGAGATGACGGGCGAGCATTCAGTGGCGCCATAGCCTTCGAGGATGCGGTGGCCGAATTTCTCCATCCACACTTCGCGGGTCTCCTGCTTCACCCGTTCGGCGCCGGAGACGATCAGGCGCATGCTGAAGAAATCATAGGGGTTGGCGGTGCGGGCGTAGCCGGCGAGGAACGTATCGGTTCCATAAAGCACGGTAGCGTTCGTGTCATAGCAGAGCTCCGGCACGATCTTGTAATGGAGCGGCGAGGGATAGAAGAAACTGTAAACGCCGGAGAGGACCGGAAGCAGGGTGCCGCCCAGCAGACCAAAGGCATGGAACATGGGCATGGCGTTGAACACAATGTCCTGGGCGCTGAAGCCGATGCGGGCGGCGGCCTGGAGCCGGTTTGCATTGAGATTGCGGTGCGAGAGAACCACGCCCTTGGGAACGCCTTCCGAGCCCGAGGTGAAGAGAATAATCGCGGCGCTATCCGGATCCTTGCTGGCCTTGGAGAGCCAGAGCGCCGTGCGGGAGAAAAACCTGGCGAACAGGCCGTAGAGCTTGTCGCGCTTGCCGACATTCTCGCGCACGTCTTCGAGATAGATGATCTGGCAATTCTTGGAGAGGATGGCGATATCGCCTTCCATTTCCGCCGCCTCGATGAATTTGCGCGATGACACAATGGTGGTAACCTGGGCCGCAATGCAGGCCGCCGACATGTTCAGGGCACCGGTCGAGAAATTCAGCATGGCGGGCACCCGGCCAAAGGCCTGCAGGCCAAACAGCGTGAGCAAAGCGCCAATGGCATTGGGCAGGAGAACGCCCACGGTTTTCTGCTTGGGCGTGAGCCTGGCGATCTTGCGGCCAAGAATGAAGCTGCCCATGATCACCCGGTTATAGGCAATGGGCTGGCGATTGATGTCTTCAACGATCTTGCGGCCGCCGCCATGGGTGGCGCGGGCGTCAATCAGGGCCTCAAACAGGGTCTGGTCGGCATTGGAGGTGGAGAACACCATGTCGGTCATCACATCATAAAGCTTGTCGGCCTGGTATTCGCGCAGGCGCGAGCCGCGCAGTTCGGGGGGCGCATCAAATTTCACCGGCGGCAGGAAGGTAATGGTGATTTTTGGAAACCAGCGCTGGCGCAGCTTGCCGCGCATGCTCGAGAATTTTGAGAATTGCGCGCCATCAATGCGCACGGGCAGAACCTTGGCATCGGCCATCTGGGCAATGGCGCCGGGACCCTCATAAACCTTCATCAGGGTGCCGGTAACGGTGATGCGGCCCTCGGGGAAAATCACCACGCGCTTGCCCTTCTTCACGGCCTCGACGAGAGTGCGGAGCGACAGGGCGTTACCAGGATCAATGGGGGCCAGGTCAAACAGCGCGAAGGCAGGCTTCACCCACCAGCGTTTTGCCATGTAGGAATTGATGGCAAAGGTGGTGCGGTCGGGCAGGAACGCCGAGAGCAGGGGGCCATCCAGAAATGACGTATGATTGGCAACGATCACCGCGCGGCGGCCAGCTGCCTTGTAGTTCTCAAGCCCCCTTACCTCGACGCGGTAGAGCAGGCGGAACAGCTGCCGGGCAAAATTTGCCAGGGTTTCCTGGGGCAGCAGAAAGCAGATCCAGATGGCCGCCACCGCATTGGCAAGCCCCAAGCAGAGGAACAGGCCCCGTGCCGAGATGAATTGCAGGAGGATCACCGAGGTCACTGTGGCGGAAATCATGAAGATTGCGTTGATGAGGTTATTGGCGGCAATGACGCGCGAGCGCTTGGGCGGCGAGGCCCGGGTCTGCATGATGGCATTGAGCGGCACCGCATAGATGCCGCCGAAGAAGGCAGTGAAAAACAGGTCAAAGGTTACACGCCAGCTTGACCAGTCTGAAAAGAATATGCTGACGCCGTTGAGCGTGGTTCCGGCCAGCCTGGCGTTGACTTGGCCTGCGGCGAAATAGAGATCGATGAGGAACACCGTCATCATGATGGCGGCCACGGGTACATATTTTGCCGAAACCTCGCCCTTGAGGAGAAGGTTGGTGATCATGGAGCCCAAGCCAATGCCGATAGTGAAGGTGGCAATGAAGGCATTGGCAACGTCCTCGTTGGCGAGCAGGATTTCCTTGGTGAAAACCGGAAACTGCACGAGCAGGACGGTGCCCACGAACCAGAACCACGAGGCCCCGATGACAGCCCAGAACACGTCATGGCGTTCGCGGGCGTAGCCCACAAGCTTTGCGGTCTGCCTGAAAACATTCCAGTCAATGTCAAGGTCAGGCGTGGTCGAAGGGGCGGAGGGCATGCGGGTTGTGGCATACCAGGCGGCGACGGCCAGAAGGATCAGCGCGCCCGAGAGGACTTGCCTGCCGCCGGTCTCCAGCACAAGAAAGCCGCCGAACATGGTGCCGAGAAGAATGGTGACGAAGGTTCCCATTTCGATCAAGGCATTGCCGGCGATAACCTCTTCACGCTTCAGGTATTGCGGCAGGATTCCGTATTTGATGGGACCGAAAAAGGCCGCGAGGCTGCCGGCGAAAAACAGCACCATGAGGTCGAGATAGGGGTTGTCGAGCCACAGGGCCCCGGCGCCGAACGCCATGGCGGCAATTTCGACGAGCTTCACGCGCTGGGCGATGAAGGCTTTGTCGAACTTGTCAGCAAACTGGCCGGCGATGGCCGAGAAGAGAAAATAGGGCAGGATGAACAGGGCGGTTCCGGCCTGGACGAACAGCGTGGCGTTCCAGCCGTGGTTTACGGCGAGGTCGAAGGTGATGAGGATGGTGATGGCGTTGCGCAGGCCGTTGTCATTGAAGGCGCCGATGCCTTGGGCCACGAAGAGCGGCAGGAAGCGTCTTGTTGTGAGGAGAGAAAACTGGCTCGCATGGTTCATAAGTAAAATCCTAGAATAAGAATTTGTTCTTTTTATGTTCTCTTCGACTCACCGCTGCAATAGATGGCCGATCAGGCGAAAACTATCCAGATGATTATTGCAGGTGTGAAAAGCCCCGGCCCGTTCCAACTCCGTCAAACGGGCAGAATCAGTGCTGAAACCAATGAAATTTACGCCATTTGAAAGGCCCGCCTCCACATCGCTTGGGTTGTCGCCGATGTAGACGATGCGGTTGCTTGGAAGGCCGGTTGTGGCCAGGGCGCGGGCCAGAATCTCGCGTTTGTGTCCGCCGCCATCGGCCCCGCGGGCATGGTCAGACACATGATCCCAGAGCCCGGCATCTTTCAGGCGAAGTTCGGCGGCGCCGAGGAGATTGGCCGTGGCAATGCCCGTTCGCAGGCTGCCCTCAAGCTTCTGCAAAAGCTCCGGCGCGCCGGGGATGGCAACGGTTTCAATCGTGCCGTCTGCCAACTGCAGTTTGAGAACGTCCAGGTAATCGGCGACGACTTCGGCGTGCTCATGCTCCGGCAAGCCATGGCGCGCGAGGATTTCGGCAATGATGTTTTCGTCGTTGCGAATGGCATAGGAATTCCAGTCGCGGGAAATGCCTTTCAGGCCATAGCGCCGTTCAAAGGGAAGAAAGAAGGCGTCTTCCTCGGCGCGCGTGAGTTCGAGAAGCACGCCATCGACATCAAAAATTACCGCCGCATCAGCCATTGACCATGGCGGGGGTCATTTCAATGAAGGTGGGGCCACCGGCATTGAGGGCCGCCTTGATAGCGCTGGCCAAGGCTTTCAGCGAGGCGGGCTTTTCGGCGTAGCAGCCATAGGCCTTGGCCAGCATCTGGAAATCCGGATTCTTCAAGGTGACGGCGTTTGGCTGGATGCCCTTGCTCACCATGTCATCGCGGATCTGGCCCAGGGCATTGTTGTTCCACATGAGGATGACCACCGGCAATTTGTGTTCGGCGGCGGTCCCCAGCTCATTGATGGTGAACTGAATGCCGTAATCGCCGATCATGATGGCCACGGGTTTTTTGCCGACGCCGAACTTTGCGCCGATGCCGGCGGGCAGGCCGAAGCCCAAGGTGCCGAAGCCTACGGGATGAAGCCAGGTGCGCGGCACATACATGGGGAAAATAATGTTTGCAGCATAGGCGATCTGGGTCATGTCAGAAGCGATCACCGTGTCTTCCGGCAGGGCTTCGCGGATGGTGCCCAGAACCTTGCTGAGCATGATGCGGAGAGCGTCATCCTCGCCCTTGGCAAATTTGAGTTTTGGTTGCGCGGGCTTCGCCGTGATCAGCGGGGCAAGGGCTTCCAGAGTTTCGTTTGCATCGCCGAGGATGGGAATTTCCGCGGAATGAGGTCTCGCAATGGCGGCGGGATCGATATCAACGCGGATCAGGTTTTTATCAACGACGACCTGGGTATCCCAGAAATCGGTTTCGGAAAGCTCGGTGCCGACGGCGAGAACACAGTCGCTGGTTTGCAGCATTTTTTGAATCTGCGGGTTGCCCATGCAATAGCCGAGGCAGAGCGGGTGATCAGCGCGCACCGCACCCTTGCCCGCCGTGGTGGTGAGAATGGCGCAACCCAGTTTTTCGGCGATTTGTACCGCCGCGTGGCCCGCATCCAGTGCGCCACCGCCCAAGAGGATGACGGGAGTCTTTGCGCCGTTGAGTTTTCTGGCCGCGGCGGCGATCAGGATTCTTGAGGGCGATGGTTTGGTGAGAAGCGAACGGGCCGTCCAGCCATCGCCCGCCGGCATTTGCAAAACATCCAGCGGAATTTCGAGATAGGCGGGGCGCGGCCGGGCCGAGGCAAAATTGGCGAAGGCGCGAGCGATGCAATCACGCACGTCACGCGCCGTATAGGCGCGCATGGCAAGGCTGGTGACGGTGGCGGCGGCGGCACGCTGGTCCAGCATTTCATGGAGGCGGCCACGGCCCTGTGCGGCATCGCCGATATCAAGAGCGGTGGAAATCACCAGCACGTTGCTGGAGTCGGACCAAGCCTGGCCCACGGGCGTCAGGATGTTCAAGAGGCCGGGGCCGGTGATGGTGAAGCACACGCCGGGCTTGCCGGTGGCCCTGGCATAACCATCGGCCATGAAGCCAGCGCCCTGTTCGTGGCGCACCAGCACATGCTTGATTTTCGAACGTGGCAGGGCGCGGTACATTTCCACATTGTGCACGCCGGGAATGCCGAAGATCGTATCGACGCCGTAAGCTTCAAGCAGGCCCACAAGGGCTTCGCCGGTTGAAAGTTCAGGACGCGATGACATTTCAGGCCGCCTTTGAAGTCGAGGTGGGTGGGTTCACCGCGTGACATGCCACAAGACTGTTGTCATGGGCAAGGAGGGCGGGATTGAGCCTGTTGCATGGCTCGAAGGCGACGGGGCAGCGGGGATGGAAGGTGCAGCCCGGTGGTGGTGCCAGGGGGGAAGGCAGTTCGCCCTTCAGCACGATGCGCTCACGCTTTCGCACGGGGTCAGGAGTTGGCGTGGCCGATAGCAGGGCCTTGGTATAGGGATGCTGCGGGTTGCTGAAAACCGTGTCGCGCGTACCCTGCTCCACCACGCGGCCCAGATACATCACCATCAGCTCATCGGCAATGTGCCTCACCACGGAAAGATCATGGCTGATGAAGAGATAGGCGAGGTTGTGCTTTTCCTGAAGGTCGGCGAGGAGATTGAGAACCTGAGCCTGAATGGAGATATCGAGAGCCGAGACCGGTTCATCGAGAACGAGAATTTCGGGGTCGAGCATCAGGGCGCGGGCAATGGCGATGCGCTGGCGCTGGCCGCCGGAAAACATGTGGGGGTAGCGATCATAATGTTCCGGGCGGAGACCCACGCTTTTCATCATGGCGCGGGCCTTTTCCTGGCGCTCGGTTTTTGGTGCTTTCGTGTTGACCAGCAAAGGTTCCTCCAGAATGGCGCCGATTTTCTGCCGGGGGTTCAGGGAGCCATAGGGGTTCTGAAAAACGATTTGCACTTTGGGGCGCAGGGTGCGCAGGGTTTTCCGGGTTGCGCCGACTATATTTTGACCCGCGATGTTGAGCGTGCCGGAGGTAGGCAATTCAATCATGGTGACAAGGCGGGCGAGGGTGGATTTTCCACAGCCGGATTCGCCAACGACGGCGAGTGTCTTGCCGCGCTCCAGGGTGAAGCTGGCGCCATCGACGGCTTTCAGGACGGCGGCTTCCTTGAAGGCGCCGCGCGAGACGCTGTAGTAACGGGTGAGGTTTTGGGCATTCAGGACCTGGTTCATGCGGCAACCTTTCCCAGCGGATAGTGACAGAGGGCGCCATAATTCATAACGGGTTGCGTGGTCCGGCAGAGGTCCGTTGCATAAAGGCAGCGCGGCGAAAACAGGCAGCCCACCGGGCGGTCAAACTGTCCGGGCACCACGCCCGGGATGGAGGGCAGGCGGCGCGCGTGGGCCCGCTCGGGCAGGGCCGCCAGCAGGGCTGCCGTGTAGGGATGGCGCGGCGTGGCAAAAAGATCTTTGACGGGCTGCTCCTCGACCTTTTGGCCGGCGTATTGCACGCTCACCCGTTCCGCTGTTTCAGCGACAACACCCATGGAATGGGTGATGAGGACCAATGCCATACCGGTTTCCTTTTGCAGGCGCACCAGAAGCTCCAGTATCTGTGCCTGTATGGTGACATCAAGCGCGGTGGTGGGTTCGTCGGCAATGAGCAGCTTGGGCTTGCAGGCCAGCGCCATGGCAATCATCACGCGCTGGCTCATGCCGCCGGAAAGCTGATGCGGGAAAGACGAGAGGCGGGTTTCGGGGGCGGGAATTCCAACTTCCTCGAGAAGTTCTATGGCGCGTTTGCGGCGCGCCTGCTTGTCCATGTCGAGATGGGTTTGCAAGGCTTCCATGAGCTGGAAACCCACGGTGAAGCAGGGATTGAGGCTCGACATGGGCTCCTGGAAAATCATCGCCATGTCCTTGCCGGTGATCTTGCGGCGGTCGGCGGGGGTGATGTTCAGAAGATCGCGGCCGTCAAAATCGATCTTGTCGGCGGTGACCTTTGCCGTCCACGGCAGAAGACCCATGACGGCGAGCATGGCGACGGACTTGCCGGAACCGGATTCCCCGACGATGGCCAGTACCTCGCGTGGATCCACGGACATGGACACATTGTCCACGGCGCGGAAGAGGCCGCTGGCGGTCTTGAATTCAACGGTCAAGTTCTTGATGTCGAGCAGCGGCATGCGGGTTGTTTTTCCCTTGGTTTACCCTATATTCATGGGACTATGATAACTTGTGCTTTCGTCTCCCAGGAGGCTTTGATGTCCGGACCGATCGTTCCGATTTCTTGAAGATAAGCTTCATCTCCTCCCTGGCCTGCAACAGCAGTTTGCCGGCGCGGGTTTCATTCTCCGTGAGATCAAGCCCCTGCCTGCCGGCGAAGGCCGACAGGTCAGCGAGGGCGGCTTCGCCCAGGATTTTCTGGGTTTCCACAATCTGCAGGAGATGGCCGATAATGCGGCGCTTCTCCGATGGGGTCTGACTGATGAAATAGGGATCACGCAGGTCGGCGGTCAGCAGGTTCGATTGCCTGGCGGTGCGGTAGTACTGCACCACGGAGTGGATCACTTCCGCCGGCAATATCGAAAGGTCGTCCTTCACCGAGTCAAAAACAAAATCCGTGTCGTCGGCAGTGGCGAATGGGGTTTCCTGGGCCATGGCATATTCCGCATCCTCCCTGGTCAGCTGGCGCCGGTTTGCCACGATGCCCGCCAGGATTTCGGAATGCAACGCCACTACGATATCAAGAACGCGCTGGTCGCGCAGCCGTTCCTCGGCATGGCGCAGGGCTTCGCGTTCCGATATCTCGCGCCGGCGGTCGTGGCGCGAGGCGAGATACCAGGTCACGACGCCCACAAATGCGGCGGCGATTGTTCCGAGCGCACTGATGACGGCATCCTGCATCGCCTCAACTCCTCCGAAGGCGCGGGTCGAGGGCGTCACGCAGTCCATCACCCATCAGATTGATTGCAAGCACGGTGATCAGAATGGCAAGGCCCGGCATGGTGACAACCCACCAGGCGCGGGTGACGTATTCGCGCGCATCCGCCAGCATGGTGCCCCATTCCGGCGTGGGCGGCTGGGCTCCCATGCCGAGGAAACCCAGGGCGGCGGCGGCGAGAATGGCATCGGAAAACGACAGCGCCGCCTGCACGATGAGCGGACCCATGCAGTTCGGCAAAATGGTAACCAGCATCAGCCTGATATTGCCGACACCGGCAACCCTGGCAGCCGTCACGTAGTCCTTACCCATCTCCGACATTACTGCGGCGCGCGTCAGGCGCACGTAATGCGGCTGCTGGATGAGGGCGATGGCAATCATGGCGTTGGTGAGGCTCGGCCCCAGAAGCGCCACCAGCACCAGCGCCAGCAGCAAGCTGGGGAAGGACAGGAACACGTCCATCACCCGCATTACGGCATTGTCGAAGGCGCCGCGGAAGAAACCTGTCAGGAGGCCGATGGTCACGCCAAGGAGCATCGAAATGGTCACCACGATGACGCCGATAAACAGCGAATAGCGGCTGCCATAGATCAGGCGGGAGAGGATGTCGCGGCCCACCGCATCGGTGCCAAGAATGAAGCGTGGGTCAGCACCTTCCTGCCAGAAGGGCGGCTTGAGAAAGGCATCACGGTATTGTTCCTGCGGCAGGTAGGGCGCCACGGCATCGGCAAAAATGGCAATGAGGCACACGGCGACAAAGACCACCAAACCGGCAACGGCACCCCTGCTCTCGCTGAAATAGTCCCAGAATTCGGAGAGCAGGGCCATCTTGCCGCCCTTACGCGCATCGCTGACGATGACCGCATCGCTCATCGCATCAGCTCCTGTACCGGATGCGTGGATCGGTGAGGCCATAGAGCAGGTCCACGATGAGGTTGACGACCATGACGACACCGGCAATTAGCAGCAGTCCGCCCTGCACCGATGGATAATCGCGGCGCGATATCGCATCGATCATCCATTTGCCGACCCCCGGCCAGGAGAAGATCGTTTCGGTCAGGATGGCGCCTGCCAGCAGTGTTCCGACCTGAAGGCCAATGGTGGTGATCACCGGAATGAGGGCGTTGCGCAGGGCATGGATTCCGACCACGCGAACGGTCGAGAGCCCCTTGGCCCGCGCGGTGCGCACATAGTCGTCGCCCAGCACCTCAAGCATGGCGGAGCGGGTCTGGCGGGCAATCACGCCAAGCGGAATGGTTCCGAGCACGATGGTGGGAAGAATGAGATGGCGGGCCGCCGACTTGAACGCGCCCGCCTGCCCGGAAATGAGGCTGTCGATCAGCATGAAGCCGGTTACCGGCTGGAAGAAATAGGTGAGAGCAATCCGGCCGGAAACCGGCGTCCATTGCAGCGTCACGGAAAACAGGATGATGAGCAGCAGGCCCCACCAGAAGATAGGCATGGAAAAACCGATGAGGGCGGTGCCCATCACCGAGTGATCGAAAACAGTGCCGCGGCGCACCGCCGCCAGGACGCCGGCCGGAATGCCAAGCACAATTGCGAAAATGACAGCGCAGAGCGAAAGCTCAATGGTGGCGGGAAACAGCGTCAAGAATTCCTGCGCTACAGGGATCTTGGTTTTCAGCGATATTCCCAGGTCACCCTGCAACAATTTCCACAGATAGCCGAGATACTGCTCCCAGAGCGGGCGGTCGAAGCCGAGCAGTTTCAACAGGGCGGCGTGGCGCTCGGGCGTCAGCGAGCGTTCGCCAGCCATGAGCAGCACGGGGTCGCCCGGCAGCATGCGGATAAAACCGAATGACACGATTGAGATGCCGATAAAGGTCGGAATCAGCAGCAGTATGCGGGACAGCAGGAAGCGCAGCATGGCATTTGAGGGAGAGGCGGCCCCTCAGGGCCGCCACTTCCAGCATTGCTTATTCGGAGATGTCGACGCCGTCGAAGCGGTGTGACCCCAGCGGATCCATCTTGTAGTTCATGACTTTCTTGCTCATCGGCATGAACACAACCGAGTGGGCGATGGTGGCCCAGGGCGCCTGTTCCTTGAAGACTGCCTGGGCTTCACGATAGACCGGCTCGCGGGCATCGTTGTTGGGAAGCACCTTGGCCTTCTGGATCAAATCCTCGAAGGGCTGATAGCACCACTGGGCCCGGTTGGATCCGCCAACCGCCGAGCAGCCGAGCAGCACCGCGAGGAAATTGTCCGGATCGCCATTGTCGCCGGTCCAGCCAAGCAGCACCGCACCATCACGGTCCTTGGCCTTCGAGCGCTCAAGATATTCGCCCCACTCATAGGAGACAATCTCGACCTCGACACCGACCTTGGAGAAGTCGGCCTGGATCAATTCAGCCATCTTACGGGCGTCCGGATTGTAGGGACGCTGAACGGGCATGGCCCAGACCTTCATCTTGAGGCCGGAAACGCCAGCATCAGCAAGCATCTTCTTCGAGGCGTCAGGATCATAGGGATCATCCTGCACGTCATTGTTGTAGGACCACATGGTGGGCGGGATGGGGTTCTTGGCCGCGGCGCCCGCACCCTGGAACACGGCATCGAGGATCGCCTGCTTGTTGATCGCCATGTTGAGCGCCTTCCTCACTTTCGGATTGTCGAAAGGTGCCTGCGTGGCGTTGTAGGCGAGATAGCCCACGTTCAGGCCTTCCTGTTCCATGACCTGAAGATTGGGGTCAGCCTGGAGGCTGGCAATGTCGGCAGGGCTCGGGTAGGGAGCCACATGGCACTCGCCCGCTTTCAGCTTCTGGGTCCGCACCGATGCATCGGTGGTGATGGCGAAGACCAGATCGTCAATCGGCTGCTTGCCGTCCCAATAGTCGGGATGCGCCTTGTAGCGGATCACCGCGTCTTTCTGGTAGTCGACAAACATGAAGGGTCCGGTGCCGACCGGCTGCTGGTTGATCATGTCCTTCTTGCCATCGGCCTCGAGCTTTGCGGCGTATTCGGCCGACAGGATCGATGCGAAGTCCATGGTCATATTGGCGATGAAGGGCGCCTCGGGACGGTTCAACACGAACTTCACTGTGTTGTCGTCGACTTTCACGATATCCTTGAGCAGCGCCGTCATGTCCATGCCATCGAAATATTCCCAGGCGATGCCGGCGGTGTACTGATTCCACGGATGGTCTTTCTTCCATTGGCGCGCGAATGAGAAAATCACGTCGTCGGCGTTGAAGTCACGGGTTGGCGTAAACGAGGAAGTGGTATGAAACTTGACGCCCTTGCGGAGATTGAAAGTGATTTCCATGCCATCAGCAGAAACTTCCCAGCTTTCGGCGAGGCCCGGAACCACATTGGTTGTACCCCGGTCCATCTGTACCAGACTGTTATAGAGCGGTTTCGACGAGGCGTTAAACGTTGTGCCTGCCGTATAGGGTGCCGGATCGAAACCTTCGGGCGAGCCTTCCGAGCAGTAGACCAGCGTTTTTGACTGGGCGCTGCCTACTGCGAGCATCGTGCTCATCAGTAACGCGGCACCAAACAATTTAGTGGATTTCATAGTCTGTCTCCCTTACTTTTTTTAGACACCCGAACGGGCGTTGACGCACTTAAGCACGTTTTTTCCGATTGATCAAAATCCTGTTTTTGGCCGAGGTAAATCAATCTGATTTACTTATTATTAGCGCCATGCTGAAAACGGACAGGGAGTGCCGACATGATAAAACCGACAGTTCCAGCCGAAACAATCGCGGCTTTTGAGCGCGATGGGGCCGTGGCCCTCAGGGGCTATTTTTCCGACTGGGTTGAGGTTTTGCGGGCAGGGATCGCGCGCAACATGGCCGAGCCCGGCGCCGATGTGAAAATCTACAAGGGCAAGGACGGTGGCGGGCGCTTCTTCGGCGATTACTGCAACTGGGACCGGATTCCGGAATACAAGGATTTCATTTTCAACTCGCCGGCGGCGGCAATGGGACGGCAATTGATGGGTACGAAAACGGCGCGGCTGTTCCACGAGCATGTGCTGGTGAAGGAGGCGAGCGCCGGGGTTGCCACGCCCTGGCACCAGGACCAGCCCTATTACTGCGTGGACGGCAATGACACTGTATCCTTGTGGATTCCGCTGGATCCGGTGCCGCGCGACCGGACCCTGGAATTCGTTGCGGGCTCGCACAAGTGGGGCAAGTATTTCAGGCCGGAGCGCTTCGACAAGACGCCGCTCAATGAAAATGACGGGCTTGAGGAAGTGCCCGACATCAACGGCAACCGTGACAGCTTCAACGTGATCGGCTGGGCGCTTGAGCCGGGCGATGCGGTGGCCTTCAACTACAAGACGCTGCATGGCGCGCCGGCCAATAATTCGGCGAGCCAGCAGCGCCGGGCGTTTTCGCTGCGCTTGCTTGGCGATGACGCGCGCTTTGCGCGGCGCGAGGGCGTGAAGACCTCGCCGCCATTTCGCGGCGTGACGCTGGCCCATGGCGCGGTGATGGATGGGCCGGAGTTTCCGGTTTTGGTGGAAGAGACAAATTAATCAGTATAAAGATCATAATTTTCTCCCTCCCCGCAAGGGGCAGGGGAATCGCATATGGGCGATTTGGGGTTGCGGATCAGCGCGGAAGGGATTCAGTAGGGTTGCAGTTTGAAGGAGAACTGCGATGGCCTGTCTTGAGAGTTGTTTTGGCAAATTGAGTGATCCACGCGCCGGTAATA
>JAUXUN010000083.1 GCA_030680855.1 Aestuariivirga sp.
CCTAACTGCCTCCCGGCGCACGGATCCTAGTGTCCGCAGGGCAGCTCCAGCGCTCCCGGGAATGAAGTGTTCGTCTCACCCCACCCGCAGGCGCCACATCCACCCCATCAAAGCCACCGTCATGACCAGGACCCCTTCCGGGATGGACACAGGACGCTTACCATCCAGGAATTTATGTGTCAAGGATTAAATAGCTATTATAGGATTATTAAAATAATGACTTCCTAGAGCGAATTGAGGAAGGCGATCAGCGCGTCGCGTTCCGCTTTTGCGGCGTTGCGGAAGACTTCGCGGGCCGCTTCCGCTTCGCCGCCGTGCCAGAGAATGGCTTCGGCAGCACCTCTGGCGCGGCCATCGTGGAGGAGGAGGTTATGCTTGTTCACGACGGAAATGAGGCCAAGGCCCCAGAGCGGCGGGGTGCGCCATTCCAGGCCGGTGGCTTCGAAATCCGGGCGGTTGTCGGCCAGGCCTTCGCCCATGTCGTGGAGCAGGAGATCGGTGAAGGGATGAAAGGTCTGGTTTGCCAGTTCGGGAAAATCTTTTACGGACTTGGTTTGCAGGGTTGGCATGTGGCACGAGGCGCAGCCCATGGCGCGGAACAGTTCTTCGCCGTGCCTGATGGCGGGATCATGGGCATTGCGCTGGGCGGGGACGGCGATGGTCATGGTGTAGAGCGTCAGCTTGTCCAGGAACTCGTCGCTCATTTCGGGCGCGCCGCCAGTGATGGCCTTCATGCAGTCCGGTTGGGCAGATGTGCAGTTCTGCCCATCGGCCATGGATGTGGCGATGCCGATATCGCCCACCGCCGCCCCGGCATTCTGCTGGCGGAGGTTAGGCTGATTGGCCTTCCAGCCAAAGCGGCCCAGAGATTTTTTCCCGGCGAGGGTATCCCAGACTTCATTGGTCCTGCCGGAAATGCCGTCGCCATCGGCGTCATCCGGATCTGAGAGGGCCAGCAGGGTTTCATCGGGCACCTCTTGCAGGAGGCCAAGGCCGATCATTGCAGGAGCCACGCGGGGCGAAATCATGATGTCCTTGCCGAGATCACCATATTTCAGGTCAGAGATGGCATAGTGCGGCTTGCGCAGGGAAAATTTCTCGCCATCACCATAGGCGCCGGGACGTTCGGTGTAGGAAATTTCGGCGCGGCCTTCGGGTTCGACATGGAGAATGGCGCGCTCACTGATCTGGTCGCCATAGACAGGGTGGGGCTTGACGCCGCCGTTGGCGTCTTTGCCCGGAATGCTGATGCGCAGCAGCATGGAGTCCATAGGCCCCTGATTATTCTCCGGCGGACGCCCGCGGCCATCCCTGGTGTGGCAGCCGGAGCAGGAGACGCGGTTGAACATGGGCCCCAGGCCATCGAAGGCTTTCACGGAGCCCGGGGCTTCCACCCAATTTGTATTAAACAGGCGGTTGCCGAAGGAGAAGGGGCGCTGGTGGCGTTTCGGGCTGTTGGGGGTCTGGAAGGTGAAGGCATCGTCATTGGCAACAGGCCGCGTTCCGTCGCCGCCCAATTTCTCCGACAGCGGAATTGCGAGAAGCATCTCGCGCAAAGGCTGAACGCCGGCCTCGCTGCCCAGGGCGGCAAGCGAAGCCAGCGTGAGCAGTATTGCCGCAATGAGTCCGGGACGGGGCATTATTCTGTGGGAATAAGCACCAGAACACCAAGCTTGCCGCCAGCATCCTTGAGGCCGGTTGCCAAATCCTGCAGAGCGACAACGACCTCTTCGGCGGCCTTGCGCTCGGGTGAGTCCATGGGCGCGGCCAGAACCTGATCCCAGGGATCGCCAAGGGCTGCAACCTTGGTTTCGGCATCGGCCAAGAGGTCGTCAACGCGGTCCGCCAAAGCGGCGTCCTGGCTGCGCACCAGATCATTGAGTCCGGCGCGTTCACCGCCCTCATTGTCACCGGTCCAGACCTGCTTGATGCCCACGAGGTCATAGACGAAATCCTGCCTGGTGGTGTCGGAGAAGCAGGAATGCTCGTCTTCCTGGTCGCCGGAATCAAGGGCAACGGCGAGGCGTTCCGACATGAATTCAAAGCCTGCCAGAATGGCCATGCCATTCACCATGCGGCCAATGACTTCGCGCTCCGGCATGGCTTTCAGCTTTCTGGCGTAGCCCACGGCATTCTGCAACTGCCATGCGCCTTCAAGCTCGTTGAGCTTGTGGGCCAGATCATCGGTCACCAGTTTCAGGTATTCGCGCCTGCGGTCATTGTTGCCGGCGCCGGCGATATAATCCGTATACGGACGGTTCCCCGGGCTGTCGGCGGATAGATCCTGGCCCCAGAGAAGGAATTCAATGGCGTGCCAGCCGGTGGTGACATCGGCCTCGTCCTTGCCCTGGTTGGAATTCTCGATGTCCTCGAGGCCGACCTTGAAGCTTGCGTCATTGATCAGGCCCGCATCGGGTTTGCCCTCAACATAATCGATATAGGCTTCGTTCATGGGCCAGGCATTGATGGCGCCTTCGACTTCTTCAATGGGGCCGTCATAGAAGCGGAAGGTTTCGGTTTTCAAGTAGGCGGGGCGGGCCTCAACCCAGGCCTTGCGGGCGGCCTTCAGCGTGCCGTCAGTTGGGGCAGCGAGGAAAGCATCGACGGCTGCGGCAAGAGTCTTGGCATCGTCGGCGGCTTTCTTGTAGCTGCTGGCCACGAGGTCAATGTAGGCATCGATCTGGGGCCTGGCGTCATAGTTGAAGGCGTTGGCGTCGGTTGATTCGAGGGCATAGGTCGAGGGCGCCGCACCGCCACCTTCGCCGCCGCCTTCACCGCCTTCCTGGGCAAGGATGATGGGCGACTGGTTTGCAGCGTTCTGGAGCGTGATCACATCGGCCTGGGCCGCCATGGAACCGGCAATTGCCGCCACGCCAAGGCCTGTCCACAATTTGGGTATCCGCTTCATCGCACTCTTCCTGTTTTTCCTGTTATCTTTGTTGGCTCACTAGCATGAGGACCCACGCCTTTCAATAGTTGATTAAAATACTCGGAATTAGAATTGCTCCAAATCGCGGCGGGTTTGGCGCCCGTTTTTCGGCGAAGTGCCGCCGCACTATTCTCTCATGTTGACAACGAAAGTTGCGGCTCGCCCGCGGTCATGCAATCGTCTAGATTTGCTGGAAGTGTGGGGCTCGGGGAGGCGGTTGAGGATTCAATGGCAGATATGAATGATACAACAGGGCTGGAGCCGCCGCGCGTTTATCTGGTTCATATGGTTGTGTTCACCCTGGTTGTCGTGGTTCTAACGGCCATTCTTTACCCAAGCATCAAGGCAGCATTTATGGCCAATGTGGGCCTGAATGGGCTGATCATTGGCCTTCTTGTGCTCGGTGTTTTGTATGCTTACCGCATGGTTTGGCGGCTTTTCCCGGAGATCAACTGGGTCAACGGCTTCCGGCTTGGTCAATCGAGCGATGAAAACCTGGCGGAACCGGTCCTGCTCGCGCCGATGGCCACCCTTTTGGGCGACCGGCAGGAGCGCACCGTCTTGTCCACCAACACCATGCGTTCGCTGCTCGACTCGCTGGCCTCACGGCTCGACGAATCGCGCGACCTCATGCGCTATATGGTGGCCTTGCTGATTTTCCTGGGGCTGCTCGGAACGTTCTGGGGCTTGCTGCAAACGGTGACCTCGGTGGGCGATGCCATCAAGAATCTCGATGTGGGGGCCGGCCAAACGAGCTCCATGTTCGAGGAACTGAAGACCGGCCTGCAGCGGCCGCTCGAAGGCATGGGGCTTTCATTTTCAGCGAGCTTGTTCGGCCTTGCGGGTTCCCTGATCCTTGGCTTTCTGGATCTCAAGGCAAGCCAGGCGCAGAACCGGTTTTACCATAATCTTGAAGACTGGCTTTCCACCATCACCGACATCCAGGTGGGCGAGGGAAGCGGCCAGTCCGGGGCCACCAATTACCTGCGCTTTGACATGCAGGGCCTGCAGCGCGGCCTCGACAAGGTTGGCAAGCAGCTTGAAGGCGTGAAGGTCAACGGCGCCGGCGGCGGCAACGCCAATGAATCAATCGAGCAACTGGCTGAAGCGGTGGCGAGCCTGGTGCAGCAGATGCGCGAGGAACAGAAGATGGTGCGGCAGTGGGCGCAGAGCCAGCAGGTGCAGCAGAATGAAATTCAGCGCCTGTTGATACGCTCGACAGGCCAGACGGCGGGCCGGGCCCGCGGCAAGGGCGACGAGTAAGAGCCATGGCTGGCACCCTTTCAAAACGGAGACGCCTGGAAGACCCGCCCTATTGGCCGGGCTTCGTCGATGCCATGGCCCAGCTTCTGCTGGTCATCACCTTCCTTCTTTCGGTCTTCATGACGGCGCAGTTTCTTCTGGCACGGGAATTAAGCGGGCAGGATTCAGCGCTTGGGCAATTGCGTTCGCAAATTGCCGAGCTCACGCAATTGCTGGCCCTGGAAAAAACCGCCAAGGGCGCGGTGGAAGCAAACCTGCTGGCACTGAGCGATGATTTAAGCGCCGAGAAATTGAAGAGCGCGGGCCTTATCGCCAGCCTTGCGGCGGAGGGTTCAAGAGGCTCGGCGGCAAACCAGACGATCAGCGGATTGCAAACGCAGCTTGATCAGGAAAAGGCGCTCACTTCGGAAGCCCTGTCGCAGGTTGAATTGCTGAACCAGCAAATTGCCGCAATGCGCCGCCAACTGGCGCAATTGAACAGCATCCTGACCGACGCGGAAATCCGCAACAAATCCTCGGAAGCGCAAATCGCCGATCTGGGCAAGCGGCTGAATTCGGCGCTGGCACAGCGGGTGCAGGAACTGTCGCGTTACCGTTCGGAATTCTTTGGGCGCCTGCGGCAAATTCTTTCGCAGCGCTCGGATATCCTGGTGGTGGGCGACCGCTTCGTGTTCCAGTCGGAAGTCCTCTTCGCCAAGGGTGACGCGGAAATCAGCCCGCTGGGCCAAGAGGAAATGCTGAAATTGGCGGATGCGCTGCGGCAGCTTGAAGCGGAAATTCCGGCGGATATCGCCTGGGTTTTGCGGGTTGACGGGCACACGGATATTGATCCCATCAAGTCACCGTTTTTCCAATCCAACTGGGAGCTTTCCTCAGCGCGGGCCATTGCTGTGGTCAAATTCCTGATTACCCAGGGTATTGCGCCCAAGCACCTGGTGGCGGCGGGCTTTGGCGAATTCCAGCCGCTTGATGTGGGCACTTCGGAAGATGCGAAATCGCAGAACCGGCGCATCGAGCTCAAGCTGACGGAACGTTGAACTGCAGCTTCGCCAGCCGGGCGTAGAGGGCGTTTTTCTTGACGAGCTGGCCGTGGGTGCCCTGGGCCACCAGCTTTCCATTGTCGAAAACAAGAATGCGGTCGGCATTGCGCACGGTTGCGAGGCGATGCGCCACCACGAGGGTGGTGCGGTTGGCGGTGAGCTTTTCAAGCGCGCCCTGGATGAGTGACTCGCTTTCCGCATCAAGGGCGCTTGTCGCCTCATCAAGCAGCAGGATGGGGGCATCGCGCAAAATGGCGCGGGCGATGGCGATGCGCTGGCGCTGGCCGCCGGAAAGAGTGATGCCGCGCTCGCCCACTTCAGTGTCAAATCCCTTGGGAAGTTTTTTGGCGAACGCGTCAATGCGCGCGGCGACGGCGGCGGCCATGGCGGTTTCGCGCGTTGCGCCGGGCGCGCCGAAGCGGATGTTGTCAAGCACCGAGCCGGAGAAAATGATCGTATCCTGCGGCACAACGGCGATGTGTTTGCGCAACTCCTGCGGGTCAACCAATTTGATGTCGAGGCCATCGATTGTGATGGTTCCGGAGGCGGGATCGTAAAAGCGCTGGATGAGAGCGAAGAGGGTTGATTTCCCAGCTCCTGATGGCCCGACAATGGCGGTGACTTCGCCGGGCCGGGCCGTGAAGTTCACGCTGTTTATCGCAGTCGTTTTCAGGCGCGTTGGGTAATGGAAGGTGACGCCGGAAAATTTAATTTGCCCTTTGGGCGTTTGCGGAAATGCTACAGGATTTGACGGTGCATTGATTATAGGTTTTTCATCGAGCAATTCTGAAATGCGTTCGGCGGCTCCGGCGGCGAGCTGAATTTCGCCCCAGACTTCGGAGAGCTGGCCGAGTGAACTTGCGGCAATGATGGCGTAGATCACGAACTGGCTCAGGGTGCCGCCTGAAAGATTTCCGCTGATCACTTCCTGGGCGCCGAACCACAGCAGGCCAACGATGGAACCCAGGGCCACAAAAATGATTGCGGCGGTGAGAACGGCGCGGGCGAGGGTGCGCTTGGCCGCCGCGGAAAAGGCAAAATGCGTTGCCTTGGCAAACTCGCCTTCGGTGAAGGCCTCTTGGACATTGGATTGCACGGTGGAAATGGCGGAAAGCCGCTCCTGGGCGAAGGCGGCAGAGGCGGCAAGCGTATCCTGGGCGGCGCGCGAAAGCAGCCGCACGCGGCGGCCGTAGGTGACAAGCGGCAGGACGATGAGGGGAATGGCGAGCCCTGCGAGCCCGGCAAGCTTGGGGCTGGTGACAATCATCATGACGATGGCGCCCACCAGCATCACGCCATTGCGGAGGGCGATGGACGCGGTGGAGGAAAAGGCAGATTTTATCTGCGTGGTGTCGGCGGTGAGCCGCGAGACGACTTCGCCGGTTTTCTGCGTCTCGTAAAAGCCAGGACTGAGTTTCAGCAAATGGGCGAACAGGGCATCGCGCACATCGGCGACGATTTTTTCGCCGAGCCACATGACGTAATAGAAGCGGATTGCGGAACTCAAGGCGAGCAGCAGGACCACGGCGATCATCACGCTGAAATACTGGTTAACCAGCGCCGCATTGGAGGTTGTAAAGCCATGGTCGATGATGCGCCGCACGGCTATGGGCACTGCGAGGGTGGAGCCAGAAGCGACCGCCAGGGCTATCAGGGCCTTGGCGATCTGGGGCTTGTGACGGGCCATGAAGGGCGTCAACCGCGCCAGCGGCTTCAGGCTTTTCCGGCCTGGTTCGGGCGCCTCATTTTCTGCCATTTTGGCCTACTTGCCTCCACTTTGGGCTTCCTGTATAGAGCGCAGCCGAAACTTCACAATAGCGACGAGGCGCGGCTTTTCGCGCCATACCAGAGAGATCATGCGATGAAAGAAGGCATTCACCCGGACTATCACACCATCAATGTTGTGATGACCGACGGCACCAAGTTCGTTACCCGCTCAACCTATGGCAAGGACGGCGATACACTGTCTTTAGATATCGATCCGAAGTCGCATCCGGCCTGGACCGGCGGATCCCAGACCATTCTTGACCGTGGCGGACGGGTTTCGCGCTTCAAGCAGAAGTTCGGCTTCCTCAACAAGTAAGAAGTCCCCAAGTTTTCGAGGCCCGGTCGCAAGGCCGGGCTTTTTCAGTTTTTATCGACAATGCAGGCGCCATTCTGCGCCCTTAACTTTGCACACAGGTCTTCAGCTTCCTGCCGGCTGTTGCGGCCGATCATGACGCGCACGAAAAGCTTTCGGCCACGGCTCAGGTTGCGGGTCCGCACCACCATGGGCAGTTCATCATTCAGCAGCGTGGCGTAACGGGATTTAACCCGCTCAAAACTTGCGAGCGTGCGCGCTTCCGAGAAGCCGCCGGCGATGACCACGCCCCAGGGTTTGGTGGGGCTGCGTTGTATTGCTGGTGACGGCGGAAGCATTTCCCTGAGCACCAGCCTGGCGCAGTTTTCCGGAAAGCTGCCGCTGCCGCCAAGCCCCGGAATTTCAAGTGCTGCCTTGGGATCGCGCCATTGCACGGCCGCGTGGCCGGTGATGGCCAGCACATAGTCTTCGGTTTCGGCGGGCAGGGTACGGCGCTTGCCGAGCCAGGCGCTAGTGCCATCCTCGCCAAAATTATAGGCGGTGGCCGCGAGGCCGAGGTTGCCGAATTTTTCGGTGAGGAAAGCCAGATACTCAGCGGCGGCGGCAAGCGCCTCGCGGTGGTCGAAGGAATTTTTCAGGCCGCGCAGCTTGGCCGTCCCCGGCATGAACTGGGCAATGCCTTCGGCCCCCACGGGGCTCACGGCCTGCGCATCAAAGATGCTTTCTTTCCAGATCAGCCGGGTGAAGAAATCAACCGGCAGGCTGTTGCGCTGGGCATGAAGACTGAGGAGGCCGCATACCTCGGAGGCATAGGCCGTCTTTTCAGTTTGCGGCTGCACCGCGGCACGCGGATGCGAGCATAATGTGAGAGCAAAGATAAGACTGAGAACCACACGTCGCATCACACAGGCCTAAGCTTATCGTGGGGCGAAAATAAAGCCTGCCGGTTTAGCCGCGCGCGACCTTCAGCATGGAGGCCAGGCGGTCGATCTGGTCGTTGACCGGGCTTGGCATGGACTGGGCCGTGGAGGTTTGGGCGCTGATCATGCTGTCCAGTTTCTCGATGCGCTGATGCAGGGTGAGCGAACGGTCAACCAGGGCTTTCAGGGCGTCGGGCAGATCATTTGCGCCAGCGAGGTCGTGGCCCTTGCCGATGTCGTTAAGGCTAATGCGGTGCGTTTCCTTGCGGGCATCTTCAACCGTCAGTTCGCCGCCACCTATAGCGCGCTGCAAGAGCAGCCAGGAGGCAAGCTGCATGAGGCGGGTGGTGAGGCGCATGCTTTCGGTGGCGTAGGCAATGGCGCCGTGGCGCTCAAGGATGCGGGCATCAAGGCGGCCCGGGCCATCGAGGTAATTGGCGGTTTCCTCAACCAGGGACATGCCTTCGCGGAACACTTTCTCGAATTGCTCGGAGGAGGTGAACTTGGTGAAGAAGTTAACGGTAGCCACGTTACCGGACGAACCCTGCATGCCTAATGACCCCTTACTCAAATCGTGAAAATTTTACCCACCAGGCGGGCCGATCATGGCGCGTGCGCCATTTCCGGTCAATATCCGGCAAGCAAATAGTTTACCCTGTGGGCAAGCAATATCGGGGCCAAAAAAAAGCCACGTAAAAACGTGGCTTTGAGTTCTAACAGGGAGGCGTCAAACAGAGTGGAAAAGTGCCACTCGGAGAATCCAAAAGACTGGATTGCAGCCTGCACAGGTAAACGAAATACATTACCAAATAGTTAACGCCGTTAACCTAGTTTCTAAAGAAAGCGTCGGCGGCGTTGCGGCTGGCCTGTTTCCTTGCAATTTCGGCCTTCAAGCGGATGATCTCGGAGTCCAAAGCCTGAATCCTCTGTTCCAATTCGGCTACGGAAATGGCATCGAGATTTTCGCCGATAACCATGTTGGCCGGCTTTTTTGGTGCGTCGTCGAGGTCCATGGCTCTGGCTCCCTGTGCTGCTGTCACATTTTGCCATTGCAGGGGCGGGGTCTGCAACCCATTGTGAGACAAAAAAGGATGCGGGCATGAAAGCGACCGAAATAAGCCAACCGGGCGGGCCGGACGTTTTGCGAATCAGCGAACTGCCAATGCCGGAGCCGGGCGGGGGCCAAGTGCTGGTGAAGGTTCATGCGGCGGGAGTGAACCGACCGGATATCCTGCAGCGCCAGGGCGGCTATCCGCCGCCGCCGGGCGCGCCTTTGACGCCGGGGCTTGAGATTGCGGGTGAAGTGATGTCAGCGGGGACGCGCTACAAGGTTGGCGACAAGGTTTGCGCGCTGGTGCCGGGCGGCGGCTACGCGGAATATGCGGTGGTGGCGGAAGACAATGCTTTGCCTGTGCCGCAGGGCTTTTCGATGATTGAAGCGGCGGCCATTCCCGAAACCTATTTTACGGTGTGGACCAATGTGTTTGACCGGGGCCGCCTGCGGCCCGGTGAGACCATTTTGATACATGGCGGCTCGAGCGGAATTGGCACAACGGCGATCCAACTGGCGAAGGCTTTTGGGTCGAAGGTTGTTGTGACAGCCGGCAGCGATGAGAAATGCGCGGAATGCCTCACCTTGGGCGCTGATGTGGCGATCAATTACAAAACCCAGGACTTTGTCGAGGAGTTGAAGGGACGCGCCATTGCGCCGGATGTGATCCTTGACATGGTGGGCGGCGATTATGTGGCCCGCAACCTGCGTTGCATCGCCATGCACGGGCGCATCGTGAACATCGCTTTTCAAAAGGGCTCAAAGGTTGAGGTTGACCTGCTGCCCATCATGGTCAAACGCCTCACACTTACGGGCTCAACGCTCCGCCCACGATCAGTTGCGGAAAAGGCGGAGATTGCCCGCTCTCTGGAAGCCAGGGTCTGGCCGCTATTTGCGGCGGGCCGCTGCAAGCCGGCGATATTCAAGACTTTCCCGCTGGCGGATGCGGCCGGGGCGCACCGCCTGATGGAGAGCAGCCAGCACGTGGGCAAGATTGTTCTCACCGTTTAAAACGCGTTGCATCTTCTGGAGGCAGCGCCTATATAGCTGGCATTCCCAAGCGTATTTACCCTGATGTTACGGAACCCCAGACGGTTCCGAAGGAGCGAAAAAATTATGTCAAATGCCCCGTTGATGCCAAAAGCGACCGCCGTTTGGCTGGTTGAAAACACCGCGCTGACGTTCCGCCAGATTGCCGATTACTGCAATCTGCACGAGCTTGAAGTGAAGGGCATTGCCGATGGCGACGTGGCTACCGGCATCAAGGGCCTCGACCCGGTGACCGGCGGCCAGCTTACCCGCGACGAGATCCACAAGGGCGAGGCCGACCCGGCTTATGCGCTCAAGATTCTGATGTCGAAAGTCAACATCCCGGTGCAGAAATCCACGGGTGGCCCGCGCTATACGCCGGTGTCGCGCCGGGGCGAGCGTCCCGATGCCATCATGTGGCTGTTGCGCAACCATCCGGAATTGCCGGAATCCACCATCATGAAACTGGTCGGCACGACGAAGACAACGATTGCCGCCATCCGCGACCGCACCCATTGGAACGCCAGCAACATCAAGCCGGTCGATCCGGTTTCGCTGGGCCTGTGCTCGCAATTGGAACTGGACTTCGCGGTCCAGAAGGCGGCGCGCAAGGCGGGCAAGGGGCAGGTTCCTGATGCGGCTCCGGTCCGCACGCTTATTCCCGCGGCGGAAGTCGTGGGCACCGTTGCCAATGTGGCGGCGGTTGCCGCGGCCGCGGCGGAAGCCGAAAAGGCTGTGACGGCAGAGTCGGCGAAGAATGACGGCAAGCAGTACAGCGCCGACTCGGTCTTTGCGAAACTGAAGGGCCTGAAGCTGGAGCCCAGTGAAGAAACCACAAAAGAATAATGCGTATCCTTGTTGTCGGTACGGCAGGCAATGTCGGCAAGGCCGCGGTTGCGGAACTCAAGCCACGCCATGAGGTAATCACCGCCGGACGGTCTTCCGGCGATGTCCGCGTTGATCTCCTCGATGCGTCTTCGATCAGCGCCATGTATGAAAAGCTTGGCAAGCTGGATGCGGTTGTCGCCTGCGCCGGGCATGCGCATTACGGACCATTGGCGGGCATGACCGAAGCGCAATTCATGATGGGATTGAAAGACAAGCTCATGGGGCAGGTGAACCTGGTCCTGCTTGGCACGCCGCACGTGAATGACCGGGGTTCCTTTACGCTGACCAGCGGCGTGCTTGATCGTGATCCGGTTTTGAAGGGCGCCAATGGCGCAACTGTGAACGCAGCGTTGAAGGGCTTTGTGACATCAACGGCAATTGAGCTGGAGCGCGGCATCCGCATCAATGTCGTGAGTCCCGGACTGCTGCAGGAGTCGGCCAAGAAATATGAAGGATTTTTTCCCGGACATGAAGCCGTTTCATCGGAGCGGGTTGGCCTGGCTTACGCAAAGAGCGTTGAAGGCGCATTGACTGGGCAGGTCATTATCATTGAATGAAATAAATCCCTCATGCTGAGGTGCATCGCACTCGCGATGCCTCGAAGCATCTCGTTCCGTGTCCGCCAACCCTTCGAGGCCCTGCTGCGCAGGGCGCCTCAGGGTGAGGATTTCTATTCCTTCACAGGCATGGTGTAGTTCAGCGGCATGCGGCCGCCATCGGCGTAGATGGTTTGGCCGGTGACGTAGCTGGAATCATCGCTCGCCAGAAACACGGCGATGGCGGCGATCTCCGAAGGTTCGCCGACGCGGCCCATGGGGGTGCGCGACATGACGCGCGCCATGGCGGCCTTATCGTTCACAACACTTTGCAGCATGCCGGTCATGATCGATCCGGGGCCAATGGCATTCACGCGAATGCCGTGCGGGGCCAGCGAAATGGAGGTTGCGCGGGTGAGCTGGGAGACGCCGCCCTTGGCGATGCAGTAGCTGACGATCGCCGGAATGGCGAGCGTGTCGTTGACCGACGACATGTTGATGATGGCTCCTGGCGGTTTTCCCGCGGCGACCTGTTTCACCATTTCGCGGGCGCAGGCCTGCAACATGAGAAACGACCCCTTGAGATTGATGTCGAGAACCCTGTCGTAATCGGCCTCGCTCGTATCGAGGAAATCGCCGCTGATATTGATGCCGGCATTGTTCATGAGAATGTCCACGCCGCCAAACTGCTTCACGACCGTGGCAACGGTGGCTTTGATATCACTGGAATTCGACACGTCGCAATGCAGATACGTGGCGCCAAGCCGACTGGCTTCAGACTTGCCAATATCATCCAGCACATCGGTGACGACGACGTTGGCGCCTTCAGCAACAAAGCGCTCGGCACAGCTCAGGCCAATGCCACGGGAAGCGCCAGTGATGATGGCGGTACGGTTCTTGAGTTTCACTCGTTGCTCCTAATGGGTGTGGAAATTGCCGCTGTCGGATTCCAGCATGAGAGAGGATATGGTCAGGTGGCGCGGGCGGCTCAGGGCAAAGAGGGCTGATTCAACAATGTCGCGGTTGGTGGGCCATGACGTTTCTGGCGGCGTGGCGTTCCAGGCGACGGCATCGAGCGGTGAAATATCCAAGATGTTCGGTGGATAAATTCC